>DATAVX010000100.1:0-86240 GCA_036267535.1 Steroidobacteraceae bacterium
GAGCCCGATCTTCGAGCGTGCCGCGCGGAAGTCCTTCGCGATATCGTGGCCGTCGGCGACCACGCTGCCGCTGCTCGTCGTGACGATGCCGCACACGATGTTGATCAGCGTCGTCTTGCCGGCGCCGTTGGGCCCGAGCAACGCGAAGATCTCGCCCTTTTCGATGTCGAGATTGACGAGCTTCAGCGCCTGAAAGCCGCCGGCGTACGACTTGCTTACGCCGTTGATGGAGATGACGGCTGCCATCTTCAATTGCCAATGCGTGCAATCAACGCACGGGTGAATTCCGCGGTATTTGCCTTGCCGCCCAAATCGCCGGTGCGGACTTGATCGACGTTGAGCGTTTGATCGATGCCGGTGCGCAATCTGGCCGCCATATGCGGCAAGCGGCAATGCTCCAGCATCATCGCGGCGGCCAGCAGCAGCGCGATCGGATTGGCGATTCCTTTGCCGGCAATGTCGGGAGCGGAGCCATGTACCGCTTCGAATATGGCCGCATCCGCGCCGATGTTGGCGCCGGGCGTCATGCCCAGTCCTCCCACCAAGCCGGCGGCCAAGTCCGACAGGATGTCGCCGAATAAATTGGTGGTTACCAAGACGTCGAACTGCCACGGGTTCAGCACCAGTTTCATCGCGCACGCGTCGATGATGACGCTTTCCAAGGTGAATTGGCCCTTGTACTTGCGCTCGTACAACTCGACGCCGGTCTCTAGAAAAATCCCCGTCAGCGCTTTCATGATGTTGGCCTTGTGAACGATCGCGACCTTCTTGCGGCCGGTTGCGACCGCATGCGTGAAGGCAAAATCCAACAGACGCCGGCTGCCTTGACGAGTGTTGACGCCGGTGGCCATGGCAAGCGCATGCGGATCGTCATCGATGGGAATGTAGACCTCGTGGCCGATGTACAAGCCCTCGAGATTTTCACGCACCACCACCAGGTCGATGTTGTCGAAACGGCCTCCTGGAATCAGCGTCCGCGCGGGGCGCAAATTCGCATACAACTTGAACTCTTCCCGCAGTCGGACGTTCGACGAGCGATAGCCCCCGCCGGAGGGGGTCTCGAGCGGACCTTTGAGCGCGAGCCGCGTACGGCGGATACTCGCCAAAGTCTTCGGCGGCAGCGGATCGCCCGCCGCGGTCACGCCGCCCAGGCCAGCGATTTGCTTGTCCCAGGCAAAGGGCGCGCCGAGCGCATCCAACGCGGCGAGCACCGCGTCCATGATTTCGGGGCCGATCCCATCTCCTGGGATGAGGGTGGCAGGAATCGATTGCGGCATTAAAAGAGTTCTCGTTCGTGAAAGGCGAATAGGATACTAGAACCGGCTGCTCCAGACCGGCTTGGGATCGAGGAGAATGCTGCCTGCATACCGATGAAATAATTTCCGCGACGCGCCGCTGGCTGGAAATATCCGTGATCGGCCTCAACCTGTGTCCGTTCGCGGAGCAGCCTTATCGGGGCAATCGCGTGCGCTTCTGCGTCTGCGAACGGCGCAGCGCCTCGGGCTTGCTGGAGGATCTCCATTCCGAGCTTCAATGGCTTGCGCGCGCGGAGCAGCGGCGGTGGGAGACAACGCTGCTCATCCACCCTTGGGTGCTCAACGACTTTGTCGAATTCAACGATTTTCTGGCGGTCTGCGACGGCGCGGTCGCTGAGCTTGGCCTCGAGGGATGTCTGCAAGTCGCCAGCTTTCATCCTTATTATCGGTTTGCCGGGTCGCGGCCCGACGACATCGAAAACTACACGAACCGTTCGCCGTTTCCGATGTTGCATTTGTTGCGAGAGGCGAGTGTAGAGCGCGCCGTCGAGGCCTGCGGCGACACCGCGCAAATCTACCAAAGAAACGTACGCACGTTGCGAGCGCTCGGGCATGCCGGCTGGCAGCGCTTATGGCGCGACTAGATGCTTGTGCATGGGGATAAATTCGATGCTCTCGCCCGAGCCCACCTCGCAGCGATCGAGCAGTAATGAGCCGATGCCGCGGCGCGCACTGGGCGGGTCGACATAGAAAGCGCGGATCTTCGCCGCCTGGGTTTTGGGATCGAGGATCGAAGAATCGCGCCCGGCACGAGCGTCGCGCAATGCGCCCTCAATTTGCTCGCAGGTAAGCCGACTATTCGCGAGAGCCTTGCGGGGAGCGGCCGCGCGAATCACGGCCGTAATAGTCGGGATAGTCGCTGCTCAAACCCTTGAAGCGCCGGTGAACCCAAAGATATTGTTCCGGGACCCGGCGAACCTGTGCCTCGAGGAGACGATTGTAGCGTGCGACATCGTCTACCGCGTCCGGTCCGGGGAAATTCTCGAATGGCTCCCCAATGACCAAGCGATATCCGGCATTGCCGGGCAGCCGCTCGCCGAAGTAGGTCATGACAGCGGCGCCGGAGATTCGCGCCAAACGCGAGGTTGCGGGATTGCTGGCAGCCGGAATGCCGAAGAATTCGACCATGGCCGCGCCCTTGTTCCGGTAGCTCTGGTCGGGCGCGAACCATACGGCTTCATTTTTTTTCAGCGCCCGGACCATGCTCCGGATGTCGTCCTTCGGAATCGGATTTCCGTGCCGGCAGAAACTCTCGAACATAATGTGCGACAGCAGGGCATTTTTCAGCGGTCGATAGATGACATTCAGAGGCAAGACGGTGCCGAGTATGCGAGTGGAGATTTCGATGGTTGTAAAATGCCCGCCCACCAGAATCGCGCCGCGGCCCTTGGCGAGCGCGGCCTTCAAATGATCCAGCCCCTGCACCTCCGCCAACTTGGTGAGGCGGCCATCGCTGCTCCACCAGGTATCTGCGGTCTCGCACAGCGCCATGCCAAGGCTGCGGCAGTGCCGGTCGAGCAGCTTTTCGCGCTCAGGCTTGGACAATTCAGGGAGGCAAAGCGCAATATTTTGGCGCGCGATGCGTAAGTAGCTCAAGGGCAGGTGCCGCAACAGCACACCGAGGCCATTGCCGACCTGTCTTTGTGCGGGAAAAGGCAGCAACTCGACGAGCCGCATGACCGCCAAACCGGCCCATGTAATCCAATACTTGGGCTGGAAGTAGGCTAGGGGCATCCGAATACTGTCATTAAAATGGTTGTCTTCGGTGCATGCGGCTAGGCGAGAGAATAGCCGCCTTGGGGGTTCGTTACCAGGATTGATGCAGCGCAACATCCGGTTCGAGCCGCACGAATATTCGTACTTATCGGCAAATTGCTGTAATATTTGCGCCGGTTCGTGATTTCTACTTGGTCCGTTTTTGGTCAGCGCGCCGCTCCGGCGTCACCTTGGCCACAACCCACAAAGCAGGTTTCCTCGATCCAGGTGGCCGGCATTCCGCTTTAAAGTCTTGCACTCTAGGCACGCGTGACCGGCCGATAGTTTCTTTTGTAGTAGGTATTCTTCAAATGACGAAAATGTATGTTGGCAATCTCCCGTTCTCAATGGACGAGTCCGCAGTGCGCGCGCTGTTCGAAAAGCATGGCGCGGTACAGTCGGTGGCGTTGATCAATGATCGCGACACCGGCCGGCCCCGCGGCTTCGGCTTCGTTGAAATGGCCAGCGCAGACGCTGCGCGCGCTATGCAGGCCTTGAATGGTCACGACGTCGACGGGCGAGCGCTGAAGGTGAATGAGGCGCAGGAGCGCACCGGTGGCGGTGGCGGCGGTGGTGGTGGTGGTGGATCTCGCGGTCCGAAGCGCTGGTAACAGCTGCTTAAGATTTATGCGATAAATTGGGGCCGCAGCAATGCGGCCCTAGTTTTATACGCAAACAGGGTTTACGCCTGAACGGGCTTTGCCTATAATCGCGCCCCTCGATGGGGCTCGAGTCGGCTGGGGCTTATGTTTTCGCGTTTGCGCAAGATCCAGGCACGCGTTTTTTGGATTGGGCCCCGTAAAAGGGGCTTTTTGTTGAGCGATGCAAGGGGGCCGATGGTCCCCTTTTTGTTTTTTAAGATTGGGTTATAGAAATGCGCGACGCCTTGATGCGCCTACTGGAGCCGCCGATCGAGGCGCTGGGCTATGAGTTGGTCGATATCGAATTTGCGCGGGAAGGGCGCGGGGGCGTGCTGCGGATATTCATCGACCAGCCCGCCGGAGAAGCGGCCGGTGCCGTAACCGTGGACGATTGCGCGCGCGTAAGTCATGCCGTCAGCGGGCTGCTCGAGATCCACGACCCGATCAAGGGGCACTACACGCTGGAGGTTTCCTCGCCGGGGTTTGATCGGATATTGCGCACGCGGGCGCACTTCGAGCGATTCTTAGGTCAGCGGGTCTTTGTGGAACTGAAGTTGCCGCTCGATGGCCGGCGGCGATTCGTCGGGGTATTGAAGTCAGCTTCAGACGGCACGATTGTAGTGGAAGTCGACGGCAAGGCGTACGAGCTGCCGCTCGACCGGATTCAGAAGGCGAGGTTGCGGCCGGAGTGAGCGAGGAGTCTTGAGTTTATGAACAAAGAAATATTGATGGCCGTCGATGCGGTTTCCAACGAGAAGGGCGTCGACAAGGAAATTATATTCGATGCGCTCGAAGCCGCGCTCGCTTCGGCGACTCGCAAGAAGCACGGCGAAGAATTGGACGTGCGCGTCTCGATCAACCGCAAGACCGGCGGCTACGATACGTTTCGCCGCTGGAAGGTGTTCGCGGACGACTCGACGGAGCTCGAGGTTCCGGAGCGGGAGCTGCGTTTGGATGATGCGCGCGAAGTCGATAAAGACGTCGAGCCGGGCGGTTTCGTCGAAGAGCCGATGGAGTCGGTGCCGTTCGGCCGAATTCTTGCCCAGACCGCCAAGCAGGTGATCGTGCAAAAGGTGCGCGAAGCGGAGCGCGCACAGGTGGTCGATGCCTACAAGGACCGCGCCGGAACGCTCGTCAGCGGCATCGTCAAGCGCGTCGATCGCAACGGCGTCTACGTGGATCTCGGCGCCAATGCCGAAGGCTTCATCGCGCGCGAAGAGATGATTCCGCGCGAACCGGTGCGCTCTCAGGATCGCATCAAGGCCTACTTGAAGGAAGTGCGCACCGAGCCGCGCGGGCCGCAATTGTTCCTGTCGCGCACCGCTCCGGAATTCCTGATCGAATTGTTCAAGCTCGAAGTGCCCGAAGTCGGCCAGGGGTTGATCAATATTCTGGCCGCCGCCCGCGACGCCGGCGTGCGCGCAAAGATCGCCGTGCGCAGCAACGATCCGCGCGTCGATCCGGTCGGCGCCTGCGTCGGCATGCGCGGTTCACGCGTACAAGCAGTTTCCAATGAGATTGCCGGCGAGCGGGTCGACATCATTCCGTTCGACGACAACAACGCGCAGTTCGTGATCAATGCCATGGCGCCGGCCGAGGTCACCTCGATCGTCGTCGACGAAGATTCCCACTCGATGGATATTGCCGTTTCTGAGGACAAGCTGTCGCAGGCTATCGGCCGCGGCGGCCAGAATATCCGTTTGGCGAGCGAGCTGACGGGTTGGGAATTGAACGTCATGAGCGAGTCGCAGGCGGAGGCCAAGAGCGAGACCGAGTCCCTCGCGCTGCGCGAGACCTTCATGAAGCAGTTGGACGTCGATGCGGACGTGGCGAGCATTTTGGTGCAGGAGGGATTCTCGACCATCGAGGAAATCGCCTATGTGCCGGCCAGCGAATTGAACGGCATCGAAGAATTTGACGAGGAAATCGTCAAGGAGCTGCGCACCCGCGCACGCGATGTACTGCTGACTCAGGCCATCGCGAGCGAGGAGTCCATGGACGGCGCCGAGCCGGGACCGGATTTGGTCGAGATCACCGGCGAGGCGCTCGGTAAGACGTTGGCGCGCAAGGGCGTGCGCACGCGCGATGACTTGGCCGATCTGGCGGTCGATGAACTGGTCGAGATGGGCAGCGTCGACGAAAAGAAGGCCGGCGAACTGATCATGAATGCCCGCAAGCACTGGTTCGCGGAAGAAGCTAAGGTCTAGGAGCAGGTATGGCAGATGTAACCGTCGCTCAGTTCGCTGAGGTGTTGAAGGTGCCGGTGGATCGGCTGCTGCAGCAGCTCGATCAGGCCGGGATCAAGGTCGTCGGCGCCGAAGACATGATCAGCGAAGACGCCAAGCACGAGCTGCTGACGCATCTGCGCCGCAGCCACGGTCATGACGAGACTCAAGGCGATGCCGCTCCGCGCAAAATCACGCTGCGCCGCAAGTCGCAATCCGAGCTGAAGCTGGCGAGTCCGCAAGGACGCGCACGCACGGTCAACGTCGAGGTGCGCAGCAAGCGCACCTACGTCAAACGCGAAGTATTGGAAGACCAGGCACGGCACCAACAGGAAGAAATCGACAAGCAGCGCGAGACCGAAGAACAAGCGAAGCAAGCGCTGGAGCGAGCCGAACATGAGCGCCTGGAGAAGGAGCGGCAGGACCGCGAGCGCCAGGAGGAAGAGAGCCGGCGGCGCAGCGACGAAGAGAACCGTAAACGAACCGCAGAAGAAGAGGCGCGTCGGGTCGCGGAAATCCAAGCTCGTGAGGTCGCTGAACGGGAACGCAAGGCGGCCGCGGCGAAACCCGGCAAGGCGGCGCGCGAGGCGGTGGACGATAAATCCACCCGCTACGGCCGCCAGGAACTGCACATCGTCGGGGATGTGAGCTCGCGCCATAAGAAGAAGAAATCACGGGATGGCCGGCGCCGCTCGGTCGGCGAGGCGGACACCAAGCATGCATTCGAGATGCCGACTGCGCGCGTGGTGCGCGAAGTGGCGATCGGCGAGGCGATGACGGTCGGCGAATTGGCGCAAAAAATGGCCGTCAAGGCCACCGAAGTCATCAAAGTCATGATGAACATGGGCGTGATGGCGACGATCAATCAAATGATCGAGCAGGACACTGCCGTGCTGGTGGTCGAGGAAATGGGCCACACGGCGGTGCTGCGCAAGGAAAATATCATCGAGGATGACCTGCAAGGCGAAACCGACTCCTCGCTCGAGGTATTGCCGCGGCCGCCGGTCGTGACGGTCATGGGACATGTCGATCATGGCAAGACCTCGTTATTGGACTACATCAGGCGCAGCAAGGTGGCGGCCGGCGAAGCCGGCGGTATTACTCAGCATATCGGTGCCTATCACGTCGAGACGGCCAAGGGGATGGTGACCTTCCTCGATACACCCGGCCATGCGGCGTTCACTTCGATGCGCGCGCGCGGCGCACAGGTGACGGATATCGTTATTTTGGTGGTCGGCGCCGATGACGGCGTCATGCCGCAGACCATCGAGGCCATTCAGCATGCGCAGGCCGCGAAGGTACCCATCGTCGTTGCGCTCAACAAGATGGATAAGCCGGAGGCCGATGCGGAAAAGGTCAAGCAAGAACTCACGAAATACGGCGTTATCCCGGAAGAGTGGGGCGGCGAGAATATTTTCGTGCCCGTCTCGGCGCGCACCGGTATGGGCGTCGAGCAGCTGCTCGACAGCATTCTGCTGCAGGCCGAAGTGCTCGAGCTCAAGGCGCCCACGGCCGGTCTGGCCGCCGGCTACGTGATCGAATCGAGCCTGGAGAAAGGCCGCGGCGCCGTGGCAACCGTGCTGGTGCTGCGCGGCACCCTGAAGCTGGGCGATCCGCTGCTCATCGGCCAGGAGTTCGGCCGGGTGCGTGCGCTGTTCGACGAGGCTGGACAACCGGTCGAGACGGCGGGGCCGTCCATACCGGTGGTGGTCTTGGGACTGTCGGGCGCGCCGAATGCGGGTGATGAGCTGCTGGTGGTGGAGAGCGAGCGCAAGGCGCGCGAAGTCGCCATGCATCGGAAATCGAAGTCCCGCGATGTGAAGCTGGCGCAGAAGGCGACCAACATGCAGGACGTGTTCTCGACCATGGGCGAGAGCAAGGCCGACCTGGTACAGCTGTTGGTGAAGGCCGACGTGCAGGGAAGCGCAGAGGCGCTGCGGGATTCCTTGAACGGCCTGTCGACCGCCGAGGTGGCGGTGAATATCATCGCGTCCGGCGTCGGTGGTCTCACCGAGTCCGACGTCACCTTGGCGGCGGCTTCGAAGGCGCGCATCATCGCTTTCAATGTGCGCGGCGATGCTGCCGCGCGCGCCGCCATCAAGGAGCATGGCGTCGATGTGCGCTACTACAGCATCATTTACGAAGCCATCGACGACATCAAGGCGGTGCTCACCGGCATGCTGTCGCCGGAGGTCAAGGAGGCAATCGTCGGGCTTGCCGAAGTCAGAAGCGTATTCCGCTCCAGCAAATTCGGCACGGTCGCGGGCTGCATGGTCATCGACGGTTATGTGCGCCGCAATTTCCCGATCCGCGTGCTGCGCGACAACGTGGTGATCTTCGAGGGCGCATTGGAATCCTTGAAACGCTTCAAGGACGACGTCAATGAGGTGCGCGCGGGCACCGAGTGCGGCATCGGCGTCAAGAACTACAATGACGTGCGCGAAGGCGATCAGATCGAATGCTATTCACGAGTTGAAGTTGCTAGAACTCTTTAGACCAATATCGGACGGGGTCGCTTCGACCCCGTTAAGAGTGGCGCATGGCGCCTAAACAAGACAATCCGCGGGTCAAGCGCTTGGGCGAGCAGATTCAGCGCGAGCTTACCGAGCTTTTGCGGCGCGACGTCAAGGACGAGCGGATCGGCAATGTCACCATCACCGCGGTCAACGTCAGCGGCGATTTGCGCACGGCGCGGGTCTACTACCTGATTTTCGGCAAGGATGGCGCGGACCCGAAAGTGCAGCGCGGATTAGAGAGCGCCTCAGGCTTCCTGCGCAACGCCCTATCGAAGTCGCTGATGATCCGTCATACGCCGACTCTGACGTTCGAGCTCGACACCACCATAGAGCACGGCGTGCGATTGACCCAGTTGATCAATTCTCTGAAGACGACGAAGGACAACACGGCTGCATCGGGCGGCGAGACCGACGAGCATGACCATATCGTCGATGAAGGCTAGCGCACCCAAATGCCCGTCGACCTGCATGGCATTCTTCTGCTCGACAAACCCCTGGGCTTGAGTTCCGCGGGGGCAGTGGCGCGCGTCAAGCGCTTGTTCAATGCCCGCAAGGCGGGACATACCGGGTCTCTGGACCCGCTCGCATCGGGTCTGTTGCCGATTTGCTTCGGCGAAGCCACCAAATTCGGCACGCAACTATTGGATGCCGACAAAACCTACCGCGTGACGGTTCGTTTGGGTGAACGTACGCCGAGCGCGGATCGTGAATCCGAGGTGATCGAAACGCGCGAGCTGCCAGCGCTGTCGCGCGAAGCACTGCAGCGCGCCCTGCAGGCATTCCCGCGCGACTACCGGCAAATTCCGCCCATGCATTCGGCGCTGAAACAGGATGGGAAACCCCTGTACGAATATGCGCGCGCCGGCATCACGCGGGACCGCGCGGCGCGCAGCATCACCATTCATGAGTTGCAGCTGCTCGATTGGCAGGCACCCGATCTCTCCTTTGAAGTGAGTTGCACGAAAGGCGCGTATATTCGCGTGCTCGCCGAGGATCTGGCGTCACAGCTGGGAACCATCGGTCACCTGGCGGCCCTGCGCCGCCTCGCAGTCGCTCCGTTCCGCGCGGAGCCTCAATGGCAATTTGAGGCATTGGAGAGCTTGAGCCTGGAAGACCGGCACAAGGCGCTGCTGCCGGTGGATGCCGCATTGCGATCTTGGCGTCGATTTGACCTGCCGGCCGGAGGGGTCAATGCCCTGCGGCAGGGCCAAATGATCGATGTCGCGCTTGAGCTTCCCGGAATGGTGCGTATCTATGCGGACGGCTTGGGATTTTTGGGGTTGGGTGAAATCGAGGCTGCCGGGCTCCTCAGGCCCTTGCGGCTTATTTCATCGGGCGTGAATCGTGCTTGAGGGCAGATGCCGCGACGCGTACAATGCGCGGCTTCCTAAAAGGTCCTAAGTTATTGATTGAGGGTTTGATTTCAATGCCACTTACTCGTGAAGAAAAGACGGGCGTCGTCGGTAAATTCCAGCGCAGCGCGCAAGACACCGGCTCCCCCGAAGTTCAAATTGCCTTGTTGTCCGAGCGCATCAACGGCTTGAGCCAGCATTTCACCACGCACAAAGCCGACCATGCATCGCGCCGCGGACTGCTCAAGATGGTCAATCAGCGCCGCAAGCTGCTCGATTACCTGAAGAGCAGAACTCCGGACAAGTACACGCAATTGGTCGAACGCTTAGGGTTACGCCGCTAACAGGCGCCGCTGCAGGCGCGCACTGGCGCCTGCGTCTTACACTTCCGAATTACGCAAAGGGGTCCACGTGGGCGCTATCAAAAAAAGTTTTAAGTATGGAGATCACACGGTAACCCTGGAGACCGGCGAACTTGCCCGGCAGGCTGACGGTGCGGTCCTGGTGTCCATGAGCGAGACGGTGGTGCTGGTTACCGCCGTGGGCCTGAAGAAGGCAACTCCGGGCCGTGATTTCTTCCCGCTCACCGTGAACTATCAGGAAAAGACCTATGCGGCGGGGCGCATCCCGGGCGGGTTTTTTAAACGCGAGGGGCGGCCCACGGAGAAGGAAACCCTGACTTCGCGCCTCATCGATCGGCCGATCCGGCCGTTGTTTCCGGAAGGCTTCATCAATGACGTGCAGGTCGTCGCTTCGGTAATTTCGGTGAATGCCGAGGTCGATCCCGATATCGCTTCCCTGATCGGCGCATCCGCCGCACTGGCGATTTCCGGCATGCCGTTTCTAGGTCCTATCGGCGCGGCACGGGTCGGCTACATCGACGGCAAGTACGTGCTCAATCCGACCGCCACCCAACTGACGACATCCAAGCTGGACTTGGTCGTGGCGGGTACCAGCGAAGGCGTGCTGATGGTGGAATCGGAAGCTGACGGTCTGAACGAGGAGGTCATGCTCGGCGCGGTGACCTTTGGCCATGAGCAAATGCAGATTGCCATCAAGGCCATTAACGAACTGGCGGCAGAGGCAGGCAAGCCAAAGTGGATCTGGGCCGCACCGGAACCGAACAAAGAACTGCAGTCAGCGGTCGGTGGATTCGCCGAATCGGCCGTGTCGGCCGCGTACACGCTCACGGAAAAGATGCAGCGTTACGCCAAGATCAAAGAGATCAAGGCTGCGGCGGTCGAGGCCTTGACGAAGGGCGAGACGCCGAAGTTTACGGCCGAACAGGTCGGCGCCGAGTTTTCCAATCTGGAATATCGGCTCGTCCGTGCGAAGATTCTCGACGGCCAGCCGCGTATCGACGGCCGCGACACCAAGACGGTGCGCGGCATCAATATTCGCACCAGCGTACTGGCCCGCACGCACGGCTCAGCGCTGTTCACCCGCGGCGAAACACAAGCCTTGGTGGTCACCACCTTAGGGACGGGGCGCGATGCACAGATCATCGACGGCCTGACCGGCGAGCGCAAAGAGCCGTTCATGCTGCACTATAATTTCCCGCCCTTCAGCGTCGGCGAGACCGGCATGATGGGATCGCCCAAGCGGCGCGAGATCGGTCACGGCAACCTAGCCAAGCGCGGCGTTAAGGCCGTGATGCCGGGAGTCGAGAAGTTCCCCTACGTCATTCGCGTGGTGTCGGAAATTCTCGAGTCGAATGGTTCGAGCTCCATGGCTTCCGTCTGCGGCACCAGCCTGGCGTTGATGGACGCGGGCGTGCCGATCAAGGCACCGGTCGCGGGCGTGGCGATGGGATTGGTCAAGGAAGGATCGCGCTTCCAAGTGCTCACGGACATTTTGGGAGACGAGGATCATCTGGGCGATATGGATTTCAAAGTTGCCGGCACCAAAGACGGCATAACCGCGCTGCAAATGGACATCAAGATCACGAGCATCACGCGCGAGATCATGAAAGTGGCGCTGGATCAGGCGCGCGACGGCCGACTGCACATCCTCGGCGAAATGAACAAAGTACTCGCCAAACCGCGCGAGAACATGTCCGAGTGGGCGCCCACCATCATCACCCTGAAGATCGATCCGGAAAAGATCCGCGATGTGATCGGCAAGGGCGGCGCGGTCATTCGCCAGATCACCGAAGAGACCGGCACCTCGATCGACATCGAAAACGACGGCACGGTGAAAATCGCATCGGTTCAGGGTGCGGCGGGCCGCGAGGCTCAGCGCCGCATTGAACTGATCACCGCGGATGTTGAAGTCGGCCGGGTATACGAAGGCAAGGTCGCGCGCCTCATGGATTTCGGCGCTTTTGTGACCATCCTGCCCGGGCGCGACGGTCTGGTGCATATTTCCCAGATCTCCGAGGAACGCGTGGAGCGGGTCGGCGACAAACTCAAGGAAGGCGACGTGGTGCGCGTCAAGGTGCTCGAGGTCGATCGTCAGGGCCGGGTACGGCTCTCCATGCGCAACGTCGACGCTGCGTAGCTTCGGCGCGGCGTCGTTGGCCGCGGTCAGTGCGCGCGGCGGCTAACCGTCGCGCACCAAATTCGAGGCGACGCGAGGCCGCGGCGCTTCGCCGCCGGCCACGGTCTTGACGCGCTCTCGAAGCTGAGGGGTAGGCTGCTGGTTCATCAGCTGCTTCAGGCTCTGCTCCAGGTGCGGGCTCACTTGACCTTGCAGCGTGGTGCCGTAGGAGCGGATCACGCTGACCATAAATTCCTGGCTCAGGATCGGTTCGGCCAAATGCTCCTGCTCGGCAATGACCTGAAGCAGGATACTGCGCGTAATGTCGGCATTGTTCTTCTTGTCGACAACGACGAAATCGATCCTTTCGACGACCAGGCGCCGGACATCAGCCAAGGTGATGTAGCGGCTTTCGACCGTGTCGTAGAGGCGTCGATTCGGATATTTTTTAATCACTCGCGGTTCGCTCATGGGGCTCCTCGCTCGTGTTGGCGGGCACCACCGGAGGATGCCGGTCCGTGCCAGTCCACGTCTGATCATTTAAGGACTACGAGATCAAAGAATAGCGCAATGCAGCGCTAAGGCAAATCGGCATTTTTTCCCAGCGTTATTAATCATTTACACGCAAATCAAGGCATTTGGGTACCTTATCGACGCTCCATTGCTCGATCGCCCAAGTCCACGCTGCAGAGATTGGTCCAGACCTGAGCGCTGCCGGGGGTGCCAGACCCAGCAGCGAAAATATGCTGAGCAGCCTCGGCAAGGGAGAATCCGCGTCAGCTGCCACGCTGCGCCGCGACTTCGCCAGCTTCGCCCCATCGGATTCGATCAGCACCGGCAAGTGGGCATAACGCGGTTCGGCAATCCCCAACAGCTGCTGCAGATAGATCTGGCGCGGCGTATTGTCCAAAAGATCGGCGCCGCGAACGACATGTGAAATGCCCTGCGCGGCGTCATCGACCACCACTGCGAGCACATAGGCAATGATTTGGTCGCGGCGTCTGAGAATGATGTCTCCAACCGCCCCCGCTACCTCCTGCCGGTGGGTGCCTTGGATGCAGTCGGTAAACTCAATCTCGCGGGGATCGACGCGGAGGCGGATCGCGGCCGGAACTGCTTCCGCCGCCGGCCGATCGCGGCAGGTCCCGGGATAGCGCAACTCGTCCTCGAGCTGCGCGCGGCTGCAGATACAGGAAAAAGTGCGCTGTTCGGCCTCAAGCCGCTGCAATGCGGCGGCATAGATTTCGCCGCGCTCGGACTGATGCGTGAGGCCGTCCCATTCGAAGCCGAAGCATTCCAGTGTGCGCAGAATGCCGTCCGCCGAGCCTGGCACCTCTCTGGGCCGATCGAGATCCTCGATGCGCAACAGCCAGCGTCCACCGTGGGCGCGCGCATCCAGGAAGCTTGCCGCCGCTGTGAAAAGCGAACCTAGATGCAGGTCGCCCGACGGCGTCGGTGCGAACCGCCCGATGTAACGCGGCGCAGGGCTATCGGTACCGGTCGTCGCGGTCGCCGTACTGTTTTTCCCGGCGCTCGCGCCGCTCCTGCGCCTCGACCGACAGCGTTGCGACCGGACGGGCCTCCAAGCGCTTGATGCCTATTTCTTCGCCCGTTTCCAGACAATAGCCATACGAGCCGTCTTCAATGCGCTTCAGGGCCTCGTCGATCTTGCGGATCAGCTTGCGCTCGCGGTCGCGCGTGCGCAGCTCGAGACTGAACTCTTCCTCTTGCGTGGCCCGGTCGTTCGGGTCGGGAAAATTGGCGGCTTCATCCTTCATGTGCAGCACGGTGCGATCGACTTCCACCATCAGATCTCGCTTCCAAGTCTGCAGAATGCGGGCGAAGTGCTCCAACTGCTCCTTGTTCATGTACTGCTCGCCGCGGCGAGCGATGTACGGCTTTACATTGCGCGGGCCGGCCAGCAGGCTGGCTGAGGCAGAAGCCTCGGCGTCGCCGTCTTCATCGTTTTGCAGCGCGCGCGGCATCACCAGCGGGCGAGGGTCGAACTTGATCGGCGCAATCTTTTCACTGCCGGCTCGGGGCGCCGGCGTCCCGGGCATGGGAGCCGTAGGCGCGGCCTTCAGCGCAGCGCTCTTGGCGCGCACGGGTTTTGCAGGCGCGGCCTTCGCGCTCACGGGTTTTGCAGGCGCGGCCTTCAGCGCAGCGCTCTTGGCGCCCACGGGTTTTGCAGGCGCGGCCTTCGCGCTCACGGGTTTGGGTGCGGATTTGGTCGGTTTCACTGTTACCTTTGATGTGGCGATGGGCTTTGCTTTCGTCGGCGGCCGTACCGCCCTTTTGGGAGCGGCTGCTTTATGAGTCGCTTTTTTGGGTGTCGCCTTTCCTGGCCGCTTAGCCGCTTTATTGGGTTTCTTCGAGGGCATTTGGATTTTCCGCCTCCTAACGAAAGAGCGCGCGATTATACCGACGCAATCAGGCGTGTACAGGCCGCGCACAAAACATATTTTCCGGTCTTAAGCCTATGATTGGCCGGTGAATTCCCTAGGGTAATTCGACCGGTGCGGCAGCAACCCAGCCGGCGGCTCGATGTTCCGCCACGACCGTGGTGTAAATCCCGCCGCGCACGTTGAATTTGGCCGAAATCCGCATGTAGCGCGGAGCAGTGGCAGCCACCAGATCCCGCAATATTTCGTTGGTAACCGCTTCATGGAATGCGCCGCGGCTGCGGAACGACCAAATATAGAGTTTCAGGGACTTCAATTCGACGCAGCGCTCGTTGGGCACATAGTCGAGGTCGAGCGTTGCAAAGTCAGGCTGGCCGGTCTTGGGGCACAGGCAGCTGAACTCCGGAATCGTCATACGTATGGCGTAGTCCCGTTCGGGCGCGGGATTGGCAAAAACTTCGAGGCTCGAGCTTGGTTCCGTCATGGCAGAGATGGAGCGATCACCGTAAGGGGTTTACCTGCGTGACGTTTACTTTACACTACGCGCCACAAGTGGCCCACGACACCGCGTGAACAATGCGCTTAACCAAACTCAAAATCGCCGGCTTCAAGTCATTCGTCGATCCGACGACCGTCACGTTTCCCAGCAGCCTGACCGGGGTGGTGGGACCTAATGGGTGCGGCAAGTCCAACATCATCGATGCGGTGCGCTGGGTGATGGGGGAAATCTCCGCAAAACACCTGCGCGGCGAGTCGATGGCGGACGTAATTTTCAACGGCTCTGCGTCCCGCAAGCCGTTGGGCAGCGCGTCGGTGGAACTGGTGTTCGACAACTCCGACGGCAAGATCGGTGGTCCTTATGCAAATTACAACGAAGTGGCGCTGCGCCGCGCGGTGAGCCGCGACGGCGCTTCCGACTACTTCATCAATGGCTTGAAGGTACGCCGCAAAGACATCACGCAGCTGTTCTTAGGCACCGGCTTGGGAACCCGCAGCTACGCCATCATCGAGCAAGGAATGATTTCACGCGTGATCGAGGCCCGGCCCGACGATCTGCGCGCTTTCCTGGAAGAAGCGGCTGGAATCTCGCGCTATAAGGAGCGGCGTCGCGAGACCGAAAGCCGCATCGCGCATACGCGCGAGAACCTGGACCGGCTGAATGATTTGCGCGAGGAGGTGGAAAAGCAGATCCGCCACTTGCAGCGCCAAGCGGCCACGGCGCGCCGGTATCAAACGCTCAAAGAGGAGGAGCGCAAGCTGTTTGCAGAATTGCTGGCGTTGCGATTGCAGAGCCTCGATCTAGAGGCCGGTATCCGCGCCGCCGCCGCATCGGGTTGCGAGACCGCGATGCACGCCGTGCTGGCTGATTTGCGCGAAGCTGAAGCGCATATCGAGCGGATTCGCGCCGACCAGTCGACCAAGGCCGATGCCTTGAACGCGATTCAAGGGCGCTACTATGAGGCGGGCGCCGAGGTCACGCGGATCGAGCAGGGGATCGAATACGCCCGCGAGCTGCGTCAACGGCAAAGATCCGACCTGGAGCAGATCGATTCCCAGACAGCCGAGCTCTCGGGCGTAGTGCAGCTCGACCGCGTGCAGCTCGAATCGCTCTCGATGGAGCTCTCGACCATGGTGCCGGCACTAGACGCCGCCCACGATCGCGAAGGAATCGCTTCTCAGACGCTGGACCGCTGCGAGCAAGCGCTGGCATCGTGGCAGTTCTCCTGGGATAACCACGCTCAGGCCGTCGCGCTGGGGCAGCGCGAAACGCAGGTGGAGCGCGCGCGCATCGAGCAATTGGAGAGTCAGCAACGCCGCTTGCTGCAGCAGCAAGAGCGCCAGGATTCGGAATGCGCCACGTTTGCACAGCTGCAACCTCCGGCCGCGCTCGAAATCCTGGCCGAGCGCGCGGAGGCGGCGCGCATTGCGGGCGAGGGCGCCGCGGCCGAGCTGCAGGCGCTGCTTTCGGAAATCTCGGCGGCGCGGGATCGCGAGCGTGAGGAAAGTTCATCGCTCAATGCGTTGCGAACACGGCTGCAGCAGGTGCAAGGCGAGCAGGTTTCGACCGAGGCGCTGCAGCAGGCAGCGCTCGGCAAGGCGTCCGGAAAAGTGACGCAGTGGCTCAAGTCCCAATCGCTCGATCGCCGGCCGCGCGTGGCGCAGCAGCTGCGGGTGGACAAAGGCTGGGAGCGCGCCGTCGAGACCGTGTTGGGATCGTATCTGGAGGCGGTTTGCGTCGATGGCCTGGACAGCGTCGCCGACGTCTTGGGCAGTTTCGACGGCGGCTATTTGGCGGTGGTGAGCACCGAAGGAGTCCCCGGCGCGCGCGCCGCCGATTGCTTGCAGGCGAAGGTGCAAGGCACCGCCGTGCTGGGATCGCTGCTGTCTTCGGTTCAAACCGCCGAAAGTCTGGGCGAAGCCCTCAAAATGCGGCGGCAGCTGAAGGCCGGCGAATCGGTCGTAACGCGCGATGGAATTTGGCTGGGCACTGATTGGTTGCGCGTGTCGCGCGATGCGGATCCGCACACCGGGGTGATCGAACGCGAAGAGACGCTGCGTGGAATCGGCATTCAAGTGGAATCGCTCGGGTCGGACGTCAAAGATCTCGAAGCACGCCTGGATGAAACGCGCGATCAGCTCCGCGATCACGAAGATCGGCGCGAGCGCTTGCAAACAGAAGTGAATCGCTTGCACCGCGAACATGTCGATCGGCGGGCCGAGCTGAGCTCCGCGCAGGCGCGCACAGATGAAGCGGCCAAACGTCTGGAACAACTCGAGGCCGAGCTTGCGGACGTTCGCGTCGAACTCTCGCGCAGCGAGAGCGAATTGCGCGCATCGCGCGCTCGGATGGAAGCCGCCATCGACGCACTGGCGGCGCTCGAGCCGCAGCGCATGGACCTGGAGCAGGACCGCGAGCGCATGCGCAGCGATCAAAATGAGGCGCGAGCCGCGGCCGCGGCGGCACAGCAGCATGCCCGTGAACTGGCGGTGCAGGTGGAATCGCGGCGCTCCTCGCACACGGCGTTGATTACCACCGTCGGGCGGCTCGAGAAGCAGCTCGAAGACCTCCAGGTGCGCCGCCTGGAACTGCTCGCGCAAATCGCCGAGGGCGAAGCCCCGCTTGCCGAGGCGCAGCTCAGCCTGGACGCCGAACTGCGTCAGCGCTCGGAAATCGAAGCGGAATTGAGGGCCGCAAGAATCGCCAGCGAGGAGCTGGACTCCATTTTGCGTGAGCATGAAGCGGCACGATTTGCGATCGACCAGCGTTTGGAGACGGCGCGGTCCGGCCTCGATGAGGCTCGCCTCGCGGCTCAGCAAGTGCGCGTTCGACGCGAGGGCGTGGCAGAACAGCTGACGGCGACGAATTTCGAATTCGCAGTGCTGGCGGCGCAGATTGCGGCGGACGCGACGGTCGCGGCGTGGGAGTCGCAGCTCGAGGAGACCAAGGGAAAAATCGAGCGTCTTGGCCAGGTGAACCTTGCCGCCATCGGTGAATTCAAGGAGCAGTCCGAGCGCAAGGAGTACTTGGATCGGCAGTGCAAGGATTTGACAGACGCGCTGGAAACGCTCGAGTCGGCGATGCGCAAGATCGACCGCGAGACCCGCACCCGTTTCCAGGACACCTTCGACCGCGTCAATGCCGGACTCAAGGAAAAATTTCCGCGTCTCTTCGGCGGCGGTCATGCCTACCTGGAATTGACCGGCGAGGAGTCGAACGCCGCCGGCGTCTCGGTCATGGCACGTCCGCCCGGCAAACGCAACAGCACCATCAGCCAGCTGTCGGGTGGGGAAAAGGCATTGACCGCCGTGGCGCTGGTGTTTGCGATCTTCGACCTCAACCCCGCGCCGTTTTGCCTGTTGGACGAAGTGGATGCGCCGCTCGACGAAAACAACGTGGGCCGATTCTGCGACATCGTGCGCGACATGTCGCGCAGCGTGCAATTCATTTTCATCACGCACAACAAGAGCACGATGGAGATGGCGGCGCAGTTGGTGGGCGTCACGATGAACGAGCCCGGCGTGTCGCGTCTGGTGTCGGTGGATGTCGATGAGGCTGTGCGCATGGCCGCGATGTAGCGCGGAACACTTATGGCTGCCCAGCTGCGTTGGATCCTCCTGGCCTTAAGTCTGGCGTTGCTTGCCGGCATTTGGTGGTGGGGAAGACGGCGCTCATCGCAGGCTCCGGGAGACGCGCAGTTGCGCGAGATCGCGCCGCCGACCGAAGCTCGCAAGCCGCCCGAACCGCGCCAAGCGGCCGAATCTCGCGACGGGCCGGCATTTCGCGAACCGTCCGCATCTCGCGAAGCGTCCGCATCTCGCGAATCGTCTGAAGCTCGCGAGGCGGCCGTTGATGCTGCCGAAACAGACACGGCGCCGAGCGAAGACCCCAAGGATCGCGCATGGGGCGTACCGCCGTTCGAGCCCTTGAGTATCCACACTCAAGATTTCGATCATGTTCCCGTATTGGACGGCCCCATGATGGTGAACCCCGATACGGTGATTGCGCCGGTACCGGCCGCGGCCGCTGCCGCTGCGCCAACGGCCTCCAAGGTCACCCCTGGCCGGGTTCCGACGCTGTCGCCGGAATCCGCGGACCGCGGCACCGGCGCGGCAGCGCAGGTGCCCAATGCCAGCGAGCAGCAGAAAATTGTGACCCTGCGGGTATGCGCGCCGGGCGAAGCCCGCTGGTCCGGCGCGACGCTCCTGTCGGCGCTCGAACTGCACGGCCTCGCTTATGGCCGACACCAGGTTTTTCACCGCAGGCACGTCGACGGCCGCAGTTTATTTTGCGTCGCAAGCCTGGTCGAGCCGGGTACCTTTGATGTTGCGCGAATGTCCTCCGAGGAATTCCGCGGTGTCACGCTTTTTGCCGTGTTGCCGGGACCGGTCGAGCCCCTGCTGACCATCGATGAGTTGATCGGCGCGGCGCGCGGGCTTGCGCAGGAACTTTCCGGGATGGTGCAAGACCATAAGGGTATGCCGCTTTCGCCGCAGCGCGCGGCGGCGCTGCGCGACGATGTAGCGCGCTTCCAGGCCGCGCTGCCGCGAGCTTGAGCCGATCGTGTGCGCGGAGAAGACAACCGAGCCGCCGAAAAAGGCAGCGGCGCGCGCGGCGGAATTACGGGATCTGCTGGAGCGGTACAATTACCGTTATCACGCGCTGGATGATCCGGAAGTTCCCGACGCCGAGTACGACAAGCTGATGATCGAGCTGCGCGCGTTGGAGACGCAGCATCCGCAGCTGCTGCTTGCCAATTCACCCACGCAGCGGGTAGGAGCGGCGCCGGTCTCCGCCTTCGGCGCCGTCAAGCACGGCGTCGCGATGCTCTCCTTGGACAACGCGTTCGGCGAGGAAGAGGTGCGGGACTTCGACCGCCGCATCCGCGAACGCCTCGGCGCGGGCGGACCGGTCCGCTACTCGGCGGAGCCGAAACTGGACGGCTTGGCCGTCAGCGCTCGCTATGAAAACGGCAGCTTCGTCCAAGGCGCGACGCGCGGCGACGGCGAGACGGGCGAGGATATCAGCCAGAACTTGAGGACCATCAAGGCGCTGCCGCTGAATCTGCGCGGCGCCAAGATGCCCCGGGTGCTCGAGGTGCGAGGCGAGGTGTTCATGCCGATCGCGGGATTCAAACGCTTCAATGACGAAGCAGCCGCGCGCGGAGAAAAGACCTTCATCAATCCGCGCAATGCCGCGGCCGGCAGCCTGCGGCAGCTGGATCCGAGAATGACTGCCGCGCGTCCGCTCGACCTGTTCATCTACGGCGTTGGGGCCGTGGAGGGCGGTGAGCTGCCTCCCTTCCACAGCGGCACTCTCCAGGCATTGCGCGCGCTGGGCTTCAAAATATGCCCGCAGTCGACCGTGGTCGAGTCGATCGACGGCTGTCTCGAGTACTACCGTGAAATGGGCGATGCGCGCGCGACCTTGACATATCAAATCGATGGTGTGGTGTACAAAGTCGATGATGTGAATCTGCAGCGCAAGCTGGGGTTCATTTCGCGCGCGCCGCGCTGGGCCATCGCGCATAAATTTCCCGCCGAGGAGGCACTGACCGTCGTGCGAGGCATTGAATTTCAGGTGGGCCGCACCGGGGCATTGACGCCCGTGGCGCGCTTGGAACCGGCCTTCGTGGGCGGCGTTACCGTAAGCAACGCCACGTTGCACAACATGGACGAGTTGACGCGCAAGGATGTGCGCGTCGGCGACACGGTGGTCATCCGCCGCGCGGGCGACGTGATCCCGGAGGTAGCTCGCGTGCTGCCGGAACGCCGGGTTGCCGGCGCGCAGCTGGTAAGCCTGCCCAGCGTCTGCCCCGTGTGCGGCAATCCTGTCGTACGCGAAGCCGATCAGGCGGTCGCGCGCTGCAGCGGCGGGCGCCGTTGCGCGGCGCAGCGCAAAGGCGAGATCCAGCATTTCGCCTCGCGCCGAGCCATGGACATCCAGGGTCTCGGCGACAAGCTGGTGGACCAGCTCGTCGAGAGCAACTGGGCCTCGACACCCGCGGATCTTTTTTCGCTGCAGGCGGATCGGCTGGCGACCTTGGAGCGTATGGGCGAGAAATCCGCACAGAAACTGCAAGCGGCCGTTGAGTCTGCCCGACACACGACCTTGCCGCGGTTCCTGTATGCGCTCGGCATCCGCGACGTCGGCGAAGCTACGGCCTTGGCGCTGGCACAATATTTTCCGGAGATTGCCGATTTGCGCCGCGCCGACGAAGAGCAGATTCAACGCGTTCCCGATGTGGGACCGGTGGTTGCCAAGCAAGTGGCTGCGTATTTTCACGATTCGGAGAACGCCGCGATTGTCGACCGCTTGCTCGCGGCCGGGATCGTATGGCCGCGTCCGCAAGCCGCCAGCGCCGGCGCGCAATACGGCAAGAGCTTCGTCTTGACCGGCACGCTCGAATCCATGACGCGCGAACAGGCCGAGGAGGCGATCCAGCAGCTCGGCGGAAAGGTGAGCGCCGGCGTGTCGAAAAAGACCGACTATGTGATCGCGGGCGCGGAGTCGGGATCAAAACTGAAAAAGGCCGAGCAGCTCGGCATCAAAGTTCTCGATGAGGCGGCCTTTCTGAAACTACTGCAGCCGTAGCGGACTCAGCAGGCCAGTCCGCTACGGTACAGAAACTGCAAATTACATCGTTTTATCGATTTTCGCGGTTTTCTTCAAGCTTTCCACATAGGTTTGGAGTTTCTTTTGGACGACGCCGTTGCCGACCTGCTGCTTGACTTGATCAAACGGCGGCGGGGCGGTTTCACGCGTGTCTTCGAGCTTGATGACGTGCCAGCCGAACTGGGTTTGTACGGGCGTGGAGGTCATTTCGCCTTTCTTCAATCCCTTGACGGCATCGCCGAACGGCTTGGCCATGCGGGTTAGCGTGAACCAACCTAGATCGCCGCCATTCGCCTTGGAACTATCGGTGGATTCCGCTTTGGCGACGTCCTCGAACTTCGCGCCGCCCTTGATCTTCTTGATGACCGCGTCGGCCTTTTCCTTATCGGCGACCAGAATATGCCGCGCGTGATACTCGGTCTTGTCCATGGCTGCGATGTCCGAGTCGTATTCGCTGTGCAATTCGGCATCCGTCGGTTCCTTGTCCTTCAAGTACTTTGCCGAAGCGGCGTCCGCGAGCACGCGCATGCGCACTACCGCGAGCTGTGCGTTGACGTCCGGATCCTTGTCCACGCCGTCTTTCAAGCCCTGAGAGGCAAGCAGCTGCACGTTGATCATTTCATCCAGAACCTGATTCTTCTGTTCGGATGTGAGATCCGCGGCAGGCCGCCCGCGCAGCAAACTCTTCATGTAGATGTCGTATTCGGTGCGGGAGAGCGGCGTGCCATTGACGGTGGCGACCGGCGCGGGCGCCGGCGTCGCCGGCTTTTCAGGCGCGGCGGGCGTGGCCTGTTGGCCTTTTCCGCAGGCTGTCATTACTAGGGCGAAAGCTGTCACGGTGGCGATGCGGGCCCACGGTGTACTCAAAAATTGGCTCATTGGTTCCTCTAGCAAAAAAAAGCGACTTAGGCCCTAGTCGGCCAGCGCGCCCGGGGGCGGCAGTTTAGCCTCAACAGCAGCATCTCACCAATTTTTGATGCATTTCCGGAGGCAATAACGCTGCTTGCCGCAGCGCAACATGATAGCCGTGTCAAGAATTGTCGGGCGGCAGCGCCTCGATGGCGAGCGCATGGATATCGCTTTTCAAGAGATCGTCGACAGCGGCATAAATCAGCCGATGCCGAGCGACCGAAGGTATGCCGCGAAAGGCCTCCGACACGATGCGCACGCGAAAGTGACTTTGGCCGCCGGCCGCGCCCGCGTGACCCTTGTGCAGATGGCTCTCATCCTCGACGCTGAGTTGTGCGGGCGCAAAGCGGCTCTGCAGCCGATCGCGCAATCGCTGCGCGCGGCCGGCCGCGGCGGGTTGAGGGACCGCTTTGCTGGCGAGCCAGAAAACCTGAGGCAGCATGAACAGCATTGTCGCGGCAGGAAATCCGAAGACTTTGAAATTGACCCAGAAGCCGACCGCGAAGTTCTTGGCGACGTATAAATTCAGCAGCGCAAAAGCGGCAAACCACGCCGCCCACAGTGCGTTGATCAGCTGCCAGCTGCGCGCCGAGACCGCCAAGGGCTCGTTGATCGCCGCCTCGAGGAGACGGCGCACGAGCGGCCGTTTACCGATCACCATGCTGCCGAGGAACACCGCGGAGGTCAGCGCCAGCAAGACGGTCAACTTCCATTGAATGAAGTGCTGATCGTGCCGCAGCAGTGTCGCGGTGCCGAGGACCAGCACCACGCAGGTCGTGACGATGTGCATGGTCTTGAAGCTGCCCGCTCGCAGCCGATGGATCAACAGCTGCAGCACGCAGGCAACCATGAGCGCCGCCGTGGCCCAATAAATTCCCCCCACCTTGAAAGTAACGAAGAAGACGATCAGCGGCGACCATTCGAGGAGTTGAGTCATCCGCGTATCATAGCCGACGCGATGAGCATCTATTTGCAACTGCACCCGGTTTCACCGCAACGCCGTTATGTGCGCCAAGCGGTCGAGGCGCTGCGCCGCGGTGCCGTGATCGTTTACCCGACGGACTCCTGTTATGCGCTGGGCTGTCATATCGGCGACAAGGCTGCGCTCGAACGCATCCGCGAAATCCGTCAGACCGACCGCAATCATCATTTCACGCTGGTGTGCCGCGATCTCGCGGAGGTCGGAAAATATGCGATGGTCGACAATTGGCAATATCGTTTGCTGCGTGCGCACACCCCTGGTCCGTATACCTTTTTGCTCAAGGCCTCGAGAGAAACACCGCGCCGCCTAAAGCACGAAAGGCGCGGCACGATCGGGTTGCGCGTCCCGGATCACCCGGTGACGGCCATGCTGCTCGGCGAGCTGGGCGAGCCGGTGATGAGTTCGACGCTGCTGTTGCCCGGCGAGGAGCATCCGCGCACCGACGCAAAGGATATATACGAGAAGCTCGAGCACAGCGTCGACCTGGTCTTGGACGGGGGCAACTGCGGCATGACGCCGACCTCCGTGATCGACCTGTCCACCGAGCGCGCCATCGTGGTTCGCGCGGGACGCGGCGATGTCAGCCCCTTTGCATCGGCAGCCACCGTATAATGTGCCCCAATGCGGGCAGTCTTGCTCGTAATCTCTTTAAATAACGAGTGCAAGCATTGGATTTTAATGATCTTCTCAGGAAAATTTCGATCTATGCCATCCCGGTGTTGTTCGCGGTCACCTTGCACGAAGTCGCGCATGGGTGGATGGCGAGATACTTCGGCGACCGCACCGCTGAGCTGCTTGGGCGCCTGAGCTTGAACCCGCTGCGTCACGTGGATCCGCTGGGAACGCTGCTGATCCCCGGGTTCCTCCTCGTGGTTGGCGCGCCGTTGTTTGGCTGGGCGAAACCCGTACCGGTGGCCACGAGCGTGCTTCCCAAGCCGCGGCTGGCGCTGATCATGGTGGCACTCGCCGGCCCCGCGGCAAATCTCATGATGGCGATAGCCTGGCTGGCGCTGTTGTTCGCCTTCCTCAGCTTGAGATCCGGCCAGATGTTTGTCAGGTGGCTGGTCCTCATGGCTCAAGCCGGCATTTTCATCAATGTATTGCTGGCGGTATTTAACATGCTGCCGATCCCCCCGCTGGACGGCGGCCGCGTGCTCGCCGGGGTTTTGCCGCCGCGGATGGGTGCGGTGTTCGAAAAAATATCGCCTGTCGGGATGCTGGTAGTGCTGGTATTGGCTGTAACCGGACGATTCAACTGGTTGTTGGCGCCTGCCTATCGGGGCATGGACCGGGTCATAAGCGCGTTATTGGTGGGATCCTTGTCGTGAGTGTGCCCATCCAAAATCGCCGGGTGCTGTCCGGCATGCGCCCGACCGGACAGCTGCATTTGGGTAACTATCACGGTGCGCTGAAAAACTGGATCGAACTTCAGTATCAGTACGAATGCTATTTCTTCGTCGCCGATTGGCACGCCCTCACAACCGGTTACGAGGACACCTCCAAACTCGAGGAAAATACCTGGAGCATCGTGATCGATTGGCTGGCTGCGGGCTTGAATCCCGGCGTCGCCACACTCTTCATCCAGTCGAAAGTGCCGGAACATGCGGAGTTGCATCTCTTGCTGTCGATGATCACGCCGTTGGGCTGGCTGGAACGGGTGCCGTCCTACAAGGACCAACAAGCCCAGCTCAAGGACCACGACCTGAGCACCTATGGATTCCTCGGCTATCCGCTGCTGCAGAGCGCGGATATCCTGCTGTATCGTTCGCAATACGTGCCTGTGGGGGAGGATCAAGTCGCGCACGTTGAGATCACCCGGGAGGTCGCCCGCCGCTTCAATCACATTTACGGCCGTGAACCGGAGTTCGAACAGAAAGTGGAAAAAGCCATCAAGAGCTTGGGTTCACGCAATTCCGCTCTATACCGCTCGCTGCGCAAGGCCTTCCAAGAAAAAGGCGATGCGGATGCGCTTGCCAAGGCGCATGCGCTGGTCGAATCGAATGCGCGTCTGACGGTCGCCGATCGCGACCGGCTCCTGGGTTTCCTCGAAGGCACGGGAATCGCCATTTTGCAGGAGCCCGAGGCATTGCTCACGGCAACACCGAAGGTCCCGGGTCTCGATGGCCGCAAAATGTCCAAGTCCTACGACAACACCATCGGGCTGCGTGAGGACGCGGATTCGATAACCAAGAAACTGAAGGCCATGCAGACCGATCCAGCGCGCGTTCGCCGCACCGATCCTGGCAATCCTGACAAATGTCCGGTTTGGGATCTGCACAAAATCTATTCAACGGCCGAGACCCAGCAGTGGGTGCAACAAGGCTGCCGTTCCGCCGGGATCGGTTGCTTGGAATGCAAGGCGCCGCTGATCGAGAAGGTCGTTGAGGAGGTAACCGCCATCGCAAAACGGGCGCAAGAGTTCGAGGAGAATCCGGATCTGGTACGAGGTATCATCGCGGAGGGATGCGAGCGGGCGCGAACGGTGGCACGCGACACGCTGGACGCCGTCCGGCAAGCCATGGCGATGAACTATCGATGAAACCTGAATTGACCTTGGTTCAAAGCGCGGCATCCCCTCCGCCGGCCGGTGAGATCGCGCCGGCGCAAGGCGAAATGCCGTTTGCGGTCGTGGAGGGACAGCCCATTATCGAGATGCCGCGTGATCTGTATATTCCGCCGCAGGCGCTCGAGGTGTTTCTCGAGGCCTTCGAAGGTCCGCTCGACATGCTGCTGTATCTCATTCGGCGGCAGAACCTGGATATCCTCGATATTCCGATTGCTGAAATAACCCGCCAATACATGCGCTACATCGAGTTGATGCAGGTGCTGCAGCTGGAGCTGGCCGGTGAATATTTGCTCATGGCGGCAACCCTCGCCGAAGTCAAATCGCGCATGCTGCTGCCGCGCATCGGTACCGAAGATGGATCCGAAGAGGCCGATCCTCGCGCCGAGCTGGTGCGCCGGCTGCAGGAGTATGAGCGCTTCAAGCGCGCGGCCGAAGCCATCGACCGGATGCCGCGACTGGAGCGCGACACCTGGGTTGCCTCGGCGGAATTGGCCGACCGCAAGGTGGTGCGCATTGCGCCGCAGGTCACGCTGCAAGAGATGCTGGTCGCTTTTCAGGATGTATTGGCGCGCAGCGACATGTTCGCGCATCATCATGTACAGCGCGAGCCGTTATCGGTGCGCCAGCGCATGACCGATGTGCTCGCATCCTTGCAGATGAATGCTTTCATCGACTTCGTGCGGCTGTTTACGCCGGACGAAGGGCGCCGCGGGGTGACCGTGACCTTCGTGGCCGTGCTGGAACTACTGCGCGAAGGATTGATCGAAATAGTGCAATCGGAAGCATATGCGCCGTTGCATGTGCGTCTGGGCAATCCGGCCCGGCACCTGTCGCTGGTTGCCGACGACAGCGCCGCCAACGATGATCTTGCGAGAACTCAATGAACCATCAATACGTGAAGAATGTGGTTGAAGCAGCGCTGCTCGCGGCCGGCCGCCCCCTGACGGTCGAGGAGCTGACGGGCGTGTTCGACGAGCGTGATGGATCAAGCGCCGATGAGATCAAGGGCGCGATTGCGGAGCTCGGCGAGGAGTACGAAACGCGTGGATTGGAGCTTCTGGAAGTGGCCAGCGGCTTTCGCATCCAGATCCGGGCGGCCGTCGCGCAACCGGTATGCCGCCTGTGGCAGGAGCGGCCGGCGAAATACTCGCGCGCACTTTTGGAGACCTTGGCGCTGATCGCCTACCGGCAGCCGATCACCCGCGGCGAGATCGAGCAAATCCGCGGCGTGGCGGTGAATCCGAACATCATCAAAACCTTGCATGAACGCAACTGGATACGCGTGGTCGGCCACCGCGATGTCCCGGGCAAGCCGGAGTTGCTCGGCAGTACGCGTGAGTTTCTCGATTATTTCAACTTAAAGAAGCTCGACGAGTTGCCGACGCTGGCGCAGCTGAAGGAACTCGAAGATTTGCGCGTGCAACTGAGCTTGCCCGGCGCTGAGCCGCAAATTCTGACGGACCCGCAACCGGGGCTGGATGCGGCGGCGGACCTCGAGCCTCAAACGGACGATGATGAAGAGCCCAACGCCGAGGGCTCCGGGCCGCGCGCGCAAGGTTTGGTCGCACGCGGTGCGCAAGACGAATAAAGATGCACCGGCAGGAGAGCGGGTGCAGAAGTTGCTCTCGGCAGCGGGCATTGGATCGCGCCGCGAGGTCGAACGCTGGATTCGCGAATCCCGCCTGAAAGTCAACGGCGAGGTGCCGGTGCTGGGCGCGAAGCTCACGGCCCGCGATCGAATCACCTTGGACGGCCGTCCCGTCAGACTGCATACGCCCGCCGGGAAGGAATCACGTATCCTGCTGTTTCATCGCTCGCCGGGCGAAAGCCTTGACCTGAAGGCGGCGACATCGCGCGCGGCGGAACATCTGCAATTACCGCGCCTGTCCGGGCGTTGGCTCGCCATCCAGCCGATGCCGCCTGTGGATGGTGGCCTGGAAATTCTGACCGACGATGGATCTTGGGCGCACCGCGTTTCGCGCGGCGTACACGCACTAACCGTCGACTACGTGCTGCGCATGCGTGGTCCGTTGAAAGAGGCCATCGTTGACGATTTCCGGGCAGCCAGGGATTGCGAGGGTGAGGCCATGAATATTTTGCAGGCAGCTGCAAAATATGGAGAGGGATTGAACCATTGGCTCAACGTCACCGTGCGTGCAACCCGCTCGGCGCAGGTGCGCCACTGGTTTGCCGCGCGCGGCATCATCGTAAGTCGCCTGATGCGTGTGCGCTTTGGGCCGGTGCACTTATCGCGCGAGCTGCCGCGTGGGCACTCCAGAGCGATGCTGGCTGCTGAGCGCAATGCGCTCATGAACGAAATCGAGGCGGCCGGCGCGCCGTCCGCGGCCGCTGCGGTCTAACGCGGCCGCTGCGGTCTAATTGGCCGCTGCGCCGTTCTTCGAAGATTCCAGCAGCTGCGCGAGGTACTGCTGCCAGACGGCCGCCCAGGTGTGCGTGCCATGCCCATGCGTTTCTTCGGAGGCCGGCAGCAGTACGAAGCGGCCATTCTTCACGCGCTTGATCTCGCGCTCGGCGATTCCCAGTTCCGGCGGATTGACGAAATCGTCGCCCGAGTTGATCTGCAGCAGCGGCGCCTTGATCTTTTCCAGACCGGGCGAGGGGTCATAGTCGCGCGATGCGTTGACCTGGTACAGAAAATCATTCGCGTCCAAGTTTTCCATCTGCCGCGGCATGTATTTTTCCAGAAACTCATCGGCCGCGTCGCGGGACGGCAAGGTGATCTGCATCTGAATCGGTGCGCTGCCCGCGATCAACAGCAGGCCGGCAACCGTGCGCAGGGCGGCGAGGGGTTGGGTGGTGTAATCGCCCTTCAGCCATTGCGGGTCGTTGCGGATTGCATCCATGGCCAAGTCTCGCCATAGACGGTTGCGTCCCGCGATTTGCACGGGCAGGCAGGCGAGCGGCATCAAAGCGTCCATGAAATCCGGATAGGTTTCGCCCCACATGAAGGTTTGCATGCAGCCCATCGAAGTGCCCATGACCAGCCGCAGATGGTTCACGTCCAGTCCCTTGGTGAGCAGCAGGTACTGCGCCAAGACCATGTCCTGGTAGGAATATTGAGGGAATTTCATGCGCAAGGCGTCGCTCGGTTTGCTGGATTTACCGTGCCCAATGCCGTCCGGCAGAATGATGTAGTACTTCTCGGCGTCCAGCAGCTGCCCCTTCTGGAAAAGCACGCCGGAGAATCGTTCGTTGATGAGGCTGCGGCCCGATCCGCCCGTGCCGTGCATGATCAGCACCGCGTTGGTGACGCGTCCCAAGGCATCCTTCTTTGCCTTGCCGAAGTATGTATAGTGAATCCGCAATTCCGGCAGGGTCTCCCCCGAGGCGAAGTGGAAGTCGCGGATGACGTAGTCGGACTCGAGCGGCCGGGCTTCCAGCGCATTGGCGTTTCCGGCCATGCCGACACCCAAACAGAAAAAAGCCAGCAAGAGGCCGGTGTAAGGTTTGCGAAATTGCATCCGTGAGTTCCTCAAATTGTTATTGCGCATCAATGAACCGACCATCAATACCGCGCCCGCGTTCGCTCAGCAAGTACAAAAACGGACCGGTTACCGAGTCGGCGCTGGGCACCGTATTGGGGTCCTCGGCAGGATATGCCGCCGCCCGCATCGCGGTACGCATCCGTCCCGGATTCACGCTGTTGATGCGGATGTTCGGTTCACTTTCCAACTCCTCGAACAGCAGGGCCCGAACCGACTCCAAGCCCGCCTTTGAGACCGCGTAGGCACCCCAAAATGGCCGTGCTTGCTTCACCACGCCGCTGCTCACGAAGATCACCGATGCGTCCGGGGACTTGCGCAACTCCGGCAACATCACCTGCGTCAATATAAAGGGCGCCGTCAGATTGACGTGCAAGACCTTACACCACAGCGGCACATCGTATTGTTCCAAGGGCGTGCGATCGCCGAGTAAGGCTGCAGCGTGAACCAGGCCGTCCAGCTTGCCGAACTCCGCGCCGACGGTGTTGGCCAGAGCGTCATACTCGACCGCGGTGGCCGACGCCAGGTCCAACGCAGCAATCGCCGGCTGCACCGTGTCGCCCAATGACTCGATTTCGTCATACACGCGCTCCAGCTTGGCGGCGTTGCGCCCCGAAAGAATGACGCCGGCGCCGGCGCGCGCGCATTCGATGGCCAGTGCGCGTCCCAGGCCGCTGCCCGCTCCGGTAATCATGATCACGCGCCCCTTGAGCAGCGTGGCATCGGATGCGAAATCCTTCGGTATTATTCCAGACATCAATGCTTACCTTGCGCGCGCCGCGCCGTTGACCACGCGAGCAGCATATCCTGCAGGCGCGGAGACTCAAGGGTTGCCGTGCCGCGCTGCAAGTGCCGCAGCCCCAGTGCGGCCGATACCAATAAATGACGATGCGTCGAGCGGCAATCGCCGGGCAGCGCCTGGGCCGCGGCCTCATAGCTTCGAGCGGCGCGCATCCGCAGCTGCTGCAGATAACCGGCGAGGTTCGCCGACGGCGGATCGGCGTTGAGCTCGGCATTGTCGATACCCGCGGCCAAGAGTTCGTCCACTGCAAAGAGCACGCGCCCGAACCGCGCTTCGCGCCGGTAGTCGCGGATGCAGCGTGCCAGATAGCCGCCCACCGCCAGAGCTTGCAGGCATTTTTGCAGCCCGACTGCGTCGCATTCCGGCGCAGCGAGGCGGGAAGCTACCGCGAGAGGCAGGGCGCGCAGTGCGCCGGCGTGCGGCTCGAGTTCCTCGCTTCGTTCCAGCGGAACGCCGCTGCATTCGGCGACCGATGCTTCGACTGCGGCGGCGAGCGGAGTGAAGTCGACTTCGGCGGCACGGGGCAGCGAAGCTAGGTACACGCCGATGGGATGAACCGGAGTTCGGGCCGCCAGGCGGCGGACTTCTTCCTGCCACCACGCCAGTTTCATGCGCGCGGCGCTCGGTTCAGCGGCGGGATCCGTCAGCGCCCGCCACTCGGCCAACAGTGCGAAGATCCCGAGCAACGGCGGGCGGGCTGCGGCGGAAGCGAACAGCCAGCTCCAGTAGCGCACCGATCCCAATGGAATGGCGCGCGCACGGTAGCTGCTGTCAAGCGTCTTGAGAATCGGGCTCATCGGATGCGTCGCGCTCCGGAGGTTCGGCGCGCGGGGTTCGAGTCAGACTCTCGATCGGCTCGATTGTCTCGATCGAGCGGGTGACGCGTAGGCCGAGCGATTCGAAGCGGCGCGCGGACGGCAGCACCTGCTGCTCTAAAGAGCCCACCGCCCGGTTGAAGGAGTCGACGCTGCCGCCCAGGGACCTGCCCAGCTTGCCGAGGTGTTCGCCGAACACCGCCAGTCGTTTGTACAGATCCTCGCCGAGTTGACGGACTTCCTTGGCGTTTTCGGCCAGCACGGTTTGCTTCCATCCGTAAGAGATCACCTTCAGCAGCGCGATGAGGCTGGTGGGCGTGGCAAGCATGATATTTTGACGCATTGCTTCATCGACCAGTCCCGGGTTTTCCTGCAGGGCCTCCGACAGAAACTGATCGCCCGGCAGAAACAGCACGACGAAATCCGGGCTGCGTTCAAACTGCGACCAGTACTGTTTGGAAGACAGCTCGCGGACACGCGCGCCGACGATCTGCCCGTGCCGGCGCAACTGTGCGTTTCGCTCCTCATCGCTCTGCGCTTCGACCGCCGCAAGGTAGGCATCCAAAGGCGTTTTGACGTCGACCACGATGTCGCGCTGCTCCGGCATGTGCACGATCATGTCCGGTCGAATCGCGCCCGATTCGGTGACCAGGTGCTGCTGTTCGGTGAAGTCGACGTGCAAGGTCATGCCCGACAACTCGACCACGCGCCGCAGCGTGATTTCGCCCCATTGCCCGCGCACGCCCGGGCGCCGCAGCGCCGTCACGAGATTGCGTGTCTCGCGCGACAGTGCGTTTTGGCCGGTTGCCAGTCCTTCCATCTGCGTTTTCATGGTTGCAAAGGAATCGATGCGCTCGCGTTCGATGGCCTGAATCTGCGCTTCGGTTTTTGCCAAGGCTTCGCGGATCGGCTGCACGAGCGATTCGATCGCGGATTCGCGTTCCTTCAACACCTGAGAGGCATCGAGCTGCTGCCGGGCCAAGCGTTCGCGTGCCAGCTGCAAGAACACTTCGCTGTTGCTCTGCAGGCTGTCGCGCGCCAGCTCGCCGAAGACGCCGCGCAATTGGTCCTGCGCACGCGCTGCGGCCTGCTCGCGTTCCTCGCTCAACGCCGCTTCGCTCTGCAATCGAGTACGCAACACCTCGGTCTCGATGCGCAGCGCCTGTTCGCGGCGCGCACGCCACAGCAGCGCCGCCAAGCCGCCCAGCAGCATTCCGGCTAACAAAGCGAGCCAGACTTTGACCTCGCTCATAGTCTGCCGCTGGCCTCGAGCCAATCCAAAAGATCCAGCGGCCGGCTCAAATAGCCGTCCCCGCTCCACGCCGAGGAATCCTCATCGGCTCGCAGATAACCGTAATTGGCCACCAGCGCCGGCATCGCCGCGCGGTGCGCCGCCTGCACGTCGCGTTCCGCATCGCCGACATAGATGCAATCGCCCGGGCTGATCTGGGCGAGAGCTGCCGCGTGCAGCAGCGGAAGCGGATGGGGCTTGCGCTCCGCGACAGTGTCGCCGCTGACGACGCAGGCAAAGCGAGCGCGCAGGCCCAATTCCTCGAGCAACGGCTCGGTGAGCCAAGCAGCTTTATTGGTGACGATGCCGCACTTGATCCGCCAACCCGCCAGCGCCTCGAGCACCGCCTGCATGCCGGGGAAGAGGCGCGTCTCGCGGCTCAGTGCGCCGCGGTAGATCTCCAAGAAACGTTTTTGCAGCCGCAGCAACGTTTCCGGATCGGCATCCGAAAACCCAACCTTGACGACGCGCGCGGCGCCGTGACTCACGGCGCTGCGAACGGTCTCGTAGGGCAGGGGTTCGAGAGACTGCTCCCGGCGCAGCGCATTCAAGGCTCCGACCATGTCCGGCGCGGTGTCCAGCAAAGTTCCGTCCAGATCGAATAGCACGGCCCGCAAGGTGGGCGCCATCTCAGGCGCGGCTTTTAAAATGCGCAAGGTAGTTGATGCCGGTGTTCGGTGAGAGGCGAAATGCGCGAGTCAGGGGATTGTAAGTGATCCCGGTGAGATCGATCAGCGCCAGGCCGGAATCCCGGCCCCAGCGGGCCAGTTCCGAGGGACGGATGAACTTCAAGTACTGGTGCGTGCCGCGCGGCAGAACGCGCGCAATGTATTCGGCGCCGATGATGGCCACTGCAAAGGCCTGCGGCTTGCGGTTCAACGTTGAGACGATGACATCGCCGCCCGGCTTGACCAGAGCCGCCAAGGCTTTGAGTGATGCGGCCGGATCCGGAACGTGCTCGAGCATTTCCATGCAAGTGACCAAGTCGAATTCGGCGGGCTGGGCAGCAGCCAATTCCTCGGCTGCGACCGCTCGGTATTCGATCTGCAGGTTGCTTTCCAGGGCATGCAATTCGGCGACATCGAGCACCGCGCGCGCCAGATCGATTCCGAGCACGCGGCCGCCGCTTCGCGCCATCGCCTCGGTCAGGATTCCGCCGCCGCAGCCCACATCGAGAACGCGCGCGTCTTGCATGCGCACCGACTGCTCGATGTAGCGCAGCCGCAGCGGATTGAGTTCATGCAGCGGCCTCGAGGGACCGGCGGGATCCCACCAGCTTTGCGCCAGCGCCGCGAATTTGGCAAGCTCCGCGGGATCGGCATTTTGCGTCGGTGCGCTCATCGGTCAACCTCGTGCCGTCATTCGAGCCGCCCATGCCGTCGATCTGTCGGCCGCGTCGGACCAGTCGAGCCGCGTCAGCTCGCCTCCCGACAGCAGCTGGCGCCCCCCGACCCAGACGTCGCTGACGATGTCGCGGCCGCCGCCGAATACCAATTGCGCGACCGGATCGCCGACCGGCTGGGTGCCGGGCCTCGATAGATCGGCGCAGCAAAGATCCGCCCACTTGCCGGTTTCCAGAGTACCGATCTCGCCCTCGAGGCCGAGCGCCGAGGCGCCGCCTTGCGTAGCAGCATGCAATGCATGCCACGCGCCCGCCAGCAGTCCGACGATTTTCATGTCGCCCCAAATGTCTTGACTCAGAGCCGCGGCGCCCGCGCTGCCGATTCCAAGCCGCGTGCCGGCGGCGGCGAAGGCCGCAATGGGCGGCAAGCCCCCGCCCAGCTTGAGATCGCCCTGCGGGCACACGGTTATCGAGATCCCGGTACGGTGCAGAAGATTCATGTCGCCGGCGGTAAGGTGAACCATGTGTGCGGCATTGAGAGCCGGGGTCAGCAGCCCTAAGTTCCACAGCCGTTCGAGCGGCCGCATTCCATGCGCGGCAACGCACGCATCGATTTCCTGCGTGGATTGATGCAGGTCGATCATGATGCCGGCATCCAGTTCATCGGCGAGCGTCACGAGGCGTGCAAATGTGGCGTCGCTCAAATTATTCGCCGCGAGTGGCGCAAAGGCGGTCGACACCAGCGGATCGCCTTTGTAGGCGTCGCGCAGGCGCAGCGCCCGCGTCATGGACTGTGCCGCGTCCTTTGCCCAGAGCGTCGGCCTGTCGGTGACCGGCATGCCCAGCATCGCGCGCATTCCTTGTTCACTTGCCGTACGCGCCGTTTCCTCAGGAAAGAAAAATCGATCGCAGAAACAGGTGATCCCGGACCGAAGCATTTCTGCAATGGCTGCGAGGGTGCCGTCGCGCGCGAACTCCGCGCTCGCCGGCGCTTCGAGGGCCGCGCCGCCGCCGTTGGCTGCGCGGAACAGCAGCGCGGCCGCGCTCGACGCTGCGTTGATCATGCCCGGCATCAGCAGATGCGAATTTCTCTGCAGCACTGCCCTCGCGGAATAACGCTCAGCGGCAACCGCGTTCGGCAAAATGTCGAGAATTCTCCCGTCGCGAACCAGCAGCGAGTGATCCTCGAGGACCACGTTTCGCGATGGTACGGGGACTATCCAGCGGACCTCGATGCGTAAATCGGCGGATGCAATCGGCATGGCGGAAGTATATCGGCAAAACCCGCGCCGTAGGCTTAAGACCCGTGGAGATATGTGCTAGAATTTGCCCATGTTTCAGACCTGTCTTGCCCCCTTTAAACCCACTAAATAAAGTCCGATAACTCACCGGACTCTCGCAAAATGGCCGAGATCGCACGCGAAATATTGCCCGTAAATCTCGAAGACGAGATGCGCAAGTCGTATCTGGATTACGCGATGAGCGTGATCGTCGGCCGCGCTTTGCCGGACGTTCGCGACGGGCTGAAGCCGGTGCACCGCCGCGTGCTGTATGCCATGCGCGAACTCAGCAACGACTGGAACAAAGCCTACAAGAAATCCGCCCGGGTCGTGGGCGACGTCATCGGCAAGTACCATCCGCATGGCGATGCCTCCGTGTATGACGCAATCGTGCGCATGGCGCAAGAATTCTCGATGCGTTATCTGTTGGTCGACGGGCAGGGGAATTTCGGCTCGGTAGATGGCGATCCGCCGGCCGCGATGCGCTACACCGAGGTTCGCATGTCCAGGCTGGCCGGCGAATTGCTGGCTGATATCGACAAGGAAACGGTCGATTTCAATCCCAATTACGACGAATCGGAGAGCGAGCCGGCGGTATTGCCTGCGCGTATCCCCAATCTGCTGATCAATGGTTCTTCCGGCATCGCGGTCGGCATGGCGACCAATATCCCGCCGCACAACCTGACCGAGATCATCACGGCATGCATCGCGCTCATTGAAAATCCAGAGATTACGCTCGGGCAGTTGATGCAGATCGTGCCGGGCCCTGATTTTCCGACTGCCGGGTTCATCAATGGCGCGCAGGAAATTGTCGCCGCCTACAAGACCGGCCGCGGCCGCCTGCATCTGCGCGCGCGGACGCACTTCGAGGATGTCGGCAAGGGCGAGCGCCAAGCCATCATCATCACCGAATTGCCCTACCAGGTGAACAAGGCGCGTTTGATCGAACGAATCGCGGATCTGGTGCGCGATAAGCTCATCGAGGGCATCGCCTCCGATGGGCTGCGCGACGAGTCGGACAAGGACGGCATGCGCGTCGTGATCGAATTGAGGCGCGGCGAGGTTCCCGAGATTTTGCTGAACAACTTGTATGCCCAGACTCCCATGGAACAGGTGTTCGGCATCAACATGGTGGCTCTGGTTGACGGCCAGCCGCGGTTGCTGAGTCTCAAGGAGATGCTCGATGCCTTCCTGCGTCATCGGCGCGAAGTGGTCACCCGCCGCACCGTATATGAGCTGCGCAAGGCGCGCGAACGCGGCCATATCCTGGAAGGTTTGGCCATCGCCCTTGCCAACATCGACGAGATCATTGCTGCCATCAAGGCATCTCCTTCGCCGGCTGAGGCGAAGGTCGCGCTGATGTCGCGGGCTTGGAAGTCTGGTGCCGTTCCGGAGATGCTGACGCGTGCCGGCGCGATCAGCACCCGTCCGGACGGGGAAATCGCTGCGTTGGGCTTGGTGGAGGGCGGCTATCGGCTGACCGATTTCCAGGCGCAAGCGATCCTGGAAATGCGCTTGAACCGCCTGACGGGGCTTGAACAAGACAAGATCATCGCTGAATTCCAACAACTGCTGGAACAGATCGGCGACCTGGCGGATATTCTCGCGCGGCCGCAGCGCTTGCTCGAAGTCATTCGCCAAGAGCTGGAATTCATTCGCGATACCTTTGGCGATAAGCGGCGCACTGAAATTCTGGTCAATCATGAGGATCTGACCACCGAAGATCTCATCTCGCCCGAAGATGTCGTGGTGACCCTGTCCCACGGCGGCTATGCCAAGGCGCAGCCGGTCTCAGACTACCAGGCGCAGCGCCGCGGCGGCCGAGGCAAGGCTGCCACGACCGTCAAGGATGAGGACTTCGTCGACAACCTGTTCGTGGCCAATACCCACGACACGCTGTTGTGTTTCTCCGACCGCGGCAAGCTTTATTGGCTCAAGGTGTATCAGCTGCCCCAGGCAAGCCGCGGATCGCGCGGCAAACCCATCGTGAATCTGCTGCCGCTGCAAGAGGGCGAGCGCATCAGCGCGATGCTGCCGATCAAGGAATTTGAAGAAGGCAAATTCGTCTTCATGGCGACCAGCCTCGGCACCGTGAAGAAGACATCGTTGGCGCTATTCTCGCGGCCGCGCGCGAGCGGCATCATCGCGGTGGCGTTGGATCCGGGCGATAAGCTGGTGGGTGTCGCGATAACCGATGGAACCAAGGACATTCTGCTGTTCACAACGGGCGGCAAAGCAATTCGCTTCGTCGAGGAAGAAGTCCGTGCGATGGGCCGCGAGGCGGCCGGTGTGCGCGGCGTCAGGCTCAGCGACGAGCAGCGGGTAAATGCGTTGATCGTTGCCGAGGACGGTTTCATTCTCACCGCATCGCAGAACGGTTTCGGCAAGCTGACGCCGCTTCAGGATTTTCCGAAACATGGGCGCGGCGGCCAGGGCGTCATCGCTCTTCAGATTTCCGACCGCAATGGAAGCATGGTCGGTGCGCTGCAGGTGAGCCTGGATGATGAGATCATGCTCATGAGCCAAAACGGCGTGCTGGTGCGCACGCCGGTGCGGGATATTTCCGTGGTAGGGCGCAACACGCAAGGTGTGCGTCTGATCCGTTTGGAAGAAGGCGATCAGCTCTCCGGCCTCGAACGCATCGAGGGCCTGGGGGGCGATGGCGAAGAAGCCGAAGCCGAGCCTGTCGCGCCGCCGCCAAGCGACCTATCGTAAAATCGCCGTGCGCGCTTACAACTTCTCGCCGGGACCCGCCGTTTTACCGCTAGAGGTCCTGGAGAAAGCCCGAGATGAACTGCTGGACTGGAACGGCAGCGGCATGTCCGTGATGGAAGTGAGCCATCGCAGCAAGGGCTTTGTCGAAGTGGCAACTCAGGCAGAGTCGGATTTGCGCGAATTGATGGCGATCCCGGCGAACTACAAAGTGCTGTTCATGCAGGGTGGCGCATCCGCGCAATTTTCGCTGCTACCGATGAATCTCGCGGCGGCGAATTCCACCGTGGACTATGTGAATACCGGTCACTGGTCGCAGCGGGGCATAACCGAAGCGGCGCGCTACTGCACGGTGCACGTGGCCGGCGATGCCGGCGCCGGCTATGCGCGCGTGCCGCCGCAGGCAGAGTTGCGTTTCAGCGGGCGCGCGGCATACGTGCACTATACGCCGAACGAGACTATCGGCGGCGTCGAATTCGGCTATGTGCCTGAGACTAACGGCGTGCCCCTGGTGGCCGACATGTCCTCGAGCATTCTGTCGCAGCCCATCGAGGTCCAAAAATTCGGACTGATTTATGCCGGAGCGCAGAAGAACATCGGCCCAGCGGGCCTGACGCTGGTGATCGTGCGCGAGGATCTGCTGGGGAAAGCTCGCGCCGCGACGCCTCATGTGTTCGACTACGCGGCGATTGCCGAAAATCAATCGATGCTCAATACGCCGCCTACCTTTGCCTGGTACATGGCCGGACTGGTGTTCAAGTGGCTGAGGCGCGCGGGCGGCGTGGGGGAGGCCGGAAAGCGCAATCAGGCCAAAGCCGCGATGCTCTACGCGGCAATTGATCAATCGCGCCTGTACAAAAACTCCGTCGCCGCGGATTCCCGATCGCGCATGAACATCACATTCACTCTAAGAGACCCGAGCCGCGACTCGGATTTTCTCGCTGCGGCGGCTGCCGCGGGATTGCAGGGCCTCAAGGGCCATCGGCTGATCGGCGGCATGCGTGCGAGCGTCTACAATGCCATGCCTATCGAAGGCGTCGAGAAGCTCTGCGCTTTCATGCGCGAGTTCGAGCGGCGCGCGGCATGAAGCGCGCCAAGAGCAAAAAGACTTCGCAGGAGAAAAAAACTTCGGGCGTGACTTCGGGCGTGACCTCGGGCGTGACCTCGGGCGTGAAGATTGCGGCGGCGACGCCCGCAGGCGCGGGACTTGGAAATATTCGCGACAGCGTCGATGCCATCGATGCGCGCATTCATGCCTTGCTCAACGAGCGCGCGCGATTTGCGCAGCTGGTCGGCATATCCAAGTCGGCTGCCGGAAAGGCGGTCGATTACTATCGGCCCGAGCGCGAGGCAGAGGTGCTGCGCTTGGCGCTCAAGCGCAATAGGGGGCCGCTCCGCGACGAGGAAATTGCACGGCTGTTTCGCGAGATCATGTCGGCCTGCCTGGCGCAGCAGGAACCGCTCAAAGTGGCTTTTTTGGGACCTGAAGGAACTTTTACGCAGGCCGCAGTGCTCAAGCACTTCGGAGCCTCGGTCCGCGCCCTGCCGTTAAGCGCCATCGACGAGATATTTCACGAAGTGGAGGGCGGCATCGCGGATTTCGGCGTGGTGCCCATCGAGAACTCCAGCGAGGGAAGCGTCAATCACACGCTCGATATGTTCTTGACCTCGGGCTTGAAAATCTGCGGCGAAATCGAGCTGCGCGTCAGTCACTATCTCATGGGCAAGATGAGCGGCTTTGGCGGGATCAAGCGAATCTGCGCTCATCCGCAGGCATTGGCGCAATGCCGCGGCTGGCTCGATGATCAATTCCCCGATGCAGAACGGATCGGCGTGTCCAGCAATGCCGAAGGGGCGCGGCGTGCGCGCGATGAGCGCGGCACCGCAGCCATTGCCGGCCGTACCGCGGCGGAGATTTATTCTCTGAATCTGCTTGCCAATGAAATCGAGGACCGGCAGGACAACACCACGCGATTTTTGGTGGTGGGAAGAAAACTATTCAACGCAAGCGGCGCGGACCGCACCACACTGTTGGTTTCGACCAGCGATACCGATGACGCAGGCGCATTGTTTCAATTGCTCGAACCGCTGGCCCGGCACCGCGTCAACATGACCCGGATCGAGTCCCGGCCTTCCCGCCGGCGCAAGTGGGACTATGTATTTTTCATCGACATCGAGGGCCATGTGAGCGATCCGGCCGTGGCCAAGGCGCTGACCGCCTTGGAATCGAGGGCCTCGCTGTTCAAGGTCTTGGGGTCGTATCCGCGGGCCGTGTTCTGATGCAAGGATTCGAGGCGCATCCATCGATGCGCGTTTTCGGCACGATGGCCGTGCCGGGCGACAAATCCATATCGCATCGCGCCTTGATGCTGTCAGGCATCGCTGACGGTACCAGCGAGGTTAAGGGATTTTTGGCGAGCGAGGACTGTCTGGCGAGCCTCGCCGCCATGCGATCCTTGGGCGTGCACGTCGAGCAATGCAGCGCCACGCACGTGCTGATCCATGGCGTTGGAATGAACGGCCTCAAAGGCGCCGGCCGGCCCTTGGATTTGGGCAACGCAGGCACGGCAATACGCCTGTTCACCGGGCTTTTGTCCGCTCAGAAGTTCGACTCGCAGCTGATCGGCGATGCATCGCTCATGCAGCGGCCCATGGAACGCGTGGCCAAACCGCTGCGCGAAATGGGGGCCGAGATACGCACTCGAAACGGAACTCCACCCGTGGAGATCAGCGGCGGGCAGCGGTTGCGCGGCATCGAATACCCAATGCCGATCGCAAGCGCTCAGGTCAAATCGGCGATACTCTTGGCTGCCCTGTATGCAACGGGCTCCACCACCGTCGTGGCCCCTGCGCTGAGCCGCGATCACAGTGAACGCATGCTCGCGGGCTGCGGCGTCAACGTGATCACAGAAGGGCTTCGCACCACGTTGCAGCCGCCGAAGCATCTGAGCCGCCAAGCGATGACCGTGCCGGGCGACTTTTCATCGGCCGCATTCTTCATCGTCGCGGGCCTGCTGGCTGCCGCGGAGGACGGACTGCTGATCCGAAATGTTGGAATTAATCCGACCCGAACCGGCTTGCTCGAAATTCTGCGCCGCATGGGCGCCAACATCGAAATTATAGATGCGCGGGCGAGCGGCGCGGAGCCGGTGGCGGACTTGCGCGTCCGCGCCTCACGGTTGCGCGGGATTCAGGTACCCGAGGAATTGATATCTCTGGCCATCGATGAGCTGCCGGTACTGTTCATTGCTGCGGCCTGCGCCGACGGAGAAACCCGGGTGACCGGCGCCGAGGAGCTGCGGGTGAAGGAAAGCGATCGGATCGCCGCCATGAGCGCCGGCTTCACCACGCTCGGCGTGCTGCATGAGCCGCTGCCGGACGGCATGCGCATCGAGGGCCGCAGCGCAGGGGCGGCGTTTTCCGGCGGTGCGGTTCATAGTTTCGGTGACCACCGCATTGCGATGGCGTTCGCCGTGGCGAGCTTGCGCGCCGCCGACCTCATCGAAATCCGCGATGTCGCCAATGTGGCCACTTCTTTTCCAGGGTTCGTGCCGCTGGCGCAGAGCATCGGTCTTGCCATACGCGAAGTCGGCACTCAAGGGTCTCTATGAGCGACGTACCCGTCCTAACCATCGATGGCCCTTCCGGCTCGGGCAAGGGCACCGTCAGCCGTGCGGTCGCCAAGTCCTTGGGCTGGGCGCTGCTGGACAGCGGGGCGCTGTACCGCCTGGTTGCACTGGCGGCCCGGCGAACGGGAACCAGCCTGGAGGACGCCGAAGCGCTGGGCCGCCTTGCGACGCGATTTAACATACGGTTCGGTTCGACCGAGACCGGCGATGAGTCGGTTTGGCTGGAGGGGGAGGACGTAACACGGACCATTAGGACCGAGGAGGCCGGAAATGATGCTTCCAAGGTCGCCGCGTTGCGCGCCGTACGCGCGGCTCTGTTGGAACGCCAGCGGCGCTTCGCCGTACCCCCCGGCCTGGTGGCCGATGGCCGCGATATGGGCACCGTGGTATTCCCCAAGGCCAGGCCTAAGATTTTTCTCACTGCCAGTCCCGCGGAGAGGGCCCTGAGACGCTATAAGCAGTTGAAAGAAAAGGGGGTTGCTGCTAACCTTGCCGCCCTTTCGCTGGAGATAGCGGAGCGTGATCAGCGCGATATGAGCCGCGCCAGCTCCCCTCTTGTCGCAAGCGCCGACGCCACCATGTTGGACACAACGGGTATGTCCGTCGCTGACGTGATCGAGCGCGTATTACGGGTCGCTCGTGAGTTAGTTTAGGTTGCGGCTATCAAGGATTGATCGCCGTTTTTTGTGGTAACCCTCGACACACCGGATCGGTTCGGGGATTTTAGTAAGAGAGAACATGACAGAAAGTTTTGCGGAACTGTTTGAACAGAGCATAGCGAGCCAGCGCATTCGCCCTGGCACCATCCTCAATGGACTGATCGTCGAAGTTGGCCAGGACTACGTCATCGTCAACGTCGGATTGAAATCCGAAGCGGTCATACCTTCCGATCAATTCAAGAATGAAAAAGGTGAAATCGAAGTCGCCGTCGGCGAGACCGTCGAAGTGGCTTTGGACAGCGTCGAGGACGGTTCGGGCGAGACGCGCCTTTCGCGCGAAAAGGCGAAGCGCGCACGGACCTGGACCCGCCTGGAAACGGCCTTTGAGAAGCAAGAGGTCGTCATCGGCATCATTACCGGGCGCGTCAAAGGCGGCTTCACCGTCGAGATCGACAACGTTCGGGCCTTCTTGCCCGGCTCCTTGGTGGACGTACGTCCGGTTCGCGATCCCTCGTATTTGGAGAACAAGCCGCTCGAATTCAAGGTCATCAAGCTCGACCAGAAACGCAATAACGTGGTGGTATCGCGCCGCGCCGTCGTCGAGCAGGAATACAGCGCCGAGCGTTCGGCATTGCTGGACAATTTGCAGGAGGGCGCCGCGGTCAAGGGTGTGGTCAAGAATTTGACCGACTACGGTGCGTTCGTCGATTTGGGCGGCATCGATGGCTTGCTGCACATCACCGACATGGCCTGGAAGCGCGTCAAGCATCCTTCCGAGGTGGTCAAGGTCGGCGAGGAAATCGATGTTCGCATATTGAAGTTCGACCGGGAACGGCAGCGGGTCTCATTGGGGTTGAAGCAGCTGGGCGCCGATCCGTGGCAAAACATTGCAAGGCGTTATCCGGCCAACACGCGCCTGTTCGGTAAGGTCACGAATATTGCCGACTACGGCTGTTTCGTGGAAATCGAAGAGGGCGTGGAGGGCTTGGTGCACGTCTCTGAAATGGATTGGACCAACAAGAACGTGAATCCGGCCAAGGTCGTGCACGTCGGACAGGAAGTCGAAGTCATGGTGCTCGATATCGACGAAGAGCGTCGACGCATCAGCTTGGGCGTCAAGCAATGCAAGGCCAATCCCTGGAAGGAATTCGCGGATAACTACAACCGCGGCGACAAGGTCAGCGGCCAGATCAAATCGATCACAGATTTCGGAATATTCATCGGCCTGGCCGGCGGCATCGACGGACTGGTGCATCTCTCGGATATTTCCTGGGACTTGCCGGGTGAAGAGGCCGTGCGCAGCTATCAAAAGGCGCAGCAGGTCGACGCCATGGTGCTGTCGATCGATCCTGAGCGCGAGCGCATCAGTCTCGGGATCAAGCAGCTCGCCAAAGATCCTTTCTCTGCCTACATCGCGGAGCATCCGAAAAACAGCGTCGTCAAAGGCGTGGTGCGCGAAGTCGATGCGAAGGGCGCGATCATCGATCTCGGCAATGGGGTCGACGGTCAGCTGCGTGCTTCCGACATTTCGCGCGACCGTGTGGAAGACGCCCGCCTGGTGCTCAAAGTAGGCGACGAGGTGGAGGCCAGATTTACCGGGGTGGACCGCAAGGGACGCAGTATTTCGCTGTCCATCAAGGCGAAGGACATCCACGAGGAGCAGGAAGCGATGCAGAATTATCGGACCGATTCGCCCACCGGAACGAGTTTGGGAGATCTCCTAAAGGAGCAGATCTCCGGCCAGGATTAAGGGCAAGGCAGGGTGATTGCCGCGGATTCGCGGCCGCCCGGTTTCAACATGTCTAGTGATGCGCACGGATCGATAATGACGAAATCGGAACTCATTGAGATCATATCGGCGAAGCAAAAGCATTTGCCGGCAAAGGACGTCGAGCTGGCCGTGAAGCAGCTTCTGGAAATTATGAGCGACGCATTGGCCACGGGCGAGCGCATCGAGATACGCGGTTTTGGAAGTTTCTCTTTGCATTTTCGGCCGCCGCGGCAAGGACGCAATCCAAAGACCGGCGAGGCCGTGGCGCTTGCCGGCAAACATGTGCCGCATTTTAAGCCGGGTAAAGACCTGCGCGAACGCGTCAATGACGGTGCGGATCAACCGATCCGCGATTAGTCAGACAGGCCCCCGAGCCGCGGGCACGTGTCCGATCTGCCGCTGCTGACTTGGGGGTTGGTGCTCGCTGCGCTGGTGCTCGGTATTCTCGCGGGCCATTTCGGCTGGGGAAAACGTTGGCCTTCTTCGCTGAGCAAATTGCATCCGGACTATCTGACCGGACTTGATTACCTGGTCACCGAGCAACCCGACCGGGCGCTCGACATGTTCCTGAAGCTGATGGACGCCAATGCGGAAACCATCGAGACGCATTTTGCGTTAGGGACGCTGTACCGCCGGCGCGGCGAAGTCGAACGCGCCATCCGCATTCATCAAAATCTCCTTGCGCGCAAGGAATTGGCTCCCGAACACCGCGAGCAGGCCTTGCTTGCCCTGGCGCAGGATTATCTTCGCGCCGGGGTTCTCGATCGGGCCGAGGGACTGTTTCAGCAGGTCAGCGAAGTGCCGCGCCTGCGCGCCAGCGCGCTGGATGCATTGCGCGGCGTGTATGAGCGGCAGCACGACTGGCAGCAAGCGTTAGGCATCTATCGACAGCTGGCGCGGATCAAGTCCGCGCCGGCGAGTACCGTCGCCGCGCACTATCTTTGCGAACTGGCGAGCGTGGCTATCGAACGCGGCGACTTCGAAAGTGCGCGCCATTGGTTGCGGGATGCTCATTCCGAGGCATCGCCTTTCCCGCGCGCCAAATTGCTGAGCGCGCAGATTGCACAGCTCGAGAACCGCCCTGATCTGGCGGTGACGCTGATCCGGCAGGCCCTCGCCGATTCGCCGGCATTGCTGCAGGAAGAGCTGCCGCATCTGCTCAAACTGGTGGATCCGGCCGAGCAGGACGCGATACTCGCCCAATTGGTTGCGCAAACCGAGCCGCGCGGCATCGATGAACTCAAGCGGCTGGTTTTCGCGGCGATTGCAGCGGACTTGGGCACGGCCGCGCCGCTGCGTTCTTCGATCGAGAAGGTATTCTCGCGCGATGCCACCTTGCAGGCGATGTGGCGGGAGGAGCCGGCGCAGTACGCGCACATCGCACGGGAAATCGGCGCGCTGCTGGCGCAAGCGGAAAAGTATCGGTGCAATGAGTGCGGCTTTTCAGGACGGAATTTTTATTGGCGCTGTCCCGCATGTCATACCTGGGATAGCTTCGAGGCGTACGCGATCGTCAAGCTGCGTTAGCCTGTGAGAAATGTCCGACGGCGGCCGGATAAGAATTCCGCTATGCTTCGTCGATGAAAAATCCAGTAAAAGCAGTCGTATTTCCCGTCGCTGGACGCGGCACGAGATTCCTGCCGGTCACCAAGGCGAGTCCGAAGGAAATGCTTCCCATCGTCGACAAGCCGCTCATTCAATATGCCGTGGATGAAGCGCTTTCGGCCGGCGCCGATACTCTGATATTCATCACCGGCAGCTCCAAGCGAGCGATCGAGGACCACTTCGACTCGAATCCGGAACTCGAGGCGGTGCTGCAGGCACAGGGCAAGCAAGATCTGCTGGATACGCTGCATGGAATTCTGCCCAGCTGGGCCTCCTGCGTGTACATCCGCCAGCCGGCGCCGCTGGGCTTGGGTCACGCCGTACTGTGCGCGCGGCCGGTGGTCGGCAATGCGCCCTTCATGGTGCACCTCGCGGATGACCTGATCGACGCGAACGTTCCGTGCCTGAAGCAAATGGCCGAGGTTTTCGACAAGCATCAAGTCAGCGTGCTGGGTGTGCAGAACGTACCGAAGCAAGACACCGACAAATACGGAATCGTATCGCTGGAGAAGTCGATTGCACCGCGCATCGGCAAGATGTCGCACATCGTCGAAAAGCCGAAGCCGGACAAGGCGGCTTCCACCTTGGCCGTGGTCGGGCGCTACTTGCTGAGCGGCGCAATCTTCGAGGACCTCGCCAAAATCGGCAAAGGTGCCGGCGGCGAGATTCAACTAACCGACGGCATCGCACGCCTGATGCAGCGCGAGCCTGTGTATTCCTTCGAATTCGAAGGAAAACGCTACGACTGCGGCAGCAAGCTCGGATATCTGCAGGCAACCGTTGAATACGGCCTCAAGCACCCAAGCTTGGGGCCGCGGTTCGCGAATTACCTGCGCGAGATGGTTCCGAAACTGTCCTAGATTCCTAACGGAATCGGCCGCGCTGCGGCTGCCCGAAACTTCGCGTTCCCGTTTTAGTCCCTGAACCGCCGTTCGATCGCGCACCCGCGCCCGGCCGGCGCGAACCCTGGGCGCCGTGACTCTGGCTGCCGTGGGCGCCGTGGTGGCTCTGGCCGCCGTGACGGCGGTGGCCATGCTGGGTGCGGTTTTCGCCCGCCGGAAGCGCAGCCGATTCGATGATTTTAAATGTAGGCGTCGGCAGCGTTGGGATGCTGCGGCGTAGAACGCGCTCGATGTCGCGCAGCAGCCCCGATTCATCCGAGGAGACCAACGAGATCGCTTCTCCCGCGGAGCCGGCCCGGCCGGTGCGGCCGATGCGATGCACGTAGTCCTCCGGTACATTCGGCAATTCGTAGTTGACCACTTGCGGCAGCTCTTTGATATCGAGCCCGCGTGCGGCAACCTCTGTGGCAACCAGGCAGGTGACCTGGCCGCGTTTGAACATGTCCAAGGCTTTGACACGCGCGGCCTGACTCTTATTGCCATGAATCGCCGCTGCCTGAATTCCGGCACCTTCCAGCTGTTGCGTGAGCCGATTGGCGCCGTGCTTGGTGCGCGTGAAAATCAGCACCTGCCGCCACTGGCCTTCCTGAATCAGATGCGCCAATAAATGCCGCTTCTGTTCCTTTTGCACTCGATAAGCGCGCTGTTCGACCAACTCGATCGGAGCGTTGCGCGGCGCCACCTGTACGGAGAGCGGGTTGTGCAGCAAGCGCTCGGCCAATCCGCGGATATCATCCGAGTAGGTGGCGGAAAACAGAAGATTTTGGCGCTTTTGCGGCAGCAATTTTATGATGCGGCGAATGTCATGGATGAATCCCATGTCGAGCATGCGGTCAGCCTCGTCCAGCACCAGGACTTGCACCAGCGAGAGATCGACCATGCGCTGTTGCGCGAGGTCGAGCAGGCGGCCGGGGGTGGCGACCAAAATGTCGCAGCCGCCGCGCAAGGCGCTGATCTGCGGGTTGATGCTGACACCGCCGAACACCTGATAAGTACGCAGCGGCAAATATTTCCCATAGTCGCGCGCGCTCTGCGCTACCTGGGCGGCCAGTTCGCGCGTCGGCGTAAGCACCAGCGCGCGCGGCGCTCTGGAGGATCCATGCGCGGAATCCGCCGTGAGGCGCTGCAGAATAGGCAGCACGAAGCCGGCAGTTTTACCGGTGCCGGTCTGCGCGCCGGCCAGCACATCGCGGCCGGCCAGTACGGCGGGTATCGCCTGAATTTGAATGGGAGAAGGCGTGTCGTAGCCCTTATCGGCGACAGCACGCATCAATTCGGGCAACAGCCCGATATCGGCAAATGACATAGTTAAACCTTTATGAAAAATTGACTCGCACGACGGTGCCTTGAGCATCCGCAGCGGTCAGCAGCGAGAGGGGTGAAAAAGCGAAGTGCGTCGAAGACGGACCGCTCGCGAAGCCGGTACTGACCGAGTACCAGCCTCTAGGAACCATCGGCAGTATACACGTCCCGCCAGTTCGCGTCGAATCGCTAACCCGTAAGGGTCTTCACCTGCGGAGCCAACCAGTCCGCCAGAAACTGGATGCCGGGTCCGGTCGCGTGTCCTAGCAGCGTAATGCTCTTGAAGTTGGAATTGGTGCCGGCTTGCGGATTGGCGACGGTGCCCAGCCCATTGATGATTTTTGGTTGGCCCAAACCGGCGGCATAGGTGTCTATGAACGGCGTTTTTCCGCCGATCATCGGCAGATGCGCCGCGCCCGCGGCGATCGCCGCATTGCGTGAAATATCGGCCGCGCCGATCAGATTGTTATTTGCCCCGCAATCGCCGAGCACGCCGACAAAAATCGCCATGGCCGTGGGAAACCTTGCGGCAATCTGCTCCGCTGTGTAAGTCGCCGCGGCTTGAACTTGGGCGTCGCTGAAGGGGGTGTCATTTCCCGAACCTGAAACGAGCAAATAGAACGGCTGCGGATTGCCGCTCGAGTCGGTGGGAAGGTTCTCAGCGACGTCCCCCAAATAAGCCCCGAGGATGCTGATGGTGCCGCCGGTAAGGGCGCTGCCATCGACGTTCAGCGTCGCGCCGGCGATGGCGTGACCGACGATTACCAGCGGAGTCGAGGAATCGCCGCGTGCGACGCTAAATGATCCGCCCGCTGAGGCCACATTCGACAACGCGGTGAGCGCTGCGGCGATCGCCGTTTGACTGGAGTTATAGGCGAGCGCTGCGGTAGTAGCGGTCACACTCCCAACGGTGACGCTGAGCGTGTAAGTGCCGCCGGTGGCCGTAACCAAGACGCGCCAAGCTTCGGCGGGCGGCGCAATTTGATCTTGGAAATTCAGGCGCGACGGTGCGGGCAGAACGAAGCCGCTTCCGCCTTGGCCTAGGTTCGTCGGCAGCCAGTTCATGCTTGCGGCAAAGATATCGATCAAATTCGGCACCATGGTCGGTCCCGCATCCCCCTCCCAGAAGCTATCGCCGATCGCGAGCAGCGGCATGGTCGCCGCGGTCGGTGCCGCTGCGACCGTCCCGTCCGAGAGGACGCCGGCAAAAATTCCTTGCTCGATGGTGATCTTGCGTTGCCCGGACTGATTCCATCTCAGATGCAGATACTTGACCGATCCGGTCAGCGCGTCGAGGACAAAGGGCTGCGGACCTTCTTGAATCACATATTGCGTCGTTGCATCGGGAGCGGTCGTCCAAGCTGAGTCCATCGTTGCGGTGAATGTCGTGCCGTCATAGCCGGTGACTTGCCGGGTCTCGTTCAAGGTGCCGGTGCCTGCCGCTATCCGCACGTAGTATTCGTTGTAGTAACCGTTGGTGGTCGATGAGCCGGCGGCGAGCGTGATGCTGCTGGCCCCGCCGCCCTGAGCGGTGCCGGACACGAGCGCGATGCCATAGCGTGCCGAAAAGGTGTCGTTGATGTACACCATGACGTTGTCCGCGAGGCCGTATTGAATGATGTCGAGCATCGTGCCCGTGTGATAGAACGTCGTGTATATGGTGCCCGTCGAGAATGTGTCGACGGTCGAGTCGGCGACACTGACCATGTTGGATCGCGGTATTGTCGGCCCGAACTGCGTAACCAGTGATTGCGCGGCGCCGCTGAACGTAAACGCCGGATTCACGGCGGACGATCCGGTCAAATAAGCGTAATTCGTCGTAAGCCCGGAAGTCGCGGTGGCGTCAAAGGTGACCGTCGGCGTCAGGTCGAGGCTCGGCGGTGGAGGAGGCGGCGGCGTTGGGTCCGGTGGCGGCGTCATCGTGGGCGGAGGATTTGCGGCGGCGGGAGAACCTCCTCCGCCTCCGCCGCACCCGAATAACGGCGCGGCCATGCCGGCAAGGCCCAACGCTACCAATACCTCACGCCGCGTTGCACTGAATGCAGGCACCTGCGGAGACAGCAGATCCGTGGATTTATCCGTCGCGCTCATTGAGTTCACCCTTCGAGTATTTCTTGTGCGCAAGAAAAAAATCTTGCGAATCGGATTCTATAGAAGCGTCGAAAGGTTTATTTCCACGTTCGCTGACGGATTTATCCTACGAGATCTGAAAGGTTCCCAAAGAAAACGAGGGTACGGATGACCGTACCGAAGATCGGCGCGGCCATTCGACATAATTGCAACCGAACCGGCTAGGGGAGATCTTGCAGAGCACCAAACGTCCCCGCCGCGGTCGTACTCTGCAGCAGTACGCCAGGATGGGTCGACGCGACGCCGCCTTGCATCGGAAACGTAATGCCGTTGCTGACCACGATGTCGGGTTTGCCGTCGCCATTGATATCGGCGATCGCGATTTCGTTCGCGCCCGATGCCGGATAAACGCTGGCCGGCAGGAATTTTCCGGGGTTCGCCGGGTCGTGGAGCAGCACGGTGGCGAATTTCTGTCCGCCGATGACAATATCGAGCTTGCCGCTGCCCGTCAGATCTCGAAGCGCGATGGATTGCGGCCGATCCTGCGTGGCAATCGCATAGCCGACGGATGCCAGGAAGCTGCCGTGATTGGCAGGGTCCTGAATCAAGACATAGACGGCGGTGGCCATGCCGCCGGTAGGACCCGGATCGGTGATCACGAGATCGTCGAGGCCGTCGCCGTCAACGTCGCCGATCGCTACCACATTGCCGCCGACCACGTTGGCATTCGGACTCTGGGTGAATACCGTAACGGGCGCGGCAAAGGTCATGCTGGAGGCGGCCCCGGTATGCATCAGCACCTTGACCCCGACGTTGTCGGTGAGCGCGACGTCCGCGGCGCCGTCGCCGTTGAGATCGCCTAACGCAACCCAGTTGGCTCCGCCGGCGTACAGGCTAACGGGTGCGGCAAAGGTCCCGGGAGAGGTCTGGACGAACATCGAGACGTTGAAATCGGCGGAGACGATGTCCGGCAGCCCATCGCCGTTCATATCGGCTATCGCGACCTGAGAGGCGCCCGGAGAATTCAAAACCAACGGCGGATTGAAGGACCCCGGCGTGCTCTTGTTGTTGAAGAACACCCCTAGGGCCCCATCATCGAAACTGGCCGTGACCACATCCATCAGTCCGTCGCCATTGAGGTCGGCGCTCGCGAGGTAGAGGGGATTGAAACCGTCCGCTGTGGAGACGGGCGCGGTGAATACACCGGCCGCGGTACTCAGGTAAGCCTTGATGTTCGAGGGGGCGGATGACATGGCCGGCTGCACGGTGCTGAGCGCGATGACGTCGGCGAAACCATCGCCGTTGAAGTCAGCGCTTACCACCCCGTTTGAGAATTCCGTCGCTGTAAAATTTCCACAGCCGTAGCAGCCGTGGTGGTGGTAGTCGCAGCTCGCCAGCAGCCCGCAAACTAGAGAGAACGTTATCCGAAGTGAGTTGCTAAGAGTATGATTTAACATGCTGATATTTCACCCCTTTATAACCATTAGAAGCATGTATGCCGAGACAATGCGATGCGCGCGTCGTTTACCGTAGGCTTAAGGCATTAGGACCGGCCGCGCCGTGCCCTAGTTCAACGTTTCATCCCGCGACACGATGACAGCATGACGCTTTATTACGGGCCTCTCGACCACATGACGGTCCGTTCATCACCGCAGCTATACTGGGCGGCTCCCGCTATAAGCGCTGACAAGAATGGGCAATGACCAATCATCGTAAGACACGCTTCCATGGAACTTTCATCGTCGCCTGCGCCATCGGTTTGGCGGCAGCAGCGCAAGCGGCGGCCCGATTCGACGTCACCGAGACGACAATCGCGCGCACTCAACAGGCGATCCGCGCGCATCAGGTCACGTGCCATCAAGTGATCGAACAGTACTTGGAGCGCATCCAAAGCTACGATCAGAGTACCCATCTCAATGCGTTGGTCCTCGTCAACCCCAATGCGCTGGCAGAGGCCGATCGATTCGACGCCGAGTTCAAACAGAGTCAATCGATCAGCGGACTGCAGTGCATCGGCATCATCGTCAAAGACAATTACGATACCAAGGATTTGCAGACAACCGGCGGATCTCTGGCCATGAAATGGTTTGTTCCCGCCACGGACGCGTTCATGGTGCAGCGGATCCGGGCGGCCGGCGCCATCATCCTCGCCAAGTCCAACATGGCGGAATGGGCGTTTAGCCCGTACGAAACGGTCAGTTCAATTGCCGGCATCACGCGCAACCCGTACAACCTTGACTATGTGCCCGCCGGATCGAGCGGCGGCACGGCCGCTGCGGTCGCGGCGAATCTCGGAGCCGTCGGATTGGGGACGGATACCGGCAATTCGATCCGTGGGCCCTCATCGCACAATGCATTGGTGGGCATTCGTCCGACCATGGGTCTGACCAGCCGTGATGGAATCATCCCGCTATTCCTGGGAGCGGATGTCGGCGGGCCCATAGTTCGCACCGTTGAGGACGCGGCGGCTCTGCTCGATGTGGTCGCGGGTTTTGACCCGCAAGATCCGATCACCCAAAACTCCCAAGGCCGCGTACCGAAGTCGTACCAGGCGTTTCTCGATCCGCGTGGGCTCAAGGGTGCGCGCATCGGCGTGTTCCGCCTCTACGTGGATGCGCCGACCGGCGATCCGCAAATCAAAGCCCTGACCGAGCGCGCCATTCTGGACTTAAAGGCGCAAGGCGCTCAGATCATCGATCCGTTGGTCATTCCGGATTTCGATGTGTTGACGAAAAATATTTTCTGCGGCGATTTTCAATCGGATCTCAATGACTATCTGGCGAAGCATGGCCAGGGTGCAACGTACAAGAATTTGGCGGAAATCATCGAGTCGGGCCTCTACCTGCCCTACATCGAAGGACGGCTGAAGAGCACGGCGGCGGCCAAGCCGCAAAGCGAGGCGGACCGTACCGTGTGCCCCGACGTTTATCACAATGACAAGAAAGTGGCGTTTCGCAATGCGGTTCGCGCGGCCATGGCGCGCAGCAAGATCCAGGCGATCATCTACCCAACGTGGAGCAACGCGCCGCGCAAGGTGGGCGACGACAAGAGTCCGGCCGGAGACAACAGCCAGATCTTATCTCCGCAGACCGGGTTCCCCGCCATCACCGTGCCCATGGGCTACTCGCACCTCGATCTGCCCGCGGGATTGACCTTTCTCGGCGACAGCTTCGATGAAGGTACTTTGATTAAATTCGCGTATGCCTACGAGCAGGCGACCAAACACCGCCATCCGCCGGCGAAATATCCGCCGTTGAATTAGCGCGCATGCGGCATCCCTAAAGCCTCAAACAATTATCCGGAGCTCGACATGTCCACAGCACGAAAATCCACCCCCGCAATCGACGCAGCGAAAAGCGGGACAAGGTCCATTCTCGGCTTGCTGCTCGGGCTGGCTTGCTGCTTGTCCTCGACGTCGCCGGCCGGGGCGGCGCAATCCGACAGCCATCCCATCGTTCTGCATGCGGCGCGCCTGCTCGAGATCGACACGGGCCGCATGATTTCCCCGGGCGAGGTTCTGATCGAGGGAGAACGCATTGCCGCGGTTGGATCGGCGGTATCTCATCCTGCGGACGCACAAGTCATCGAGCTGGGCGACACCACCTTGCTGCCGGGATTGATCGATGCGCATGTGCACCTCTTTCTGCATCCCGGCGCCGAAGACCTGCAGACCGTGGAGGAATCCGTGCCGCATCGGACCATCTTGGCCGTCATGGCGGCGCGAGACGACCTGATGGCCGGCTTCACGGCCGAGCGGGACATGGGCACGGAGGGTGCGGGGTCGGCGGACACAGCAGTGCGGGATGCGATCAATCAAGGATTGATCCCCGGTCCGCGCCTGCGCATCTCCGGCAACGCCATCGACATCCTGGGCGGGCATGAGGATGCCAATCACTTCAACCCCGCCCAGCACGTGCTGTCGAACGCCACCTACGCCAACGGCGTGGACGAAATCGTGGCCGCAATCCGGCAGCAACACAAAGAAGGATCCGACTTCGTCAAAATGTACGAGACGGGACCTGATTCGATGCGAGAGGGCATCCTCCATGCGCCTTATCAGTATACGGTCGCCGAATTGAAAGCGGCGGTCGAGGAGAGCGCGCGTTTAGGCGGCACCGTCGCGGTGCACGCCACGGCGGAGCCCGGGACGCTGTATGCCGCGCAAGCGGGCGTGGCCTCCATTGACCATGCTTCGCAACTCAGCGATGAGACCATGCGGATCATGAAGGCGAAGAACATTCCGGCGGTGCCGACCTTTGCCATTTTCGAGTATTTCATGAACGCCTCCGAAGCCGGTGCCAAACGCGAGCGGCCGATGCTTGAAAATAAGATCAAGGAATTCAAAAAACAGATGGCCGCCGGCATTCCCTTTGCCGTCGGCTCCGATGTTGGGCCGTTTCCCCACGGCACCCAGGCGCGAGAACTGGAGCTGATGGTGAAGTACGGCATGAAACCCTTGGCAGTGCTGCAGGCGGACATGATCAATGGTGCGCGCCTGCTGGGCTGGGGCGGTCAGATTGGCGAGCTCAAGGCAGGCTACCTTGCCGACATCGTCGCGGTGCCCGGCTCGCCGCTCGACGATATCGCTGCGGTCGAGCATGTGTCCTTCGTGATGAAGGGCGGCGCAGTGGTAAGAATGCCGGCGGCAAGATGAGCGAATCGTGAGCGCTCAGCCCGCGAGGGAAGAGGTGCGCGCCGCGCATCCCAGACCGCTCCTCGCTTTCGGCTATGCCGCCGCCTGCGCCTTTCTCTCGATTCTGCGCGCGGTCAATATGCCTTCCGTATAACCGTTGGGCTGTTGGCGGCCTTTGAAAATCAAATCGCAGGCGGCCTGGAAGGCGATGTTGTGATCGGGATCCTGCGCGAGGCGTTTGTAAGTCGGATCGCCGGCGTTTTGCTGATCCACCACGCGAGCCATGTTCCTCAATGCCGAATCGACTTGCTCGGCCGAACAGACGCCGTGCAATAGCCAATTGGCGACGTGCTGGCTCGAAATACGCAGGGTCGCCCGATCCTCCATCAGCGCCACATCATAGTAATCGGGTACTTTGGAGCAGCCGATTCCGGAGTCGATCCAGCGAACCACGTAGCCGAGGATGCTTTGGGCATTGTTATTCAATTCTTCTTCGATGTCCGCGCTGCTCCAGGGCGGCGCCGCGACCAGGGCCGGCGTGAGAATCTCATCCAGAGATGCCCGCTGCCGCTTGGCAAGCCCGGCCTGTACTGCATCGACATTCACAGCGTGGTAGTGAAGGGCGTGCAGGGTCGCGGCCGTCGGGGAGGGGACCCACGCCGTGCTGGCGCCGGCTTGCGGGTGTGCAATCTTGGCTTTGTACATATCCGCCATCAGGTCGGGCATGGCCCACATGCCTTTGCCGATCTGTGCATGTCCCGGTAAGCCGCATGCAATTCCGACATCGACGTTATGACGTTCGTAGGCGTCCAGCCATTTCGCCTTTTTAAGTTCGGCCTTGCGGGGCACCACGCCGGCCTCCATGGAGGTGTGAATCTCATCGCCGGTGCGGTCCAGGAAACCGGTGTTGATGAATGCCACGCGCCGACGTGCCGCACGAACGCATTCCATGAGATTGACGCTGGTGCGCCGTTCCTCATCCATAATGCCGATTTTCACCGTGTATTGCGCCAGCCCGAGGAATCCTTCCACGGTGCCGAACAGTTGGTCTGCGAAGCGGACCTCATCGGGGCCGTGCATCTTTGGTTTGACGACGTACACGGAGCCGGTGCGCGAATTGCGGCGCGCGTTCGCACCGCGCAGGTCGTGCAGGGCGATGAGGACGGTTACCGCTGCATCGATGAATGTTTCCGGTATCGGCGCGCCGTTTAAGGTGACGATGCTGCTCAACATGTGGTGGCCGACATTGCGGACCAGCATGAGGCTTCTTCCCGGCAGCACGAGGTCTCCGCCGGCAGGAGTCCGGTATTGACGGTCGGGATTCAAGCGCCGGATGATGGAGCGGCTATTTTTGTCGACGTGCGCCTCGAGCCCGCCCTTCATCAAGCCCAACCAATTTCGATACACGTTGATCTTATCCGCGGCGTCCACCGCGGCCACGGAATCCTCGCAATCCTGAATCGTGGTAATCGCGGACTCCAGCACGACATCGCTGATTCCCGCCGGATCATCGCGGCCAATGTAGTGGCTGCGATCGACATGCAACTCCACATGCAAGCCGTTGTTGACCAGCAACACTGCGGACGGTTCGCCGCACGTGCCCTGGAATCCGGCGAACGACGCGGCGCTTTTCAGGCGCACCGTCTTGCCGTTCTGTAGTTTGACTTCCAGAACGCCGTCGGCGATGGCATAGGCCGCAGCGTCGCGATGCGAGCCTGACTCGAGCGGAAAGCGTTGGTCGAGAAAATCGCGCGAAAAGGCGATGACCAGCGCGCCGCGCCGCGGATTGTAGCTGCCGCCCCGGGGCGCATCGGACTCGGGTATTACATCGGTGCCGTACAACGCATCGTACAAGCTGCCCCAACGAGCATTGGCCGCGTTGAGCGCGTAACGTGCATTGCTCACCGGCACCACCAGCTGGGGGCCGGCAATGCGGGCAATTTCCGCATCGACATTGGCGGTACTGACCGCAAAGGCTTCCTGCTCGGGGACCAGATAACCTATATTGCTCAACAGCGCCTTGTACTCGGCGTGGTTGAAGGCGGGGCCGGGATTCTGACGATGCCACGCGTCTATTTTTGCCTGCAACTCATCGCGCCGACGCAGCAGCGCAGCATTGCGCGGCGCGAGGCCAAGAACCAGTGCCGCAAAGCCCTGCCAAAATATCTCCGACTGCACGCCGCTGCCGGGGATGGCTTCGTCATTGACGAAATCGAATAGGGCTTTATCGACTTGAAGTTGGCCTGCGCTAACCGTCGCTTTCATCGCGGCAATCCTGGGTGGGGCAAACACCAATGCTGCGGCCATTGGCTCGCCAAATCAATGGCAATATTGGGGACCGCCGGCGTAGTGGAGTATCCTTGCCCGACACATCCGCCGCCGCATCCGGGCATCAAAGCGAACGAGCATCCTCGGCGTGAATATTGAGAAAATAAGGGAACACAAATGAAGCTGAGTCTGGCCTTCTTGGCGTGTACGCTCGCGCTGATTTCAATGACCGCGCGCGCCGATGACTGGGTGATCGAGCATGTCACGCTGATCGATGGGATTCACCCGCCGCAGGCCGATATGACGGTGGCGGTAGCGGGAGAGCGGATTGCCGGGGTCGCGCCGAGCGCTGTTGCGCACGCCTTCAAGGGCCGACGGATCTCCGGCATTGGCAAATTTCTGATTCCTGGACTCATCGACGTTCATATTCACCTTCGCGGCGGCTTTGATGTCGGCGGCAAAGTCGATGCCGAGCCAGGGCCCCCGAACCGGGAAGAGGGGCTGGCGGCGCTTGCAAGCTTTCTATATTCCGGCGTCACCACGGTATTCGATGCCGGCAATCGGGCTGAGCACATCCTGCCGCTCCGTGCCGACGAGCGCGCCGGCAAGATTCTCTCGCCACGCATCTTCGCCACGGGCAATTTGATCACCTATCCGGGAAGCCACGGCGACAAGATCGCGGTGCGGATCAGCGATTTCGAGAAAGACAAAGCGTTGCTCGACAAGCACATCGCCGAGCAGCAACCGGATATTCTCAAGCTCACGCTCGAGGAGGAGGGCTGGGGCTCGCGTCCGATGATTCCGTTGCTGCCCGTGGAGCTATTGGAGAAGATCACCCGCTACTACAATCAACACGGGATCCGCACCACGGTTCATGTGTCGAGCGAGCTCCGTGCGCTCGAAGCGATATACGCGGGCTCCGACACGCTGGCGCATCCGGTCATCCAAGCTCCGGTCAGCGATTCGTTCGTGAAGCTGATGGGCGCCAAGAAGATCCCGTTCGCAAGCACGCTCACCATCGGCGAGAACTACAGCCGCCTTGCCGAGCATCCTGAATATCTCGACCAGCCGCTCTACGTGGCTTCATTGACCGCAGCGGAGCGCGAGCAGCTCAAGACCAAGACGAGAGCCGAGTGGCAAGCGCGTCCATGGACATGGTGGATGAAGATCATGACGCCGATTGCCGAAGAGAACGTGCGTAAGATTCACGCCGCGGGCGGGGTCGTCGCATGCGGCACGGATCAAAGCAGCGGGCCGGCAACCCAGCGCGAATTGGAATTACTGGTCGCATCGGGTATCTCGCCCCTCGACACCATTCGGATTGCCACGTACAACGGTGCGGTATTTTTGGGTAAGGCAGATCAGTTCGGATCGGTGGATACCGGAAAGTTTGCCGATTTAGTGATGCTCGCCAAAGATCCGACGGTGGACATCAACAATGCCAAGGCGATTGTCTTCGTCATGAAGAACGGACGGCTAATCGATGAAAGCCAACTGCCTTTGGCAGGCGGCAAGCAGAGGCGTCGTTTTACCGGAATTTGACCATGGATGTGAGCGATTTGAAGCCCTTCGATCCGGATGATATCGATGAAACCCTTACGCGCGTTGTGGTGCATGGCGAGAAGGCGCACCTGCTCTTTCCGTTCGTCAACGCAACGGGAAACGAGCCGAAGTACAATTCCATCGGTATGGTGATCGCGGGTCCTGCGGCAACCGTGGATGATTTCCGCAGGCTGACATCGATGGTCAGACAGGGCGGCAAGGGCGCCGCATGGCGCATCGTATTCAATACGCCCTGGCTGCTGCGCTCAGGCGAGGCTGATCAACGTCCGCAACGGCGGCCGCGTGCTTGACGATGCCAGCGCTGTGCGCGTCGTCCGCCGCGCAGCACCGCCAATCCGCCGAGCAGCAGCGTTAGCGCGCTCGCAGCCGACGCTGGATCGACTTCCGGGGCACGCGCCGCATTTTTTACCGTGACGCTGCTGACGAACGTCGTGTCGGGTCCGTTGAATTCGGTGACCGTTATCGGGTTGCCGCTGCCGTCGCAACAAAAAGTGTCCGTAATGTGGGCGGTCGTTGCGAAGGTAATCTTGTTCACATCGTCAATATTCAAGCCGCTGAACACACCCTGACCCCATGGGTAGTTCTCGGTAACGCTCCGGACCAGAGTGTTGTTCAAGTAGCCAGAGATCACGGTGGCGTAGTTGGAGACCTGTCCCAGTCCTGTAACTTCCGATTCCCAATTTTGGAAAACGACGCTGGTCAGATCAAATGGCTGCGCTCGGCTGAATTGACTGACATCCGCGGCGGGAGCCGACGTGAAAAAGAATTGAGCGTCGCCGCTGTCGTTGATGGCCCCGGCCCAATTAAACCCGCCGTAGCCGTTCGGCACCGTCCCGGACGGTAGCGCGGAACCGAGGTCAACGGTGCTCGCGCCGGCGGGAAGAAAGAGACCAAAAGGCGCCGCTAAAACTACTGCGGCAATCGCAAAACCAAGGTTCCCTTTCATGGCATCCCCCAACTGATTCCTATACTCCCATGGAAGCAATCGCCCCCGACGATACTACAAATTATCGCTATGGCAATTTGCAATGTGGCCTGCAGCATTGCCACCTTTCTCAGAGGTTAAATAATGCGTAAAATCAATAAGTAATGGATATTAGCTAAGATTTATTAGATCGCGTGATTCGATCCCAATGTGCATCGACGTAAGCCGGCGGCATAATTCCGGCTTCCACATCGCATTCTTGATCTAACTTCCATGCGTGAACCTTTATGAACATTCGAGAAATCGTCGGTATGGCCCGGGTCATCCCCGTGCTCACGGTGAGCGATGCTGCCGATGCGGTGCTGCTGGCACGAGCGCTGGTGGCGGGGGGACTGCGGGTATTGGAGATCACCCTGGATACACCGGTCGCAGCCCCTTGCATCGAAGCGATCCGCGGCGCCGTGCCCGAAGCCATTGTCGGTGCCGGAACACTTACGCGCGCTGTAGATTTTGCGACGGCGGGTCGAGCGGGTGCTCAATTTGGCGTGAGTCCCGGCCTGACGCCGGAGCTTGCGGGTGCGGCGCGCGGTGCGCGGTTCCCATTGTTGCCCGGGGTGATGACCCCGGCCGAAGTCATCGCGGCACGCCATGCCGGATTCAACATCCTGAAGCTATTTCCGGCGCAACAAGCGGGCGGGACCGGCATGTTGCGCGCGCTTGCCTCGCTCTTTCCCGACGTTCTATTTTGCCCCACCGGCGGCATCACGCGCGCCAATGCCCAAGAATATCTGGCGCTGCCGAACGTCATCTGCGTCGGCGGCTCGTGGATCGCGCCCCAAGAGATGCTGCAGTCGCGCGACTGGCCGGGTGTCGAGGCGTTGGCGCGCGACGCGGCAGCGCTCAAGAATTAGCATCGTGGCCGACCGCTGGTTGGTGACGGCGATTATTTCATCGCTCCGCGGTGTTGCAAGCCACTCGAGAGCTGCACGGCCAAGGCGAGACGCATGCTGCGCGGTTTTCGAAACTGCTGAGGTAAGGCTCGTCAGAAGACGATCCGGGACCTCGCAGAATTCTTTGAGTCCGGCAGCCGCTTTGCGCGAGCGCTCGCTCAATCATCGAGACCCAGTCCTTGCAAAATCCTGGGCGCATGTTTCTCGACGCGCGCGGTGCGCGTAGCCGATTGTCGCGCGCCGGCGAAGTGCAGCAAATAGCCTTTCTGCCTTCCGGGGGTGAGCGCATGAAAGGCTTTGGCGAGCTTAGAGTCACGATCCAAACGCTTTTGAAACTCATCGGGTACATCGAATTGCGCCACGCTCATCATGTTCACCTTGGCGCCGGATTTCTCAATGGCAACCGCCTCTCCGAGGTACGCTCTAACCGCCGCTTTCTGCCGATTGATCTGCGCCAGAGAAGCAAATCTGATTTGCCTCGCGGCCTGCACATTCTTGGTTTGCTGAATGAGGATGCCCTCGGGGTCCTTCAGCAAAGCGCCTTTCATAAAAAGCAAAGCACAATAATTCTTGAAGCCATGGATCAGCACCACGTTGCTGCCATTGAGGTTGTAGCAAGCTTGGCCCCATTTCAGTTCTTCGACGAGGCCCGATGCGAGGCAGAGTTGGCGAAGCGCCGCATATTCAGCGCTCCAGCGCCTTTCCTTGCCATGGACCTTACTGACCAGTGGATTCATTGTTGCTTGGGGCATTTGCAAACTCCGGCAGAGCGAAGTAATTTCACATAAACAATTCGTAAGATATTGATTATAATGGCTTCCGAGATCGATTAAAATTAGCGCAGAAAAGCAGCAGCAATTTAGCGCGTTTCTAGTTTCAATTGTTGTGCGAGTCTGACTGCTTCCTCGAAGTTCTCCGCGAACTGCAGTTGATTGCCGTCCGGACGAAGGCCCATCTGGGTGAGAATGCTCCGCGGCTGCGGCATGAGCCCTGAGAAAATCACTCGTGTGCCCGCTCTGGCGCAACGCGTAACCAGTTGGCGCAGTGCAGTGGCGCCGCTCGCGTCGATGAGCGGAACCTGACGCATTCGCAAAATGAATACGCGTGGCGCCTTGGGGAATTGATTGAGAACCTCGTCCAGCCGGTTCGCGACAGCGAAGAATAGGGGTCCCGATACTTGAAACGCTTCTACCCCGGGCGGAAGGTAGGAGCGCTGATTTAAGTCTGGCGCTGAGTCGGGCTTGTCCTCACCCTCCTCGAGCAGGGAACCATCGGACTTGAGCGAAACTACCTCCGCCATGCGGTGCATGAACAGGAACGCGGCGAGTACAAGCCCCACTTCAATGGCGACGGTGAGATCGAACATCACAGTCAGCACGAAGGTAAGCAGGAGCACCGCGCGATCGCCCACGGGACCCTGCAGGAGATGTTTGAAGCTTTCGATTTCCGCCATGTTCCAAGCCACGATGAGAAGCACCGCCGCGAGCGCGGCGAGTGGCATGTACTTGAGCCACGGGCCGAGTGCCAGCATGAAAAGAAGCAGACACGCCGCATGTATCATGCCGGCAATCGGCGTTCGGCCGCCCGATCGCACGTTCGTGGCGGTGCGTGCGAGCGCGCCCGTGGCTGGCAAGCCGCCAAAGAGCGCCGAAACTACATTGGCGGTTCCTTGTGCGACGAGTTCACAGTTCGAGCGATGCCGTCCGCCTATCATGCCGTCCGCGACAACCGCGGAAAGCAGCGACTCGACGCCCGCGAGGAAGGCGATGGTGAAGGCGCTTGGAAAGAGTTCTCGGGTTCGCTCAAAGGGAATCGGTGGGAGCGACAGGTGCGGTAATTCGACCGGTATGCCGCCGAAGCGCGTACCGATGGTCTCTGTATGAATACCGAATGCCAGGCAAACGAGCGTGACGCCGCCTACGGCAATCAGGAAGCCGGGCCATGCCGGTCGCCAGCGACGCAGCAGCACGATGATGAGGACGCTTGCAAGAGCGGCGCAGAGCGAGCAGACATTGAAGTCCCCCATGTGCTGAGCGTAGGCACTGATGCGGCTGAAGAACTCGGCGGGCACGCTCCCCATTCTGAGCCCGAGGAAATCCTTCACCTGACTCAAGAAGATGCTGACCGCAATGCCCGCCGTGAACCCCGTGATTACCGGTTGCGGCATGAACTTCATCAAGGTCCCGATGCGAAGGACCCCGGCGGCGATCAACATGAGGCCCGCGAGCAGCGTGCAAAGAATGAGTCCACCGTAGCCGAATTTCTCGATCACGGTGAACACCACCGGGATGAAGGCCGCCGTCGGGCCGCCAATCTGCACGCGCGAACCGCCGAGCGCAGAGATTAGGAATCCGGCAATGATGGCCGTGTGGATACCTTTTTCCGGCGTGGTTCCCGAGGCGATCGCGAGCGCCATCGCGAGAGGCAGTGCGACGATGGCGACGGTGACACCTGCCAGCAAGTCGCTCTGAAAGTCCTTGAGGCCGTATCCGCGCCGTAGAAGCGTGACCAGCTTCGGCACATAGAGTTGCCAGACCGGATTCGCTTTCAGGGTTCTTTCGGCCATTCCGTCCCACTCGGCAGGGCCGGAACGGCCCCAAATTAGCAGTCAAATCAGGCGATCATAAGAGTATCATTGAATTATAATACAGTGGTCATACGGCGCAGCATGTTAATCTTGACTCCCGGCGGCTAATAGGCTGATCTACAAGGAATTCCAATTGGCGACGGAAGAGCGGACCGCCCGACTCACTATCCTGGTTGATCCGCGCAAAAAGGCGGTCTTCGAGAAACTCTGTGCGGAGGAGGACGCGACTCCCTCGCAGGTCCTACGCCGTCTGATGCGGGGCTACATTGAGGAGCGCACGGGACAGCCATGGTCTCCCTCGCCGCCGGCTGCTGATCCGCCCCGCAAGCCTCGATCGAGGAATCAGATCGCTAGGCCGTACAAAAGATAATCAAGTAATGCTGCGTCGATCCGGCCGGCCCTGATGTGGCCCGGTTCCGGATCTCTCATGCCTGCAGGTCATTCTCGCGCACGCCTACACTCGAACGGCATGTTCGCCGAATGAATCCACTCCTGCATTTGGTACCGTCTGGTTTTTTCGCACTGTATGTGGAGTTGGCTATGGATCAATCCAATAGGACGGTATCTCGGCGGCACGCGGTCGGGCTCGTGGGGATCGGGATCGCCACCGCGGCGGCGCGCTCGGCAATCGCGCAGCAGGCCGGCGGGGGAGCGAAGCGTGCCGTGCCGCCGGTCGCCAAATCTGATCCGCGCTCCAAATATCCCAAGCCGCCCTTCCAAGAGCAGACGCAAGCATGGCCGGGACTTGCCGGTAAAATGAGTCCAAAACCGGACCACGGCGAGACAAGTTATCGAGGCTCAGGACGCCTGGCCGGTCGCAAGGCGTTGATCACCGGCGGCGATTCCGGAATGGGGCGCGCTGCCGCGATCGCCTACGCGCGCGAGGGCGCAGACGTGGCGATTAACTACTTTCCCTCAGAAGAGCCCGATGCTAGGGAAGTCATTCAATTCATTAAAGAAGCAGGCCGAACAGGTGTGCCCATACCCGGAGACCTCCGCGACCGCGCCTTTTGCCAGCGATTGGTGGCGGACACCGTACAGAAGCTGGGGGGACTCGACATCGTGGTGTGCAACGCCGGGCGGCAACAATCGAAGGCATCCATCCTCGATATCAGCGACGAGGATTTCGATTCAACCATGAAAACGAATATCTATGCGCCCTTCTACATCATCAAAGCAGCCCTCCCGCACTTGACCGAGGGGTCGTGCATTATCGGCACGACCTCCGAACAAGCCTATGATCCCTCCCCCGATCTATACGACTATGCGCAGACCAAGGCCGCGACGATGAACTATGTGAAGTCCCTCGCCAAACAACTTGGGCCAAAAGGAATCCGGGTTAACGGCGTGGCACCGGGTCCGATCTGGACGCCGCTGCAGATCAGCGGCGGCGCTTCCGTTCTCAAGTACACGCATTTCGGAAACACGACCGCGCTGAGCCGACCAGGTCAGCCCGTGGAACTTGCCTCAATTTACGTGCAGCTTGCAGCGAGCGACGCGAGCTTCACCACCGGCAATATTTATGGCGCAGGGGGTGGCCAGGGGCAGCCCTAGCAGCAACAAGCGTATTCCTGCTTGTCGGTCAAAACTGTCGATAAAACGGCGATATCGTGCCGTTTGCGAAACGAGTCGTCGATCCTATTTTTACGGAAAGCAAGGTGGTACCGCACATGCAATTTTCACACCTCCGCCCGATTGTGGGCACTCTGATTTTGGCGGCATCCGTTGCGGCGACAGGCTGCGCGGGCGGCGCGCAAACGTCCGGCGCAACAGACGCAAGGGTAGCGCCCCAACTATCAGCCACTGATGAGCAACTGGCGGCCAATGTACAGGCCGCCTTGCACGCCGATCCCTACTTTTACGATAAGCACGTGACGGTATCAATCGAGCATGGCGATGTCGTTCTACGCGGATTTGTGTCAAATAGTTCGGATCTCGTCAACGCGAAAAAGATTGCTGCGAAAGCGGCAGGCGGGAGAAGGGTGATCGATGACTTATCGATCAAGCCGATTGACGAACCTACCACAGGGGTCAAGCATTGACGCGGCGTCGCGCACAACGCTCCGCGATCAGGCTGGGAACACCGGAATATATAGTGGCTTCTAATTTCAGCGTTTAACGCTTCTCGTTTGGATCCTCAGTTCGCTTTATGGTCAGTTCGTTGACCACTTTTTTCGGGCCGGCGGCTTTGTTGGCCGCCCTAATCGCCTTTTGCAGATCGCCAGCGGAGTCCACAAAGCCCTTCATTACCACCTTTCCCTTTTCCATCGAAACGTCGATATGTTTGTCGTACAGGGCTGGATCGGAATGAAGTGCCTGCCTGACACGTTCGGCCATGTCTCCGCCACGATCCTGGACTGCTTGCCGGCTATCGTCCGACGAGGGCGCATTTTGTGCGTGGGCCCCCAGGGAGGAACCCAAGCCCAATCCGAGGGCCGCCGCCACCGCGATTGCCATGCCATTTCTGAGAGTCATACCGGTCTCCTTTGATTTCTCTACTATCACCGCCTTTCTGCCGCAAAGTGCAGCGCAGCTGTGATTTGTGCGAGTAGCGTTGCCCAAGCGTGGCTGATTGAGTAGAAGAAAACGCCGCACTCTGGAGCAGGAATCGACTGGCTATAGATGAATGGCCTTCTCTGGCAGCGCCTGGCCGATCTTGGGGGCGCGGGGGCCGTTTGTAAAACGTACCACTTCGGTGGCTTGGACGCAGCCGCTGAGCGTTACGAACGCGGATGTGCAACTGACGGCTGGATTAGACAAGCGATGCGAGCGCTCTTCCCATTCCGGTCCGGAGCGGTCGGCGACCTATAAAAAGTGCTTCGGCAATGGGAGCGCTTGGGCTTTGTGGTGATTGAGAAGACCCCGGAGCGGGTTTTTATGGAGTGGATGCCATAGCCGGAAAAGAATCTTGAGGAGGACGACGCTTGCCGGCTCGCGCTGTCGCGCCAAGGGGCGAGGTCTGGTTCGCGAAGAAATTGCTACGAGGATGTAGTAACAGACCAGACGACAGTCCGTTAGGGTGGAATTTGGGAGTTGGAGACTCTCAGTCGCTCGAGCGTATCGAGGCGAGCAAGAAACCGAGTAAGCCGCCGACGAGAATACCGGATGTGAAACCGGCGCTTCGAACTCGCTTGTGCAAGGTGGATTTGGCTTTGGCCACCGCCGTTTCGAGTCGCCTATGCAAATCGTCCAGTTGCGGACTGTGTTCATCCTCCAATCGAGCCAGCAGTTCTTCGACATCGTTGATCAATTGCTGGAATTGTCGGGACATTTGCTTTTGCTCGGCGTTTCCGCAATGACGCTAAACATTGCGCCTAAAGCCGGCTGGCCGTACAGATGTGGCTGGACTTAGATGACGTAGGTTGCATCTTACAAATGGGCCTCTCGGGGATGCCGCTGAGGCTGAAGAAGCCGCATTAGATTAATGGGCGTCGTCGCCCCAAGATTTCCCTCTCCACATTGAGGAAGTCGAGCGGCTTGGCCAGGCGCTCGTGGATGCAGCACTCGGCAATTCTTGCCTCGGCGACCGTCGCGGTCGATTCGGCGATGATGACCATGACGGGGAATCGCTGCTGATCCTTGTAAAGGATGCGAATCCATTCATAAAAGAAGTGGATGAAGCCACCTCAGCAGTGCGTTAAGGAGAGAAGGCCTTCTTCGGCGCTGGCTTGCTTGGCAGGTGATTGAGCTCGGTGGGTCAGCGGTTGCATGTTCAGTTCCGCGAGAGCCTTTCGCAATCCCTCCCGCTCGGTGAAGTTCGCGCTCCAGTAGCGGTCGTGGCAGTGACTATAGAGGCGCAGACTCTTGCCGGTCAGCAGTCCGTTGGCGATCACGGCGATGGGCATTTCGGAAATCGACTCGAGCGCGCAGTCGGGACAAATTACGAGAATTGTGAGGGTGGGTTCTGACAATCATTTCTCCTTGGGGCGTGGCTTCGATGTCACTATAACCGCTGCGTTAAGTCCTTGGCATTACGGAAATGCAACGAAGTGCAAAGTTTTGAAGTGCAGTGTCGCCGCTCGGGCGTTTGCCGCACTACTATGGATCTGCGGTAGTTGCAGGCCGCACCGCTGTGGAGCAACCGGAGCGTTCATCTGGCTTGTCTGGATTTGGAGTCACGATCATTCATCTGTGTCGATGCTGGGCGCGGACTTCGTGCAGAGATGATCGTGGATTGTGGTGTACGGAGTATGTATGACATACCATCGAGTCAGGATAGCGAAGAGGATCATCGACGGTTCTCAAGCTCGTAAGGCGCGCTTGCATACATGCCGCAGATGACCGATGAACATTGGCGATCCTTGAGCGGTCATTTGGACGTCGCGTTGGGTCTGACTGAGGCGGACCGGGAGCGGTGGCTCTCGGGAATCGCAGCCAGCGACCCAGAAATGGCAGCCCTCATCGCCCAGATATTGGGTGTGCGCGAGCGGCAAGAATTTGCAGAATTCCTGCATGGCGACTTGGACATAGCCAAATCTGCAATCGCCACAGCCTCCATGGTCGGCCGCGCTGTCGGACCCTACGTTATCGATGCGCAAATCGGCCAGGGCGGCATGGGAACCGTGTGGCGCGCCCGCCGCGCGGATGGAAGATTCGAAGGCACGGTTGCCGTCAAGTTTGTGCATGTCCTACTGGGCGGCGCCGGTGAACAGCGATTCCGGGTCGAGGGGGAGCTGCTCGCGCGACTCGATCATCCGAACATTGCCCGGCTGATTGATGCCGGCGTGAGGGAGGGGATACAGCCCTATCTGGTGATCGAATATGTCGAGGGTGAGCCCATTGATGCGTATTGTCGGCAACGCGAGCTATCGCTCGATGCGCGCATTGAATTATTTCGCAATGTGCTGGCCGCGGTCAGTCATGCGCACAGTCACTTGGTGGTTCACCGTGACATCAAGCCCGCCAATATCCTAGTCACCGGGCAGGGCGCGGTGAAGCTGTTGGATTTCGGCATTGCAAGTTGCTGAGCGCGGATTCGGATGCGCTGCCCCTGACGCGTTCCAGTGCGATGCCGCTGACACCTCAATACGCGGCGCCAGAGCAATTGTTGGGTAAAGACATCACGACTGCCACCGACGTATATGCGCTAGGACTGGTTTTGTACTTGTTATTGACCGGCACGCATCCGATTAAATCCGACACGCGCTCAAGTGCCGAACTGGTGAAAGAGGTCGTGACGAAGGATCCTGCGCGCGCCTCGGATGCAACTGGCGTCGGCGCAATGGCAAGCCGCGCGCTGAAAGGAGACTTGGACAACATACTCGCGAAGGCGCTGAAAAAGGATCCGGCCGAGCGCTATCAAACCGTGAGCGCTTTTTCTGATGACCTGCGTCGATTTTTGGACGATGAGCCTGTCGGTGCGCGTCCAGATTCCTTGACTTATCGAGCGAAGAAATTTGTGCGGCGGCACCGCGGCGCCGTTTTGGCCTCTAGCCTGACGCTCGTTTTATTGCTCTTCACGGCGGCCGCTGCGCTGTGGCAGGCACACCGAGCGGATCGCGAACGCGACGCCGCGCTGCTGGCGGCACGGCGCGCGGATTCGGTGGGTGATTTTATGAGCGCGTTGCTGAGCGACATCGGCAAATCGGGTTCTCCAGAGGCTCAACGCGAACACCTGGACCGGGCTCGGGCCTTGCTGCAGCAGCAACATTACGGTGATCCGATGATCAATGCCAATCTGCTGCATTATCTAGCTGCGCGCTATCAGGAATTTGGCTATTCGGCACCTGCGATTGAATTGCTGCAGGAAGCCAAGAGCGCGGCGGACAATGCGGGTGATCGCATAGCGGTTGCGCAAATCGGCTGCCAGCTCGCCAACTTGTACGATGGTCTGCGCCGAGCAGACGATGCGGATCATGAGATCGGCGCGGCAATGAGCGTATTGGAGAACCCGCGTAGTGGCGTTCGCCCGCAGGTGCTTGCCGACTGTCTCAACGAGGAGAGTTACATCCACACGGCGCGTCACGAAAACGCCTTGGCAATCGCCGCGACGCAGAAATCGGTGTCTGAGTTGGAAGCTGCCGGTCTCAAGAGTGGATTGGAGCATGTTACGGCTTTGAACGCCCTGGCGCGCGCTCAGGCATATGCGGGGCACTACGCGATCGCGGCGGCGGTGATGCGACAGATCCGAAGCGGTGAAGCTGACGGCGGGATGCCGCAAACCATAGGCGCCTTCATCCATGAGTTCAATCTCGCACGATATTTGTTGGCGGGCGGCCGTGTGATCGAGGCGGAAACAATGGCCAAGGATCTCGCCGCGGCGGCCGCGCGCAGTAGCGGCGCCCGCGATGTGGCTCTGCTGCGTGCCAGAGCGTTGCTTGCACTCGATCGCACTGACGATGCGATCCCGTTGCTTGAAGGGTCACCGCATGGCGCGGCAACGGAACGCGTGCTCGCGCGCGTCGAACTGCTGTTGCGCCACGGCGATACTGCTGCTGCGCAGCGGGAGTGGTCGCAGCAGGAAACGGCCATCAGTGCGCTGCTAGCCGCCGGAGGGGAGAACGCCATCGGAGCACTTCGAGTCAAGGCACTGTTGGCGATGAATGCCGCGGATCCTGCGGCCGCTGAGGAGGCGCTGAAGAGTGCGACCCTTCTCACAGTGGATGTTGATGGCCTGCCCGTGCCTGGTCTGCGGCAGATCGAGGTGCTGCGCGCCGATGATGCGCTAAGACGCGGCGCAAGCGCTAAAGCCTGTAATAGTGCCAAGATCGCGCTCGAGCGTGCGGAACTGGAAGCCGTGAACGTGAACTCCTCCGCCTGGATCGGCGAGGCTCTTTTGCTTCGCGCTCGATGTGAACAGGCGCTCGGCCTGCTCGACGCTATGCATGCCAGCGCACGGGCGGCATTGCCGCATCTCGAACAGAATCTCGGGCAGCAACATCCCCTTGCCGTGCAAGCGCGGGCGCTGCTTTCAACAACGGCGGCGCCATCGTCGGTCGGCCGATAGGTGGTGGTTGCTCACCCTCATTGGGACTGGCGGGAGTTGAAGGGAGCCGATAAACTAAGAGAAAATCGCGACCATGTACAAAGCTGCATTTTTTGTCTTTGGCTTGAGCGTCGCCGTCATCAGCTATGGAGCTGAGCCGGTCCTGGACAACGAGCGCGTCACTGTATGGGATACGACGATGCCGCTGCCTCCGGCGCAGCATGATTTCGTGGCGGTATCGCTTTCCCACGTGGGTTCTGCAATTTTTGGCCACAAGGGCGATGTCGTGGGTAAGGCCGGCCTGCGGACAGTTGTAATTGAGTTCAAGGACCATCCGCTCGCGTTAATCGCGAATACCAGCGGCTATCCGCTCGCCTTTCCAAGGGCAAACGCCAAGAAGTTACTGGAAAACGACAGGGTGGTGGTTTGGGACAATGTCTGGCATGCGGGCAAACCCACCCCCATGCATTTTCATGACAAGGATGCACTGGTCGTTTACGAAGCTACGGGTACTTTGCAGTCGACGTCGGCAGATGGCAAACAAGTGGTCGGTGACTACCAGTTTGGCCAAGTCAGGTTTAGCCCTCGCGACCACACTCATAGTGAATTGCTGGTAGGTGGGCACGGACACGCGGTTGTTCTCGAATTGAAATAGCCGCGCGCGTCGGGTGCGTGCTAACCGCAATGGACGGAAATCAAGCGCCTCTTTCGACACTCCACACGCAATATCAGCCTGGCCTGGCAGTCCTTCCCTTGTTTCGCGAGAGCAGAAAGATTTCTCAGGATTGCCAGGCGCCGCTCAGTGCGGCCATTCGATTCCAGCGGTTTGGTCTTTGCCGGCGCGTATGAGTAAAGATGGTACCACTCAATGGCAATTTCAGTTGCGCGATCTGCGCTCAGAGCAGCCAGCAGCTCGTGCAGTTCACTCGAGCACTCGTAGATGAGAGTAGTCCTTGACGAATGGAAATTTGTGCTTGCGATGCGTTTAACATAGGTGCTTGGAGTTTCCTCCACGCTCGCCACTTTGCCGGTTAGGAATCGGCCGCAATTGACCAAGAAGGAGGCGTCCAAGCGCGGACTGCTAAATTGAGGCATGCCATAGGCTATCCCGCGCAACAGAGCGGCCGGGTCGATCGGGGCGTCGGCGATAAATGCCGTTCCATAGCATGCAATTCGTGGCGAAGCCCTGGGACTGAAGTTAGCGGAGGTGGGTGGCCTCATTGCGGTTGATTTTGCCAAAATGGCCGCGGGACTTCTACCCTATATACGCACATGCGCGATATGCCTGCAGACACCTACAACGATCAGAGAGTAAAAAGCTTTCCTGACGCGCTCGCGCGCGGCGACCTTCAAGCGGTACGAGCCTGCCCGAAGGCGGATTTGCATACGCATGGCTTTGCCAAGGCCGATCGAGACTATATTCGTGAGAAAACCGGGCGTGACATTGTGCCTGTCGAGACGCCACTGAAGTCAATGGATGCGACGCATGAGTGGGCGAAGGCCTTGTCCTCGTTGCGGGAGTGGATGTCGCCGTGGCTTGAGTTGGGCTTCCACAAGGTACTGGATCTATCGGGCGATGAGTTCGCCCAACCGATAGAAGTGTTCCAGCCGCTCTATCGTGCCGCCAAGAAGAAGGGCATGCGCCTGAAGGCGCATGTGGGGGAGTGGGGCACTGCCGATGATGTGCGGCGCGCGGTGGAGGTATTGGAGTTGGACGAGGTGCAGCACGGCATTGCTGCCAGTGAATCTACCGCTGTAATGCGATTCCTGGCGAATCAACGAATCAGACTGAATATTTGTCCGACCTCCAACCTCATGTTGGGTCGAGTGGCGCGGTTGCAGGATCATCCGATACGAACGCTGTTCGACGCCGGCGTGAAAGTAACAGTAAACACTGACGATGCCATCGTATTCGGCGCTGGAGTCTCGGAGGAGTTCCTACGGTTGTATCGGGCAGGTGTTTTTACGGCGTCCGAGTTGGATCTGATTCGGCAGTGGGGCCTTGAAGACTAATGCTAATCACAATCCGGTCATATCGTGACGAGGATGTCGACAGTGTGGTCGCAATTTTTCGGGATGCTGCGCGTAGTACGGCGGGTCGAGATTACTCCGAATCTCAAGTCAGGGCTTGGGCCCCTAATCTCATCGACCACGCTCTGTTCGCCCAACGATGCGCGGCTAAATCGACCTGGGTCGCTGAGTGCAATCAGCGAGTCGCTGGCTTCTCGGACATTGAGCTAGATGGCCACATCGACATGCTCTATGTCCACCCCGACTTTCAGCGGCGGGGTGTCGCTCGCGCATTACTCACCCGCATCGAACAGCTTGCGCGGATCCAAGGGGCAGATCGCTTGTACACGGAGGCGAGCATCACTGCGCGCCCTGTGTTCGAGTCAGTCGGTTTCCATGTCCTGGCCGCTCAAACGGTATCGGTGCGCGGGGAATCCATGACAAATTACCGAATGGAGAAGGAACTCCTCCTCTCCGCCGGCACGTTAATCCCAACATAAGAGGTGGTAGCCTAAACGATGTTTGGTCTGTCATCTGTCTGACTAGCGGGGTCCGCAGGCGGCGAGCGCCAAAAGCACCCCAGCCGAGACGGCGATTTTTGTCCAGAATCGCTTGGTTCGAAGTGTCGCCAGGATGCCGACAAGGCCTGCGATAATTAAAAGCAATGAGATTATTTCGGCCTGAGTAACGTAAGTCCCGAGTATGTCGTACCGCACATTCACTCGAATCTTCTCAACCACTATTCGCTCGAATCCCGCGAGTAGCAGGAAGAGTGCAAATAAGTAGCCGGGTCGATGCTTGTGGAACCGCAGCAGCCACAGCACCGCGAAGATCGCGAGCGCCATAACGGTTTCATAGAGGGGTGTTGGGTAGACGCCGGGAGGCGCAATGATGACGCCTGCGATGTTGCCATCATAGGTTTGCGCCCATAGCCATTCCGGCAGCCGGGCGGGCTTCAAGGCCATGTTGGCCGCAATACCCCAATCTCCGTCACCCGCTAGCTGGCAGCCGAGGCGGCCGATTCCATAGCCCAGCATGATGGAGGGTGCAGTAGCATCCAACATGGGAATTACAGGGATCGAGCGACGTTTCACGAATATCACGCCGGCGAGGATCCCGAAGCAGAGGCCGCCGTAAATGGAAAATCCCGTTCGGGTCAGGATCATGGAAAGCGGATCGGCGATGAACCTATCCGCGTTGTCCAAAATATCGAAGGCCCTGGCGCCGACAATCCCGGCGAGCGTGGAAACAATTGCCATATCCCAAACAGCGCGGTGAGCTTGAGACGGCAATCTGTCAAGATCTTCGTAGCTGCGGACAATCCGGCTCGCGACGTAATTCGCCGCCGCCACTGCGATAGCAACGATGATGCCGAACATCGGTATCGGCAAATGCCAATGCGTACCGAAGGTCGCGTCAAATGCGTCCGTGAGATAGGGGTATGACATGGACTGGTTACCGCTTCAGTGATGTCCGCTCAGCGGATCATAGCCTCAAACCTGAACGACGTGCGTGTATGGGTTGGATGACGCCGATTTTTGTTATTCGGCGCTTGGATTAGAGCGCCTTTGCTTTGGTATCGATGCGTGTAACAAGGCGGCAGCTGCGTCGCATTCGACCTTCCGGCTGTACGAAAACGGTCAGCCACGTTGATCAGGTCGGCCGCGGCTAGGTCAGACCACACGCTTTTGGCATCTTGACCAGCTGCGACAGCGCGCGTCCCTGCGTGAAAGCGCAATAGGTCTGTTCGGCTGATCCGCAGAAAGCTCCCTTGTGCGCGGCAAACCCTCGAAGAGGATAGATGAGGCGGTTGAACAGGCGGCTGCGGTAGACCGCGCGAAAGCAGACACTCACCAGATGATTGCTGGACAATGCTTTATCCTCGATGCCGCATAGCGGTGAGAGCCCGAGGGAAAGAATTACTTTGCCTTCGTTTTGGAACGCCCGAATGGCCCGGTGAAGGATCGCATATCCCACCAAGTTGTCGGCGTCCGGGAGTCGGCGCTTCGCCGAACAGAGATAACCGACAACTTCGCCCAGATGGTAAATTGGATCGAAGAACGCAAAGGCCTTCAGACTGCCTTTGTGGTCGAAGGCAAAGAATTTGCGCACATCAATCTCGTCATCAAGGATGGCAGGCCTGGTCAAAAAGGTCATCTCGCGGTCCTTAACCCCCCGTGTTTGCCGCCATCGCTCCGAGACGATCTGCAGCTCTTGCCGATCGAGCGAGGCCACCGAGCGTTCTGCAATGATGTAGTTTTTACTAGCCGCGCGATGGAGCGCCCTACGGAAGTTGCGCTTTCTGGGCCCGTCGAATCCATAGCCACTGAGCTGTATTCTCGTTTCGGTCCCCATTTCGTTCACGCGAAATCCGATTTTCTCGAGGATTGCAGCGACGTTCCGTGAAGCCTGCCAGAAGCAAACGTCGCTTCGCTGGCTCACGAAACGACGGATCAGATCTTCGGAAGCACTGATCGGTGCGAGGGGATTGGCTAAAACGAAGGCGGTGCTGCCCACCTGTTTGTAAGCGAGGAAAGAGTCGGCGTCTCCGAAATAGTCCAGACCGGCTTGGAAAGTCGCCGAGTATGCCAGCGCGAAATTGCCGTACGCGCGCAATGCCCGGAGCCGCAGGTTCTCGCTAGGCGCTACTGAAGGGTGAATCGAGGGCGTCGCCACCATGTTGGTGGGTGCCCTCAGCGGCATTGAAGGTTGATGGTGCAGTGCCAGCATGCGTCCGCAGAACGAATCGCTGCTGCTGTAGACCCCGCCAGCGGTGATCGCCGGCAACGTCGGCGACAATTAGAATGGCTACGCCTTGGACTGATTGCGGAACGGCAATTGCCGGATGCGTTTACCGGTTGCGGCAAAAATGGCGTTGGCGAGTGCGGGTGCAGTTGGCGGGACGCCCGGCTCGCCGAGTCCGCCCATTGAGGCATTGCTTTGCATAAAATGCACATCCACGTCTGGCGCTTGCGCAAGCTTCAACAGCGGATAGTCATGAAAATTCGATTGCACCACGGCGCCTTGTTCGAGCGTGATGGCTTCATCGAGGCAGGACGATAAGGCCATGATGATGCCACCCATTATCTGCGCGGCGGCGCCGTCCGGATTGACGATCCGGCCACAATCCACACTGGACCAAACTTTGTGCGCGCGGGGCCGGCCGTCGTCGGCGACGGATGCCTCGATCACGTGAGCGACGATCGTGTTGAACGATTCCACCAGAGCAATGCCACGACCGTGTCCAGCGCTCAGCGGTGTGGTCCAGCCGCTGCGCTTCGCTACATCATCCAGTACGGCCGCATGCCGGGATCCCGGCGGTAAATGTTTGCGGCGGAATTGATAGGGGTCCTCGTTGGCCGCGACAGCCAACTCGTCCATGAAACTCTCGCAATAGAAACCATTCTGATTGGAGTTGACCGAGCGCCACGGGCCATCGTGTTGATTGGTGGAAAATTCGTAGTGACGCAGCGCGAAGGCGGGAACCTCGTAAACGAACCGGGTTTCGCGCGCCGCGTCCTCTGATTGGGCATAGTCAGTGCTCCAACCGGCAATTCGTCCGTTCTGATCCAGCGCAGCCTTCAGGCGGGCCGATGCTTGTGGTCGATAGCTGCCGTGCTTCACTTCCTCTTCGCGCGACCAGATCAGCTTTACGGGATAAGGGGTCTGCTTGGCGATTTGAACCACCTGGCCAATAATCTCGCAATATCCCGGTAAGCGGCGACCGAACGCGCCGCCCATGATCATCGGGTGGAAGGTGACCTGATCGGTGCTGATGTTTGCCGCTTCGGCCGCTACCTTGCGGCTATGCAATGGATCTTGCACGCCGCCCCATAGTTCAAGTTTGCCATCCTTGAAGTGAGCGGTGAGTGCGAAAGGCTCCATCATCGCGTGATGGATGAAGGGCACGGCATAATCGGCCTCTAGCAATTTGACGCCGCTCGCCGCGAGTGCGGCCGGCACATCGCCATGGCCGCTCTTATGATCCGGCTTGTCCGTTTTTATTTTTGCAGCTTGCGCGGCAGCGATGGAGCTGGATGACAACGCTGCGTGTCCGCCGTCGGAGAACTTCGGAGATAGGGCCCGCAAGCCAATGAGTGCCGGCCAATAACCTGAAGCGAGAACCGCGACCGCATTGTCGAGCTGAATGACTTTTTCCACACCCTTAATTCCTAAGGCAGGCGCAGGATCGACACCGACGAGTTTCCCGCCGCGCACAGGCGCGGCCATGATGGTTGCGACGCGCAGATTCGGCAATTGCACATCCATGCCATAGATCGCGGTGCCATTCACCTTCGCAGGAATATCCAGCCGCGGGATCGGCTTGCCAATCAATCGGTAGGCCGTGGGGTCCTTGAACTTAGGCTCGGCGCTCAGCGTCATGTCGGCAGCCTCGGCGGCGAGCTCGCCATAGCGCAGCATCCTGCCGCTCTTGGCATGAAGCACCCGGCTATTTGCAGTGCTTAATTCGATTTCGCGGACCCGTAAGCGCTTGGCAGCCGTCGCGATCAGTGCGGCGCGTGCGGCGGCACCCGCGACGCGCATACCCATCTGGCCGGTCGCGCGTACGGTGGAGGAGCCGCCGGTCACCTGCAGCGGCAGGTTGCGCGCGATCATGGCGAAAGAAGAACCGACAATCCCTTGCAGAAAAGGGGGCACGGAGAACGGCAACAATTCTCCGGCAAATCCTTTTGCCAGCGGCGCGTTGGCAAATGCAACATTGACCGGTGCAGACTCGACCACGACCTTTGACCAGTCCGCGTCCAACTCGTCGGCTGCCATCTGCGCGAGTCCGGTCACGGATCCTTGCCCAAAATCGACGTGAGGCGAGAAAATCGTGACGGTGTCGTCTTCGGAAATGCGAATCCAGGTTTGGAACACGCCCGCCTTGTCTAAGGCGACCAACTTTGCCGCCCTACGAGTTGCCGTTCTTTCGGACCAAGAGACAGCAAATAGGCCGCCGCCGATCAATGCCGCACCGCCGACCAGGAACGCTCTGCGCTTAATTCCCATTACGAGTGACCCTGTACAGCAACCGCTGCCTGGCCGGTCGCCGCCAGGATTGCCGTGCGGATGCGTGGATAGGTTCCGCAGCGGCAAATGTTGGTCATTGCTTCGTCAATGTGGGCAGGACTCGGCAGACCGATCTTCTTGATCAGGGCGACGGCAGCCATGATCTGGCCGGACTGGCAGTAGCCGCATTGGGGCACCTGCGCATCGATCCACGCCTGCTGCACCGGATGAAGCGTGCCATTCGGCGCGGAAATTCCTTCGATCGTGAGAATGCGCTTGCCGGCAACGGCAGCAATCGGGATGAGGCAGGAGCGGGCAATTTCGCCATCGACATGTACGCTGCATGCGCCACAGGCACCAATACCACAGCCAAACTTTGTGCCGGTCAGACCCAGCTCCTCGCGGATGACCCAGAGAAGCGGGGTAGCCGGATCCGCCTCGATTAGATAGGACTTAGCGTTGACTTCAATATCTATGGCCATGAGCGTATTCTCACATGGCTAACTACAAAACCAAAGGCCGATAGGACAAGGCGCCTTTGCGCGCATAGTGGACGTTCAGCAGAGAAGTCCATCGACCGTCGGAATCCTTTCCGATGAGTCACTCCCAGCCGGCGGACGAAAAATCCGGCTATGACCCCAACGGCTGCAGTATTCTTTCGAATCGCAAAGGGGCAGGATCTTTACCCCGATGCAAAAAAATAGGAGACGACCAGTGCGCCGCGGTTCCAGTTTGCTAGTTTCGGTCTGCTTGGGTGTGATGGGCGCCCTGAGTGCGCTGGGCGCGCATGCGGCGGTCGCTCCCTCGATGCTTCAGGCGCTGCAGTGGCGCCTCGTCGGTCCTTTCCGCGGGGGCCGGGTGCTCGCCGTGTCGGGGATTGCCGGGGACAGCCGGCATTTCTATTTCGGCGCCGTGGACGGCGGAGTATGGTCAACCGAAGACGCCGGCCGGACCTGGCAGCCGATTTTCGACGACCAGCCGGCGGCCTCGATCGGTGCGCTGGCGGTGGCGCCGTCCGCGCCGTTAACTCTCTACGTAGGCACCGGCGAGTCGGACATGCGCTCCGACATCGCGCACGGCTCGGGCATGTACAAATCCGTCGATGCTGGTAAACATTGGTCCTTCCTCGGACTCGAAGGCACCCGGCAAATCGGCCGCATTCTGGTCGATCCGCGCGATCCCGAAGTGGTATTCGTCGCGGCTCTCGGACATGCATATGGCCCGAATGCCGAGCGTGGTGTGTTCCGTTCGAAGGATGGCGGCGCGCACTGGAGCAAAGTACTGTTCGAGAATTCGGACACCGGCGCGATCGACCTTGCCTTCAAACCCGGCGCACCCGATACCGTCTACGCGGCGCTGTGGCAGACGAGGCGTCCGCCCTGGAGTGTCTATCCACCGTCGAGCGGTCCAGGGAGTGGCCTCTACGTCTCCCATGATGGCGGCGATCATTGGAGTCCCGTCATTGGCAACGGCTTTCCGGCACACCCGGGGCGGATCGGACTCGCCGTGGCACCGACTCGGCCGGAACGGCTGTATGCGCTCGTCGATGCTGCTCCCCGAGAGGAGGGTGGCCTGTATCGATCGGACGATGGCGGCATGCATTGGAATCATGTATCCGCCGATTCGCGTATCTTCGGTCGCGGCTGGTATTTTTGCAGTCTGACGGTGGATCCAAAGGACGCCGAGCGCCTCTACGTCATGAACACGATCGTGCTGCGCTCGGAGGACGGAGGCCAGAATTTCATCGCGCTGAAGGGGGATCCCACCGGCGATGACTTCCACGCCCTGTGGATCGACCCCACCAATTCCGAGCGCCAGATTCTCGGTGTCGACCAGGGCGCTCTGATCACGCTCGACGGCGGCACGACCTGGAGCAGCTGGTACAACCAGCCAACCGCACAGATTTATCACGTCAGCACGGACAATCGCTTTCCGTACTGGCTCTACGGTGCCCAGCAGGACTCTGGTGCTGTGGCTCTGCCGAGTCGGACCGACAGCGTCGACGGCATCACCATGCAGCAGTTTCGCGAACTCAGCGCGGGAGGCGAGAGCGGCATGATCGCGCCGGATCCAGACCATCCGAACATTGTCTACGGTGAGAAGGTCGACAAGCTCGACACTCGTACCGGCCAGACCCGCAATGTCGACCCCACGCTCGCTTATCCCGAGATCCATCATCGTGCCGCCTGGACACTGCCACTCGCGTTCTCCCGACGCGGCAAGAGGGCCCTGTACTTCGCCGACCAGCGCCTCTATAGGACGCTGGACGGCGGCGAGCATTGGACGCCGATCAGTCCGGATCTGACGCGTCCGGATGCGGGAATTCCTTCGAACCTCGACGCCCCGACAGCGGCCGACGACGATCACGTCGACAAGCGCCGAGGTGTGATCTATACCATCGCGCCCTCGACGCTTTCCGCCGCAGTGCTCTGGATCGGAACCGATGATGGGCTCGTCTGGCGTTCCGACGATGCGGGTGCCCACTGGCGCGAAGTCACTCCTCAGGCGCTCACGCCCTGGTCGAAAGTGGCGTGCATCGAGCTCTCGCATTTCGATCCCGCGGTTGCCTATCTGGCAATCGACCGACACCGCCTGGACGACGATGAGCCCTACCTCTATCGGACGCAGGACGGCGGCAAGGAGTGGGTGCGAATCGATGCCGGCATTCCGCGCGCCAGCTTTGTCAACGTCGTACGTGAGGACCCGGCGGTGAAGGGTCTGCTCTATGCCGGCACCGAGCGCGGCATGTTCATGTCGCTGGACGCCGGAGCGCATTGGCAGCCGCTGCAACAAAATCTACCCGTGACTTCAGTGCGCGACATCGATGTGCACGGCGATGACCTGGTCATTGCGACGCATGGCCGTGGTTTCTGGATCATGGACGACGTATCGGCGCTGCGGCAGATGCGCACGCTGCATTCGGATCAGGCCGTATTGTTCAAACCGGCGACCGCCATTCGTGTGCGCCCGTCCAATTTCACCGGTACGCCCATGCCAAAGGATGAGCCTTTGGCGGCCAATCCTCCCGACGGTGCGATGATCGACTATGCGATGCCCGCAGCCGTCGAGGGTCCCGTGACGCTGACCATCCGCGATACACACGCAAACCTTGTGCGCCGTTTTGGCAGCGCGGACATCAAACAGTCTCCCGACTCGTCCAAGCTCGAGTTCGCGCCCGAATGGGTGCCAACACCAGCGGTGCTTTCCACCACGCCGGGGATGCATCGTTTTATCTGGGATCTGCGCTACCCGAGCGCGGAGCCGGCCACCGCGAAGCAGCCGTCGCCGCAGGGAGCCTGGGCACCGCCGGGGCGATACGAGATCGAGCTGAATGTCGCCGGAAGGAATTTCCACCAACCGCTCGAGGTCAAGGAGGATCCGCGTGTGACTATCTCGCAGGCCGCGTTGCTGCGGGAATTTACGCTGACGCAGCAGATTGAGCACGCGTCGGCGCGCGCGTCGAACGCGTTACAGCAGGCGACCCGGCTGCTGGACGCTCTCGATTCGCGGCTGGCTCAATCAACGGCACCGCACGAGGACATTGTGCGGCTGAGAGCGAAAGCTTGGAGCGTTTCGGGTGTTCCGCCACACTCGGCGTCGCGCAACACTCCGCCCCTGCGCACCGACAGCTTGCGAACTCTCGCAGCCGATCTCCACAATCTCGAAGGAGCGGCCGACGGCGCCGATGCCGACCCGGGACCGGATGTGCGGGCTTCCTTTGCAACGCTCTCGCGCATGCTGACCGCCGCACTTTCTGACTGGGGGTCACTCCTGAATCACGACCTGGTGGAACTCAATGCCCGGCTCAAAGCAGCGGGCGAGCCGCTCATCGCGACCTGATGACCGGCACTTTGGTGGGCGGGCTGTCAAAAAAGAAGGGTTCCCGAAGCTGTGGACCGTTATCGCTGCGAATTCAGAGCCTGTGCAAGGCGCAGAGCTTGTGTCCGTCCAGATCGCGAAGATAGGCAAGGTAGAACTTACCCGTGCTGCCTTCGCGCACGCCGGGAGGGTCTTCACAGGCAGTACCGCCGGCAGCGAGGCCTGCCGCATGCCAGGCATCGGCATGAGCGGGCGAGGCAGCCGTAAAACCGATCGTCATACCATTGGCGCAGGTCGAGTCCTCGCCATTGATGGGTTTTGTGACCGAGAAAACGCCGTTCGGCGTTCGATAAAAGATCCTGTGCCCATCGATCCTTGCCGGCGGCACGCCAAGCGTACCGAGTACAGAATCATAGAAAGCTTTCGCGCGCTCCAGGTTATTGGTGCCAATCATGATGTGGGAAAACATCGACCTTCCTTATTTTTTGCGAATCGGGCCTATCTAGTATACCGATCAACTACATTGGTTTCGATGAAGCCTTCGGAATCCAAGCGGTGCTTCCCCTTTCAATCAATCGGCTGCCACACCGTATGGATTCGGCGAACAGCAATGAGGGAGCGAGGAGAAGTCCAAGAATGTCGCTGAAATTTTCATATGTGAGTAGCCTTTAATTACTATTTTCCGTCAGGAAAATGTTCAACGTGGGTTTCGGCGCTGCGCCCGAAGTAAAGAACGCGTCGGCCAAGGAATGAAACCAGGTAGCCGGCGCATCCGGCACCGGCTACCTTAGTGACAAATCCCTTATAGGTGTAACCGGGAATGAGATTCTGAGCTTCACGGATGGCTTCTTTCACGGTGGCTGCATTGAAGTCAGCGGCCACCGGCAGATCAGATTTGGCCCCCGAAAACTCGACGGCCTCTCCACCCGGCGAGTAATAAGCAACCATCCGCCGCCGAAAGTCTACCGAATACCCTTCGAATCCCGCCCCCATCAGCGTCGAGACAACCTGTGGGAAGGTCATGCTGTTCGACTCAACTCCTTCGAGGCACTTGCGGGCGATTGCTTCCATATGAGTATCCACTGCCAAGCTCCATTGAATTGGATTAAGTGTGTGTCAATCGACAGGTATCGACTTGAGACTGCGTATTTTCACAATCTCTTTCAGGACGCGTTCGACGGTGGCACGTTCCTTAGCGGTGAGATGGTCAAAGAATTCCGCATCGTTCTGATCGGCGAGCGCTGCCAACTTGGGAATGAGGCTGCGCCCTTTTGTCGTCAGCGCGAGAGTGTGGGCCCGCCCGTCGCTCAAGTCGGACGCTCTCATCACGAGCCCTTTGGCAATCAGCCGCTCAGCGAGCTTGCTGATCGCACCTCGGGTCAATCTGAGCTTGTCAGCCAGGCGGCTGGGAGCCAAAGCAGCTTCGCCGTAGAGCTCCCGCATGACGACCCACTCCGCGACGGTTACATCGCGGCTCTCAAGTTTGCGTGCAAAGGCGTAGGAGACGTGATTAGACACATGGCGCAGCCAATAGCCTAAGTGGGAAGTCAGATCGGAAGCGGGCCGTCGGCGCATGTAGAAACTCTTAGGTGCCTAGTAAACTATCATTATTTAGTTGCCTTGTCAACTATAAAGGGACTCAGCCGGATAAAGCCTTCAGATTCGCAAGGATTGCGGGCTGTGCAGCGCCAAATGCAGGCGCAGCCGGTGCGGAGTTCCGATGAGCAGCGCAGCCGTCGAGATCTACAGGCAATTTCCGGCATATCCGTGCCGCGGAGCGGTACGTTATCTATTCGCATGGATTGGTTGTTGAGGGGGAATGACCCCAAGCCGGTCACACCAAGGTACGGGCGGTGTCAATTGGGAAAAGGTGTTAGCCGCCCTCATTTGACTGCAGAAGCAACTGGACAGGTCGTTCGATGCGAAATGCGCGACTCTCCGTCGCATACTGATTGAGCAGATAGGCGTGTCCGGCACCGTAGATCACGAGAACACGGTCGTTCGGCTTGTCAGCGATGCGCACCAGCTTGGCGAAGATTCGCAGGTTTCGGGTGAACCAGGCGCCGGCCCAATTCGCACCAGGAGCCTTCTCGTCATTGCCGAACATGGCGTAGTCGAAGTATTCGCTATGCATCTTGGCCAGATGTGAAGGGCCGTTCAGATAAGCCAGAAAGCCGCCCATGGTCATGCGCCCGAGCATGGCGCTCTCCTGCTCGCCCTTCTTTGGGTCGCTGAGCGCCGCCAAGCGCGCTTTGTCATCGGAGGCGATTGCATAGCTCTGATAGTCATAGTCCTCGTCCTTGCCGGGCGGCTCACCCAGCCAATCGACGGCGTCTACCCGCGGCAAACGAAGTTTGGCGGCCAGCCTCAGGCCAAGCTGGTCGCGCTCATCGCTGCTGAGCTCGTATGTCCCGGCGCGGTAAGCGGCGTAGCGGGCGTCGATTTTTTCCTGCTTGGTTGCCGGCCATTCCACCGCGACGTGGCTTGGACGGAACTTGGCCAGTTGATTGACGAGGGCGACGATCTCCTGTTGCCGTTTCAGCGCGAGCACATTGTCGACCTTGGTGTTGACGACATCGCGAGCCGGATTATCGAAATGGGCCACACCAACCACCATTAGCATTGGACGTTCGGCCGGCGATCGTTGGCTGATGAGTGAAAAAGCTTCCTGCGCCGAGGCAGCGAGCGCTGAGATCGGGTGCGCCACAGCAAGTGCCAGACCTGAAATGAGCATTGATAAGATCACGAAAGGGCGGAAAGCGCGGTGAGCCATCGGATTTCCTTAAATGGGCGTCTATGGGGCTGGGGACTCGAGCACCTCGCTTATGCATTTCCTTCACTCACTTCCGCCCCCCTTGTATATACGCAGGACGGCGCGTCTTAGGGTGCAGAAATTCGACCAGAATAAGTCGCAGACAACATCTGCAGCGCGCTGCATCGCGGCTGCGGAATATGGCACCATTGCGCCGTGCTGACCCCAGGGAGTCGACTGATGGGCGGACCGATAGATAAGTTAATTGCCAAACCGGATCCCAAAGCGCCCGCGGCATTATCCCAATTCGCTTTTCTAATCGGTCACTGGCGCTTTGAGGCCAAGTTTCAATCGCCCAACGGAGATGTGCGCACCTTTCATGGGACTTGGATCGGGCGCTATATCCTGGATGGGCTTGTCATCGAAGACGAATATAAGATGCTCGCTCCCGACGCAGCGGTCATCGTTCATGGCATGAATTTCCGGGTTTATGACGTGCGTAAGCAGAATTGGAACATCAAGTGGCTGAGCGCTCTTGATGGAACGTGGACAGACCTGACGCCGGCGGAGTTCGGCGGTGTCAAGTTCGACGGTCGATCCGCGAGCTATATTTTCAGGGAGCCGGTCGGATCAACCGACGGGTGGGCGCCTGGGTATACCCGAGCGACGTACACAAACGTCTCGCCGACTTTGTTCACATGGCGCGGAGAAAAATCCGATGACAAAACGGACTGGAAGGAATTCATGCTCGTAAAATGCAATCGAGAGTAGAAGCCGTTTCGGCCGAGGCGAGCGCTGACCTGTGGCGAAAGCGGTGAAATCGCCTTCCAGGCGCACGTATTTATCAGCGCCTTACGCTCGAGCAGTTGCGCGTAAGCTTATGGTAGCTCCGCCGATGAATAGGGATCGATCGAATAGGGGTACATCTTCGCGAGATGTCCGTCCTGGGATCTCACGCGATCGACCCAAGCCTCAAACCAGCGCAACTGATCCGTCGCAATGCCGGCGTCGTTCGCCAAATGGGCGTAGGCAAACAGGGAGATATCCGCAAGAGAGTAGGCGTCTGCGCCGATGAACGGTCGCTTGGACAGTTCACGGTCCAAAATCCCGAGCGCGCGCAACGCAATCGCACGCTTGCTCTCGACCAGACTTGCCGATCGGCCGGATAGTTTCCCGGTGAGGGTCCAAAAGCGAAGGCTGCCGACGCTCGATTGCACGTAGTCAGCCTCAAAGGAGAGCCACTGGAGGATCTTTGCTTGCCCAAAGCTCTCGTCGGGCCGGTATTTTGTGCCTCCACTGAGGTACCAGAGAATCGCGTTTGATTCGGACAGCACCCGGCCGTCCTCGAGCCGAATTGCCGGCACCGCTCCCCAAGGATTGATCGCGAGATAGTGCGGGCTCTGCCCAGCTCCCTCAAAGATGCTAATGATCTCGGTGCGGTGCGGGATCGCCAGGTGATGCAGGAGTTGGCGCACCTTCCAGGCATTTTGCGACGGCAGATAATCGTACAGGGTGATCATGAAGACCTCTCGTAAATGGAGGCTTCATAATCGCAAGTTCGGTGTGACGGTGCGCTCCGTTTCTTGCGCTTATATGGCGAGCGTGGCGGGCGGCCAATCACGGGTGCAACACCCGCTCTGAGGAGTGCCTGATTGCCGTCGCTCGAATTGGGAATTGCCGAAATATCCTGTCGACTGATCCTCTGTTTTCTGGTAATTCCGGCGCTTGGCCAAGAGCGCTCCATCGCCAAATCCTAGTGCAGCGCTCAATCGAAGCGATTGGCGGAATTGCCTAGTTGCGCAACATAAAGGACAATGCGCCCGTAATCACGGGGCCATTCAGGCGCAAGCAGGGTTACCTGTGAGTCTAAAATCACAAGAAAGGGACGACGAGAATCTCCATGTGCATCAATATCGCTGTTGAGGGCAGCCAATCTTGAGCTCGAGCGCCGTGATGCAAGACAAGTCGGAGGCGTCGATACGATTTAAAGCCCGCATGGGGGGGGCTTTTCAGCTGCTCGAAGCGATAACCGCGACCTACGGCCAGGTCATCGTTCTCGGCAAACTGATTGTCTCGGGCGACAGCGCGGCAACCGCCGCAAATATCCTGGGACACGAGCGGCTTTTTTGGCTCGGGTTCGCGTCCTCGATCATCGGCGTGGTGTGTCACCTCGCATGGGCGTTGATTTTCTACGAACTGTTCAAGGTGGTGAACAGAAGTCTGTCGCTGTTTGCCGCATTCGTGGTTCTTGTCGCCTGCGGCATTCAAACGCTGACCATCCTGTTTTACGTGGCTCCGCTGTATGTGTTGAAAGGCGGCGTCCCGCTGAGTGCATTTACGCCCGAGCAGCTGCAAGCCCTGGCATACATCATGCTCAAGCTAAGTGGCGAGGCTTTCGATCTTTACCTGGTGTTCTTCGGCTTGTGGTGCGCCCTGATCGGCTACCTCATATTTAAGTCGACGTTTCTGCCGCGTATTCTCGGGGTATTGTTGGCGATTGCGGGCGCGGGCTGGATGATGTTTTTGCTACCGCCGGTTGGAAGTCATCTGTTCCCCTACATCGCTGCCGCCTCTGCCCTGGGAGAAGTGCCCTTGGAGTTCTGGCTCCTCATCGGTAGCGTGAATGCACGGCGATGGAAGGAGCAGGCTTTGGCGTCAGGTATGCTTATCCCCGCTTAAAAAACGAGCGCTGCCAGGCAGCGAATCGGATTCCTGGACCATTGTTTCCCCGTCCGGAACCGACCTTGCGATTCCTTTCCAATTCGCGTTACGGCGGCCGAGCCGCCGCAAACGAATTCAGGCGCGCAATTCGTTCAATCGCCGGCGGATGAGAATCGAAGAACGAAGAATGAATGC
>DATAVX010000101.1:0-14948 GCA_036267535.1 Steroidobacteraceae bacterium
CAGAAACAACTGTGCCCGCTTACGCGGGCACAGTTGATTACTTTCGAAGGCTTACTTTTTCTTAGCGGCCTTTTTCTTAGCTACCTTCTTCTTCGCCTTCTTTGCTTTCGCTGCCATGTTAGAAACTCCGTTATCGGGTTAGTCCGGGGTCCGAGTATATACACGAATAATTAATTTACAAGCAATAGGTCGCGCTCGCGCACCACAATGTGCTAGCGATGTGAGCGGCGTCACTCAAGGGCGAGGATGAAATCCCAATCCTTCTTCGTCACCGGCATGACCGACAAGCGATTACCACGGCGCAGCAAAACAAAATCCTCGAGCGCGCGGGCGGCGTGCGAACGCAGCTCCTCGAGGGTGATGACGCGCTTGAACTTGCGCGTAAGCTTCACGTCGACGACGAACCATGAGGGTGCATCTTTCTTGGAATCGGGATCGTAGTGGTGATGCTTGGGGTCGAAGGCGGTGATATCGGGATAGCCTTCGCGGGCGACGGTGGCGATGCCGGCAATGCCCGGCACGTCGCAGCTCGAATAATAGAAAAACACCAAATCACCCTTTTTTATGGAGTCGCGCAGCATATTGCGCGCCTGATAATTGCGCACCCCATCCCACGCAGCGGTTTGCTTTGGCGCCTTGCCGAGATCATCGATGCTAAAGGCCGCCGGTTCCGATTTGAACAGCCAGTGATTCATAGAAAATGCTCCACTCCCGATTCGGTTGTCAGCGAATTCAATCGTACGTCCCAGTCTTCCGCGAAGTGCGAGTTGGTGCGCTGGAAGTCAAAGCTGAGTCCGGCCAAGTGCGGACCCTTCCAGATTCGGCGCCGGCGGCGGAACGCCAGCGCTCGATCATAGTAGCCGCCCCCCATCCCCAACCGCCGGCCATCCTCATCGACGCCCACCAGCGGGACGACGATGAGATCAAGCCATTGAGCTGCCACCGGGGTCAAGCGCAGGCGCGGAACGGAAATCCCAAACGCGCCGGGGACGGCGGTGCCTGCCAGTGGATAGAAGCGCAGGCGGCAATGCCTTCTGTCGCTGACGACCGGAACAAAAATCTGCACGCCGCGCCGCCGCGCTGCGGCGACGAGAGCGCCGGTGTCCAATTCGCCGTCGAAGGGTAGATACAGCGCGATGCGCTTGCCGGCGCTGAAGAAGCGAAGCCGCATCAGCGCCCTGGCCGCCGCAAGGGAGCGCCGCCGGTGCTCTGATGCGCCGAGCGCAAGGCGCCGGGCACGCATTTCTTTACGGAGGGCTGCTTTCACGTGAAGTAAGGGATGGCGCTACCCGCAAATGCCGTTTTGGATCGTTGCTCCCGACCTGAGCAACAGGTGGGACCGACTGCGGCACTTAAGGCTTTCCGCTCAGGGCGGACTTGCACAATGTTGCCAGCAAGCATTGGCCCCTGGGGTTTACAAAATTAGGGTCAGGAGGTAACCCGATCCGCATCGAACACCGCAGGCAGCGCCAAAATTAAATGTCGAGAAAGGCTGCTCTAAAGTTCTAGCTGCTGACCCTTCTCCAAGGCCGACTCTACGCGCTCGCGCAGGATACGCAAGCGTCCGCCGACGTCGGAATCGAGATTGGTGTCACGATTGCGGAATCGAATCAATTCATTTGCCATGTTGAGCGCGGCTATGACCGCAATCCGGTCCAGGCCGACAACTTTGCCGCTGTCGCGGATCTCCCGCATCTTGAGGTTGAGGAACTCGGCCGAATCAAGCAGGTCTGAGCGTTCCTCGATCGGGCAGGAAATGTGATATTCCTTTTCGAGAATTCTCACGCTAACCCGAGCTTGATTGTCGCTCATGCCTGTTCCATCGATTTGAGGCGGCCGATCATAGCCTCGACCCGTCCGCGCACCTGTTCATTTTTTTGCAAGAGGGTTGCCCGTTCGGACGTGAGTGTATCTTGACGCTGCCGCAGCGCCCGGTTCTCTTCCTTGATGTGACTGACGGTTACGATGAGATCCTCAAGACGCTTTTCCAAGCGCTTCAGCTCGAGTTCGACCGCTGACTTCGAATTGGCTTCATTCATAGGCTATCAATATAGAGCGGACAAAAGCGCAATGCAAAGGGCGGTTTATGCCTCCACTGCGGTATTATTCGCCGGGCATGATGTCGGATATCAGGTTCAAGGACTTTGAAGATGTGCTGGCCACCGCCGGCGGTCTGGCGGACGCCGCCGAGGCGCATGGGTCTCTGTGCGGCGCCCTGTGCTCGATGTCGCCGTACAAAATGCAGGATTGGGTCAACGAAATCCTCCCGGACGGCGCAGCTTTGAGCGATGAGTCCTCAGCGATGATCGAGAGGGTCTTTACGGCAACCGCCACGTCATTTGGCGAGCAGGGCATGGAATTCGAGCCCCTGCTGCCGGAAGACGAAGAGCCCCTCAACGGCCGCGCCAATGCGCTTGCATTATGGTGCACCGGATTCTTATATGGATTAGGGACCGGATACGTCTCAGATCTTGAATCCTTAGGGGGTGACGTCGGTGAAATCGTCCGGGACTTCACCGAGATCTCGCGCGCCAGCGGCGAAGATGCGGACGGCGACGAGTCAAACGAGCAGGCTTACGCGGAACTGGTCGAGTTTATCCGCGTCGCGGCCCAGGTTGTCTTCGAAGAACTGTTGCCGCTTCGCAGGCAGGTGTATCCGGCGCAACAGCGCCTGCACTGACCAAGGCGCCTGATGGACCGCAAGGAGTTCGCACGCCGACGGCGCCAGTTCATGCGCATGATCGGCAAGGATGCCATTGCGATTCTCCCGGCGGCCCCGATACGCCACCGCAACGGCGATATTGAATATGCTTACCGCCAGGACAGTCATTTCTATTATTTGAGCGGCTTTCCGGAGCCGGATGCGGTCGCGGTTTTGGTTCCCGGACGCCCTCAGGCTGAATATCTGCTGTTCGTACGCGAGCATGATGCCCTGCGGGAGTCCTGGGACGGTGCGCGCGCCGGAACCGAGGGGGCGGTCGAGCGATATGCAGCGGACGATGCGTTCCCTATCGAGGACATCGATGAAATCCTGCCTGGATTGATGGAGCAGCGATCGCAGATCTTCTATTCCATGGGCACGCACCTGGATTTCGATCCGCGCATTTTGAGCTGGGTCAACGGATTGCGGGTGCAGTCGCGCCAAGGCGCCGGGCGACTGCAGGAATTCGTGGCGTTGAATCATGTGCTCGACGACATGCGTCTTTACAAGAGCCGCCCCGAGCAGGCGAGCCTGCGGCGTGCGGCGCAGATTGCGGTAGGCGCGCATCGGCGTGCGATTCGCTTCACCCGTCCGGGCCTGATGGAATACGAAGTGATGGCTGAGGTGCTGCACGAGTTCCGTTCGCACAATGCGGACATGTCGTACCAACCCATCGTGGGCGGCGGCGCCAATGCCTGCGTCATGCACTACCGCGACAACGATCAGCCCTTGTGCGAAGGCGATCTGCTGTTGCTCGACGCAGGTTGCGAGCACGATTACTACGCGTCCGATATCACCCGAACATTTCCCGTCAGCGGCAGGTTTACCGCAGTGCAACGGGCGGTTTACGAAGTGGTGCTCGAAGCGCAACTCGCAGCCATCGACAAGGTGCGCGCCGGCAATCATTGGAATGAGCCGCACGAGGCCGCGGTGCGCGCGGTCACGCAGGGGCTCGCCAAGCTGGGACTGATCAAAGGCTCCGCCATGAAGCTGATCAAGGAACAGGCGTATCTGCCGTTCTTCAATCATCGCACCGGCCACTGGCTTGGCCTCGATGTACACGACGTCGGAGATTACAAGGTCGGAGGCGAGTGGCGAGTGCTCGAGCCGGGAATGGCCCTTACCGTCGAACCGGGTATCTACATTCGACCTTCTGCCAAGGTTCCCAGGGAATTTTGGAACATCGGAATTCGCATCGAGGATGAGGTGCTTGTCACCCGGGGGGCGCCGGAGGTGTTGACGGGTGCGCTGGAGAAGACACCCGACGCCATCGAGTCCCTGCGGTGAGTTTCGATGTCGCCATCGTGGGCGGCGGCATGGTCGGTGCGGCCTTGAGCGTTGCCCTGGCGCCTCTGAAGCTGCGCGTCGCTTTGATTGAGGCAATTCCACATAATGCAGCCTCGCAACCCAGTTTTGACGAGCGCAGCACCGCGCTGTCGAACGGCAGCCGCAAAATCCTGGAGACAGTCGGAGTTTGGCCTTCGTTGAGCGCCCTTGCGACTCCGATCCGCAAAATTCATGTGTCGGATCAGGGCCGTTTCGGTTTCGCGCGCATTGACGCCGCGGAACAGGGGCTTAATGCCTTGGGCTACGTGTTGGCGAATCGCGCGCTCGGCAACGCGCTCTGGTCGCGGTTCGAGGGGTTGCGCGGCTTGAAGGTGTTTTGCCCGGCGCACGTTTCCAAAGTCACGGCGCATGATCAAACGGTCTCCATCGAGATCGCGGGGCAGGGCGCGAAGACCGGCGGCGCGGATCCGTCCACCGTGGTTGACGCCAAACTGGTTGTCGCGGCCGATGGCGCGCAGTCCGTCGTGCGCGGCGCGTTCGGTATCGAGGCGGACGTGCGCGACTACGATCAAACGGCGGTGATCACCACGGTTTTGCCGCAGCGCCTTCATGACAACGTGGCCTACGAACGATTCACCCCGAACGGGCCTCTGGCGCTGCTGCCCTTGGAGGGCGGACGCTGCACATTGGTGTTGACCTTGACGAAGGACGCCGCCCAGGCAGCGCTGGCCTGGTCGGATGAAGAATTCCTCGCCGAGGTACAGCGCCGTTTCGGCTTTCGCCTCGGACGCTTTCTGAAAGTTGGGCGGCGCGTTCCGTATCCGCTCTCCCTCACGCAGGCGGTCCGCACCAGCGCCCCGCGCTGCGTGATCATCGGCAACGCCGCTCAAGGCTTGCACCCGGTAGCGGGGATGGGTTTCAACTTGGGATTGCGCGATGTGGCGTGTCTCGCCGAGCTGATTGCAGAACGGACGGGCAACGGCGGCGATGTGGGAGGCCGCGAATTGCTGGCGGAATACGATGCATGGCGCGCTGCGGACCGCGGCGGCGTGATTGCCTTCACCGATGGGTTGGTGCGGATATTCTCCAACCCCCTGAGCTCGGTGCGCCGCTTACGCAACCTAGGGCTGCTGGCGTTCGATCTGCTGCCGCCCGCCAAGGCGGCGTTGTCGCGCCTGAGCACCGGCGGCAGCGGCCGCATCCCCAAACTCGCCCGCGGCGTGGCACTCTCATGAGTAGGGCACGCCAATGAGCAGGGCACGCCAATGAGCAGGGCACGCTCCCGGGAATTCGACGTGCTGATCGTCGGGGCCGGGGTGATCGGCTTAGCTGCGGCCGGCGTGCTGCTTGCGCGTAAGGTGTGCACGGCCGGGCGCGTTGCCGTGATTGCAGATCGGTTCGCGGTGCCCCCCGCCGTCGATTCCGACTGGGATCTGCGCGTCTTTGCGATGAGCCGCGCCTCGGAACGGGTGCTGAAGATTTGCGGCATTTGGGATTCGCTGCCGTCGAACCGGGTATTTCCGTACGAACGCATGTGCGTTTGGGACGCCGGCGGCAGCGCGACAGGCTCTGGCGCGCTCACCTTTGATTGTGCGCAAATCGGCGAACCCAATCTTGGATGCATCGTGGATGCCAAAGCCTTGGCGTGGCAATGTCTGCAGGCCGCGCGCGCCTTAGGAGTGGTGCTGATCGAAGGCGGCGTCGCGGCGGTTGTTCCGGGAGACGAGGAGATAATGCTGCGCCTGGAGGACGGACGGGAATTGCGCGGCAGCCTGCTGGCGGCAGCCGACGGCACGGAATCGAAGACCCGGGAACTGCTCGGCATCGAGACCGCCGGCCACGCCTATCATCAGGATGCCCTGGTGGCGCATGTGCGCACCGCCTTCCCGCACGCCAACACGGCCTGGCAACGCTTCTTGATTTCGGGCCCCGTGGCGTTTTTGCCCCTCAACGATGGTCGCTGTTCCATTGTGTGGAGCGTCGAGCGATCCCAGGCGGATCGTTTGCGTGCCATGGACAGGGACGCGTTCGGCGAAGCTTTGACGGCGGCGAGCGGCGAGGCGCTCGGCCGGTGCACGCTGGCGAGCAAGCTCGCGGCATTTCCCTTGAAACTGCAGTACGCCGTCGATTACGCGCGGCCGCGCGCCGTATTGCTGGGCGATGCGGCGCACGTCGTGCATCCGCTCGCGGGGCAGGGCCTGAATTTGGGTCTGCTGGATTGCGCGGCGCTGGCGCAGGTGCTCGGCGATGCCCCCGGCGCCGACAACTTCGGCGACATGAAGATTCTGCGCCGTTACGAGCGTTGGCGCCGCAGCGAAAACCTCGTCGCGGCGGCGGCCTTGGACGGCCTGGAGCGGCTGTTCTCCGATTCGAGTGCGCTCTCCGCGGGATTGCGCACCGCCGGCCTGAGTACGGTGGCCAGAATGCCGTTTTTGAAGCGCAGCTTCGCGCAGCGCGCGCTGGGATTGACGGGCGACGTGCCGGAGTTCTTAAAGGCGGTCTAACTTTGCCGCGCAAATGAAGTCGTTCACCGACAGACCGCCGATCGAGTGCGTGGCATAGGTGACGCGGCAGTAGTCATAACCTACCTCCAAGTCGGGGTGGTGGTCTTCGGTATTCGCAACATGCGCGATCGCGTTGACGAAACTCATGGTCCGGTAGAAATCCTTGAACTTCAGCGATCGCTTCAGGCTCTTGTAGTCCTTCGCGATTTTCCAGTCGCGGTGCAGTTTTCCGGCAAGCGCTTTGACTTTGGCCGGCGGCAGCGGCTTGACGCCGCCCTCGCAGGGCGCGCATTTCTTTTCCGCAAGCTCGCTCATGTTTGAATCCTCGCATAGGTGCGCTCTATGTAGCGTTCGACCAGATCCTGAAACTCCTCGGCGATTCGATCGCCTTTGAGCGTCACGGTTTTTGCGCCATCCTCGTACACCGGCGCCACCGGGTGCTCACCCGTGCCGGGCAGGCTGATGCCGATGTTGGCATGCTTGCTCTCGCCGGGACCGTTGACCACGCATCCCATCACCGCCACCGTCATGTCGGCTACCCCCTCGCGCTGCTTACGCCATTCCGGCATGCGATGCCGGATGTGGCTTTGAATCTTCTGCGCGAGCTCCTGAAAGTAGGTGCTGGTGGTGCGTCCGCAGCCGGGACAGGCGATCACCATGGGCGTAAAGGCGCGCAAGCCCATGGTCTGGAGTATTTCCTGGGCGACGATGACTTCCTGCGTGCGATCGCCATTGGGCTCAGGCGTCAGCGAGACGCGGATGGTATCGCCGATGCCTTCCTGCAGCAGCACGCCCATGGCCGCGGTTGAGGCCACGATGCCCTTGCTGCCCATGCCGGCCTCGGTGAGCCCCAAGTGCAAGGGGTAGGTGCAGCGAGCCGCCAGATTGCGGTATACGGCGATTAAGTCCTGTACGCCGCTGACTTTGGCGCTGATGACGATCATGTTCGATCCCAAACCAAGGGATTCGGCGCGCTTCGCGCTATCCAGAGCCGACACCACGATGGCCTCGCGCATCACGTCGATGGCCGCCAGCGGCTCCTCAAGCTTCGAGTTCTCATCCATCATGCGGGTCAGCAAATCCTGATCGAGGCTGCCCCAGTTCACGCCGATGCGCACCGGCTTGCCGTACTTGACGGCGGTCTCGATCATTTCAGCGAATTGCGGATCGCGCTTCGAACCGCGGCCGACATTACCCGGGTTGATGCGCAGCTTGCCCAGCGCCGCGGCGCATGCCGGATGGGCTTTGAGCAGCTTGTGGCCGTTGAAATGAAAGTCACCGACCAAGGGTGTGTCGATGCCTTGCGCATCCAATCGTTCGCGGATGTGGGGCACGGCCGCGGCTGATTCATCGTTGTTGACCGTAACGCGCACCAATTCGGAGCCGGCGCGCGCCAAAGCCTTGACCTGCGCCACCGTGCCGCCGATGTCGGCCGTGTCGGTGTTGGTCATCGACTGCACGACGATGGGCGATGCGCCGCCTATGGAAACCGAGCCCACTTTTACAGTCAGGGAATGTCGACGAGTTCTCATCAGGCGATTATACCTGGGGCGTCAAAACGTGGCTTAGGCAGCGCCTTAAAGCGCTCAGCGAGGTTTGCGAGCCGCAAGTTTCTGTTTGACACGATCGTAGAGCGGCACCCGCTCCAACGCTCGGTCGAGCCGATCCAAAGCCGCAACGACCCCGCCAGCCTCCTTGTCGAGTTCCAATGACGTGATGTTGAGGATCCGCCACAGGGGCTTCAGGCGGCGCACCAATTGCTTGCCGCTGGCGGAGAGGCGCAGCAAACGGCTGCGCCCATCCTGGGGATCGACATCCGACTCCACCAATCCCGCCTCTTCGAGCGAGCGGCGCGTCTGGCTGACAGAGGAATGGCGTATGCCGAGCGACGCGGCCAATTCGCCGACCGACTGCGCGCCTCTGCCGTCGAGCTGTTCCAGGATTCCAACCCAACGCTGCTGAAAATCGACTCCCCAGTCGACGTAGATGCAGCCGGCGTCTTCATCAATGCTTTCCGACAATCTGCGCAGCCGCGCGCCAATGGCAGCGGGCCCGAACTCGCGGGTGTAGTCGACCATGGGAATGCGCGGATCGCGGCCTTGTATTTATGTAGGGACCTACATATTATCACGCCGCTCGTCAGCGGCAAGGATTCTCAAGATCATGCGAACAGGGCTTCTCAGAGGGCTATGCGGCGTATTGCTCGGCATCTGCATGGGCGGCGCGAGCGGCGAGAGTGTCGCGAGATCGGCGTTGAATGAGGCGAGGTTCACGCCCGAGGAACTGCGCGCGGACTTCGTCCAGATGTATCGCGGCCTGAAAGCGGCCCACTTCGATCTTTATGCATTTACGTCCAAGCGCGAATTGGATCGGCGCTACGCCCAGGTGCTCAGCAAAATCGATCGACCCATGACCAAGCTCGAGGCCAAGGTTCTGTTCGAACTGTTTGCGGCCGAGGCGCGCATGGGACATACGCGCCTCGACTCGCCCACCGCGGAGTGGAATGCCTATCGAAAAAACGGCGGCAAGGGGTTCCCATTGACGATTCGCATCGTTGATGAGCACGCGTATCTGGCCGGGAATCTGAGCGGTGTCGATGCCATCAGGCCGGGAGATGAAATCACGCGCTTGAACGGCCTGTCCATTGCGTCCTGGCTCAAGCGGACCGAAAGACATGTATCTGCGGAGACCTCGTACATGGCGGACTCGATCATGGAATACGATTTCGCGATTTACCTTTGGGTTGAACTCGGCGCGGTCGACGCCTTTGACATCGTCACGCGCCGCGGCGCCTTGCCGGTGCAAAGAACGCGCCTGCCCGCGCGGTCATCCGAGGAAATGGAGGCAGCCCTTGGGGCGCAGGCTCCGGGCCTCGATCTCGAGAGCCCGCTGCGCGATGCGAAGCTGCTCGACGGCGGCGTCGCGTATCTTCGCCCGGGGCCCTTCTACAACGCCGAGGCGAAAACCGGCGCCGATGAATGGGACGTCTCCGGCTTCAGGGAATTCATCGATCACGCCTTCAATGAATTTCTAGCAGCCGGGGCGAGCCGGCTCATCATCGATCTGCGCGGCAACCCGGGCGGCGATAATCTCTTCAGCGACGTGATGGTTTCTTGGTTTGCCGCCGGACCATTTCGCTTCGCTTCGCAATTCAAAATCAAAGTCAGCGCCGAGTCTGTCGCCGCCAATGCCGCGCGAATCGCGCACGACGCGGAGGCGGCGGGACCGGTATCGCGGCGGTTCGCAGACCTCTATGCCCGCAGCCGCATCGGCGATGTGGTCGATTTCGCCATCCCGGAGGCTTCGCCGCGCGCCGGCAAGCGCTTTGAGGGCAAGGTGTTCGTGCTGATCAATCGGCAGAGCTACTCAAATGCGGTGGCCGTCGCCGCGCTCGTGCAGGACTACCGGTTCGGCGTCATTGTCGGGGAGGCGACTTCCGATATGGCGACGACCTACGGCGCCATGGAACAATTCGCGTTGAACCACACCGGCCTTGAAGTCGGATACCCCAAGGCGCGACTGGTTCGACCGAATGGTGACCTGCGCTCGCCTGGCGTGACGCCCGACATCCCGATCCGCGTGCCCGTCGTCCAGTCTCCCCGCGATGAGGTATTGCAGCAGGCAATAGCCATCGCCCGCCGTTAACGTGCGCCGCCGCTCACTCCCCGGGTGAGTCAGGCGGGTATGATCAGCGCGATGCATTCACTTGAAATGGAGCGCCAGCAGCTACAGGAGGCTGGCGTGATCGACGCGGCCGCTGCCGCACGCGCCGCCGCCTTGGAGCGCGGTGCGATCTTCTCGGTGTTCGAGGAGCTGCGGTTCATTCTGTATGCCGCGGTCGCGGCGATTACCGCGGGCATCGGCCTGATGGTCAAGGACAACCTGGATCGTATCGGACCCATGACTTTGATTGCGGTGCTGGCGGTGGTGTCGGCCGGCTGTTACGCGGCGGCGCTGCGCACGCTCTGGCAGCGCAAGGAACGATCGATCGGCGGCGATTATTTGCTGCTGCTCGGTGCCCTGATCGTCAGCGCCGATTTGGGATACGCCGAATCCCAATTTCATTGGTTGGGCACCGAGTGGCAGTGGTACCTATTGATACTCGCGGTATTCCACGGGGCGAGCGCATACGGCTTCGGTTCGCGCCTGGTGCTCAGCACGGCGATCGCGGCGCTGGCGGCTTGGTTTGGAATCGAAGGCCGAGCCGCAACATTGTTCAGTGTCGACGGCTCGGCGCTCAGCCTGGGTACTCACGCCGTCATATGCGCCGCCACGCTTCTGGTTTGGGCTGCCGCCAACCGCCGTTTGGGCGGACCGGCAGCCTTTGTATCGGTGTTCGAAAATTTTGCCGCCAACATCGGTTTCTGGGGTGCACTGGCGCTGTGCCTCAGGCCGGGGTACAGATTCGCCGGGTTCGGCATTTTGTCGGCGCTCGCGGCGGCGTCGATCTACAAGGCACTGCACAGCGAAGAGGAGATTTTCGCGGTGTACGGCACCGTCTATACCGCGCTGGCGCTGTGTTGGCTGGAGTCGCAGATCATCAGGTACGGACTTGCCGTGCTGCTGCTGGAGTTGGCGACCGTGGTGACGGCTGCAATGCTGCTATGGGGTTTCCATCGCAACGCCAAGACGGCGCACGCATGATCGACCTGCGCCCCACCCCGCAGCAGGAGCGCTGGATGACGGTTGCGGCGCGGCTGCGGGTGATGCGCGGTCATCCGTTGATTTTGGAACGCCTCGGCGGCTGGTCCGCACCCTCGTTTATCGCGCGCTGCGCTTGCTTCGTGCTGGGCGCGGTCGCGGGCGGCCTCACCATGGCGGTTTTCGAAATGCTCTATCGGCCCGCCGCCACGCTTGGCGCCGGCCTTGCTTTGATCGGCGCCGCGGAATGGTTGATGTTGCGCAAGCGTCTGTACCACGCGGGTGTGGAAGAGGCGCTTTGGAGCGGCGGATCATTGGCGCTGGCCGTGCATTTTTTGCCCTCGATCGGGGACAAGGGGTTATCGATCACCATCGCACTGGTGCTGGCCGCGGCGGCGATGCGATTGCTCAATCCGTTTTTATTGACGCTGGCATTTGCGGCAGCTTCGATCGCCATCGATCTTGCGAGCGGGCACCGCCTCTGGGGTGAGTCCGGCGTTGCCGTCGGCGCCGGCGCATTTTGCTACGGCGTCGGCGCGATCGCCTTGCTGTTCGCGCGGATCCGATTCTCAAGGCCGTCCCATGACCACATGCTGAGCTGGCTGATGATCATCATGCCACTGTGCGGATTTCTGTGGCTCGGCACAGAACGCGCACCGGCCATTCGTATCGACACTGCCTTGGCGAGCGGCATCTTTGCGCTGGCCGCGCTCATGCTCGGGATGTACCGCCGGGCCCATGCGCCGCTGCTGGCTTGTATCGCATCGTTTGGATGCGTCGCTTATCAGCTTCGAGACTTGACGGCGCTGCCGCTGAAATTGAAGCTGATCGTTTGGGGAGGCGCGGCGCTGTTCCTCGCAATGGGATTGGATCGATATTTGCGCACGCCGCGCGGCGGCATCACGTCGTGTCCGTCAAGCGAGGGCACGGCCGCGCTGGATCTGATGCAATGGTTCGGCGCCGGTGCGCTCTCGCCGCGGGCCGCGCCGCCAAGCGCGGCCTTTAAAGGGGGCGGGGGCACGTTCAGCGGCGGCGGCGCGGACGGCAGCTACTAATGAGGCGCGTCAGGTGCGTCAGGTGCGTCAGGCGCGTCAGGCGCGTCAGTGGCGCGCGGCCTCAACGACTTTGGGCGCGGTCGTAAACGGCTGAATGCCAAACTTGGGATACACCTCGGTGGGATAGTAAAAGGTACCGTCCTTGACGACCATTTTGATGGTCTTGATCGCTTTGAGATTCTTGATCGGATCGCCGGGTATCAAAAAGAAATCCGCCAGTTTGCCTTTTGCAATCGATCCCATGCTTTGATCCTGGCTCACATAGCGAGCCGAGTCGAAGGTGGCGCGTTTTAGAATCTCGGCCGGGGTCATGCCCGCAAGCTGGTACAGCTCCAGCTCGCGGTGATAAGTAAAGGAGCCGCCCGTGTCGGTGCCGAAGACTATGAATATCCCGCGGTCGTGCAGCATGCGGATGATCGCAATAATTTTGTCGAATGCTTGTCGATAAGCTTGATCATCTCCCGGTGCCGCCGTATCCGCCAGCGCCTTCATCTGATCGCGGCGGTAGCCGATGGGCATGTGATCGATGTAATCGGCCGCCCCCGGCGGGATTTTGCCGTCCCGACGCAGCAACAACTGCTCATGAATGCCTAACGTCGGATCAATGGCGATTTTGCGGTCCACCATCATGTTGACGGTGTGCTGAACTTTCTCGCTCTGCAGATCCAGGGCTGGAAGACGCTTCAGCGCGGTCAATCTAAACAGCGTCCGCGTATCCTCGCCGGGCTGAATCACCCATCCCAGCGCAAGCTGGTTCGCGTGGGTAAGTTCGTCGTAGCCCGCCTCGATCATCGCGTCGGCATTGGAGAACGCCGGTATGTGTCCGGCAAGTCGCATGCCCAGGCGATGCGCTTCTTCGGCCATCGCCGGTATCCACGCCGGATTCATGCTGTTATAGCTTTTGATCTGCCAGTAATTGCGGGCGCCATACCAGCGTACCGCGTCGATCGCCTGTTCCTGACTGTCGACCACGATGCCGTTGTTGGCGCTGAATGGGCTCTTTCCCTCGATGAAGCCCGAGCGGATCACATGCGGACCGCCAATGGTGCCGTTGTCGATTTGTTGAATGAGCTTGTCGAGCACCGCATTGTCGTTGCCCATGTCGCGCACCGTGGTGATGCCCGCGACAAGATTGAGCAGGGCATCGCTTTGGCCGAGATGCGCATGCATTTCATACATGCCGGCAATCAGTGTGCCGTCCTCGCCATCGATGGTCATCTCGCCGGGCGTGGCGGGGCTGTCGAGCGCTTCGACCGCGGCGATGACCTTGCCCTCAACCAGCACCGAGACGGGGTCCGTGAGCGACGAGTTCTTCGGGTCAAACAGTCGGACATTGCGAATGCGGATGGGTCCCGCGTAGTGGTGCGCCACCTCGCGCTCGATGTCGACGAAGCGCTGACTCGACCAGCCTGCGGCCAGGCCGCGCAGGCGCTTCTCCTCGCCCTCATATCCTGTTCGCACCAATATCGAGCTCGCATCCACGTCGGCAAACAAGTTATTGGCCGGGTCCAGCAAAATGGTTTCCGGATCGAGATCGATGCCGATCAGGGCGTAGCGCGTGACTTCAAGGGGACCGCCGGCTCCCTGCACGCTGAGGGTCTCGCCTCTTTCGAGCCGCACCGTACCGCCGGGCAGCGCCGGCAATTGATTGCCCGCTTTCAGCAATGCTCGAGCGTAGACCCCATTGGCCCAGGGACTGGAGCTCTGCGCCAGATACAGCAGGGGCGTATTGATGGTGGAATGGCCCTTGCCTGTGGAATCCACCCAGTCGCCGCGCTTGCCCCGGCGCATGAAGTGCTCGGCGATCTTGCTGCCGAATGTGGTGGCGCCCTTCACCGTCCATTCCGTCGGCAAGCCGGCCGCGTCGAGCCTGATCGACTCCGCGATGGTCGGGCCGCGGCCATTGTTTTTGACATCGAAATCGATGGTTGTCAGCTCGCCCTTGGTCACGGCAGTCAGATGGCCGACTTTCTTCTCGCCGTAGATCATCGAATAGGTGAAGGTGTCCGCCAGCGCGAGGGACGGCAGGCTGAGCAGCAGGAGCGCGAATATTTTCAAAGGCATGGTGACTCGCTAAGGTATTGAGTGAGCGGGCGTTTTTATGACCGAGAATTCTAAACGTAAAACGGGATGTCCGTTACGCCTTGACGGGCTTCAGCGGGAGGCGCGCGCGCCGCTGGTAAGGGGTAGGGGCGGCGTCGCCAAAGCTGGATTGCGCATCACAGATGCATCGTATGGAGCCAGAAGATGGAAGCACGCGGCATAATGCGGCCATGGCGGCGCGAATTGTTTACTCCACCGGTGTAGGGAACCTCTGCCCGAACTGCCGCCGCCCGGTGCGTGAATGCGTGTGCCCCAAGGGCGTTCCCGGAGCTGCGAAGCCCGCCGCAGTGAGAGTGGCGCGGGAAACTCAAGGTAGGGCCGGCAAGGGCGTTACGACGATTACGGGTTTGCCGCTTTCCCTGTCGGATCTCGAGGCGCTCGCCACAAAACTTAAGAAACGTTGCGGCTCAGGCGGCACGCTTCGCGGCGGTGTGATCGAAATCCAGGGCGATCATCGCGACGTCATCGTCGCGGAACTGATCAAAATGGGCTGGCAGGCGAAGCGCTCGGGCGGTTAAATACGGCGGCCTGCATTTATGGACTAGATATATGAGCGTGCCGCGCTTCAAGTGGTAGAGCCTCTTCTGTATCATGCCGCCACTCGCGATAAGAGCTGTCTGGAGAGAGCCCTTTTAGTAGGGCCGCCGAAGGCGCAAC
>DATAVX010000102.1:0-1633 GCA_036267535.1 Steroidobacteraceae bacterium
CGGACCAGCAAGGACATCGAGAGCGAGACTGACGTGCCGAGTCCCGGCGAGCGCTTCGATGTGGCGCTGGCGGTGCTGCTCGGCCTGCTCGGCGTGGCCCTGTTTCTCTACTTGTCGCGTGCAGTGCTGCCGGCAATCTGATACACGCGAACCGAGTAGCCGGGTCTCCATTTAGAGCAAACGAGCCAGTTCATCGGCCAGCGGCTTTTCGTCTCCCCGAAATGCGTGGATCATAGCCGCCAGAAAGTCCGCCGGCACGATCTTGGTCAGTCGCAACGGGTGTCGCGCGCGAATGGCCAGCAGATTCATAAACACCATTTGGCTCCGGCCGTTGCCGTCCCGGAACGCATGAATCGCATTGAGATTGGCAAGGAGGCTTGCCGCCCTCACCGCAAACTCTGCAGCCGTAAGACCGGTGAGATGGTTGCCGCGGTGCAGCTCCGCAAACAGCTTCTTCACTTCGCTCGAAATGTACTCAGGATAGCAGAATGCGCTGTCACCCTTGCTGATGCGCACATTCCGGTATTTCCCAGCCCAGGTGTAGACATCCCTGAACAGGTGCCAGTGGATGCGCTTGTAGTGAAGCTCGTCCAGTTTGCCGCGCGGCAGGGCCTCGGTCGCGCGCTGCGTGGTGATAGCCAGCTCGAAACGGTCGAGCGCCTGCTGCGTGCGGAGATTTCGCCGATTCTTGAGAACCTTGGTTCCTTTGTAGCAATAGTGATCTTCGATGCTGTCATACATCGACACAGCTACGAGGCGGTGCCATATTTCTTGATGATCGCGGCGCGTCGCTCTCGCGCCGTAGCCCCTTTGCGGTCAAGCGCCCTGAAGGTCGCCTTCATTTCGCGGGTCAAGTGCAGTCCCTCAATCGCGCTGATCTTCTCGAAGCCCGCAAGCCCTATAATCATGCCGCTTGCTTTGGGCTTCGCGCGCTTGCTCGCTCTGAGCTTTCCGGCTTTCTTCATGGAATCATCTTAGCATAACTGCCCGATCGTCGCAGCAAGCCGCCAGTTGCCTTTCTGGAAGCGCCGCTTGCGCGGCCTGCCACGCCGCGCTAAAGGCAGTGCCGCGCGGCTCTTCGCGCCGTAGGCGTTCACGTCAGCCAACGCGTCTTCCGCCGGCCGCCTGCATCCGCAAGCCGCCGCGACGGGGGCGCATGGAGCACCGACGTGAACAGTCTCTTCCGCATTCTTCTCTCCGCCCCTGCAACATTCGCGCGCGCCCCCGGCCCGGCGCGCGTCGGCATGATGCTGTTCTTCGCCGCCGCGGTGGCGGACGGCATCCTGATGCCGTTCTTCGCGCTGTGGGCGCACAAGGATGCCGGCATTCCGATCGAATATGTCGGCGTGCTGCTGGGCTGCTATGCGGGCGGCGAACTGTTGGCGACGCCGTTCCTCGGCGGCATCGCCGACCGGGTCGGCCGCCGCCCGGTGCTGCTGGCATCCACCGCAGGCGTCGGTGCCGGTTTCCTGATCCTGTACTTCGTGCGCGGCCCCTTCGCGGTAGCGGGCGCCTTGATCGTGATCGGCGTATTCGAAAGCGTGCTGCATCCGACCGCCGCGACCGTGATCGCCGACGTGGTCCCGGGCGAAAATCGCCGCGAGCATTTCGCCCTGACCCGGGTGATGTCGAA
>DATAVX010000103.1:0-1636 GCA_036267535.1 Steroidobacteraceae bacterium
GAACTGTTCGCCGGCGACGATCTTGATGTTGCCGACATTCTGTTCGGCCATCACGGCAGGGCTCTGATAACCGAGGGTGCCGAGTTCAACGCCACTCTGCAGATTGCGCTGCATGTCCGCGTTAGTGCCGGCGGGGACATAGTCGACCCGGAAGCCGGCCTTCTCCGCGAACGGTCCGATGCCCCACAACGGCACCGCACTCACACTGCGCGCAAGGGTGATGCGGACAACCGGGGGTTCGTCTGCCCTTACGGTCCACACCAGGGCGACCACGCAGAGAAGCAGCGCGAATGCCGTCAGCAGGGCAAAGTGACGCCGGATAATCGGAAACCGCGGGGCAAGTGCATTCATTTTTCAGCTCCAGTCTCGGACCTTTGAACCATAGAATATCACATTCAGAAAATCATCGCGCGGCTGAAGCCGCACCTTCGCAACGTCGCTGGCGCTGAACTGGCAGCAGCCGCCAAGTGATCGCTCTCATTCTGGCGCTTCCGCCGCTCTCGGGAACAGCGCCGGCATTAACGACGGGCGATGCTCGTTGCGGCGTCGCTTGGACGGCGCTAAGGAGACCCTCTGCCGATACGGACCCAGTGATGCCAGAACACAATCGAATTGTCGCTCTTGAAGAGCACTTTTGGATTCCGGAGTTACGCGACCGCTACAGCGGGCCCCGCGGAATCTCGGCGCATACGCCGGCCCGTCAACTCGACGATCTGGGCGCTATCAGGTTGCAGGACATGGATGCTGCCGGCATCTCCATGCAGGTGATCTCTCACATGCAGCCGGGGACGCAGATTTTCGATGCCGAAACCGCCACCGCGCTCGCACGCAAGGCCAACGACGCGCTGCATAGTGCAATCCGCTCGCATCCCCGGCGATTTGCCGGTTTTGCCGAGCTTCCCACCGTCGATCCGGAGGCGGCCGCGGACGAGCTTGAACGCACTGTCGTCAAGCTTGGCTTCAAAGGTGCATTGATTAATGGCCTGACCGCGGGCGCGTTTCTCGATGAGAAACGCTTCTGGTGTATTTTTGAGCGGGCACAAGCTCTCGATGTGCCGCTCTATTTTCATCCCGGCATTCCGCATCCCGCCGTTACGCAAGCCTACTATGGCGAGTATCGCCGGGGTGATTTCCCTTATCTCTCGGTAGTCTGGGGATTCACCGCTGAGACCGCCCTCCAGGCAATACGCCTGATTGTCGGCGGCGTTTGCGATGCCTACCCCAAGCTGAAAATCATCCTGGGCCACCTCGGCGAAACCATCCCGTTCACGCTCTGGCGCTGCGACTGGCTCGCCGAGCATGTTGGCGGTCGGTCGGCCTTCGCCGACACCTTCCGTGAGCATTTTTACGTCACCACCAGCGGAAATTTCCAGCATTCGGCCCTGACATGCGCCATTGCGGAACTGGGCATCGACAGGATCATGTTCGCAGTCGATTATCCGTACAATGCAAACGAGCAGGGTGTCGCGTTCGTCCAGAGCGCGCCGATGGAAGACGCCGAAAAGACCAAAATCTTGCACGCCAACGCGGATCGCCTGCTACGGCTGGCCGGATGACACGAGCGGCCGGAGCCGACGCGTGACCTGAGGCCAGCGAGCGCCACTGACGCGATCAGGAGTTGATGATGCAGCCCATG
>DATAVX010000104.1:0-10901 GCA_036267535.1 Steroidobacteraceae bacterium
CCGGAATGGCCTCAAACAGCTCGTACAGGCTCTTAAAGTCTTTCATCGTCCTTCCCCTATTTTCTAGGGCTAATCCTACCCTTAAATACTGGGTCCGTCAAGGTGATAATTTCCCTAAATGGCGAGCCACGTTGAGTTCTAATCCGGACAATTTCCGTTTGGCAAACGATAGATGACGTTCTGTCTAGCCAATAAGATGCTGATAAGTTCTTGCTGCGCTAGCGTTAGAAACAATGTCGAAACGGGGCTTATTTTTCGGACGTCGGGGATTAGATAATCAATCATGCTGATGAGGGCATTGATGTCGATGTCACCATCGGCACATGCGTTACTAGCGACCTCATCGATTTCGGTTCTGTCCGGCGACATAATTTTATTTTTGTTTTTCAAGTACGCCGGGTCGTGCCCATTGCCCTTCCGGGCGCACTAAAATGTGCGGGCCAGAATCTGGCGAAATAGCATTCTCGAGGGGTGGAACGTGCAAATCGCCTTCATAATAACATTCGTCCGTGAGATATTTTATTCCTGGACCCTCGCGGCGAACAAAACCGAAATGCTCCCAAATGCTTGCGACACTATCGGCTACTTGTCCGTAAAAGTGCGTGAATCCTTTGCGGCGGCCAAATTCGATTGCAGCTTTAATCAATGATAGCGCGACACGGCTTTTTCTATATCGCTTCAGCACCGCAAGGCGCTCAAGCTTTACGAAATTCGAAAAATACCGAATGCGAATACAACCAACTGGTTCATTTCCCAAATATGCGAGGAGATGAGTGGCGCTTAAGTCGTTGCCTTCCACGTCCTCTCGATATGGCATTTGCTGCTCGCTGATATATGCCGAGGCGCGTATTGCGAGTACCTTCAATAAATCGTCCATTGAATGGACGACGGTGATGCCGATGCGACAAGAAGTCCCATTTTGATCAGGTATGTAGCTATCAAAAATTGGCCGAACTTCGGGCTGTGCGTCACTTTCTGGTGGCACGCACGTCATGAGATCGCTTTTTAGGATGCCCTGGTAAATGGCTCCCTGCACAAATCCCAAATTGCAAAACAACTTGTAAGCTGTCGAATTCGCAGCCCGACAATAAATTGGAAGATCGCGATACTTTTCGGAGGTCATCCTTTCCATGACCAGAGCCATCCCGCCAGCTACTTCGGGCGTTGAATGGAGACCCCAAAAATAGATCGCGGCCGGGCGTTCATTTTGCGCGCACACGTACTGAAGGCCAGGATTCGCCGTGTCGAGAAGGCCCGTGAAAAGTGCATCAAGACCCGAAGCGTTTAGCGGCAAGTGGGAGGCAAAGCCCATTGGCGCTGGGCCGACGGAGGTCTGCCACCCGCCGCGTGAGAATACGACAATTGTCTCTGGGTTATGGCGGTATACCCTCATCACCGCGTCAAGCGGCGCGATACCCTCGATTTGCCCTGCAACTCTGTCAAACAGAGACCTGAGAACTTCTGCCGAGGGATTATAGGCCACTATCGAGCGGCCGTACTTCCTGTAGTCAAGACTAAGGAGGTTCCTAGGAACAATGCGATTTTTGCCGGGTTTTGCTGGAGTAGATTGAACGTTCATCTGCAGTTGCCCACGACTATCTCTCGAAACTTAGATCGATTTATACTGGCGTTGCGTGGGGTGGCGTTATGAAAAATGGCACACAGGTGGTTCACGGGACGGAACACCGGGCGCTAGAGCCCGGTGCCGCAATAAATTGGGACGACGTCCGATTATTTTTAAAGGCTGCTGAGCACTCAAGCTTTCGAGCTGCAGCGGCCGAAGTGCGGTTATCCGTAAACTCGTTCCGGCGGCGGATCGAGGCACTCGAAAGGCAGGTCAACGCCGTACTTTTTAACCGGTCCGCAAAAGGTGTGGAACTGACTGCCGAAGGTGAAAAGGTTCGCGCCGCAGGCATCGCGATGTTGCAGCAAGCGAGAATGCTTGCTCACATGTCGCAAAAAAAGAAACCCGGACTGCGCACCACGGTGCGAATCGGTGTCACCGAGGGAATAGGCACCTTCTGGCTAATTCCACGACTTGTAGATTTATACACCAGCAAGCCCGGCATACAGGTCGATCTGCGCTGCGAGATGAGAGCGCCTGACATTTCGGCACTCGAAGTCGACTTGGCTGTCCAGTTGGAGCGGCCAACGGATCCCACCTTGGTTGTTACCCGTCTAGGGTGGCTGCACATCGTATTGTACGCATCAAGGGATTACATAAGTCAGCATGGTGCCCCGTCCAAAAAGGCAGAACTGCCAAATCATTCATTTATCGAACTGGTGGCTGAGCAAATTCCAAGCGAGTGGTTACAAACCGATGCTACAGAGCGCGATACGAGATCGTTCGTTGCGCTGCGAGTGAATACAAGTTCGGCCCAAGTGCTTGCCGTGACACATGGAGCTGGCGTTACTGCATTGCCAAACTATGCGCACATCCTGAGTGATAGTTTGGTTCATGTGGCACCTGATTTCGTGCTCAAAAGAGATATATGGTTGGCTTACAATCAGCAGGCGGCTGAATTTCCGCACGTAAGGACCGTCATTGATTGGATGAAGGCCTCATTTAACGTGGCACGCTATCCTTGGTTTGGTTCGTCGTTTCTTACCCCGGATGAACTGACCGAGTTTATGAAACAGCGCAATCAAGCTGGTCTGTTCGCAAAGTTTATTGAATCGACGCCATTATAACCGATGCACCTGCCGGTTCTTTTGCCGGATGAAATCGTCGATGCTGGATTCTGTTCCCTGTCCCGCATCGAGCGAGCGGATGCCCTTGTCGATTTCCGCGCGCAATGCGCGCAGTTTCTCGACATGCGAGAGCAGCGTCCGCCCGATCTTTTCCTGATCCTCGGCCGGCAGGCGCTCTACTTCGGCAATGGCTTGTTCAAGTGTCTTGACCATAACGCCATTATAGCAAATCGCTCGACACAAGACAGAGGCAGCCGCCAGTTCATCCGCCGTCATGGCCGGCACAAGGTTTATGCTCGGGCCGGCGAAGCCGGACCCGAGTGCCGGGCATGACGAAGCAACACTGCGCAGCGCGACCCCTACGCCTTCTTCTTCTTCACAAACAGCCCCTTGATATTGTCGAACAGCTCGATCTTGGCGCCATGCTTGCGCATGATGATCGACTGCTGCGCCACTGACAGCGAGTTGTTCCACGCCCAGTAGATCACCAGCCCGGCGGGGAAGCTCGCCAGCATGAAGGTGAAGATGATCGGCATGTAGTTGAAAATCATCGCCTGCGTCGGATCGGGCGGCGTCGGGTTGAGCTTCATCTGCACCCACATGGTCACGCCCATGATCAGCGCCCAGGCGCCGAGGTGCAGGAACGGCCCGAGCACCGGCACGACCGTCGGATTGAACGGGATCAGGCCGAACAAGGTGAACACGTTGGTCGGGTCGGGCGCCGACAGGTCGTGGATCCAGCCGAAGAACGGCGCGTGCCGCATCTCGATGGTGACGAACAGCACCTTGTAGAGCGAGAAGAACACCGGGATCTGGATCACCACCGGCAGGCAGCCGGCCACCGGGTTGATCTTCTCCTTCTTGTACAGCGCCATCAGTTCTTGCTGCTGCCTGGCCTTGTCGTCGGGATAGCGCTCGCGCAGCGCCGCCATCTGCGGCTGCACCGCCTTCATCTTCGCCATCGAGGCATAGGACTTGTTGGCGAGCGGGAAGAACGCCGCCTTGATCAGCACGGTGACGATGAGAATGGCGAGGCCGAAATTGCCGACCAGGTGGTAAAAATAGTCGATGACGATGAACAGCGGCTTGGTGATGAAGTAGAACCAGCCCCAGTCGATCAGCAGGTCGAAGCGGTTGAGGTTGAGCTGCTTCTCGTAGTGGTTGACGACAGCCACTTCCTTGGCGCCGGCGAACAGCCGCGCATCGGCCGAGCCGGTGGCGCCGGGCGCAACGGTCTGCGCGTCGAGCAGGTAGTCGGTCTGGTAGGTCTTCTCGGTGCCGAGCATGCCGGTGGAGAAATGCGCCTTCAGGTGCGCGTCGGTCTCCGGCACCAGCGCCGCCGCCCAGTATTTGTCGGTGATGCCGAGCCAGCCGTTGGTGACGTCGAAGGCGACGTCCTTTTTCTCGTCGATCTTCTTGTAGGTGTATTCCTGCAGGCCGTCGCTGCCGAGCACGCCGATCAGGCCTTCGTGCAGGATGTAGTAGCCGAGCGTCTTCGGCGTGCCGTGGCGCGAGATCAGCGCGTAGGGGAACAGCGTGACCGGGGCGGCGGACTTGTTCGCCACCTCGTCCTTGACGGTGAACAGGTACTTGTCGTCGACGGCGATGGTGCGGCGGAACTGCAGCCCTTCGCCGTTGTCGTAAGTCAGCGTCACCGGGTGGCCGGCGCTGAGCGCGCCGGCGCCGTTCTGTTTCCACACGGTGTCGGAGGTCGGCAGCTTGGGACTGGCGCCGGCGGCGCCGGTCCAGCCGAACTCGGCATAGAACGGGTCGGGGCTGCCCGACGGCGACAGCAGCACGATCGGCGGCGACTTCGGATCGACCGTCTCACGGAATTTGATGAGCGAGACGTCGTCGATGCGGCCGCCCTTGAGGTCGATCGAGCCGCTGATGCTGCCGGTCTCGATGGCGACGCGCGGGCTCGCCTTGAGTGCGGCTTCGCGCGTCGTCGCGGCAACGGCGGCCGGCGCCGCCTGTCCGGGCACCTGCGGCGTCACTGGCTGCGCGCCCGGCGTGGACACCGGCGGCTTCGCCGCCTGGCCGGGCTGACCCAGCCCCTGCTTTGCCGCCTGCTGCTGCGCCTGTTCCTGCTGCTGCTTTTCAAGCTGCGGCTTGGCGAAAAAATATTGCCAGCCGATCAGCACCACAGCCGACAGCACAATGGCGATAAGGGTGTTCTTATTGTCCATCCCGAGTCCGTTTTGCCGCTGCGCGCCCCTCGTCGTGCACTCGTCGCAACGCTCCCTGGAAATCCTCGCTCATCCGGGCAAACGGCAATTGCAACGCCGCCCGCCGGCCAACCAGCACATAATCATGCCCGGCGCGCATCCAAGACGCGCTCGACAGCCGCACGATTTCGCGCAGGCGCCGGCGGACCCGGTTGCGCTCGACGGCTTTGCCGACCTTCTTCGATACGGTGAAGCCGACGCGCACGGGACCCTCGTCGGCTCGTTTGAGCGCCTGCAGCACGAAACCCGTTGCCGGAATCTTACTGCCGGTGGCCGCGGCCAGGAAGTCCGCTCGTTGCCTTAATCGTTGCATGAGCGAGCGCTGCAGCCTCTCCGCCGCACTCAGGCGCTGAGCCGCTTGCGCCCGCGCCCGCGCCGCGCCGAGAGAACCTTGCGGCCGCCCTTGGTCGCCATGCGCGTGCGAAAGCCGTGGCGGCGCTTGCGCACCAGCTTGCTCGGTTGATAGGTCCGCTTCACTGTCTAGGTTCTCCGCTGGCCGCGCCCTGACGATGGGACCGGCAATACCGGCCGCCAAACCCGCCTGAAAATCCGCAAAAACATGCCGATTTGGCGCGAGATTTGCGCGGCTTATAAGGGAGGGGGCCTGTGGCGTCAATGTCGCCTCAGGTCACCCGCTGCCGCTATGATCGGCGCTGCCAGCGAGCGATGTGACGGGCACATGACGGCATGGCCGAAACCCTGACACCTGACATCTGTGTGATCGGCGGGGGCCCGGGCGCTGCCGCTGTAGCCATGGCGGCCGCCGCCTTCGGTGTGCCGGTGGTGCTGGTCGAGCGGCGCGCAGACGAAACCTGCGGCAATCTCCCGGCGCTGGTCGCGGCGGCAAGGCGCGCCGCGCTTACGCGTGGCAGCGCGCCGTTCGGGGTCAACGTCGCGTCCGCTGACGTCGATTTTGCCAAGGTGCGCGAGCATGTGCGGCAGGTCGCTGCCGCTCTGGCGCCGAACGAGTCGACGGCGCGGCTTGCCGGGATGGGCGTGCGGGTCATCGCGGGCGAGGGCCGCTTCAAGGATCGGCGCACATTTGCGGTTGGCGATTGCGACATCCGCGCGCGCCGCTTTGTCATCGCGGCTGCGCCGGCCCTGGCGCCGCCGCAGATTCCGGGTCTCGACCCGGGGACTTATTTCACCGCCGAGACCATCTTCACGCTGGCCGAGTTGCCGCGGCAGCTCATCGTTATTGGCGCCGGACCGGCCGGGCTCGAACTGGCGCAGGCGTTCCGCAGGCTCGACAGCGAGGTGACGGTGCTCGGCCCCGGACAACCGCTCGTCTCCGAGGATGAAGAATGCGCTGCCATCGTGCTCGACCAGCTCGAGCGCGAGGGCGTTGTCATCCGCAGCGGCGTCAAGATCGCCCGCATCGAGCACGCGGGCGGCGGCGTTCAGGCGATCCTCGAAGGCATCGAGGGCGATGACAGCGTCGCCGCCACGCACCTTCTTGTCGCCGCGGAGAACAGCCCGAGCTTTGGCGGCCTGAACCTTGAGGCGGCCGGCATTACCTCCGGCGACGCCGGAATCCAGGTGAACGAGAAACTCAAGACGTCCAACAAGCGCGTCTATGCAATCGGCGCCGCGATTGGGCAACAGCGTGCCGCGCACCATCAGGCGGGGCTCGTCATCCGCAGCGCGCTGTTCCGGGCAAGGATCAAGACGAGCCGCGAAACGGTGGCGCGTGTAACGTTGACCGATCCGGAACTGGCGCAGGTCGGCGTGACAGAAAGCGAGGCTCGCCGGCGCGGCCTTGCGATCAGGATCGCGCGCTGGCCGTATCATGATAATGCGCGCGCCGCGGCGGAACGCTGCACACGCGGGCACATCAAGATCGTCACGACGGCGAAAGGTATAGTTTTAGGCACGACAATCGTCGGCGCGCAGGCAGGTGAAATGATCGGCGCCTGGGCGCTTGCCATTGCGCAACGGCTGAATATCTCCGTGTTTGCCGACCTTTCACTGCCGCCGGAGACGCTCGCGGAAATCGGCAACAAGGCGGCGCTGGACTTCTTTGCGCCACGTTTGACGAGCCCGTGGGTGCGGCGCATCATCGCATGGATGCGGATCTTCGGTTGAGGCCCAATTGAGTCCGACGCAAGACACAGACAAGCCTGCTGAAGCATCCGTCCTGCGCGGACCGCGCGTCGGCTTGTCTGGCAAGCTGCTGGCTCTCACGGTTTTTTTCGTGACGCTTGCTGAAGTGCTGATCTACGTTCCGTGGATTGCCGATTTCCGTCTCAACTGGCTCAACGACCGCCTCGCCGCCGCGCATACCGCCGCGCTGATGTTCAATTCGTTGCCGCGCGACAGTACGCTTCCGGAAAGCGTGACCAAGCAGATTCTCAGCAGCATCGGCGCGCATACGCTGGCGCTGAAGATGGGCGCGCAGCGCAAGCTGCTCGCCGCCGCCGACATGCCGACGCGCATCGATCAGGATGTCGATATGCGCACGGTGATGTGGTGGGACTCTATCATGGATGCGTTCGATACGCTGCTGCTGTCCAAGCCCGACGATGTGATCCGGCTGGTCGGCCCGGCGCCGATGGGCGGCGACTTCCTCGAGATCGTGCTTGACGAGGCGCCGCTGCAGAAGGCCATGGTGAATTTCTCCGTCAACGTTCTGCTGGTGTCGCTGCTTCTCACCGGCATCACTGCGATGCTGGTGTTCTTCTCGCTGCATTATCTGCTGGTGCGGCCGATGCGCCGGATCACCGAGAACATGATCGCGTTTCACGCAGACCCGGAAAATCCCGCGCGCGTCATTGAGGATTCCGGACGTGGCGACGAGGTCGGCACCACCGAGCGCGAACTGGCGTCGATGCAGCGCGACATCGCCTCGATGCTGCATCAGAAGAATCGTCTCGCCGCGCTCGGGCTCGCGGTCTCGAAGATCAATCACGATTTGCGCAACCTGCTTGCTTCGGCGCAATTGTTCTCGGACCAGCTTTCAAATCTGCCCGATCCGAAGGTGCAGCGCTTCGCGCCCAAGCTGATGCGCGCGCTGGAGCGCGCCATCGCCTTCTGCCAGTCGACCTTGTCCTATGGCGCAGCGCAGGAGCCGCCGCCCGACCGCAAGACCATCGAGGTCGAGCCGCTCATCGAAGAGGTGTACGAGACGCTCGGGCTCGGCCTCGACGTGCCGATCCGCTGGATTGTCGCGGTGGAGCGCGGGCTGACCGTCGATGCCGATCACGACCAGCTGTTCCGCACGCTGGTCAACATTGCCCGTAACGCCGTGCAGGCGCTGGAAGCGCGCGGCGCCCGCGACCCGGCGCGCGACCAGATCCGCATCACCGGCCGGCGCGAGGGCAGTGTCGCGGTGATCGAAGTCTCCGATACCGGGCCCGGCATTTCCGACAGGGCGCGGGCGCATTTGTTCGAGGCTTTCCAGGGCTCGACGCGGCCGGGCGGCGCCGGTCTGGGCCTGGCGATTGCGGCGGAACTCGTGCGCGCGCATGGCGGTGAGATGCGCCTGGTCGACGGGACCATCGGCGCGACCTTCCGCATCAGTATTCCCGACCGCGCGGTCGAGCTCAGTTCACGTCGCGGTGAACGCGCCAGCGCCTGAGGACGAAGCCCGGCTGGGCCGGGGTTGGTGCTGGCGAAGGGCATCCTCACAGACAACAGGTGAAGCATGGCGACAGCGCCGGTATCGGTACTGGGACTGGCGACCGCGGTTCCGGATCATGTGCTCGAGCAGTCGGCGGTCGCGGACTTTGCCCGGCGCATCTACGCGAAAAGTTTTGCGCGCTATCCAAAGCTCGCCGAGGTTTTCGTCAATGCCGGCATCGAGCGGCGCTACTCGGTGCGTCCGCTCGAGTGGTTCGACGCCCCGCATGACTGGAGCGAGCGCACGCAAGCCTATCTCGACGGCGCCGGTATGTTGTTCGTGAGTGCGGCGGAGCGCGCTTTGGCGCAAGCCGGTATCAGCGCGCAAGACGTCGATGTCATCGTCACGGTGTCCTCGACCGGCATCGCCACGCCGAGCCTGGAAGCGCGCGTCGGCGGCGAACTGGGCTTTCGCGCCTCGGCCGCGCGCGTGCCGGTGTTCGGCCTCGGCTGCGCCGGTGGCGTGTCGGGGCTTGCCATCGGCGCACGGCTTGCCCGCGCCGAGCCGGGCGAGGTGGTGCTGGTCGTCGCCGTCGAGCTGTGCACGCTGGCCTTTCGTCATGACCGCGCCGGCAAAGCCGATGTGATTTCCTCGGCGCTGTTCGGCGACGGTTCCGCGGCCGTGGTGTTGCGCGCCGAGCCCGAGCCGGCGCCGCTCTCGGTCGGCGTCGCCGCGCAGCATACCTGGCCGGGCACGCTCGACATCATGGGCTGGTCGGTCGATCCGGCCGGTTTCGGCGTCATCCTGTCGCGGTCACTGCCGCGCTTCGTCGAGCAGCGGCTGGCGGCGCCGGTGCGGCGATTCCTCAAGGATGCCCGGATCGACGCTCCGCGTCTGATCTGCCATCCGGGCGGCGCCAAGGTGCTCGACGCGATCGAAACCGCGCTGGAGCTGCAAAAGGGCACCTTGCGCGACGAGCGCGAGATGTTGCGCGACTACGGCAACATGTCGGCCCCCACCGCCCTCTTCGTGCTTGAGCGGGCGCGCAAGCGAGGTTTGCGTGGCCAAGCCGTTTTGTCGGCGCTCGGCCCCGGCTTCACCGCAAGCTTTCTCGCGCTAGAGGCCGCATGACCCTGAAAAGCGGAAACCGATTTTCGGGCAAGATCATGCGCAGGAGAAATTCCGATGGGTGAGGGAGCCTGGCTCGTCGTTTTTCTAGTTGTTCAGCGGCTCGCCGAGCTCGGGTTTGCGCAATGGAACACCATGCGGCTGCGTGCGGCCGGCGCGGTGGAGTTTGGCGCCGCGCATTATCCTCTCATGGTGGCGCTGCATGCATTCTGGTTGCTCGGTCTCTGGGTGTTCGGGCACAACCGGCCGATTGAGCCGCTCTGGCTTTTCGCATTTGCGCTGCTGCAGGCGGGCCGTGTCTGGGCCATTGTCAGCCTCGGGCACCGCTGGACGACGCGCATCATCGTCCTACCGAGCGCTGCGCCAGTAACACGCGGACCCTACCGGTATCTCAAGCATCCGAACTATTTGATCGTAATTCTAGAGATCGCCGTGGTTCCGCTGGCGCTGGGGCTACCGTTATTTGCGCTTGTCTTTTCGCTCGCAAACGCCGCGCTGCTGGCCCATCGCGTGCGCGTCGAAAATGAAGCGATGAGCCTTGCCGTCGGCGGACTCACGCCGGCCGCCACAACCCTTGCCAACGAAACACCGAGGCGATAGCTATGCGCCTGTTCCGCCGCCCGAATTGAAGGGCTCCGGTATCAGCGCCCGTAGCTCAGCTGGATAGAGCACCAGACTACGAATCTGGGGGTCAGGAGTTCGAATCTCTTCGGGCGCGCCAGCACTTAGCACCGGACATCCGTGCAAAAAATTACCGATTTTTACGGTTTTTGCAAGGAAGTGCGGTATGTGTGTGTACCCAGTTGCAATACTCGGCCGCCTTTTTTGGTGTGCGGCTACAGCAAACCTTAGCTGGGACTATTTCTTCGACCGATTCTGATGTCGATACCATTGAAGAAAATCGAACATTGCCGTTTCTTCTTCCGACGTCAGATTGTGCTCAGAGAAAGTATGACCGCGGCCATGCCTGGAATTAGCCTCACGTCTAGTTTTGCCAACATAGCCAGCCAGTTCTAATAGGTTAACACTGTCAATTTTATAAGCATCAGCCAACGCTCCTAATACCCGAGCGGAAGGTTTTGGCACCAATTCTCGTTCAATCTGAGACAAGTAGGCATTAGAAACTTCGTTTCGGGTTTTTTCCTCTACCTCGCGAAGCGTCAATCCACGATCTGCCCGGATCGAGGAGAGATAACTACCGAGACTCAGTCTGGTGGTCTTAGGCGCGTTATTTCGCATTGGGAATGCTAAACCTCTGAAATTTCGCGTAATTTACCTGCGTTTGCTTAAAATGT
>DATAVX010000105.1:0-98104 GCA_036267535.1 Steroidobacteraceae bacterium
CGGCACTGACTTGCATCGACCTATATGGCCATTTATAATTCAGAAATGGCCATTTCAGTCACCAAGTTCAAGAACTCCTGCCTCGACGTGATTCGCCGCGTAGAGACTTCAGGACAATCCGTGTCAATCACACGGCGTGGCAAGATTGTTGCCCGCCTCGCACCCTCATTTCAGACTACGCAGACTGTGGACGCGAAGCCCTGGCAGAAGCTGCGGGCCCTGGGAGGCGAATTGCTTGCTGAGCCAAGCGAATCGGTTGTGCGAGAGGAGGATTTCGAGGCCCTGCGTTGATCATGCTTCTCGACACGCATTTCTGGATCTGGTGGCTTACACCAAAGTCGCCTCTCAAGTCCGCAGAAAGAAATGCGCTGGATGCCGCGGCGGAGGCTGGAGGCGTGTACCTGGCTGCGATCAGTTTATGGGAGGCGCAGCTTCTGCACTCCAAACAGCGCCTGCAGCTACCACTGCCGTTTTCTGATTGGTTGAGCCGCGCGACGGAATCGCAAGTTCTGACGATTCTGCCCCTCGATCGAGATGTCGTAATTGCGGCAGACAGTTTGCCCACGCGATTTCACGGCGATCCCGCCGATCGACTCATCGTGGCGACGGCCCGTACTCACGGTATCCCGCTAGCGACGCGTGATCGCGCAATTCGGCGCTCTCGCACCGCCAAGCTGTGGTCTCCGTGACTCTGCCGATGAGCAGCTATCGGCATGACCGGGAGTGCTTTCGCGTTACCCGGGTGCCTACTCCGAGCCGGATTCCTGTGTATCGCGCGGCCTTCCAGCGACATAGCGCCGCTCACCCGTGCGCGGGTCAAACATTACTTCAACGGGTTGCCCGCTCGACGGGTCGATAAATTGCTCTTCGGTCCGCTCCCAGTTCCCCTTCAGAGGTTTCTCGATGCGACGGTAACGCCAGCGCTCGAACAGCGTGCCTATGAGCACAATCACGCCGATGGCGAGTGCCTGCCAGCCAGGCGCGTGAACTCCGCAGGCTATGAGTACGGCTCCAGCGCATGTAAGGATTGCGCCCACCGCGATCACAATTACCCTCAACATGATCAAGCCACCGGCTCCAGCACCACTGCCGTTCCGTATGCGACGATCTCGCTCATCGTCTGGCCAATCTCGGCCGAATCGAATCGCATCATGACAATGGCATTGGCGTGCATGAGATTCGCGTTGCGGACCATCCGGTCGACCGCGTGACGGCGGGCCTCCTCGAGCAATTGTGTGTACTCGGTGATTTCGCCGCCGACGATTGAGCGCAGCCCCGCCATGATATTGCCGCCGAGCCCTCGGCTTCTGACCACAACGCCGAACACCTGACCCTTGACCTCGCGCACGCGATGTCCGGGCACGTTTTCTGTTGTCACGACAAGCACGGCACCCCCGAAGTAGTTGAAAGCGGTTCTAGTAGGCTAACCCGAACTGGTCCTCTCTGCCACGCACGGCGGAGTCGCACACGCCCTTCCCGATCAGTCCTTGCCGCGCTGGCTTTCGCTCCGGTTGCGTTCACGCTGGCGCCAACCGCGGATGCCCAAATTGAGCGCGAGCCATCCGGTCAATGCAGCGAACGGCCACCCGATCGCCGCCGGCCACAGCACTGCAACCACGGCAATCACCGCGCATACTATCGCGGTCGTCAACCAGGGAACTCCCGCCTCGCCGAGCACCCGGGTATTGCCGAGCGCGGCACGCACGCTATTTGCAATACGCAGCGCCCCGGCCGCCGCTCGCCCGGAACTGCCTCCGGTGCGAGCCGTCCTCGGAACTCGTGGGTTGCCGCGCTGAATCTGCTCGCCGCGGCGAAAACGACGTGGCGCCAGCACGATTTCCGTGGCGTTTTGCAGATCAACTTCGTACTGGGCCGCGAGCAGGCCGGCGAAACCGGCATCCTCGACGGCAATGTCGACCTCGCAATTGCCGAGCCAACTTGAAATGTTGAGATTGGAAGATCCCACGCGCGCCCATTGGCCGTCGGCCACGGCCGTCTTTGCGTGCAACATTGAGCCGTTCCACTCAAACACTCGAATGCCAGCCTTGAGTAGCGGCCGATAGCCGCTGCGGGACATACGCGCAACCACGGGAATATCGCTGCTGCCTGGAACAAGTAAACGCACGTCGACACCGTCACGCGCTGCCGCGACGAGCGCCTGCACATAGGGTGTCACGCCGACAAAATAAGCATCGGAAAGCCATAGGGTTTTACGGGCCATCGCGGCGATCTGCTGATCAAGGCGATATACGCTGCCGCTGACGGGCTGCGTGGCAATGACCCGCAATGCCACGGACCCTGCTGGGCCGGAAGCATTCGAGGAAAACGCGACGAGCGCAGGGCCGGCGGCATTCCAGCTTTGTACAAAAGCGTCTTCGAGTTCGGCTACCGCCGGTCCTCGCAGTTCAACACCGGTGTCGCGCCATGGGGGGATGTTGTGCGCCGGCTTGCCTAGCCATTTGGCACTGACGCACACGCCGGACAGAGATCCGTAGATGCCATCCACGACTAGAAGTTTGCGATGATCGCGGCTCATCCAGCCGAATGGCTCTCCGAGCCTGGGCGGATTGAATACTCGTACCTGACCACCCGCGGCGCGCAACGGCGCCCAAAAGGCGCTGCGTGATTGACCGAGACAGCCGAACCAATCGACAACGACGAGGATCACGACTCCGGCCGCAGCACGCTCCGTCAGCGCGTCGCGGAAACGGCGACCGACATCATCATTGCGGAAAATATAGTTCTCCAGCAGCACGCGCTGCTGTGCGCCCCGGATTGCCTTGAGCCACGCGTCGAAATGCGCGGCAGCGTCGATCAGCAGTTCCAAGGCGTTGCCCCCGATCAGCGGCGCACCGGCCGCGCGGCTCAAGGCCTGCTCAGCTAGTAAGCGAAGTGGTTTCGCGGAGGACGATTCGGTCGCAGCCATGCAGGCAGTGTATGACAACGCTCAAGAATTCCCAGCGCTGAGCGCGGCACCGGCCAGGTCAATTGCGTCCGTTTAGGTCGGCCCGCTGCTGTGGGTGCGCCTGTAATCCTAGTCCCGCGCCAGCATGAAGCGAGCATCCTTGGCTTTCCACTTTCCTTGTACGGGCGTCGCCGCGCACGAGTAATCAGCCGCGACGTTCGACGCAGCTACGTTCAATGCGTCGCGGCACTGCTCCAGGCTAGGGTACACGGCCACCGCCTGAGTTCCGCCCGCATGTATTTGAGCGACTAGAACGAACAGCATGAATTTCATTGAATGACCCCCTTCTTCGAGATTGCTTTGCCAACACCGCAGCGGATCGACAGCGACCCTGCCGATATTCACCCGGTGCGTGTCTTATCTGCGCTTGTTTCGAATTCTGGCAGCGACCATCGGCGTGATCTGAGTCGCGACTCGCGACAAATGCGATCGCCAGCCAAGTCCAGGAGCCGTGCAGAACGGAATAGATACAAGAATCTGTTGTAGGGAATGCCCGTTACCGCTGCGCCGCATACCACCCCCTGTAGGGATTAGCTCAAGGAACGAATCTATGAACTGTGAAGCATGTTCTGTGGATCTTCGATGCATGGCAACCCGCCGCGGCAAAACCATGGTGTCTATCGCGGATCCAAATAGGTTATGTCACCACCGGCCGATGGCATCGTAATTGGGCTCGCGGCCGTCGAGCGTCACCGATTGTCGGATGGCCTGTCAGGGGGAAAGGGCGGCAGGTTGATTTCGTCATCCTTATGCGACTTGTCGCCGAGGATTGACGTTGCCCGTCTTACTTCTTCCGCATTACCTCCAGCAACTTCGCCCACTGCTTACCCACGGCAGCACATCTCTGCTGCGTGTAGAAGGATTCGTCTTCTGAAATTTCTTTCTTCATCTTATTCCAACCATCTTGCACATACACCGATTGGTCCGCCGCCGGGTTCGTCGCCCATGTTTTCTCCAAGAACGCCTTTGCAATCTCCTCGGCATTTTGACTGCCTTTGGGAAGAAAACCCCTTTTCACGCATAGATCGTACTGTGAAGCCGTGCCGCCGAAAAAAATCCCGAACTGCCTAGCCTGAGCTTGCCCCTGCGTATCGGTGGTCGGTTCGGGCCCGTTACCCGCATGTACCAGTCCGCCGACCGGTAACATGAGGGCAAAGACGGCGATCCGCTTTTTCGTCCCATGCCATTTGCGTTTCTCAATCGTCATTCGCATGACCTCCTTTCGCCAATCCACGTGCCGCCCAAGGTTAACCAATCCTGAGTAGCAGACGATTGTCAGCCACCGAGCAGACTGTGGAGTATTTTTCTCTACTCCGTCCGTGGATTAATGAGATCAACGCCACAATTCTCAAGGCGGCGATGCGCACCGTTTCATCGAGCGGCTGCTCGTGATTTGCCGACAGCGGCCCACGCTGCGCACAGGGACCCGGGTCTAATCATATCCACAGACCATTGATTTTATTAATAACTGAGGTCTGAGAGGTCCGGGGGGTATTAATCACCTACCGTTGACCTGGCGTGACTGTGCCCGTTTAGCGGCTATCTGGGCGACGAGTCACCATCGCGGGTTCGCGAAGCTTATGGAGAGAACTATTCGCGCTTGGCGACGCTCAAGCGAAAATTCGATCCCACGAATGTCTTTCGGCTAAATCAAAATATTACTCCGGCTTGACGCGGCATCGTTGCGGGCGGCGCGGCTTTAGCGCTGCAGATCTCTTTCAATGATGTCGGCGATTCGCGCGCTGATCCGCGTCGCCTCCACGCGCAGGGCGGCGATCTCCACTTGCAAAATGTAGTGTCGATTGGAGTGATGTTCCAGCGTGTCGCGCTCCGCCTCGAGGCTCGTGGCCTCGGCCGACAGCAGCCTTTGCCGTGCATAAAGGGAGTCGAGGTGGTCTTGGGCGCCAATGGGCATGACGTTACTGTACGTGATCGGGGCCGGGAAAGCCCAGTGTTGCGAAGCGGCATAACTCCTCGATCGTCATCGTCACAAGCGGCCTTCGCCGCGCGTCTTATTATCAGCGCTGGTGAACAAAGGGGCTGCCATGAAAGTATTCATTGCTGGGGCAACCGGTGTCGTCGGCCGCCGAGCCATTCCACTCATGATTGCCGCCGGCCACCCAGTAACCGCGGTGGCGCGTACGGTCGAAAGCGGCGCGGCTCTCCTTCGCATGGGAGACCGCACTCGACCTGCCGGCGGGAATTTATAATGTCGCTGACGATGAGCCGCTGCGCCGCCGCGAATTCTCCGCAGCACTGGCAGGTGCTCTGCGCACGCGCTTGCCGAAGTCTTTGCCGCAGTGGCTCGCCCATGTAACCGGCTCGCTCGGCGAACTCTTATCGCGCTCGGAGCGGATCTCCAATCAGAAACTGCGCAACACCGGATGGGCCCCTAAATACCGCAGCATGCGCGAAGGGTGGCCGGCAACGCTTAGCGAGCTATCTGAGTTGGAACACGCGGCATGAGGAGGGACTGAGAACCGCGGTCTTTTTGGACGCCGACGTGTCCTATAATTGACCTTTATTTGTATATTTAACCTATTGAGTTATAAGTACTAAATCGCGTTACAGTTCGCCCAGATAGACCGTGCATCCTTTGAGTCCGCTAATGCATGCGGGAATGCACGGGTGTATTGTTTTATAGGAAAACTTCTGTGTTCGTAGATTATCGCAATGAGGGCCTCGAAAAAGATGTTCACATTGTCGCGAAGGGATTTTTTGGCAGCAACAACGGCACTCCTGGCGGCCCGAGCCAGCGTTGCTTCAAACGCCCACCCCTTTTTCCAACGCACCGGTCTGCCCATAGGACTGCAGCTTTATACCGTCGGCGATGATCTGAATCGAGATTTTGACGGGACCTTGGCAGCGGTTGCAAAAATCGGCTATCGCACAGTCGAATTGGCCGGCCTGGCGAACCGCACCGTGGCCGATTGGCGTCAGGCGCTCGATCGCACGCAGCTGAAATGTCCTTCGATCCATGTTCCTCCCCACGCGAAGTCGGGCGCCAGCTTGGATGATCTTGGAGCACTGGCGGAGACGGCGCATGCCCTGGGTATCGGCACGATTATTTGCCCGATGTTCAACATGCCCGAGCGCTTTACTGTGCAGCCGTTGCCCGGCGAAGACAGCGGCAGAACGTTGGCTCGGCTCGTCGCTTCCATGACGCTGGATGATTGGAAGTCGAACGCGGAGTATCTCAACGCCAAGGGCAAAGCGCTGCAGCAGTATGGACTTCGCTTCGGCTATCACAATCACAACGTCGAACTCGCACCGATCGGCAACAGCAACGGACTGGCTGAATTGATACGCGGCACCGATCCTGCGCTCGTGACGTTCGAGATGGATGCAGGCTGGGTGGTCGCGGCGGGAGCGGACCCGCTGGCGCTGTTGGCCGCGCATCCGCGCCGCTTTAGCGCAATGCACGTAAAGGACGTCAAGGCCGGCACGCGTCCCAATTTCAGCCTGCGGCAAGATCCCTGTGAAGTTGGACAGGGCATCATCGATTGGAAGACGCTGTTGGCGAGGGCGCACGCGTCGAATGTGCGTCAGTTCTATGTGGAGCAAGAGCCGCCCTTCAATAAGCCGCGGCTTGAATCCGCGGCCATCAGTTTCAACTTTCTCAACAGCTTGGTGGCTTGAGCGCCATGCCCAGCCGCAAAGTCGCCACGGGCACCATTCGAGTCGGCGTCGGCGGCTGGACCTACGAGCCCTGGCGCGGCACTTTCTATCCCGCCGATTTGCCGCAAAAGCGCGAGCTCGAACACGCCAGCCGTCAATTCACTTCAATCGAGATCAATGGCACCTACTACGGCGCCCAAAAGCCCGCCAGTTACGAGAAATGGCACGACGAGACGCCGGATGATTTCGTTTTTTCGCTGAAGGCCCCGCGTTTCGCCGTGAATCGCACCGTCCTGGCCGAAGCCGGCAACAGCATCGCGCGGTTCTTCGCCAGCGGTCTTACGGAGCTCAAGGAAAAGCTTGGACCAATCAATTGGCAATTTCTGCCGGGCAAGAAATTCGACCCTGCCGACTTCGCAGCATTCCTCAAGCTTCTGCCCCAAGAGGCGGGAGGCCGCTCGCTGCGTCACGTCGTCGAGGTGCGGCACGAGAGCTTCGCCACGCCTGATTTCATCGCATTGGCGCGAGAACATGGAGTCGGCGTGGTAATCGCGGGCGACTCGGCGTATCCGCAGATTGCCGACTTCACCGCGCCGTTCGTCTACGCCCGGATAATGGGCACTAAAGCGGAGGATGCGTCTGGTTACTCCGAGACCGCTCTCGATCTTTGGGCCGCCCGCGCACGCGCATGGGCCTCGGGCAGTGCCGCGGAAGGCCTCACCTACGTGCAGCCCGGAGCGAGCGATGCCGTGCCTCGCGATGTGTACCTCTACGTGATCAGCGGCCACAAGGTCCGCAATCCCGCCGCTGCGGCGGCGCTGCTCAAGCGCCTCGCCCAAGCCTGAGCTTGCTCGACGGTCAGGGATGAGTCTGCTGCAGCGTCTGCCGCAGAAACGGCTGCAATTCCCTATCTGCCTGGCCGTGGGCGAAATCGGTAAACAGGACCGGCCAGAGCATCAACTCAAGCGCCAATTTAATTGTTCATAGCTACTGCCTAATTGGAATGTCGACATAGCTGTCGCCGTACCATCGAACCTTAATGGGTATCTTGCCGTCCGCCACGGATTCTTCACTCACATCGCCGCCGGTGCCGTAGTTGATCTCTCGATCGGGGCGCTTGGCGACGCTCAGCACGATGGCGAGACGGCTACCCGGCTGCAGCTGCCGGCTCGTCATGCGCTCGCTCTTGAAGGAGAGCTTTTGCCGTTCTCCCGCCTTCAGTAGATGCCGATGAACCCGGTCCGGCGCATAGCTCGCGCGCATCTCGTAGGTCGGACTGAAGAGTCGAATGTAGTCGCCGCTCGGAAGTTGCTCGTACAACGTGATGTTCAGGTCCAGATCCATTTTATTGACCGCGAAATCAAGGCGGCCGGAAAACAAGCCATTAATGATGATCGTCTTGGTGAGCGGCTCGCTTACGAAGATCGCGCCGTGGCGGGGGGCGAGGCTTTTGCTGATGTAATCCGTGGGCGGCGTCCAAGCCGCGTCCTTGCGCTCAACAAGGTTCACGACCTGTTGAACGGCGCCATCGCCCGGTTTCTTGTGCAGATTCAGCCGATGATTTCCAGCAATGACCGCGGCATCCAGGTAGTAGCGCTGTGAAGCATTCGCTGTTCCCTCCAGTGATCCGGCGTGGTGCCACTCGTTTGCGCCCATCACCTCGTAATTGACCGGGGCGGACAGCAGCGCCGGCAGCGCCGTGCCTTTGAGAACATGATCAAGCCACTCGAAGCGCAGCTCTCGCAAGTCGACGAGCGCCGCGGGATCCACTTGATACCCATGCAAATTGGCTGAGGGCCCAGCGCGCATCGCGTCGGCGTCATATGGACCGATGAGCAGAGTGTGATCCGCATGCGGGTTGTACTGATGATGCTGCGTGAAATAATAAAGATCGCCCGGAGCGGCGGCGGCGTAGTAACCGCTCATCGTGAGCACCGGAATGTTGATGTGCGAAAACTGTCGACGGTATGGCACGAACTTCTGCCAGTAGCCGTCGTAGCTCGGATGATTGAGCCAACGAATGAAAATCGGGTTGTGTTTTCCGTACAGCCGGCCCATGTCTCGATAACGCCTGCCGCTGCGGTACCACTTCTCGTCGAGGGCGTGCCACTTTGCGGCGTCTTCCTTCTCATTCACATCCGCCGCGCCATCCTCGTTCATCCGCAAAGACCAGCCATACGCCGCGTTCTGAAAAATATTGCCGGCCATCGGGAAATTGATTCCGGGTGCGCTTGCTGCAAAAGTGGCTATGGCCTTGAGCGCCGGCGGCAAGCGCTTGGCGGCGGCCCATGGCGCAAAGCCGCTGTAGCCATCGCCGTACATTGCCACCCGGCCGTCGCTCCAGGATTGCTTCGCGATCCAATCAATCGCCAGGCGCGCATTGGCTCCGACCAGATCCAAAGGATCGATGCCGCCCGGAGGCTTCGGTTTCCCGACCGTGAAGGCGACCACGCCCGCATAGCCGCGCGCGGCGCATTCCTTGGCATAGTTCTGTGATTCATCAGCGGCGAATTCAAGAAGCGCCGGCATGGACTTCGCCCCGCCGTTTGGACGAACCACAACGATTGAGATATCGGTTCCACCAGAACCCTTGATATGGACGCCGCTGTCGCTGGTATAGCGCCGATGGTCATCCTCCGCATTCAAGAGCACTACCAGCGAACCGAAAGTCCGATAAGCATCAAAGGACACATACTTCCAAATCAGGTCAATTGCTTCGGACTCATCGACACTGTCCTTGCCGCGATACTGATCCAAGTCTCTTTGCAAGGCTTCGCGATATGTCGCGGGGGACGCGCCGAGCCAGTGCGCGACGGCGAAGGCGTCGCGGTCATCCAGGCGCCGTACGGTTTCCCGGTACGTGGCGGTAAATGACTCGGCGAAAGTGATACGGCGTTCAGTTTCCACGGCCTTGGCGTGGGCGTACATGTCGAATATCACGGCGCGCCCTATCGGATGCCCGAAATCCGATTTTCGCCGCCGCTCGCGCAGCGATGACCTGGAAATGTCGGCGGCGGCGAAGTCGCCGACGGCCATTTGCAGCGCGGACAGATTTGCCAGATATCGCTCTGGATCCGAGTCCTGATAGACGGGAATGAGCCGCGACGCCAAGTCGCTCATCGTCGCGGCGGTGGCGGCATCGAGCGGCGAAGCCGGCGCGCGGAAATCGAAATCCGGCGCGCTCCATCCTGGCGAGGCGAAGAAAAGCAGGGTCAGCACCGCAATTCGCATTCCGTGCAGGACGCGGGATCGACGCAGTGGCAGCCGCTTCATTGCGGATTTCCGCCGTCAATGCGCGATGCAGCCCGCTCGCCGTCGCTGCCTGCGGACTCGGTCTTCGATGAATCCTTGGGCAACTTGATAAGGTGCAGGGTTGCGGAAAACAGATCGTGCGCCTCGCCGGCACTGCCCACGTGGATAATGCCCGTGTGCTTGAGCTCCTTGGTAAACACATCAATGACCAGCGCGAGCACATCGTCATCGAGCAATCCGAAGGTTCCGTCGATGAGCACCCAGGGCGGCATCTGTATCAGCATGCGCGCAAATACCAGGCATAGCTGTTCGTCCTGGCTCAGCTCGCGGTCCCAGCGGCGAGTCTCATCGACCAGCGGCGCGAGGCGTTCGAGACCCAAGCGGAACAACGCGCGCGTAAAGGCGTCGGCGGTGAAATTCTCGGCCTTCAAAGGATACGCAAGCACCTCTCGCAGGCTGCCTCGCGGCAAGTACGGGGTGCCGCGCGGCAAATAGAATATCTGCTCGCCCTGGGGGCGCGTGACGCGGCCCGAACCCCAGGGCCACAAGCCTGCCAGGGCGCGGAAGAACTGGGTCTTTCCCGTTCCCGGCGCCCCCAGAATGAGCACGCGCGAGCCGGCCTCGACGACCACTTTCAATTCCCGCAGCTTGTCGGCATGCGCAGAGGAAGTGCTCTCGAGTTTTTCCATCATGATTCTGCCCGGATCGCCTTCCGCGTACACGATGCGGCTTTCAAAACCGCGCGGCTCGTCGGTGGAAACGACGGCGTGGCGAAAAGTGGCCACGCGCAGCAATGTGGCGCGCCAATCGGCAATCACGCTGAAATTGTCGACGAACCAGCGCAGCGAGGATTGCGCCTGGGTGAACGCGGCAGCGGCCATCATTAATCCGCCGAAGGAAACTTTGCCGGTGAAATACAGCGGGGCGGCCACCAGGATCGGTGCCACGATGGTCACCCAGCCGAATCCGGCAGTAACCCATTCAAGATTTGTGTGGCCCCAAACGATGCGCCGTGTTGCGCGCAAAACATCCACCAGACGGCGTTCGATGCGGCGCCTCTCGTCTGCCTCGCCTTGCGCAAGCGATATATCGTCGACATGCTCGTTGACGCGGACCAGCGAGAAGCGCAGGTCAGCCTCTCGCGCGTAGCGCTCGGCGTTGCGATTGATGAGCCCCCGCCCAACCCAGTAGCTCACCAGCGAGCCCGCACTTGCGTACAGAATGGCCGCCCACAGCATGAATCCCGGAATAGAGTAATCTCGGTCGCCGAAATGAAGGGTAAAGGTGCTGGACAGCCCCCACAGGATGCCGGCAAACGTGCCGAACAGGATAGAGGCCTGAAAAAGGCCGATTCCCAGTCCGCCCGAGAGCTCGCACAATTTTCTTGCGTCCTCGTGGATGCGCTGGTCCGGATTGACCCCCATCGTGCCGCTGCTGGCGAGCCAGAATGCCCGCCGCGGCAACAGCCAGTCGCGCAGCAGACTTCGAACCAGCCCCTCTCGCAGTCTCACCTGCAGCATCTCCGCGAGCCAGCGCTGCGTCACGTTGAGAGCAAGAATGCAGCCGGCGATCACGAAGAAAACGCCGAGTTGGAACAGGAAGTCCCTCAGGTCGCGCCGTGAGAGCGCATCGTAGAATGGCTTGTTCCAGCTATTGAGCCGGATCTGTCCGTACGCCGTGGCCAAGATGACAAGCACGATCGCCGTCAGGAGAACCGCGATTTTCTTGCCCACGCCGGAGCTGGAAATCGCGCGGATCATCAATGTCAGCTGCCGCAGGAAGCCTAAGTGCACTACTTTGGCATCCGGTGCAGTGCGCGGTTTTGTCGTCGCGGGATCTGTCACGGGTTCAGCGCCCCTCCTGTCGGACTTTACACGTATGCACGCGATGGCGTCCCGACCACGTGTTATTCCTACACCCTGTCCGTCTCACAATGACATCAGTTTCGCAGGATTGCGCGGAGCATCGACATCCCGCGGCGGATCTCGGTCAAATCCACCGTGCCATAGCCGAGCACCAGTCCGGCCCTGGTTGGCGGTCCCAGGAAGTATCTGCTCAAGGTATGCATTTTGACGTGCTGCTGTGCCAACGCGGCGCTCACTGCCTCGAGATCAACACGAGTGAGAGGTTCGGCCGCAACATGCATGCCGTAGAGGCAGGGGACGGGCACCAGCCATTCGCTCAAGGTGTCCCGCAATGAGCTCAACAGCAATTGTCGGCGCGCACGGTAGATCTCGCGCATTTTGGCGACATGGCGCGTCAGATGACCCTCGCTGATGAATGCGGCGACTGCGCTTTGAATCGGCGTCGCGCAATGCCAATCGAAGCAATTTTTAGCGGCGGTCAAAGTATTGATAGCCCAGCTCGGGGCGACGATGAAACCGAGGCGCAACGCCGGCAGCATGCATTTTGAGAATGTGCCGACATAGAAGACCACGTCCATCGCACGCACCGCACGCAGCGCCGCGAGCGGGCTGCCCTCGTACCGAAACTCCCCGTCGTAGTCATCCTCGATGATCACCGCGCCGTGTTCGCGAGCAAATTCGAGCAGCGCCTCGCGCCGGCGCATCGACATGGTGATGCCCAGAGGGAATTGGTGCGACGGAGTCACGCAGATGATGCGTACGCCGGGCGGCAGCCGTTCGACCATCAGACCTTCTGCATCGACGCCGATGGGAACCAGCCGGGCGCCCGCAGCTGCAAATGCCACGCGCATCGGCGGATAGCCCGGATCCTCCAGCGCAACGATGGTTTCGTCGGGTGTGACCAGCGCTCGGGCAAGCAGATCGAATGCCTGCTGCGCTCCGGAGGTCACGAGTATTTCCTCGGCCTCGCAAGCCACGGCACGCGTGATGGCAATGTGCCTGACGATCGCCTTGCGAAGATAGAAGTTGCCCTGATTGCCCTGCGGGCTTTTGTAGCTCGCCGGTTTCCTTTCCAGGCCTCGCAGTTGCTTGGCGCTAACGCGCCGAAATACGTCCAGCGGAAAAAGCCTGGAGTCGACCATCGCAGGACGAAAATCGATCAGCGCGCCTTTGCGCGTGAGTGGCTCGGCTTCGGGCGGGTCGCGCCAGAAACTCATTGCCGCCGTAACGTCGGGACGCAGCCAAAATCCGTTTATCCGATGCCGCAATGGCTGTTCCGCCGAAGGCCGCGTTGTTGCAGCCCGCGGCGGAATTATTTCCGCAACGTAGGTACCCGCACCGTGCCGGGTGACCGCGTGACCCTCCGTCACCAACCTCTCATAGACTTCTGCGGCGGTATTGCGCGAGACGCCGAAGAACTCAATCGATCTTCGCGTGGCGGGCAATTTTATGCCTGCCGCCAGGCGTCCATCGACGATGGCGGCTTTTAACTCACCATGCAGCGTCCGCGAGGATTCTCGTGAGCCGGCCGGCTCGAGATCGAGCTTAATCTCGAAAAAAGGCTCGAATGCCTGTCTACGCCGTGAGCGAGAGTGGCCCAATTATTTTTCCTCCAAGTGGCCCTTCAGGAGAGGGTTGCCACGGTCGCAAAATCTCACCGATGACAGCTTAGCGCCGGCGGGGGCGCGACGGCCCATTCTTGGCTAGAAATATTCATGGAGACGGCGATGCAGTTCTCAAAATCGATCGCGATCGGCCTTCTGACCGCCGGCGCCGGGATGTGGATTGCACCCTCGAGCGCGTCGGGCGAGGCGGCTGACCCCTTCTCTGGGGGCTCCAAATCGATCGAACTGGATGGCATCGTCACAGTGCGAAAAGTCTGGGGTGGACGTGCCCAATTGGAAGAGATCGAGACCGACGGTCCGAACGGACATTGGGAAGGCTTGACATTGTTTCTCTACGATCCAGCCGCACATCAGTGGCGCCAGTCCTTTGTCAACAGCGAACAAGGCGTTCTCGCACCGCCGCTGGTCGGATCCTTCAAGAATGGCCGCGGCGCATTGTTTGCTTCCGATACGTTCAAAGATCGGTCGATCCTGGTGCGCGGGGTGTGGTCGGACATCAAATCAGACTCGCATCACTACGAGGAATCGTACTCGGGCGACGGCGGCAAGACCTGGATGCCGGCCTTTATTGCCGATCTCAGCCGAGAAAAGCCATGAACGGCGCGCAACACCTTTGGCGCCGTTCTTCTGGCGCGCTGCTCAGGGCGGTCTGCATTTTGTCCTACCGGGGCGTGTAGGACATTCCCGACGTCCGGTTAAGTGCTTCGGCCTTGCGAATTGCGCGCCCAGAGGAGGATAAGTCAGCTTCAACATCTACAACAACAAGGATTGCCGATGTCGCGAGTACTGATTGCCGACGATCATGCCGTTGTGAGGGCGGGTTACAGGCAATTTCTCGAGGCCGAAGCCGGTATCACGGCAATCGGCGAGACCGCCAGCGGCAATGAGACGTTGGACCAGTTGCGTCAACAGCCGTGGGACCTGCTGCTGATGGACATCCACATGCCCGACCGCAGCGGCCTGGATATTCTGAAGCATGTCACCAGCGGTTTCCCCAAGGTGCGCGTGCTTATCATGAGCGGACTACCCGAGGCCCAGTATGCTCGTAACGTGCTTCGCGCCGGCGCCAGCGGCTACCTTTCCAAGGGCGGCTCGCCGGAGGAACTATTGAAAGCGGTGCGCACCGTGCTGGTCGGACGCCGCTACGTCAGCGCTGCCCTCGCCGAAGCGATGGCCGCCGATCTCGAATCCGACCACGATCAAAATCAGCCTTTACACGAAAGACTATCCGTCCGAGAGTTCCAAATCTTCGGCAAATTGGCAGCCGGGTCCGGCGTCGGGGAAATAGCCGATGAATTGAGCCTGAGCGTCAAAACGGTCAGTACGTATCGATCGCGAATTCTGGAGAAGATGAATTTCAGCAGCAACGCGGACATGACGGCGTACGCACTGCGCAACGGCCTCATTTTATAGTTGGGATCGGCTTGTAGTTCGGATCGGCCTACCGCCTCGGAACGATTGGCGCAACATTGGCATTTGATACCCAGCCGGAGCGGCCGGCCCGCGTCAGAATGAGCGTGTATCCCTCGTGCTGGGCGGCGAGCTTGACGGTTTCGCCTTCCGCCAGAGTAAATAAGGCATCCCCCATCGGCACCGGAGAGACCCGGACCGGGGTTGCCGCCACAATCACAACTCCTGAATGCAACCTTGGCCACAGCGCAATGCCATTGCAGACGGTCAGACTCACCATGCACAATCCCAATAGGACACCGGCATGGCGCAAGCGCCGATACCGCGCCGTAGATCGTCCCAACAGCATGCATGCGCCCGCCATCGTCAAACCCACAATGCCGAGCCACGATAGAACGGAGGGACTGGCGATTCCGGCAATGCGATCGAAGGTGCTGCGCGTTGCGGGAGGCAAATGCGCGGAAGCACGCACAAACTGCAAGTTGGCCGCCACATCCGGATCATCCGGCACGAGCAATCCCGCGCGCTCGTAATTGAGCACCGCCATGCCTGGTTTGCCGGCGCGCGCATAGGAATTCGCGAGATTGTAGAGGTCCGCGGCGGAATAGCCGGCCGGCGCCTGCGGCGGAGCCGCACGCGCCTGAAGGGGGCCCAGCAGCAAGCCAGCGCCGGGCAGCAAGCAAGCAAACAGACACAAGGCGCGTGCCCATGCGCTCATGCAGACTTCTCGCTCGCCAATTGGCCGCGAACTACGTTGAGCCATCGAACAAAATCGGTGGTGTTCGGCGCGCGCCCGGAATATTTCGATTCATCCGCGAGCGCAAACAGCCGGCGAAGGTCGTTGTCTGCTCCAATTCTGGAATCAAGCTCGGAAGTGGTGACGTCTTCGGGCATCAGCTGCCACCGTGCTGCAAGCAAACGCTGCAGGGCGCTGCGCGCCGAATCGAAGAATAGCGTCTCGTTGCCATGATGAGCGGCTGCTTCCAATTGCGCCATCACCCGTTTGGTCGAATCGCTCTTGCCATCCCAGCGAGGCCTCAGCCCGAGGCACGCTGCCGCAAATGCCAGCATTAGAAATGAAGGAAGTGCGAGAAACTTCGGCTGCAAGTACAGCGGCGTCAGAGTGGGCCTCGGTGCGTCGACGGCGGCATGATCGGCCCGCAAACCGGCTGCCGATTTCGGCGTGCCGCTTGCCGCGGCATTCGCGGCCACCTGAGGCGCAGTCAGCACACTGTCGGCTAAAGCCGGCGATATGGTCACGCTGAGAGGCGCTCCGCGCGCCGTCTCATAACGCCGCGAATTCGGATCGAAGTAGCTAAACGACAGGGCGGGCAGCGTTTGCACGCCAGGTTTCGAAGCGATGACCGGTTGCTCGAAGGTCTTCATTCCGCTAAATCCAATCGGATCGCTGGTATTGAAGGACGACTTCGGCGGATAGGTCTTCCACCGATCGACGTGATCGAGCATTCCGCTATCGACGCGATCGAAGCTTCCAGACCCCGAAATGCGCATGCGCAGCGTCACTGGGTCGCCGACATCGGCCTTGGCGGGGAAAATATCGCTGACAATGTTGAATGTGCCGATGGCACCATGAAAATCGGCTGGCCGCCCTTGGACGGGCAAATCCAAGACCTTCAGCTCTTGCGGCGGACTTGTAACTTCAATGTCCTTCGGGACGGTCGTGCCGAACAGATTCTGCCAGAACGGATCCCCGAACCGATCCTCCAAGAGCGCATCCCGCTTGGACCGAGTTCTAATTTTGACGGTCAGCGGAGCAGCGGCGGACAGCGAGAATGTACCCGGCTTGATCACTGAAAGGAGGCTGCGCCAAGTAAACAAGACGAATGGCTCGCCGTTGATCAATTTTTCGCTGCGCTCCGGTTGATGCGAGAGATTGTTGAGCGTGAAATTATCTCCCGTAAGCTTGGGCAACCCATTCAACGAGGACACGAATCCGGAGCGCATTCCGACCTCGATTTCGGCCGGAACGCTCTCACCGACATAAATTTCGCGCTTCGGAATACTGAGGCGGACATAGGCGGAGCCATCGTCGGTCAAGTGCACGCCCTTGGGAAGCGAGCCTCCGGACAAAATAGGCGGCGCAAGCGGCGCCGCGGGCGCGCCGGCGCGGGGCACGTAGGCGCCACTCGGTGCTGCATTCACCTGCAACACGAGTGGTTGAGACTTCGGCGTTACCGCCGGAATCGTGAAAATCCCGGCGATCTGCGGCGTCACGCGCATGACGGTCGACGCTGAGGGCAGAGTCGTTCCGTTTATGATTTGAATCTCATGCGTGCGTGCGACAATCTCGAATTTCAGCCCGGCGACCACCGGCATGGTGATCGGGTTCGTGCCGTCTCCTAGATTTGTAATCGTGAACTGCGCGGATTCGCCCAAGCTAATCTGGGCGGGCTGAATCGTCGCGTATACCAACGGATCATCGGCAAGCGCCGTCGCTGCGCCAAGAAGGCCCATCAGGACCGTGGCGAACAACCAGCGGCTAATGAGTTGTTTCCTGCTCATTACCAATTCTTAAAAGGCTTGTCCGGCGGTTGCACGGCACCGCGCTGCGCCCACGGTATCGCCATATTTTTCTCGTCTCCTTTGACCGAATCCAATAGCTCCCGGGCTTCCTCGCGAGTCATTTCGCCCGGCGCTCGCTGGTTATCCGCCGTCCGCGGATCTCCGTCCGCGGATGGCGGCTGACCGGCGCTGCGTGGCGGCTGATCCGCATTTGGCTGTCCGGAATTTGGCTGCGGCGGCGCCTGCCCTGCCTGGCCCTGTTTAGGATCTTGCTTTTGGTCCTGCTTCGGGTCGTTGTTTTTTGCGTCGGGCCGCGAAGGAGGCGGTCCCTGAGCCTGTCCGGAACCTGGATGCGGCGGCTGCTCCTTGTTTTGTGCCGAGTTGTTCTGCTGATTCTGCTGATTCTGCTGATTCTGCTGATTCTGCTGGTTCTGCTGGTTCTGGTCCTTATTGTTCTTGTTTTGGTTCTGCTGATTGTTTTGCTTCTGCTGCTGCTTCAGCGCGTCGATTTTGCGCTTCACCAAATCCCGATTGAACTTGCTGTCCGCGTCGTCGGCGCGCAGCTGCAGCGCCGTCTCATACGCCTTCACGGCATCGTTCCACTTCTGCAACGTCTCTTGCGGCGAACTCTGTTCGGTTTTCTGCCCCGATCGATAGAGGGTATTTCCAAGATTGTAGTAAGCATCCTCTTGGACGGCCAATTGCCGGGGATCGCCGGAGGGCACGTGGCCTATCGACTGCGCAAAGGAGCGCGCAGCCTGGGGAAATTGCGCCGCGCGGTAAGCGGCAGTTCCGGCGTTGTATTCGAGTATCGGTTGCTTCGCTTCAAGGATGGAATCGGCGTGCACAGGCTGTGAAGACACGGTCATAGCCATTGTTACCGTGGCCGACGCGGCACCGGCGGCGATGGCCCTGATAGGCGTCCTCAGGCGCCGCCGGCTTCCGATTAACAGGCTCGAGAGCAACATGGCGAGAGATGCGGCCAATGGCCATTGAAACCGCTCGACATAAATTTTTTGCTGACGGGACGCCAGACCATGTTTTGCGATGGCTCCCAACACGGTCTGGAAAATCAGCTCAAGTCCCTCGCCCTGGTTTCCAAGCGGCACGTAGAATCCTCCGGTCGCACCGGCGATAGCCTTCAACGCGGTTTCATCCAGCCGCGATTTTACGAATGCTCCGCTATCGTCCTTCACAAATCCGCCGCCTTGCCCCGCCGCGATGGGAATCAAATCGCCCGCGGCCGTTCCCACGCCCACCGTAAAGATCTTGAGTCCGTCCGTCTTTGCCGCCGCCTGGGCCGTGTCAAAAGCGCTGCCCTCGAGGTCTTCGCCATCCGTCACGAGAATCAATATTTTATCGCTGTTTGGGCGGCGGCGCAGCGCGGCTTGAGCCGCTTGGATGGCAGTTGAGATATCGGTGCCCCCGCGCGGGACTATGCTCGTATCGAGGGCGCTCAAGGACTCGTGAAAGGCCCCATAATCGAGCGTCACGGGGCAAGCCAAAAACGCGGCACCGGCGAATGCCACGATGCCCACCGCATCGCCGTCCAGTTTCTTCGCGAAGTCATCGACGGCAAGCTTGGCGCGCGTCAAACGATTGGGCCTGACATCAGGCGTCAACATGCTGCGAGAGGTGTCGATGGCGAATATGACTTCAATGCCGCGACGGCTGACTTGTTCCCAATGAAATCCCAGCTGCGGTTGAGCAAGCGCCGCGAATAGACAGACCAGGGCACCCAGAAACAGGCCGCGCTGCGCTCGGCGCCGGCCATGCGAAATTGAACGCGTCAGCTGATGCCGCAAATGTGCGGACACGAAGCGCGCGAGCGCCGTGTGTTGACGCGCATCGTACAGCCGCCAGAGCCAGATGAGCGCCGCGCCGGCCGCCAATCCCGCCGGCAGCCATGCTGGATTGCCGAATCTCACGGCAGCCTCCGTAGGCGGGTCTGCTGCAAGAGCAGGCTGAGCCCAAGAATTCCGAGCGCAGGAATGAGCGCCCAAGGATACAGCTCGTCGGTATGTTCGAATTTCTGTACTGTCCGGGCGTTTTTCTCCAAGCGATTGATCTGTTCGTAGATCTTTTGCAACGAATCGGTATCCGTTGCGCGATAAAACTTGCCGCCCGTTGCGTCTGCCACTGCTTGCAGCGTCTTTTCGTCTACGTCCACCTTGGCCATCACCAAGCGCGCGTTTCCCAACGCATCCCTGACTGGAATCGGCGCGTCGCCGCGCACCCCTACGCCGATGGTATAGATCTTGACACCCATGGCCCGGGCGGCTTCCGCGGCGGCGATCGGCGAAATCTTGCCTGTGTTGTTCACCCCGTCGGTGAGCAATATGATCACTTTCGACTTCGCCTGCGTCAGACGCAGCCGATTGACGCCGGCCGCAATGGCCGAGCCAATCGCAGTGCCATCGTCCACGCCGCCCACGGCGACCCGGTCCAGGTTTTGCTGCAGCCAATCGTGGTCGAGCGTGAGCGGGCTGACCAGATACGGAGCGCCTGCGAAGGCGATGATGCCGATGCGATCGTCGGGCCGTTCATCGATGAATCTGGAGACCACGGACTTGACCACCTCGATGCGGTTCACGCGCTGGTGCTCCATCTGAAAGTCCAATGCCTGCATGGACCCGGAGACATCCAGACCCAGCACGATATCGATGCCATTGGCAGTCACTTCGGTGCGGCCATGGGCGCGCTGCGGTCTCGCCAGACCCACGATCATCAGGGCGCCTGCCAGAACCGGCAACATCCACATCAACCAGCCAATCTTGCTGCGTCCGCGCCGAGCGACCTCGCGCGCCAGGCTGACATCGGAGAATTCAATGGCGGCAACGGGGCCCCTCCGCCCACGCCATAACATGACGAGGGGCAGCAGAGCCAAAAGCCAGAACCACTCAGGTTGCAGGAACCGGGTCATGCGTGCGCTCGGCGGCTACCGCCGGCTCATCCTTGCCTGTCTGCAGCACGAATGCGCGCGCGCTTTGACGCAGTGTCTCCATGTTATCGGGCGTCAGAGACAGCGCAGCAAACTTGACGAAATCGCACTGATATAGAAATTCGCCGAGCAGCGCTTGATGCTGCGCCAGCGACGCGCCGGCGTTCTCCAGCAAGCCGCGAAGAAATTCTTCGGTGGTGCGGCGGGTTGCCGTCACATCGAATCTCTGCTCGATGTAGCGGCGAATGATATCGGACACCGCAATGCTGAATTCGCGTGCAGTTGCCGGCTGCATGAGCGCGCGTATCTCATCGAGTCGCTGCAGCGCAACCTCATGGGGAAGCAAGACCGGTGCGCGTCGCTTGCGCCGCCAACGCCACACTCCATAAATTCCCAACGCGACGAGCAGCGCCCCGGTGATCGCTGCCGGCAGTACCCAATCCGGCAACAGGTATCTGGGGCCGCGGATGTCGCGAATGTCTTCCGGCAGGACTGCGGCGCGCAGATGCGCACAAAAAAATGCGGCCAGGGCCGCGGCGCTCGAAGCGCACAGCCGGTCGATACTTGCACTCATGCGCGCCTGCGCTCGCGCGTCTTGAAGAATCGCTGCAGGGCCGGCATGTAAGGCGCATCCGTCCGCAACTGCAAGGTGTCGATGCCCTCCGATCTAAAATCGTTGACCAACTGGACCGCTCTTGCCAGGGACAGTTCCTTGAAGCGCTTTCGGACCGCGGCGCTCGCCGTGTCCACCTCAATCACCTCGCCGCTTTCGGCATCTTCAAGGGCAATGATGCCCACGTCGGGCAGTTCTTTTTCACGGGGGTCCTCGACCTGCACCGCGATCAGGTCGTGGCGTCGATTTGTGCGCCGCATGGCCCGCCGCAATTCGATGCGCGTCGCAGCGGCGCTTTTCGGCGTCTCGAAATCCGATATGAGAAACACGACAGCGCGCCGGTGCAGGAGACGGTTGGCGACGTCCAACGCCTTGACGGTGTCGGTGCCGATAGCCTCCGGCGTGTGGTACAGGATGTCTCTGACCACCCGGAGAACGTGGCGGCGGCCCTTTTTGGGCGGCAAATATCTTTCGATTTGATCGGTGTACAGCAGCAGCCCCACTTTGTCGCTATTGCGAATTGCCGAAAATGCTAAAACGCTGGCGAGTTCAGCCGCAAGATCGCGCTTAGATAGGGACCCTGATCCAAAATTTCCGGACGCACTGATATCCACCAGCAGAAAAATGGTCAGTTCGCGTTCCTCTGTGAACTTCTTCACAAAGGGCCGACCGGCGCGGGCCGTGACGTTCCAATCAATGGTCCGCACTTCGTCGCCGGCCGTGTACTCGCGCACTTCATCGAAGTCCATGCCGCGGCCCTTGAATACCGAGTGATAGGATCCGGCCAAGCTGTCGTTAACCATGCGGCGCGTGCGGATTTCCAGCTGCCGCATACCGCTCATGATGGCTTTATTGGATTTTCGGCGTTCCGGCTCCACGATTACGGCACCGGCAAAGTATTCAGGATTCTCTCGACGACGTTCTCGGAGGAGATATTTTCGGCTTCCGCCTCATAAGTCACGGCGACCCGATGCCGCAGCACATCCAATGCAATCGATTTGACGTCCTGCGGTACGACGAAGTGGCGCCCGTTCAAGAACGCCATGGCGCGCGCTCCAAGAGTGAGTGCAATGGTGGCGCGCGGCGACGCGCCGTTCTGGATGTAACCATTCAACTTGAACGAGGCGGCGACGGGCGGACGCGTTGCGAGCACCAGGTCCACGATGTAGTCGCGGATTTTGTCATCGACATACAGCGTGTTCACAACGTGACGGGCCTCAACGATCTGAGTCGCGCTCACCACCGCACGGGGCAATGGCAGCGCCTCTGTTGTGGCCATGGCATCCAGTATTGCGCGCTCATCGATGCGGCTGGGATAGGTGACCAGTACCTTCATCATGAAGCGGTCAATCTGCGCCTCAGGCAGCGGGTAGGTCCCCTCTTGTTCCAAGGGATTTTGCGTCGCCAGAACCAAAAACGGTGCCGGCAGCGCATAGGTCTCATCGCCGATGGTTACTTGGCGCTCCTGCATGGCTTCGAGAAGGGCACTTTGAACCTTCGCGGGCGCCCGGTTGATTTCGTCGGCGAGGATCAGGTTGCTGAAAATCGGCCCGTGCTTGGTTCGAAACGCTCCATCCTGTGGGTTGTAGATCATCGTTCCGACGATGTCGGCCGGAAGCATATCGGGCGTGAATTGCAATCGTTTGAAGTTGAGGTCAATGCAGCCGGCCAAGGTCTTCAACGCCAGCGTCTTGGCCAGGCCCGGGACGCCTTCCAGCAAAACATGTCCGTTCGTCAACAGTGCGATCAGCAGACGGTCCAGCAGCTGTCTCTGGCCGACGATGATGCGCGCCATTTCCTGCTGCAAAGGGCGAATCCAGGCCGAGCTGGCCAAAACCGTCTCCCGCGCGGCACGCATCGCCGGATCCATCGTGAGGGGCAGGGACACCGGTACATACTCCCGGGCCGGTTGCTCTCGAGCGGCCGCCGGCTGATACCTCGCGTTTTGGTCAGTGAGCGGCGGGGCTGCTTTCTGATTCATTCGACAAAATCCTTCACAGGTAACTAGATGCTCAGAGTGGCGCGACCGCGAAATGATCTCCGCGGCTCACGAGGGAGGTTTGAACTTGGAGCGGGCTTTCGGTTCCCCAACGGACTGCGACGCTCGGGGCAAACTAGAACTCCCCGTAACCCCGCGCCATTGCCGCAGCGAAAACCGGCAGCAACATAAACAATGCCACTTCCAGGTGCAGATAGCGACGCACCCGTTTGATGTCGCCCTCGGTGGGTTGCAGGGCCAACTTTCGCCAGCGCATGAAGCCCAAGGTCGGGGGTAAAGACAGCAGTCCGACGGCCGCGAAAGTGCCGAGCTTGGCCCAGAAGAAGGCGTTGTGCGAATAGTAGCCCCAGCCTTTGGCTGCGAATATGGCCCGGGAAAATCCGATCACCAGGACTGCGGTTGCCATTATTCCGTACCACAGGTCGATCGAGGCAATGCGTGCAACCATCGCACCGCTCAAGCCCGGCCGCACGGCCCAGAATTCCGCACAAATGATGCCGAATATGCCGAAGATCAGCAGGTGATGGCCTATGGCTAGCAGCACATCGAGCATGGCAGCGGAATCCTAAAGTCGAAAGGCACGATTTACAGACATGCGAACATTAATCCGCATGCCGCGGGATATCAATCGAGCGCCCGGCTATCGAAGCATTAGACAAAACGTCCCGCATATTGATCCCGCAGGATCGATGACGGCAGCTAGTGCGACCGCGGGACCTGACCATGCCGCCATCGGCTTCGCGGGCTACGATTTCCGTATCGCCAAATTGACCCGCTGCGTGCTCGGTCGAGGAATTGCACCGCATCATGCATCGTAATCGCCCTGACCGGTACAATGGCCCCAGACGCGTAAGATGAGGAGCTTCGATGAGTCCGGTGATGCGGCCAGCTGGTGTTGAGCAACCCGACGGGGCGGACCAGAGCGCCATAAAAACGTGGTTGGACGCGCTGGCGAGCGGCAGCTGCGACGCGGCAGCGTTTCTGCAGGCCATGCACGATCGATACAGCGCCGATCCCGAGGGCAACTGGGAAGTGCTTTCGCAACTCGACCAATACTATCGACGCGGCAGAATCAGCAGCGACACATTCAAGAGGATTAAGACCGCCCTGGCCGAGTCCGCGCTCGGTGTGGGTAATAACCCCGCCACCGGTCCGGACGATCGCCCGGTCCCCGCGGCTCGCGATGCGACGCCGCTACGCGATGCGCCTGCGCGCGAAATTCCGGTGGCGCGGGACATCGTCGCCCCTGCACGCATCGAGCACACCGACGTGTATCCGCGCCGTGACGAAACGCAATCTTTGGATTTTGTAGGCGAAGTCAAGCCAGGCAGTGTCCTGCGGCGCCGTTACCGGCTGGAAGGCGTGGTGGCGCACGGTGGTACCGGGACGGTGTTTCAAGCCATTGACGAATATCGCTTGGAAACCCCGGGCAGCCAAAGATTGGCCATCAAAGTGGTGCATGCGGGGGTGGCGAAGCGCGCGGAATTGCTCGCCGACCTGCGGCGGGAATTTCAGTCTCTGCAGCTGTTGTCGCACCCGCACATCGTGCGCGTATTTGAATTTGATCGCGACGGTCCGGTGATGTTTTTCACCATGGAATTGCTCAATGGCGCATTGCTGAGCCGCGTATTGCAGGTGAGAAAGCTCGTTCATCTGGGGCACCCTGAGGCATTGGCATTGATTCGCGACATCGGCGTCGCGGTCGCTCACGCACATTCGCGCGGTGTGGTGCATGGCGACTTGAGTCCGCAAAATGTCTTCATCACCACGGGCGGGGATTTGCGCGTTCTCAGTTTCGGCGGCGCCCACAAGACTAGTCCGCACTCCACGGCATCGGATCATGAGCTGACCTTGCCATTCGCCGCGTCGGGATTTGCAAGTTGCCAGGTGCTCGAGGGCGAGCAGCCCGATGTGCGCGACGATGTGTTCTCGATGGCGTGCATCGCTTATCTGTTGATGAGCGGCCAGCACCCCTTTTCCTCCAAAAGGACGGCGATCCAAGCACGCGATGCGGGCCTGAAGGTGCAGCGACCTTCCAATCTGAGCAATCAGCAGTGGCAGGCGCTCAAGCGCGCCCTTGCATGGGAACGCGAGGGACGGCCGGCCGATATGCAACGCTGGCTTCGCCATCTCGAGCTGAAGGGTGCCGCGCAGGGCTTGCCGACGCTGACCGATCTTTTGGAGCCGACGCCGCGCAAGGAGACGAAATCCCGTCTCGCCGCGGCAGTGCTGGCAGGAATTGCACTGTTGCTCGTGGGCGGCTATTGGTTATCCAGCCGTCGCGACTTGTTGCCGAGCATCGATTCCGGCAAACCGGTAAGCGTTCCCGCGACCCCACCCGATGTCGATCAGCGCAAGCCGCCGCCGTCTGCCGCATCCGCATCGGCGCCTCCCGCAGCGCCGGCATTGCGCGGCGCCACCGCCCCGCCGACCACGGCCGCGCCTGCGCCTGCGCCTGCGCCTGCGCCTACGCGCCAGACAGCAACACCCCCGCCCCAGACGGCAACACCAAAGCCGCAGACGGCAGCACCAAAGCCGCAGACGACAGCACCAAAGCCGCAGACAACAGCAGTTGCGGCGGCAGCACCGGCTGCCGCGGCGCCTGACTCCTCAGTGCGCGGCTCGAAAATTGAGCTGGCTGCGGACACGATCGACATTCCAGCGGGCGAGGCGTCCGCCCAGATCTCAGTGCAACGCAAAGGTAGTTTGCGGGGCGAAACAAGCTTTACCTGGTGGACAGAGTCGGGGACGGCGAAACCCGGCACCGATTTCTCGGCAGCGATGCCGCAGCTCGCGCACATCGGTGACGGGAAATCGAGTGTGACGCTAAACGTTGCCTTGAGCAATGCACCGCATGCCCAGGCCAAGAGTTTTTACATTGTGATTGACCAGTCCGAAGGCGGCGCGCCGCTCGGAGCGCGCACACTCACAATGGTGACGCTGCAGCCCGGCAACTGAACTCAAGACCCGCTTATCTTCGGGGAATAAAGGCCCGCGAAGGTATTGCGCAGAAGGTTTTTTTGCACCTTGCCCATGCTATTTCGCGGCAGCTCGTCGATGAGCAGAACGCGTTTCGGGACCTTGTAGCGGGCCAATCTAGGCTTCACGGATTCAACGATGGCTTGCTCCGAGAGTACAGCGCCTGATTTGGCCACGACAACCGCGGTCACCCCCTCGCCGAAGTCCGGATGCGGAATGCCGAACACCGCGCTCTCTAGCACGCCCTCGATTGCATCCAGTTCCGATTCAACCTCTTTTGGATAGACGTTGTAGCCGCCGCTGATCACCAAATCCTTGGCCCGGCCGACGATGTGGACGTAGCCGTTACGATCGATGCGGCCGACATCGCCCGTCTTGAACCAGCCGTCCGCCGTGAATTCGCTGCGGGTCTTCTCCGCGTCGCGCCAATAACCCGCAAATACATTCGGACCCTTGACTTGCAGGGTACCGATGGCGTCAGACTCGCTCTCGACCGCGCCGGTCTCCGCATTCGTTACCCGCATCGCGACGCCCTGCAGGGGCGGCCCGACCGAACCGGCTAGCCGCACGCCCTCGTACGGATTTGAAGTGTTCATCATTGTCTCGGACATGCCGTAGCGTTCCAGGATGACGTGTCCGGTGCGCCGCTGGAATTCCCGATGCGTCTCTGCCAACATCGGGGCGGACCCGGAAACGAAAAGCCGCACCCTCGAAGTCGTCTCTTGGTTCAGATTGCCCTGCTGCAGCAGACGGGTGTAGTGCGTCGGCACGCCCATGTAAACCGTTGCCCGAGGTAAATGTTCGAGAATGAGCGCGGCATCGAATTTCGGCAGCAGCAGCAAGCTCGAGCCCGAGGCGAGAACCGTGTTGATCGCCACGAACAATCCATGAATGTGAAACAACGGCAGAGCGTGCAGCAGCACATCGTCGCGGGAAAATCGCCACGCTTCGACAAGAACGGCCGCATTTGATGCGAGATTGGCGCGGGTCAGCATCGCGCCCTTGGGCCGGCCGGTCGTACCCGAAGTATAGATGATGGCTGCAATCGAGTTCAGATCCGGCGTGTTCGGCGGTTTGAATGCCGGATGCGATTCGCGGGCCCGCTGCAACAATGAGCCATCCGCATCCGCGCCCAAGGATTCAATATGGGCAACCCCGGCTGCCCGCGCCCGCGCCTCGATCGATGGCCGCTCCCGCGGCCGGAAAACGGCCACGCTTGCCTGAGAGTCGCGCAAAAAGTACTCGACCTCATTGGGGGTATTCGCGACATTGATCGGCACAAACACCGCACCCATGCGCAGGCAGGCCACGTACAGAAAGATTGCCTCGGCGGACTTGTCGATTTGAGCAGCCACTCGGTCGCCGGGTTGCACGCCGCAGCGGATCAACGCCGCGGCCATGCGCCCGGACTCCTCGCGCAGCGCCGCATAGCTGATGTCCGCGCGGCCCGGCGCCCTGAGAAATAGACGAGTCGAGCTGCGGCCGGCCTCGTCGATCCAGTCGGTCGGATCTCTAAGAATTGCCATGCGCCGATGATGCCATAGAGCTTATTCCGCCGCCGTCAGCCGCTCCCAGATCGGCGCGATGAGCGCGCCCGGCAGGCCGACATCATCGGCAGTTGCCCGTCCTTCAGCGGACGTGATCACGCTTTGCGTCTGCAACAGCGACAATGTTCCCAATAATTCGCCCACGCACAACGCCATCGTCAGCGCCTCCTCGGGCGATCTCTCGATGGCGGCCACCAGACGCGGCGACGTCTCCCAGTGCCGGGCAATGCGCTTCGAAACCTGCGGTCCTAACGCCGCCGTCAGCGCGACCATGAGCGTGGGATTCGGCACGACTTGCGGACGCCGCGAGTACATTTCGAGAGCCGCGCCGTATACAACCAGCGGCCCCAATGCGCTCAATAAAATGATCAGTTGCGCCTCGAATCGGTCTTGCGGCTGGGTCTTTACAGCATACATTTCCGCTGCCCGTGCGGCGCGCTCCGTTCGTTCCCACAGCATGCGTGGAAAGCGCGGGAAATTGCTGCGGGTCGCTCGAAACACCGGCTGCAGCATGGCCGTAGCCACGAGCCCGCGCAGCGCATCCACGCCGAGCACCACGATCGCACGCTGAATGGTCTCGATTGGGACCGGCGAAGTTCGATAGAGCGCAGAGTTCGCAAGACGCAGGACATCCGCGGTCAGCACCGGGTCGTGCGCGATGATGCGGGAAAGCTTTTCGGTGGCCGTGCGCGGATCATCCACGGCCCGCATCAGCTGCGGCATCAATGTCGGGCGGCGCGGGAAATACTTCGGATCCGGTGTGTCCGTTTGCAGTGCGGCGGCAACCGCGTCTCTGATTTGCGCTTGCGCAGGCTCCAATAGCTGTGCCTCTGACGGCGCCGCAAAGGCAAGCTTCCAAAGGCGTTCGGTCACCAAGTTGTTCGCAAGTTCAGCGCGCGCGGAATCGGGGACCGCAGCAGACCCTTGCCTGTGTCCTCGCGCGGCCGCGGACGAAGCAGCGGCCTTCGGACCGGCCGCGCGCGCGCGAAAAATCACCCAGGCCCCCAGGCCAAGCAGGCTCGCAATCGCAAAGGCAGCAGCCAGAACCATGCTTCGTGACCTCTCAATAATGCGGCGGCCGTTCCTGCTCCAGCGTGCGCGGTTCATCGCTCGGCGCGCCCGCCAGCCGGTCTTTGAGAACCTTGAGCTGCGCCTCCAAGGCGAGTATTTCCTTGTGCTGCCGAAACACCGCGTCGCTGAGCTCATTCATCGCCTGCTCCAGATATGCAATTTTCGTTTGCACCCCTTCCAACGGGTCTTGCTGCGGAACAGTCAATGTTTCATGCCCTAAAATAAATAGTCGGCCGTGTACGCGGCGCGCAGCTAGTGTCCATGCGGGGGATCAGCTGAAGTTGCATGGCGGCATTATGTCAGGAGACCGGCGGACGAGTTAACGGTAAGTGCGCTATTGTGCGCATGTCATGCCAAGAAAGCCTCAGAGGCGCGTACTCGCGATTGATGTCGGCGGCAGTCATGTGAAGACCCGGATCTCGGGCCGCCGCGAAGTGCGCCTGTTTGAATCCGGAGCCTTGACGCCGCGCCTGATGGTTTCGCGCGTTCTCAAGCTCAATAGCGATTTGAAATATGATGTCGTTTCCATCGGCTACCCCGGCGTGGTCGTGCACGGCAAGATCGTTACCGAGCCGTACAATCTAGCGCGCGGCTGGATCGGTTATGACTTTCGTAAAGCATTTGGGCGTCCGACACTGCTGATGAACGATGCAGCAATGCAGGCGATCGGCAGCTACGAGGGGGGCCGCATGCTATTTCTGGGCCTTGGCACCGGCTTGGGCTCGGCTCTCATTGTCGATGGCACGGTGGCTCCGATGGAACTCGCTCACCTGCCCTACAAGCACGGCCGCAGCTACGAAGACTACCTGGGTGATCGCGGTCGCCGCCGTCTCGGCGCCAAAAAGTGGCGCCGCGCAGTCGCGGGCGTCGTCGCACAGCTGAGCAAGGCATTGGAACCCGACTATGTCGTCATCGGAGGCGGCAACGCTCGGAAGCTCAAAAAGTTGCCCAAGAATGCGCGACTCGGGAACAATGAATTTGCGTTCCGGGGAGGCTTTCGCGTTTGGGGCGCCAATGCGCCCCGTCTCTGACTGGCCGCGGCCCGCGCCGATGGCGAAGCCATTCAGGTTCATTTTACCTTGCGCAACTCGAATCCCAGCCGCGGGAAATGCACGATCACTTTCCCCGCACGCGGATCTTCGCGCGCAATCGAAATTCGGTCGCGGGCAGCGCTGTGGAGAACTCTCTCGATGGGATCGACTCCGGTGTCGGTTGCGGCGATAACGACCCTATCGCCGCTGGCGAGGCCGTGTGTGTCGCTATTCCCCGTCGATTCCAGCGGGGTCGAATCATGGGCGATGGTAATGGCCGCGCCGCTGCTGAGTTTCTCATGAGAGCCGTGGCCGAACGCCGCCATGCGTGCGCGCCAGCTGCGCAGCGCCGGATAGGAATCGAGAATCTTCGCGACCGGGCCGCCGCGTTCGACAAACCACAGGCAGTGAAAAATCGAAAAATCCGCGAGAGTCACGGCGGATCCGAAAAAGAAAAGTCGCGCGCCGAGAGTTTGCTCCAATCGATCCAAATACAAAGGGAATGCGCCGATGGCATCGCCCGGCCGAATGCGTGGGATGTTGGCGCGAAACACAGTGCGATCATCGCCGAACGCCTTGACGGTCTCGGGCGGCGCGCCTTCGAACACATGCGGCAGTCCTGCCGGCTGCATGGTGTAGGGTATTGCCGTCCAAAAGAGCGTCGAATCCGCCCATTGGGCGAGGATACGCGCCGCCCCGGTGATGCCGCCCGGAAATAGCGGCGGCTGCGGCGCATGTTCCTCGATGACGTCCGCAATCAGGGCGGTATCGCAGTAAATGTCCGCGCCAATTTGCAGCACCGGCGTCTTGCGGTAGCCGCCGGTGAGCGCGGTGACATCCGGCTTCGGCATGATGTTGGGGATCAGGACCGAGGACCAATGCAGTCCCTTGAACCCCAAGATGAGCCGAATCTTTTCGGCGAAAGGCGACATCGGATAGTGGTGAAGGATGAGCTGTCGCATGTGCTCTTAGTACAGTCGAACCAATTGTTTGCCGAAGTTATGGCCCCTCAGCATGCCGATGAAGGCCGATGGCGCCGCCTCGAGGCCGTCAGCGACGGACTCTCGATATTTCAATTTTCCCGATATGAGGAGGCCGGCCAGCGCCGTCAGGCCCTCCGGCCAGAGGTTCAAATGATCGGAGATAATAAAGCCTTGCATCTTGAAGCGCGCCACCAGAAACATTGCCGGATTCAGGATGGCGCTCTTCAGCATTTGACCCGGCGTCGCGTTGTAGTCGGCGATGAGCCCGCAAATTGCGACGCGCGCGAACGGATTGAGCAACGTCATCACCGCGTTCAATACGTCGCCGCCGACATTTTCAAAATGCGCGTCCACGCCGTTCGGAGCGGCGGCGGCAATCAAGGCAGCCAGCGATTTGGCATCGCGGGCCGTCTTATAGTCGATGCAGGCATCGAAGCCCAGCTCGTCGGTGACATAGCGGCACTTGTTCGGTCCGCCGGCAATGCCGACCACGCGCACCCCGGCGATGCGCGCCAGCTGACCGACCACGCTTCCCACGGCGCCGGCTGCCGCACTGACCACCACGGTATCGCCGCGCTTGGGCTCCATGATCTTGTTGTAGCCATACCAAGCGGTCATGCCCGGCATCCCGACCGCGCCCAAGTAAGCCGAGAGCGGAATCCGCCGCGCGTCGACCTTGGCGAGGCCTTCGGCCTTGCTGAGACCATGATCAGCCCAACCCAGCATGCCGCGCACGGTGTCGCCGACCGCAAATTGGCTGCTGCGCGATTCCACCACGTCGCCCACCGCCGCGCCGCCCATGGTCTCGTTCAGCATTTGCGGCATGGCATAGGATTTCGCATCGTTCATGCGTCCCCGCATATAAGGATCGAGCGACAGATACCGGTTGCGGACGCGGACTTCTCCCTCGGCCAACGCTGGTGCGGGCACTTCTTCGAGGCGGAAATTCTCTTCAGTGGGCCAGCCATGGGGCCGAGAGGCCAGCACTATGCGGCGATAAGATTCAGCCATCGGCAACGGCTCCGGATTTTAGGTATTTAAATGTTCCCATCGACTTCGCGATCAACCGACCTTCGGAATCGCGCACTTCGCCTTCGCAAAACGCCATGGTCGTGGAACGGTGGTACGCATAACCGGCGACGAGCAGGCGTGAACCTTGTTTCGCGGGCTGCAGAAAGCAGGTGCTCATCTCCACCGTGACGCCGCCGCCCGCGCCCGCATTGAGCGTTCGCCCCGCAACCGCCATCGCAACGTCGAGCAGCGACATCAGCACGCCGCCATGCGCGACGGACCAGCTATTGAGATGCCAAGGCTCGAGGTTGAGCGCCACTTGCGATCGGCCGTCGGCGGCGCTCAAGAACTCGACGCCGAGCTCTTTGATGAAAGGGACATTTAGTCGAAGGGCGGTCGGTTGAGTCACACGAAACCGTACCTTGCGCCGCCGGTGCATGTCAATCAATCGGTGCGCCGGGGCCGGCAGGTTGCTGGCACAATGCCGAAGCATCATGACAGCCGGTACCGCCAGTATTTTACGAATTGCGACCGCGCTGCTCGAGACCCTGCTGATTGTCATAGGGGCAATTTGGGGCGGCCTGGCGCTCTGGTATCAGGCGCCCGGTACGCAATTCAAGAACGGCCTCATTCTTCTGTGGGGCGGCCTTACAGCGGGTGTATTGATGCTGCTCTGGCGGGGCGGCGCCGGGCTCGCGTTCACAAGCTTTGCGCTGATCTTTGCGGTTCTGCTCGTCTGGTGGCGGAGCATCCTGCCGACCAATCGGCGCGATTGGGCGGACGATGTGGCGCAAATCACCCAAGGCACGATCGAGGGTTGCCTCGTCACGCTGCGCAATGTGCGAAACTTCGAATGGCGCAGCAACACCGATTTCACGCCGCGCTGGGAAACCCGCACCTACAATCTCGACCGGCTCAATTCGGTCGACATGATCATGTCATATTGGGACGGCTGGGCCATCGCGCATATGCTGATATCGTTCGGTTTCGAGGACGGCCAGCACGTGGCCTTTTCCGTCGAAGTACGGCGTCAGAAAAACAGGATCTATTCCGAGATCGGCGGATTCTTCAAGCGGGACGGCCTGAGCATCATCGCGGCCGACGAGCGCGACGTCATCAGGGTCCGCACCAACGTCCGCGGCGAGGACGACTACCTGTACCGGATCCGCATGCCGCGAGCCGCGATGCGTTCGCTATTTCTCGGCTACGTTGAGCAGGCTGACAATCTTGTCGATACGCCGCGCTTCTACAACACCATCACGGTCAACTGCACCATGCTGGTTTATCACATGATGAAGAGGATCGTCGGTTATCTGCCCTGGAGCTATCGCTTGTTGTTCACCGGCTATTTGCCCGCGTATGTGTATCGAGTCGGAGGCTTGGATGAGCGCTATATACTTGCAGAGCTCAAGAGCATGGGACGAATTACGGATCGCGCCAGGCAATCGGACCGCAGCGAGACATTTTCCGAAGACATCCGCAAGGGAATTCCCGCGATTGAGTCCGCGGATCCGCCGGGCGCCGGTTAGTGCAACGGCATGAAGCCGTAGTGCTTATAGGCCAAATCCCCCGCCGCACCGCGAATGTACGCCAAAAACTTGGCGGCGTCGGCCTGCGCCCCCGTGGTCAGTGCCGCCGGATAGATGATGGGTTTATGGCTCGCGGCCGGGAACACGTCGACCACGCGCACCCGCTTGTCAATGAGCGCATCGGTGGCATAAACGATGCCGAGCACCGCTTCTCCCCGGTCGACGAAGGCCAGTGCCGAACGCACGCTGTCGGCGCGCACGAGACGCGCGGCAACATCGTCCCAGACCCCTAGATTCGCCAAGGCTTCGTGCGCGTAGCGGCCCACCGGCACGGAATCCGGATCCCCCGTCGCCAGCCGCCCCCTTACCACCGCGGCGGCCAGGGCAAAATGCGGTCCGATCTTCAGGTTGATTTTGCTGTCGACCGGCGCGATCAACACGAGCCTATTTCCCAGGATGTCGTGCCTAGTTGCCGCCTGGATCAAATTCCGAGCTTGCAGGTAGTCCATCCACTGCAGATCCGCGGAGAAAAACAAATCGGCGCGCGAACCATTTTCGATTTGGCGCGCGAGCGCCGAGCTTGCGGCAAAGGAAAATCGCACCGCAATGTTGCTGTCCTTGGTGAAGCCGTCGCCCAGATCCTGCAGTGCATTGGTCAGCGATGCGGCGGCAAACACGGTGATCCCTTTGGTCGAGTCCGCCGCAAAGGACTGAAGAGCCATGAGACAGGCGCCTAGCGCCAGCGCGACGCGTCGAAATCTCTTGGCGAACATTAGTTGTGGGCCAGCACCGGTTGTCCGCTGTAGAGTTGCGGAAATGTGCGCCGGAAATTCTGAATCTTGGGAATGTCGTAAATCGCGATGTAGGGCTGGGTCGGGTTATGAATCAGATAATCCTGGTGATAGTTCTCAGCGGGATAAAACCCCTTGAGCCGATCGACTCGCGTGACGATGGGCCGCGCAAATGCGTGGGATTGATCCAATTGGCCGATATAGGCTTGCGCGATGCGCTTCTGAGTGTCGTCGCTGTAGAAAATTTCAGAACGATATTGGCTGCCGACATCGGGACCCTGCCGGTTGAGCTGCGTCGGATCGTACACCACCGAGAACGCTATCTGCAGCAGTTGCCCATAGGAAATCACGGCAGGATCGAAGGTTATTTGCACCGATTCCGCGTGGCCGGTGGTGCCTGAACTGACCGTTTCGTAGTCTGCCGTCGCCCGCTCGCCCCCGGCGTACCCTGCGATCACGTTCTTGACCCCGCGTACGTGTTCAAACACGCCTTGCACGCCCCAAAAGCAGCCGCCCGACAACACCGCCGTCTGCATGGGTCCCGAGGCCCTCGGGTTATCAACCGTGGGCGGCGCAATCACCACGGGCGCGTCCGCACCGAAGAGCGGTGTGCGCCACATCACCACCCCGGCGGCGACGGCGGCGACGAACGCTGCAAGCCGCAGCGGCGCAGAAATTTTCGCAATTGCCATCGTTATCGCTCCTTAAGCGCGGGCCGTAAAGTGCAGCGCGGCATCGCACTCATGGCTCGCCCTCAGCCGAATGTAAATGAATACGCTTGGACACCGGAATCGAGGAATTCAATCGAGAACACATGTTCACCCACATCGCCGGACTGCCGAATCAATTGAAACAAACGTTGCCGGTCGACGACGCCCGCGCCGCTCGAGTCGGTATCCGCGCCATGACTTGCGCCCGGTGCGGCGCCGTCCAGCATGACGCGAAAGCGCACCGCTTTCCCGTCACTTGCGGGGCCCAGCACCAGGTGCAGATCGCGCGCAAAAAAACGAAACTCGATTTTGCCATGAACGGCGCCGAGCACCGCTTTTTCCGGATCTACATTCCATGACCCGATCAGCGCCCATTGATTCAATTTCAATGCGGCGGGAGGCGCATACGCATGGGCGTTGTCTTGAACCAAGCCGCCGGGCGAGGCGAAATTATCCGCACGGCGATAACCCACGTAGGTTTCGGGCGATTGATCATTCGCTTCGTCGGGCGGCGCCTCGACTCCCACCGCCTTGGTCGCGCTCATGCCGGCCGGCGGCAGGTTGCTTTGCCCCGCCTCGGTCAGCAATTTTCGTATGGTCTGCTCCGACTCAGCATAATTGCCTTCACCAAAGTGGTGCGCCCGGATTCGCCCGGTCGCATCGATAAAATAATGCGCAGGCCAATACTGATTGTTGAACCCCTGCCAGATGGCGTAATCATTGTCGAGCGCCACCGGATAGGTGATCTTCAAATCCGCAACGGCTCGGCGCACATTGGCAGGGTCCTTTTCAAAGGCGAATTCCGGCGCATGCACACCGATCAAAATCAGACCGTGGTCCTTATATTTCTGGTACCACGACTCGGCATAGGGCAGCGCACGCAGACAATTGATGCAGGAATAGGTCCAGAAATCGACGACCACGACCTTGCCGCGCAAGCCTTCGGGCGTGAGCGGCGCTGAATTCAGCCACAGCGTGGCGCCGGCAAATGAAGGAATCTCTCCTTCCACCGGCAGATCGCCGACAGGCTTCGCCGCCGGCATCATCATTGCATGGCCGTCCGCCTTGGAATTGCTCATGGCCATGGTTGAATTGCTCATCGCCATGCTGCCGCCCGGCGCGCCGCTGCGCGGGTTAATTTTGTCCAACAGCGATTGCTCGAGGCTGTTCGTGCCGTTGAGCGACAAACGCGTGAGCACAGTGGAGTCCCAACCGAAGACAATAGCGATGACGGCGATCAGCACCGCGACGCCGAGCCCGCGTCTTATCCATTCGCCTGCTCCGAGCGATTTCTTCAAGGCCGCAAATACCCGTCCGCCGGCCAGCAATGCCACCGCCAAGGAGGTTGCTGCGCCTGCCGCGTACGCAAACAGCAGCACGGTCGTGCGCGCATTCGGTCCGGAGATCGCGGCTCCCGTGAGAATGAGGCCCAAAATCGGGCCGGCGCACGGAGCCCAGAGAAGCCCCGTCGCAACGCCCAGCAGCAAAGAGTTCAACACCGTGAACTTACCCGGCGCTCGCGAATCGGTTTGCGTCAGCCGATTACCCAGCGCGACGAACGGACGGGCGAACCAATCGGCCAAATGCCGCGACAGAAGTGTCGCTGCAAACACGGTCAGCAGCACCAGCGCAAGGATTCGCCCGTATTTGTCGACGCTGACGGCCCAAGAGCCTCCCACGGCGGCAAGTGTTGCGATTGCCGCAAAGGTTACCGCCATGCCGCCGAGCATGGGAAGACCATTGGTGAGGAATTTTTGCTCGGAACGAACGAATACGAAGGGCAGCACCGGCAGAATGCAAGGACTCACAATGGTCAGCACGCCGCCTAGAAATACCAAAATTATCAGGCTCATCGGCGAATATTACTCCTGTCAGATTAGACCGGCGATCAGCCCATTACATTGCAACCCGGCGCTTACGTTCCACAAAAGGTCCGCAGCACGCGCTCGCCGGGCTGTGGCGCGGCGGCGTAGCCCGCGAACGCGGCTTGCTCGTGATAGGGTTTTGACAGCGCCATAGAGAGCTGCTCGAAGGGCGCGAAATCGCCCTGCCCCACGGCCGCGCTGATGATTTGCTCGATGCGGTGATTGCGCGGAATGTAGGCTGGATTGGCCCGCCGCATCGAATCGGCGCGCGATGCTGTCGTGGGCTCACGGGCCAGCCGGGCGCCCCAGCGCTCCGCCCAGACATGATAGTCGCGCGGCTCCGCAAAGCATTCGCGTATCCGTGCCGCGCTTGGATCGTCCGCGGCGTCGCAGAGAGCGCGAAAAGTCATGGTGAAGTCCGCATGATTGCGGTGCATCGCTCCGAGCAGGTCCTCGCCGAGCTGCCGATCCTCCGATTCCGCCCTCGATAAGCCAAGCTTGCGGCGCATTCCCGCGAGCCAATCTGCCGCGAAAAGTTCCGCAAATGCGGAAACGATTTCAGTGGCCGCAGTTATAGCCCGCTGCGGCTCGGCATCGATGAGCGGCAGCAGCGTTTCTGCGAATCGCGCCAAATTCCAGGCCGCTGCATGCGGCTGATTGGCATAGGCGTAACGGCCGCGCTCGTCGATGGAACTAAACACTGCCGCAGGATCGAAGCCGTCCATGAAAGCACACGGGCCGAAATCGATGGTCTCGCCCGACACCGCCATGTTGTCGGTGTTCATCACACCGTGAATGAATCCCACATTCATCCACTGCGCGATGAGCGCTGCCTGGCGGGCGACGACCTGAGTCAGCAGGGCGAGATATGGCGCCTCATTCTGCGCGGCCGACGGGTAATGCCGGTCGATGACATAGTCGGCCAGCAGCTTGACGCCGCCGACATCGCCGCGGGCGGCGAAATATTCAAAAGTTCCCACGCGTACGTGGCTCGCGGCGACTCTTGTCAATATGGCTCCGGGCAGCGCCACCTCGCGCTGCACGCTCTCGCCGGTCGCAACCGCCGCGAGAGAACGGGTCGTGGGAATCCCCAAGGCATGCATGGCTTCGCTCACCAGATATTCCCGCAGCACGGGCCCCAATGCCGCGCGTCCGTCGCCGCTGCGCGAATACGGGGTGCGTCCGCAGCCCTTTAATTGGACATCTCGCGAAACGCCCGCCTGGTCGCGCATCTCACCGATCAAAATCGCCCGCCCATCGCCAAGCTGCGGCACAAAATGTCCAAACTGATGCCCCGCATATGCCATGGCGATCGGCACAGCGTCCGGCGGCAAAATGTTGCCGGAAAATACGCCGGCCGCCGCGCGGGTATCGAGCTCCGCGGCTTTGAAATCCAAATCCGCCGCGAGCGCGTGATTGATCTTGATGAGGATGGGCGCCGCTACACGCGTCGGTGCCACGCGCGCAAAAAACCGTTCCGGCAGACCCGCATAGCTGCTGGAATTCACACGCTGACCGTCGTCCCTGCAGAGGAACTGGACCTGGCGGCCGATCCGCGAGCGGCGAGCCAGGAGCCGAGCAGAATGAGTGCGAATGCGATGAAACCGCCGATGCCAAGATGCTCATCGAGCACCCACACGCCGAGCAGCGCCGCCACCACCGGATTGATGTAGGTGATCACCGATGCGCGCGAGGCGCCGGCATGGCGTACCAGATAGAACATCAGCAGCATCGCCACGGCCGTACACACGGTGCCCAATACCGCGATCGACAGGAGCGCCACAGACGATGGCCAGCGCGAAGGGAAGTCCATGGCGGCAGGAATCAGCAGGATGAGGGCGGCGACCGACAAACTTGCGGCAAGCGGCCCGATGGAGTCCAGCCCATGCATGTGGCGCTGAATGATCAGCGGTCCGATCGCGTAGCACAGCGTCGCCAGCAGCATGCAGCCGACTCCCGCCCAACCGAGCGATCCTGAGATCGAGCCCGTTCCGAGCAACGCCGCCACGCCGATGAAGCCGGCCACCAAGCCGAAGATGAGCCAGATGCCGAGCGCCTCGCGAATGCCGAAGAAGCGCTGAATGAGTGCGATCGAGAGCGGCACCATGGCGATCAAAATGCCGGTTACGGAAGAGCTGATCCAGCGCTCGCCGAACGAGATCAGCGAGAACGGGATCGCAAACTCGACCAGTCCAAAAGCAACGATTGCCAGCTTGTGATTGCCCAGCGAACCTAACGCGCCTCGCCGCCATGCAATGGGTATCAGTATCACCGCGGCCAGCACGACGCGGCTGAACGCCAAGATCAACGGTGATACCTCCTGAACTGCCAGCTTGATGAAAAAGTAGGGCAGTCCCCAGATTATGCCCAGGGCCGCAAAGGCCATCCATCCTCGCCAAGTCACACTTTTCTCCGTCAGGCGCGCTGAAAACGGGCTGACATGCTAGCAGGGATCGCGGCGTGAGGATCGGCCTACAGGAATATCGGCGATCACCGCCCGAATCTGCGCCTCTCATTGTGCAGACGTTGATCCCTTAACCTAGGACAATGTCCACGAGGATCGAGATCATGGCTTTCTTTCACGACGACGAATTGACCATACACTACCTCGAGCGCGGGCGCGGCGAGCCTCTATTGCTCATTCACGGACTTGGATGCAGCGGCGCCGATTGGGCCTTCCAGGTTGCGGCTCTGGAGCATCGCTTTCGAATCATCGTCCCCGATCTTCCCGGCAGCGGCCATAGCTTGCCTCCGCGCAACGAATACACCATCGCGGGATTTGCAGCCGCTCTATGGAAACTCATGGATCATCTGCAAATCGTCCGTCCGAACATCGTCGGATTCTCTTTGGGCGGCGCGGTGGCATTGGAAATGGCGACGCTGCGCCCGGCGTGCGTGCCGCGGCTCGGGCTCATCAACAGCCTGGCAACGTATCTACCTCGCGATTTGCGCAAATGGCTCGAGACCTACGTGGCGGCAACCCTTGTGCGGCTCTTGGGCATGCCGCGCGCCGCTTGCTTGATGGCCGCGAGATTGTTTCCGGAACCGTGGCAGCGCGCAATGCGCGAGCACGCCGCGCGCGCCTTGGGATCGGTGCCGGCAAATTCCTATCTCGGAACCGGCTTCGCGCTGGCGCGCTGGGCGATACTGGACCGGCTGGACCGATTGAAAAGCAGAGTTCTTCTCATCGCCGCCGAGAATGACTTCACGCCGCTGGCGGAGAAGCGCGAACTTGCAAGAAGGCTTAGGGCGGAGCTGGTGGTGGTGCGCGGCTCGCGTCACGGCACACCTTTCGATTCCGTCGAAGTCACCAACGCCAGCCTGCTGGCGCTGCTCACCGACCAGCCGCTGCCGCCCGCCACGCGCTGGGTACGCGATACGCCCACGCGCGCGCAGGCATTGTCGCTGACCGGCAGCATTGCCGAGGAACATGCCGTAAGTCCGCTGCTCCTGGACTAAGTCACTGCCAGGGCAATCGATCCAAGTCCAGATTGCCGCCGCTCAAGATGATTCCGACCCTGGCCCCCGATGCGCTGATCTTACCGTCGACGATGGCGGCATAGCTCACCGCGCCGGAGGCCTCGACGATGAGCTTCATCACCTCCCAAATCCGGCGCATCGCCTGCACGATCGACTCCTCGCGCACGGTGACGATGTCCTCGACCAGGCGCAGAATCTCCGCGAATGGCCGCTCTCCCAATGAAGTCTTGAGGCCATCGGCAATCGTCCGCGGTTCCAGCATGGGGATGATGCGGCCTGCTCTGAGCGAGCGCGCGGCATCGTCCGCTCCGGCAGGCTCGACACCCAGTACGCGAATACCGGGCCTCAGATCCTTTGCCGCCACCGCGATGCCGCTGAGTTGCCCGCCGCCGCCGACAGGACAAAGAATCACATCCAGATCCGGCACATCCTCGAGCAGCTCGATGGCCGTCGTGCCTTGTCCGGCCATCACGCGCAAATCGTTATAAGGGTGGATAAAGGCCGCTCCGGTGCGCTCCATCACTTGGCGGGCGGTCGACTCGCGCGCTGCCAGCGTCGGCTCGCAAAGAACTATCTCGCCGCCATAGCGCCGCACGGCAGCTTGTTTTGCTTGGGGCGAGTTGCTGGGCATGACGATGAAGGCCGGGATGCCGCGCAATCGCGCCGCGCGGGCCAACGCAGCGGCGTGATTGCCCGAGGAATGCGTGACGACCCCTTTTGCCGCCTCAGCGTCCGACAAGAGAAATACTGCATTGGTGGCGCCGCGCGCCTTGAAAGCGCCCACTTTCTGCAGATTCTCGCATTTGAAATACAGCCGATTCCCCGCCATCTCGTCCAGTACCCCGCTGGTCATCACGGGTGTGCGATGAATCTTGTCGCGGATGCGCACATGCGCCTCGCGAATCGCACGCATGGTCAACGCGGGTTCGTGCTCCGGGCTACGTGTATTCATAAACTCTGTGCTAAAAGTACCGCCATGAAATCCCGCCTAACATGGTTTGTCATCATCGCCATGATCGCCGGGCCCCTATTCGGATTGCTGCTGCATCAAATTCTCGGCTCCGGCCCCGCAGCCGACAACGCCACGGCTGCCTTCTCACTCGTCACCACCAGCTTCTTGCGGCTCATCAAGATGATCATAGCGCCATTGGTGTTCTCCACGCTCGTCGTGGGAGTCGCCCGCATGGAGGGCGCCGCCTCGATCGCCAGAATCGGCGCGAAGGCGCTCGGCTGGTTTGTGGTCGCGACGCTGGTTTCGATGACCATCGGTCTTGCGGCGGTTCAGCTATTCAAACCGGGCCTTGGCCTTTCCGCCGCCGCGGCGGCAGGCGGCAGCGCGGCGCCCTCGTCGTTGCAATTCAAGGATTTTCTCGAGCACATCATTCCCACCTCGGTCATCCAGGCGATGGCCAACAATGAGATCTTGCAGATCGTGGTGTTCTCCGTGTTTTTTGGCGCCGCAGCGTCGAGCCTCGGTTCCAAGGTCAAGACGCTCATCGACATCATAGAGGAGATTGCCGCCGTCATTTTGAGGGTGACCCGGTACGTCATGGCATTGGCGCCCCTGGCAATCTTTGCCGCGCTCGCCGCCACGGTCTTGAGCCAAGGGCTGAATGTCTTGCTGGTGTACGCGAAATACATCGGCAGCTTCTATCTGGCCTTGGTGCTTCTATGGGTGTTCTTCACCGTGGTTCTTTATGCAGGCATAGGCCGGCGAGCTCTGCGGCTGCTTACGGCAATCCGCTCGCCGCTGCTGCTGGCGTTCTCCACTTCCAGTTCCGAGGCCGCGTACCCGCAGACCTTGGAACGTCTGGAGTCGTTCGGAGTAAGCACCCGCATCGCTTCGTTCGTGCTGCCCCTGGGGTATTCCTTCAATCTCTGCGGCTCAGCCATGTACTGCGCGTTTGGAGTACTTTTCATCGCGCAGATCTATCGCATCGACCTCAGCGTGCATCAACAAATCATCATGTTGCTGATTCTCATGGTCACGAGCAAGGGAATCGCCGGCGTACCCCGCGCCGGATTGATGGTGATCGCGGCCTCGTTGACCTATTTTGGGCTGCCTGAGCAAGGATTGGTGTTCGTGATTGCTGTGGATCACGTCCTCGACATGGGACGGACCGCCACCAACGTGCTCGGTAACGCGGTCGCTTCCGCCTTGGTCGCCAAATGGGAGGGCGCGCTCGGGGAGAGCGCATGAACCCGGTGTGCGGCTGCGCTCTAGCCGCGTCCGGCGCTGAACACGGCCAACATGTCCTCTTCTTCTTCCTTCGGCGGCTCTGCGTCACTGCGCAGCAGCTTCAATATGTCATCGGCGGGCATCGGCCGCGCGAACAGAAATCCTTGCCCGATGGAGCAGCCCAAGCGCCTCAAAATCTCAACCTGCTGATAAGCCTCGATGCCCTCGGCGATCACTTCGATGTGCAAGTGCCGGGCGATCGCGATGATGGCGCTGACGATTGCAAGGTCGCTTGAATCGGTCACCAGATCGCGGACGAAGCTGCGGTCGATCTTCAGGGCATCGACGCGCCAATTCTTGAGGTAGCTCAAGCTCGAGTAGCCCGTCCCAAAGTCATCGATGGCGATCTTGATGCCCAGATCACGCAACCGCGCCATGGTGTCCTGGCGATTTTCGCCGGCAGGAGTGTGGGAATCGAACACCGCCCGCTCGGTCATCTCCAGCTGCAGAATTTCCGGCCGGAGATTGTGCGACTTCAGCAGCGTTGAGATCGTGGATTGCAGCTCGCCCCGCTGCAGCTGCGCCGGCGCAACGTTGAGCGAGACCGGCACCAGCGGAATGCCTGCTTTGCGCCATGCGCTCATGGTCTGCAAAGTTCGATGCAGCACGAAATTGCCCATGGGCACGATCAATCCGGTTTCCTCGGCCACAGGAATGAATTGATCGGCGGGAATCATGCCGTGCACCGGGTGCGACCAGCGCATCAGTGCCTCCAATCCGACGATTTTTCGCGTGATCAAATTGACGAAGGGCTGATAATGCACGTCCAGCTGCTTCAAGCGCAGCGCTTCGCGCAACGACGCCTCGACCGCCACGCGATGCTTGAGCTTGCGGTTCATGGCGTGGCTGAACATCTGCACATTGTTGCGGCCGCGATCCTTGGCCTGATACATCGCCGTGTCTGAATGCTTGAGCAGCTCGATCATGTTGGCGCCATCCCTGGGGTACAGGCTGACGCCGACGCTGCCGGTGGTCTGCAGCGGGTGGCGATCGATGATGATCGGGCGATTCAATGTCTCGATGATGCGGCCGGCGCCCAGAGTCACTTCATCGTAATTTTTGACGTTGCGGAACACGACGACGAACTCATCTCCGCCCATGCGGATGACCACATCCGAATCGCGAACGCAGCTGCGCAGCCTGCCAGCCACTTCCTGCAGGAGCTTGTCGCCGGTCTCGTGGCCCCGCGTGTCGTTGATGTGCTTGAACCGGTCCAAGTCCAGAAACACCACGCCCAGCATGGTATTGGCGGCCTTGGCCTCGTCGATTGCCTGCGGCAAGAAGGCGGTGAGGTAATGGCGGTTCGGCAAGCCGGTCAATTGATCGTGATGCGCCATCTTGTCGAGGCGCTGCTGATTCTCGATGAGTTGCTGCTCGGCCTTTCTACGCAGCGAAACGTCATGTGTGACGTAGCCAAGCACGTCGCGACCGTCGACATCGAGGGCATTGCATCGTACTTCGGTGTCGAAGAATGATCCGTTCTTGCAGCGCTGCTGCAGATTGATCGGCATCTGCGAGTCCGCTTCGATCAGCCGCGACAAGACACTGTCGGGAGTGGCGTTGCCGTCGACGAAGATATCGGTCAGCGCCAGCGCCTGCGCTTCCTCGTTAGAATAGCCCAAGCGGCTCAAGAAAGCAGGATTGGTGTAAAGCACTTGATGTGTATGAGCATCGACGATGACGATGCCGTCGTTGGCTTGGTCGATGAGTGCCTTGTAGCGCGCATCGACGGAACGCTGATGGCGGAAGTAGCGTCTCAGTGCCAAGGCGACGCCGCCGACGATCGCCATCAACGCCAACAGCGCAGCCAGCAGATAACCCTTCAGGCCGCCGCCGGAATCCGCCGCTGCAAGCGACATGGCGGCGGCATCTTGGGCGTGCGTGAGCCGCAAGACGCGAACCACCTGACCGCCGGCGTCGCGCAACGCGACCAGGCCTGATGAATCCAGGCGCGACAATCGCGTGGCAACGCTGAACTCGTCCGCGGTTTCCGCGGCGTCGGCCGTTTTTGCGCGCGGCAGCCCGAAGTCTGTGGAGGGCTGCAGGTCCAGGGTTCCACCCACGGCGAGCGCCAATTTCGAGATCAGCGCCGGGGTTAGCGAGCGGCTCGCCACCAGCCATCCCAAGACCGCGGGCGAGGAATGGCCGATGATCGGGCGCACCGCGATCCAGCGATCGTCTTTAAAGGTCGAAACCGGGGACGCTCGACCGGTGTCGGCTTGCGCCGGCATGGATTCAACAATCTGCAGCAACGCCGGATCAGGCGGTTGCTCATTGAGTTGTCCGTCCGCAATCGTGACGCTGAAGCGCACCGTGCGCAGGGCCGTTAGCACGAGCAGCGAATTCACGCTGCGCCGTGACATATCGGCAAGTTCCAGGCGGTCGGCGGAAGGATCGGTGGTCTCTTGCACCAGGCGGATGGCCGCGTCGGATTCGGCCAGCTCGCGGGCATGCTCCGCGAGGCGTTCGGACTGCGCGGTCAATTCCTCCGCCAGCTGTGCGAGCTGTAAACCGGTGTTTTCGCGCTCGAGATTCGCGGCCCGGCTGCGCCAGTCCTGTTGGCTCGAGGCGAGCACAATGACCAGGACCAGAAGCAATGAGCCGCCCGCCGCCAGCCACAGCGATCGTCGCCGAAGCGCTGCCGGAATCCAGGCTGCCGTCGTCATGCTAAGCAACTACCCAGGCGGCAATCGCATCGCGCAAACCGGCTGCTATTGGACATAATCATGTACAGATTTAGTAACTTGGCGCAGTATCTGCGATAGCGTCTGAAGTAACCGATATGGGGTCCACAGTCCCACGTAGGACTTGTGTGATGCCGATCGTATGAGGCCGGCCGGCCGCCCATATGGAACAATGGGCCATGAAAGTTCGTCTCGATACCAGCCTGGAACTGCTGCTGCAACAAGCCCCGGCGGCATATCCGTCGCGCGTGCTGGCGACCCTTGTCGCGACCGCCGGATCCACTTACCGCAAGCCCGGCGCACGCATGCTGCTGATGGCGGACGGCAGTTACATCGGACTACTTAGCGGTGGTTGCCTGGAATCCGACCTGCAGATTCATGCACGCGAGGTGCTGGAGAGCGGCGCCGCGCGCGCGGTCGAGTACGACACTCGCGGACCGGACGACACGCTGTTCGGCATGGGGCTGGGCTGTGAAGGCACGATGCGCGTTTTGCTGGAGCCTGCGGGCCCCGCGAGCCCCGCGGAGCAGGCGCTGGCCTCGGCCGTCCTCACCACGCACCGCGGCGACTCCGCGTGCCTGGCCATGGTGCATGACTCGCCGCACGGGCACCTCGGTACTTACCGCAACGATGAAGCGCTGCCCGCCGCCGAACGTGCCCGCGCATTCGTGCAGACCCTCTCGCCCCCGCCGCACTTGCTCATTTGCGGAGCCGCACCCGATGCCCAGCCGGTCGCCGACACGGCGCGCGCGCTGGGTTGGCGCGTGTCGGTGGTGGATCATCGGCCGGCTTATGCCGTGGCCGCACGATTTCCGGGGGCCGACCTGCACGTCATCAATCCAAAATCTCTGCGTTCCGAAATAGATCTGGCGCGCTGTCACGCGGTGGTCGTAATGAGCCATCATCTTCCTTCGGACGAGATCTACTTGCGTGAACTCGCGGCCGCAGGCGCACCCGCTTACGTGGGATTGCTCGGGCCGAAGGCGCGCCGCCGCCGTCTGGCGCAGGAACTGGGAACCGACATGGATCTGTTGAGCACGCGAATTCGCGGGCCCGTGGGCCTCGACATCGGCGCAACGACGCCCGAAGCAATCGCGCTGTCCATCATAGGACAGATACACGCGTGGCTTGCCGGGCGCGCCTTTAGTGAAGCGGTCTTGACTTAGCGAACGCTCAAGATCCGGCGTGCGCTGCCGAATTTCCAGGGCTTATGCCAAATATGACAGCCCCCACATATCGTTCCGGTACGGAATCGCTTCCCGCAAGCGAAGCCGCCGCAACTCTCGAGGAACGGGCCACGGCGCTCGCGTTTCTACAGAAACTCGCTACCGAGGTTTCCAAAGGCACGGTCGATCTGCCCTGCTTTCCCGATGTCGTCGTCAGGATCAGCCACGCGTTGGCCGACCCAAACACAACCTCCGACCGCGTCGTCACTATCGTGGGTGCGGAACCGCGGCTCGCCGCGCGCGTCTTGCAGACAGCCAATTCCGCCGCATTCAACAGTTCGGGCAGACCGCTTGCCGACTTAAGATCCGCCATCACGCGGCTCGGGCAGCAGCTGGTGCAAAGCACGGCAATGTCCTACGCCATGCAGCAGATGAAAAATGAGTCATCGTTGAGATCCATCGCGCAGCCGCTCACGGAGCTATGGAACCGAAGCATTTCCGTCGCGTCCCTTTGCAAGTTGGTCGCCGCACGAACCAAGGTCTCTACCGATGAGGCTTTCTTGACCGGCTTGCTGCACGGGATCGGCAAGCTTTACATCATGGCGCGCGCCGCCGGCGGCGCGAATGGACTCCTCAACGCGCAATCCTGGATGGAGCTGATCAGCGGCTGGCAGGCTTCGATCGGCAAAGCCGTGCTCCTGAGCTGGGGATTCGCAGAGGAGCTGTGCGATGCCGTGGGCGACCAAGGCGACGTGGATCGCCGCTGGAAACACGAGGCGAGCCTCGCTGATGTGCTCATCGCCAGCCTGGTGCTAGCCGACGCGTTGCCGCAGCCTGAGCCGAGAACCCTGGGAACCGAGGGGATCAATGCATTCTTGAGCCTCGGCGTGACGCCGGCCGATTGCAACGGCATTCTCGCCCAGGCCGAGGCACAAATCCGCCGGATCCACGAGGCATTGGCGTAGAATTACGGGCATGCGTAGGTTTTTAGGATTGCTCATCGCGCTCTCGGCGGGCGCCTTGTCGCTCGCTGTTGCCGCACCGTCTGCGCCGCCGGCGCAGGGTTGGCGAGCGGCCGTGCGGGAACTTGCCTTGAGCCATTTTAAGAATCCAGCCTGGGGATACTCGCATTGCCTACGCGACTATGCACTGGCCCGGGAAATGGCCTTGGCCGACCACGTTGCGTTCGATGATGATGTGCTATTCGCCGCTTCCTATCTGCATGACATGGCGGCATTTCCGCCGTGGGAAGACACGAAGTCCGATCACTCGGATGTCGGAGCTCGTCTGGTCGATGCGGTATTGAAAGGTACCGGATTCCCGATGGAGAAAATCGATGCGGTACGGAGCGCGATCCGCACGCACATGTACTATCGCGATCCCATCGGCCCCGAGGCGCTCTACCTGCACGACGCCGACGCGCTCGATTGGCTGGGCGCGATCGGCGTGGCGCGCATCATGGCGCTGGTCGATCCGCATGGCGGCAATCCCGACGGGCCAAAAGCCGTGGCCATGCTCAACGACAACCTCAACAAAGTGCCGGGCCGGGTCCTCTCGCCAGCGGGCCGTGCGCTCGTCCCGGAGCGTAAAGCCGAACTGGAAAAATTCCTCTCGGATCTGAAACGCCAGAGCGAGGATCTTCGCACCCTCTAGGCGATGGCAATACCTGCTGAAGAATAACCGATACCATGGCGTCAGACGCCCGCACTAGTCGATGGCCGGCCGAGATGCCGCTGTGGACCGTTGCCGCGCCGCTCGCCGCGTGTGTCGTGATGGGGGCGGCCGGTTTTGGCTTCGCCGCAAGCGGGTTATTCGTGGCGTTTATCGCCTTGAGCCTCGCCGGCAGCGTGTTCGCGGCCGTGCATCATGCCGAAGTGGTTGCGCACCGCGTTGGAGAACCCTACGGCACGCTGGTGCTGGCGCTCGCGGTCACCTTGATCGAAGTTGCCCTCATCGTTTCATTGATGATCGCCGGCGGCGCCGATGCCGCGGCGCTGGCGCGCGACACGGTGTTCGCCGCGGTAATGATCATCCTGAACGGCATCATCGGGCTCTGTTTGCTGGTCGGGGGCGTGAAGCATCGCGAGCAGTCGTTCAGTCTCGACGGCGTCAGCGCGGCGCTGGTCGCGTTGGCCGCCATCGTGATCCTCGCACTGGTGTTTCCGAACTACACCGTCACTACACCGGGTCCTTACTACTCGCCGAGCCAGCTCATACTGATCGCCATCGTATCGCTGGCCATCTATGCGGCGTTCGTGTTTGCCCAGACCATCGGTCATCGGCGGATTTTTGTCGAGGATGCACCTGCGAACGACCCGGCCGCGCATATACATCCGCCGAGCAACAGCGTGATGGTGTTCAGCACGATACTGCTGATGGCGTGTCTCGCGGCCGTGGTGTTGCTGGCGAAAAAACTCGCGCCCAGCTTGGAATCCGCTGTGCTGCGCATCGGCGCACCCAACGCCGTGGTCGGCGTGATCATCGCAGCAATTGTGCTGCTGCCGGAAGGCTTGGCTGCGCTGCGCGCAGCGCGCGCGAATCGCCTGCAGACCAGTCTCAATCTTGCGTTGGGATCGGCGCTCGCCAGCATTGGATTGACCATCCCCGCGGTCAGTGTCCTGTCGGTTTACATGCACACGCAGCTGGTGCTGGGCATCGACGCGAAGGCCACCGTACTGCTGATGCTGTCGCTCTTCATCACGGCCGTCGCCCTGCGCACCGGCAGAACCATTCTCCTGCACGGCATCGTGCTGCTGGTCATCTTCGTGGTGTACTTGTTCACGACCGTCGTGCCGTAGCCAAAAGATTGCACCGTGGAGGCGTGGCAACCACGCCTCGGTCCCGCCTGCAATTTCCGCCCTCTCATTTCACCAGACGCTCAAATTTCACGCCTTTGTCGCCGCGTCACGACGCTCTGGCGGGTAACCGCGCGCACGCGGAAGAGCACACATGCATAGAACTAACAAAACCGAGGATATATCTATGCTGTGCTCACCACGTGCAACTCATGCATGCGTAACTTTGCGCCGCTGGCTGCCTGCAGCCGCGTGTGCCTTGCTGATGACCGCCTTGAGTGCTTGCGGCGGTGGCATGTCGTATTCGTCTCCGGCATCGATGCCGGCATCACCCGCGGCTCCCGCAAGCTGCACGCCGTCCGCTTGCGGCTCGATGGTCGTGACCATGACCGATGCGGCCGGCGATTTCCTCTCGTATCAAGTCAGCCTGGTATCGCTGCAGCTTCAAAAGGCGGACGGCACCAAGGTGGAAACTCTGCCGGCGACCACCGCAGTCGACTTTGCGCAGCTGATCGACTTGAGCGAAATTTTGAGCGCGCGGCAAATTCCGCCCGGCGATTATGTGGCAGCACAGGTCACCGTGGACTTCACCAACGCCTCCATCATGGTCGATGACGGTTCGGGCACCGGCGTCGCGGTCAAGCCGGTGGACTCGACCGGTGCGGCCCTCACGCAACTGCAGCTCATGGTGCAGCTCGACAACAAGAATCATTTGCAGATGAATGCAGCGAAAACCTCGCACATCGCTTTCGATTTCAATTTGCTGGCGTCCAATATGGTCGACTTGAGCGCTAAGACGGTGACGGTCAGCCCGGTGCTGGTCGCCAGCGTGGTGCCCATGGACAACAAGCAGATTCGGGTGCGCGGTGAGATCGCCTCCGTGGATACGGCAAACAGCGCCTACACGGTGCAGGTCGATCCCTTTCACGAACACCACGAGGATAAGCTGAGCGCACTGGTGGTTCACAGCAGCGATACGACGGCTTTCGAGATCAACGGCACACCCTCCGTCGGTGCGGCCGGTCTCGCGCAGTTGGCCGCGCTCCCGTCGAACACCCTGTCGGTTGCCTTTGGCAGCCTGGAGCTCGACACTCAATCCTTCACCGCGGCCCGTGTGTTGGCAGGCAGCAGCGTCGAGGGGGCCGGCCTAGATCACCTATCGGGGACCGTCATCGCGCGAAGCGGCAATAGCTTGACGGTGCACGGGGCGCATATGCAGGATCATGACAACGGCGATGATCATGATGGCGGCGACAACTTCATGGCAGGCAATTCCACCGTCACCATCGCCGCGGCAACTGCGGTAACGGTGCAAGGCCAGACGGCGGCCGCACCGGCGCATACCATTGCCGAGATCTCGGTGGGATCGCTCATCGACGCCTTCGGCAGCGCTACAAAGGATGGCTCGGGGAAAGTCAGCATGGATGCCGCAGCCGGGCGGGTGCGGCTTGATTTCAGCCAAGTACAAGGCGCGCTCAATGCAATCGGCACGAAGCAAATCACGATCAGGTTGGATTCCATCGAGCGTCTGCCGGCATCGCTGTTTGATTTTGCCGGTACGGGCTCGGCTGCGGGATCGGTCAGCGACCCAACCAAGTATGTGATCGGCACGGGAAACTTATCTTTGACTGACTTCACGGCCGGCAATTTGCTGATGGGAATCGGCTTTGTCGCACCCTTTGGCTCGACGCCGCCGGACTTTGACGCGATCACGCTAGCCGCTGGTTCGCAGGGCGATATCGACGACAACGATGACGATAATGACAATCGCGGCAAGGGCGCGCAGATGGATATCGACTGGGGGAGCTCGGGCACGATCGCCCCATTCAAGGCGATGGACGCCACTCACCTCGATCTCGACGTGTCGAACTCGAGCATCGGCAGCCACCACCGCATTCAGGTCGATCCGCGGGATATCGATATCACATCCCTGGCGGGCGATCCGTCGATCGTGGGGGCCGCATCCGGAATGACCCAGTTCGCGATCACCGGCCAGCATGGACGCGGCACGGACAACTTCAGCAGCTTCGCGGACTTTGAAGCCGCGTTAGGCGTGGATTTGGATGGCACGACCACCGCGCTGCGCTTGACGGCGGACGGACAGTACGATACGGCCGGCAACACCTTCACTGCGCGCCGCATCACCATCCTGCTTAGCAATTGAACTCAAGCGATTAATTCGATCGCTGGACTGCAGCACAAAGGGGAGCCTGATCAGGCTCCCCCTCTTTCTTGGTGCACTATGCCGCCACGGGCTTGAAGGCGAACGCCACCACAGCAGCCGCGATCAGCAGAACAAAAGCGACGGCATAATTCCACGCCATCTTCTCCTTGAGGTAAACCATGGCGAACACCAGGAACACCGTCAACGTGATGGCTTCCTGGAGGATCTTGAGCTGAAATCCGCTAAAGACGCCGAAGCCCAGCCGATTGGCCGGAACTGCCATGCAGTATTCGATCAGCGCAATTGCCCACGATACGAGAATCGCCTTCCAAAGCGGCCAGTCGTGGCCATATTTAAGATGCCCATACCAGGCAAATGTCATGAAAACATTGGACCCGAACAACAGCAGGATCGTCATCGTAAACCCCTTTATCGGCTAGGCGTCATTTTCCGTGCGCGCGGCGCGCATGTACAATCAGTAAATCATGAAAGCTGTGATTGCCGCCTACGCACGCTCTCCCCAAACCTTTGCCCGCAAGGGTCCGCTCGCCGCGGTGCGTCCCGATAGCCTTGCGGCGCAAGTCGTCAAAGGTCTCATCGAACGGACCGGGCTCGACCCCGCCTTGATCGAGGACGTGATCGTGGGCTGCGCCTATCCGGAAGGCCCTCAGGGCTCGAACATTGCGCGCATCGTGGTGCTGCTGGCGGGCCTGCCGCTGGAAGTCGGCGGCATGACGCTCAACCGCTTTTGCGGCTCGTCGATGTCTGCGATTCATATCGGCGTTGCGCAAATCGAAGCCGGCATCGGCGAGGCGTATCTTTGCGCCGGCGTCGAATCGATGAGCATGGTTCCGCAAGGGGGATTCAATCGGTCGCCGAATCCGGAATTGTTGAGCCGCTTTCCGGATGCCTACATCAGCATGGGACAGACCGCGGAAAATGTCGCGAAACGCTACAACATTGCGCGGCACGATCAGGAAGTCATGGCCGTCGATTCGCATCGCAAGGCGGCGCAGGCGCGCGAGCAGGGACGGTTGCGCGACGAGATTGTGCCGATTCGGCTCGAATCCGGCGAACTGGTGTCCGAAGATGGGTGCATCCGCCCCTCCACGTCGCTCGAGGCGCTGGCGGCGCTGAAGCCGGTTTTTGCCGAAGACGGCGTGGTTACGGCGGGGACCTCCTCGCCGCTGACCGACGGCGCGTCGGCGGTTTTGGTCACGAGCGAGGAATTCGCGGCACGCCACGGTTTGCATCCGCTGGCGCGCATTCGCTCCGCGGCCACCGTCGGTTGCGACCCAGCGGTGATGGGTATCGGGCCGATCCCGGCCGCCCGCAAGGCGTTGGCGCGTGCCGGCTTGAAGGTCGACGCGCTCGATGTGATCGAGATCAACGAAGCCTTCGCCTCGCAGGCGCTCGCCTGCATCCGGGAACTAGGGCTTGATCCAGCCAGGGTCAATCTGGACGGCGGCGGTATGGCGCTCGGCCACCCCTTGGGCGCAACCGGCGCGCGCATCACCGGCAAAGCCGCCTCGCTGCTGGCGCGCACGCGCGGCCGCTACGCCCTCGCGACCCAGTGCATCGGCGGAGGTCAGGGCATTGCCACCGTCATCGAAACGCTTTAGAAATTTGCATCCAGCGTGATGCTCACCGGGCAGTGATCGCTGCCTAAAACCTTTGGATGGATTTGCGCGCTCTTGACCGCATCGCGCAGCCTGGATGAGACCATGAGGTAGTCGATTCTCCATCCGACGTTGCGCGCCCGCGAGTTGGCGAAGTGACTCCACCATGAATAGTGCCCGTTTCCCTGCGTGAACAGTCTGAACGTGTCGACGAAGCCTGCGTCGATGATGGCCTGAAAGCCTGCACGTTCCTCGTCGGTGAACCCCTTCTTGCCTCGATTGGGCTTGGGATTCGCAAGATCAAGCTCGGTATGGGCGACATTGAGATCACCGCAAAATATGACGGGTTTGCTCTTTTCCAATTGGCTGCAGTAGGCGAGGAATGCGGGATCCCAGTGTTTGTGCCGCAGCGCCAACCTGCTCAAGTCGTCTTTGGCATTCGGCGTATAGACGGTGACTACGTAAAAATCGGCAAACTCCGCGGTGATGACCCGGCCTTCCTCCGCGCTGTCGCGTTTCAGCTCGTCGGCGAAGGTAAAACGCGTGGCAAATTCATTGGGGAATCCATTGATGATTTTCAGCGGTTCCTGCTTGGAAAAAATCGCCGTTCCCGAATAGCCTTTCTTCACCGCCGAATTCCAGTACTCGCGGTAATTGGGCAACTCGATCTCAATTTGACCGCGTTCTGCCTTGGTCTCCTGCAGGCAGAGAATGTCGGGCTGGTGAGCCTCCAGAAATGACTGGAAGAGGCCCTTCTTGTGCACGGCGCGAATGCCGTTGACGTTCCATGAATAGATTTTCATTTTCCCTCAGGAGCGGCCTGCCGGCCGGCGCCCAATGCCTTGTAAACGGCAATCAACGAGGTCGCCGCATCCGTCCGGCTCTGCGACAACAGCAACTCCGCGCTCAATGCCGTGCGTTCAGCATCGAGCACCTCCAGGAAGTCGATCAGGCCGCCCTCGAAGCGGCGGCGCGCAAGATCCGCGGCCTTGTCGCTTGCCGCGGCCGCCACCTGCAAGGCATCGCGCCTCGACTGTGCGCGGCCGTAGCTTATCAAAGCTCCCTCCGTATCCTCGAGCGCGCCGAGCACGGCGCCTTCGTAGGCCGCAAGCGCGGCATCGGTTTGCGCCTTGGCGGAGCTGATCCGCGCGCGCACGCGTCCCAGATCGAACGCAGCCCACGAAATGCTCGGCCCGACAGAAAAAAAGCGCGCCTCGCTCTGGCCGAAATCGCCGAACGTCGGTGCAAAATATCCAACCTGCCCCACCAGCGTGACTTTGGGAAATAGATCGCCCACCGCGACGCCGACTCGCGCCGTGGCCCCTGCAAGGCGCCGCTCCGCCGCGCGCACATCCGGCCGGCGCCGCAGCAATTGCTCCGGCGTACCAATCGCATTGAGCGGCGGCAACGCCGGCAGCGGCGCCGGCGAAGATAGCTTCGCGCTGAGGGCCGTGGGCTGACGCCCGGTGAGCACGCTCAAGCGGTAGCTGGTGGTGGCGATCGTTGCCTGCAAGCTGGGGATGGACGCCACCGTCGTCTGCCATTGCGCTTCCGCGCGCGAGGTGTCCAATTCATTGCCCCTGCCCGCTTCCAGCCGCGTGCGCGTCAGCTTCAGTGAGCTGAACTGATTGTCTGCATTACGCTGCGTGAGCGCCAACTCGTCCTGCAAACCACGCAGAATGAAATAGTCGCGCGCGACTTCCGCGATGACGCTCACCCGCGCATCCTGCAGCGTTGCGGCGGCCGCGCCGACGTCGGCTCGAGCCGCCTCGACGTTGCGTCTCACCCGGCCGAACAGATCCAGTTCCCATAAGCCGTCGAATCCGCCTTGCGCCGCATCGAACTCCCGGTCGTGCATGTCGACGCCGGGCAATTGTTCCTGCGAATCCAAGTTGTGCGTATAGCCCGCCGCCAGATTGACCGTGGGATACTGGTCGAAGCCGGTCAGTCGGCGCGCCGCACGCGACGCGCGCAAATTCGCTTCCGCGGCGCTCAAGTCCTTGTTGTGCGCCAGCGCATCTGCGATGAGGCCATCGAGTGCCGGGTCCGCGAAGCTGGTCCAATAGTGAGCGACCGCACCGCTCTCGGCGAATCCCGGCTCGGCCGCGTTGGCAAAGTGCGGATCCAGCGGTGTGTCCGGACGGCGGTAGTTCGGGCCCACTGCGCATCCGCTGAGCAGAATCACCGCGGCGGCGGCCCAGTTACGCACGCGGTGTCTCCTCGCCGGCGGACAGCGGCTGCAGGTAGTCGGGATGCTGCTTGCGCCGTGCCAGCCAGGACTCGATGGTCACGAAAAATACCGGGGTCAGGAACAGTCCGAACGAGGTTACGCCCAACATACCCGCAAACACCGCGATGCCGATCGCCTGGCGCATTTCGCTGCCGGCACCGCTGGCGATTACCAGCGGAATCACGCCCATGATGAAGGCGAAGGAAGTCATGAGAATCGGCCTCAGCCGCAAACGGCACGCTTCGATCGCCGCCTCGACCGGCGCGAGGCCATGCTCGACGCGTGCGCGCGCGAACTCGACGATGAGAATGGCATTCTTGCAGGCCAGTCCCACCAAGACGATGAAGCCGATCTGAGTGAGCACGTTGTTGTCCGACCCTTTGAGCCACACGCCAACCATGGCCGATAAGAGACACATCGGCACGATGAGGATTACGGCCAGCGGCAACGCCCAGCTCTCGTACTGCGCCGACAAAATCAAAAACACCAGCATGACGCAGATGGGAAAAACGATCAGCGCGGTATTTCCCGCCGTCTTTTGCTGGAAGGTCAAATCGGTCCATTCATAGCCGAAGCCATTCGGCAATGTTGTGTTGAGCACACGCTCCATGGCCGCCGTGGCCTGGCTCGAGGAGACGCCGGCGGCGGCTTGACCGTTGATGTCGGAGGCCAAATACACATTGTAGTGCGAGACGCGGTCGGAGCCTGCCTCGAAGCGGATGTCCGCCACCGCACCCATGGGCACCATATCGCCGCTGGCGTTGCGCATCTTCAAGTTGGCAATATCTTCGGGTTGATTGCGAAATTGCGCTTCCGCTTGCGCATAGACGCGATAGGTGCGTCCGAAGCGGTTGAAGTCGTTGATATAGACGGACCCCAGATAGGCCTGCAATGTATCGAACACCGAAGACAACGGAACGCCCTCGCGCTTGGCTTTGACCCGATCGACATCCGCGAACAGCTGCGGGACGCTGTTCTGAAAGGTCGTGTAGGTGGCGAAAGGATTCAACTCATGCTGCTGGCGGGCCTTGCTCAAGACCTCGGCGGTCACGCGCGCCAACTCGTCGTAACCATGCGCCGCACGGTCTTGCAGATAGAGCTTGAAACCGCCCGTGGTGCCCAGCCCCTGCACCGGCGGCGGCGGCACGGCAAAAATGACGGCATCTTGGATGCTGGAGAACTTTTTGTTGAGCTCTTGAGCAATGGCAGCTGCCGATAAGCTCTTGCTGGTGCGGTCTCCGAAGGGTTTGAGCGGAAAGAACAGCACCGCCGCATTGCTCAAATTCACGAATCCCTGCACAGACAGCCCGGAAAATCCGATGACATGATCGACACCGGGTGTCTCCTTGGCCAGCGCCGACATGCGCCGCACGACATTTTCGGTGCGATCCAGCGAGGCGGCATCGGGCAGCTGAACAATGCCGATGAGATACTGCTTGTCCTGCGCGGGAATGAAGCCGCCGGGTACCAGCCGAAACATGCCCCAGGTGCCGAACAACAAGGCTGCGAACACGCAGAGCACGGCGACTCGAATCGCGGTGAGCCGCCGCACGCCACGACCGTAGCGCTCCGAGCCGCGCTCGAAACCGCGGTTGAACACGCGGAAAAATCCGCCGAGCACCTTGTTGATGCCGCGCTGAAATGCGTCAGGTTGTGAGTTTCTCGGCTTGAGCAGCAGCGCCGCCAATGCCGGCGACAGCGTCAGCGAATTGAAGGTCGAAATGATGGTGCTGGCCGCGATGGTTATGCCGAACTGGCGGTAGAATTGGCCGGTCAGACCGGAAACAAATGCCACGGGAACGAATACCGCGCAGAGCACCAGAGCTATGGAAATGATGGGGCGCGTGACCTCGCCCATGGCGGCATGCGCCGCGGCGTGTGGATTCAATCCCTGCTCGATCTTGCGCTCGATATTCTCCACCACCACGATGGCATCGTCCACGACGATGCCGGTCGCCAGTACCAGGCCGAACAGCGTGAGCGAGTTGATGGTGAATCCGGCCAGCAGCAATGCCGCCAGGGTTCCGATAATGGCGACCGGCACGGCAACTAACGGGATGACGCTGGCGCGCCAGGTCTGCAGAAACACCACGACGACCAACACGACGAGCAGCACGGCCTCGAACAAGGTGTGCACCACAGACTCGATCGAGCTGCGCACGAAAACGGTGGGGTCGTAGTCGATCTCGTAACTGACGCCCTCGGGGAAGCTCTTCGCGAGTTCCTTCATCTTGGCGCGCACCGCATCGGAGAGCTGCAGCGCGTTCGCGCCGGGCAATTGAAAAACTGGAATCGCAACCGCGGGGCCGCCGTCCAGCATGCTGCGCAATGCATAGTTATCCGGCCCCAGTTCGATCCGGGCGATGTCGCGCAGGTACGTCGTCTCGCCGTTGGCACCGCTCTTCACCACGATGTTTCCGAACTCTTGCTCGGTTTGCAGCCGCCCTTGAGCATTGACGATGTACTGGAACTGAGTTCCGGGCAGAGCCGGCTGCCCGCCGATTTGTCCCGCGGCGACCTGCACGTTCTGCTCGCGGACCGCCGCCAGCACCTCGTCGACGTCCATGTTGCGCGCGGCAATCTTTCCGGGATCGAGCCATAACCGCATGGCGTAATCGCCGGATCCAAAGACGCGCACATCGCCCATGCCCGGAATTCGCGCCAACACATCCCGGATTTGAATCACGGCGTAATTGCGCAAGTACAACGAGTCATAACGGCCGTCGCCCGACTTCAAGAACACCACCATGGTCAGGTCGGGCGAGCGTTTCTGGGTAACCAGGCCGATTTGCCGCACCACCTCCGGTAAGCGCGTGTCGGCCTGCGCCACGCGGTTCTGAGTCTGCACCTGCGCGATATCCAAATCGGTGCCCAGCTTGAAAGTCACGGTGATGGAAAAAGTGCCGTCCGGAGTGGCGGTGGAATTCGTGTAGATCGCGTTTTCCACACCGTTGATTTGCTGCTCGAGCGGCGTGATGACCGTTTCGGCGATGGTTTTCGGCGATGCTCCAGGATACTGGCCGCTGACCACCACCGTTGGGGGAACGATTTCCGGATACTCGCTGATCGGCAGATTCGGCATGGCGAGCAAACCCGCAACCGTGATCAATATTGCCAGCACGGTGGCAAATATCGGCCGCTCGATGAAGAACGAAGATATGTTCATCGATCGGCTCTAGCTCGCGGCAACCGCACTATCGGCGCCCATGGTCACCCGTTGCGGTGCGACCGTGACTCCGGGATGCACGCGCTGCGCTCCGTTCACGACGATGACGTCGCCGGCTTTGAGACCCTCCTTCACCACCCGCAGACCATCGATCACGCGGCCGAGCTTGACCTTGCGGTACTCAATTTGGTTATTGGCGCCGAGCACCAGGACGTACTTCTGGCTTTGATCGGTATTGACGGCGCGATCGTCGATCAAGACCGCGGAATACACACCGCTGCCGAGCAGTTGCACGCGCGCAAACATGCCGGGCGTGAATTGCCCGTCCTTGTTCGGAAGGACCGCGCGAGCGCGAATGGTACCGGTCTGAGGATTTAATTGATTGTCGATGAAGTCCACCGTGCCGGCGTGCGGGAAGCCCTCCTCGTTGGCGAGGCCGACTTGCACCGGCCTGCCGGACTCCTGCGAGCCCGGACGCCCGCCGCTGCGTGCCATTTGCGTGTAGCGCAGATAGCTTTGCTCATCGGCATCGAAATACAGATAGATCGGATCCATCGACACCACCGATGTGAGCAAGGTGCCGCCATTGCTGCCGCCGGTGACCAAATTGCCGCGGGTTACTTCGGCGCGGCTGACGCGCCCATCGATGGGGCTTGTGACCTTGGTGAAATTCAGATTGAGCGAGGCCGCTTCGAGCGCGGCATCGGCGCCGGCGACGTCGGCTTCGGTTTGCGCCACCGCACTCTTACGTTGGTCCAATTCTTCCTGGGAAACCGCGCCGCTGTCCTTGAGCCGCTGCACGCGGGTCAATTCGATGCGGCCGAGGTCCAAGGCGGTCTTGGCGCGCTTGAGATCGGCGGCAGCACGGTCGTACTCGGCCTGATAAGGTCGCGGATCGATGACGAACAGCAGCGTTCCACGCTTGACCAGGCTGCCCTCGGCGAAGGCCACCTTATCGATGTAGCCGGATACTCTCGGCCGTATCTCGACGGTCTCGACCGCCTGCAATCGCCCCGTGAATTCGTCCCAGTCTTTGACCGGCTTGACGAGCACCTGAGCCACGCTGACTTGGGGCGGTGGCGAAGCCTGGGGTCCGCCGGAATTGCCGCAGCCTGCGAGGAGCAACGATGCAAAAACAGCAATTCGATGATTGCACAACTTATTGTTCTTTAACACTTTTTTTGTCCCACATCCAAAAGACAGCATGGCCCGGCGAGTGCGGCCGGGGCGTCCCAGTCCCAGCACAAGTTAAACATAATGAGATGACGCAGCGAAACCGTGATCGGCGACAGTTGTACGGTATTGACAATCATTCGCATTCGCGTTCACAATAAGCCCATGATCATTTGCCTATGCAAAGCCGTCTCAGACCGACAGATCCATAGCGCCGTTAAAGGCGGAGCAAGTTCGTTGCGCGATCTGACCCGCAATCTGGGGGTGGGAACCTGCTGCGGCAAGTGCCTGCCTGAGGCCAAATCGGCCTTAGCTTCTTCCCTGAAAGCATGCGACTCCTCGCGATCCGCGCTGTTCTCGTCCGCCGCCGCCGAATTCGCGGTTTAGCGGCCAATTCAAATTTCTTGCGGCTTGAGTTCGGGCTTACAATCCGGGCTTAAAATTCCCGTGCAAATCGAATGAGGGGCTAGCCGTGCAAGGTGACGCAAAAGTATTGAATTTCCTCAATCAGGCGCTGAAAAACGAACTCACCTCGGTGAATCAATACTTCCTGCACGCACGCATGCTCGAGAACTGGGGCATGAAGCGGCTCGGGAAAATAGAGTACGAGGAATCCATCGATGAGATGAAGCACGCGGACCGCCTGGTCAAGCGGATTCTTTTTTTGGATGGGCTGCCGAACCTGCAGGATCTGGGCAAGCTGTTCATCGGCGAGCATGTCCAGGAGATACTGCAGTGCGACCTGCGTCGGGAAATGGAAGCGCACCCGATGTATACGACCGCCATCGGGCACTGCGAGGCAGTCAAGGATTTCGTGACCCGCGATCTATTGGTGCACATCCAAAAAAGCGAGGAAGAGCACATCGACTTCATTGAAGAACAGCTTGGGTTGATCGAAAAAATGGGGTTGCCGAACTACGTACAAAGCGCGGCCGGCGAATTGGAAGAAAATGGCGCCGGCTGACGCCGCGAGCCTTTTGCGGGAGCTTACATGCTAAAAAAAATACTGATCGGCCTGGTCGGGGTCGTGGTGCTGCTCGCTGTCATCGGGCTGATGCTGCCGCGTCACGTGACGGTGGCCCGCTCCGTCGCGATCAATAGACCCGCAAGCCTGGTCTATGCGACGGTAAATTCCTTCGTACTGTTCCCGAGATGGTCTCCCTGGCAGGATTTAGACCCCAACATGATCCAGAGCACGGAAGGCGCGCGCGACGGCGTGGGCGCCAGACTCGTCTGGAAGGGAAATGAAAAAGTCGGATCCGGGAGCCAGGTCATTACGGCATCCACACCCAATAAAGCCGTGGCCAGCGATCTGGACTTCGGCGAGATGGGCGTGGCGAAGTCGCTGCTGACCTTGAGTCCCGACGGCGCCATGACCCGCGCTACCTGGACTGTCGAGCTGGACATGGGAGCGAATCCCATCGGTCATTACATTGGTCTGACGATGGACAGCATGCTGGGCAAGGATTTCTCAACCGGACTCAACAGGCTAAAAATCTTGGTCGAAGGCATGCCGGACGCGGACATTGCGGCATTTACTGCGGAACCCATCCGACTCGCTGCGACACCCCTCTTGCTGGTCACGGAGACCGCACCGCCGGACGGAATTGGCAAAGCCTATACGGACGGCTTTGCGCAGATCGGCAAGTTCATGGTCAAGAACAAGCTCCACTCTGCCGGCCCACCTGTAGGAATTGACGCTGACATGACGGCCGGCACGTACAAATTCGATGCCGGTATTCCGGTGGATCGCGGCGACGTCGCCGGCGCGGACGGCGTGCGGGTCGCGCAAAGCTATGCCGGCAAGGCACTCAAAACCACGCACGTAGGCGCCTACCAGGATTTGCCGAAAACCCACGAGCAGCTGATCGCCTACATGGCGGCGCATGGCTTCAGAGCGAAAGGACCGATGTTCTCGTGGTATGTGGATGATCCGGGCAAAACGCCGGTCGAAAAGCTGCGCACCGAGATGTACGCGCCGATCGAGTGACTGCGGCAATCGTATTAATGCACCTGCCCCGCACCCTGCGATTTGGGCAGCACGCTAGGCGCAGCCCTGAGGCTGGCGCGGACACGCGACGCTGCGCGGGCAGATGACGCTGGCCTTGGAGCCGAGCGCATCCGCAATCCACGAAATATTCAACACCTGCGAAGCGGCGCGAATCGCGCTGGAGGCAGAGGCAGGAATGGCACCGTCGCCGCCGCCGCGCCCGCAGGACTGCGCGACTGCCGCGACGATTTCCTCGCCATCAAAGCCCTGTGCGTCCAGTGCCGGCAACAGGTCCACACCAACCGACAACACGTGCAATTCGTCCAAAGCATCGCGCGTCAGCAGTGAATGGCAGCAATACAGCCGCGCCCGCTTGCCGTCTTGCATGACCGAAATTTGCGACTTGGGCTTATGCACCGAGGGTGCGTCCGGAGTCTGCAGCAGGCGAAAAACCGCCCAGCGCGGACAGGGATCCGAAACCAGGCTCATGTTGCCCCATGGCAGCGGAATGCCGTTGCCGCGGTAGACCGCCCGCAGGTAGCCGGGCGGGTAGGCATCGAAGAAATGCCAATGCCGATACGGGGAAACGGCCGTCATACGCCGCATCACCAGCGCCGGGGTCACGCCAACCTTGTGGCAGGCGCTGACATTATGCGATTCGCGAATTAGGAAGCGGCGAAAGGGAATGCGCGGGCACAGCAGCGCGCCGGCAAAAAAACTGCACTCGAAGTCGCGCCACGCATAGAGCACATCTTGCGCCCCCATGCCTCCGGCAGAACCCGGCGTCTCTGCGTCGCCCGCTTGCGCCGCACTGTGCGGCGATATCATGCCATCGCCGTTGTGCAGAATCTTGTGGCCGACAAAGAACGCCAACTCGTACTTCAATCGTTCCTGCTGACTGCGCAGACGCTTGTTGACCAGCACCGTGCCAGGCGCCTCGAAGCGGGAACGAACCGGCGCCCCGCCCGGCTTGCGGCCGTCGCCGTCGAACCACTTGATCTCCAAGCCATGCAGCTTGCAGATCGCGATGACGGCATCGAGCGTCAAAGGCATCTGACGATTGCCGCACTCTTCGGCGGCCCGCTCGATATCGGGAAAATTATTGTGCCGCGTCTCCTGCCACACCCGTATCAGGAGTTGCGCGAATTGCCGGCCCGTGGTGCCGGTCTGCGAGAGCAGCTCGGGCAGGGCGTTCTGCAACAGTTCATGCGAGAACAGAAATGCCGGCTCCAAGGGCATGGCCTCGAGACCGCCGCGTTGGCGAGGCGGAGGCGCGGCCTCCACAGCGGTGTTCTCATCCAGGAACCAGCGGGCGTCCTTGCTGAAAATGCCCGCCAACATGTCCAGCATTCCGGCCGAAGGCATGCGCTTGCCGGTCTCAACCATGCTCAGGTAGGACACCGAGGGTGCCGCAACCGCGTCGATTTGCACACAGCGCGCGGACAGCTCATCCAAGGTCAAACCATTGCGCTTGCGCAGCGATCGCAGTTTTGCCCCGAGGAAATGTCCCTGGCGAATCAGGCCGGCCATTGGTGGTCTCGTGTGAAATTCACACTGTGAAATTTCTAATGTGTAAATCCTCGCTTTAAACACTTTAAGCTTGCAGCATCAACCTAGGCAAGCAGACTTTTAGGAGCATTGATGAGCGCACAACCGAACGGTCGATGGCAGGATGTGGAACGCCCTTATAGCGAGGCCGACGTTGCACGGCTGCGCGGGTCCGTCAAAATCGAATACTCGCTCGCGCGGCTCGGTGCCGAAAAATTCTGGCGGCTGCTGCATACCGAACCTGTGGTGGCGGGCTTGGGCTGCATGACGGGCAATCAGGCCATCCAGACCGTGCAAGCCGGTTTGAAGGCCATCTACTGCTCGGGGTGGCAAGTCGCGGGCGACGCGAATTCCGCCGGAGAGGTCTATCCGGATCAAAGCCTCTATCCGGTCGACTCGGTACCGAAGATGGTCGATCGCATCAACAATGCGTTGCTGCGCACCGACCAGATTCATCACATGGATGGCAAGTCCGACATCGATTGGTTGGCGCCCATCATTGCCGACGCCGAGGCCGGCTTCGGCGGTAATCTCAATGCCTTTGAACTAACCAAGGCATTGATACGCGCCGGCGCGGCCGGCGTGCACTTCGAGGATCAGCTGTCGTCCGCCAAAAAATGCGGACACCTGGGCGGCAAAGTACTGGTTTCGACGGCCGAAGCCATCAACAAGCTCGTGGCGGCACGCCTGGCGGCCGATGTGATGGGCGTGCCCACGGTGATCATCGCGCGCACCGACGCGGATGCCGCGGACTTGCTGCTGACCGACCATGACCCGCGCGACCAAGCCTTCCTCACGGGTCAGCGTTCCAGCGAAGGGTTCTTCTACGTCAAGGCCGGCATCGAGCAAGCCATCGCCCGCGGCCTGGCATATGCGCCTTACTGCGACCTGATCTGGTGTGAAACCTCCAGACCCGACATGAACGAAGCAAAGCGCTTCGCCGCGGCGATTCACGGCAAATTCCCGGGGAAATTGCTGGCCTATAACTGCTCGCCGTCTTTTAATTGGGCAGCGAAGCTCAACGCCGCTGCAATGAAGAAGTGGCGCGAGGAATTGGCTGCGCTCGGCTACCGCTTCCAATTCATCACGCTGGCGGGCTGGCACGCACTGAATTTGTCGATGTTCGAACTGGCCTCGGCCTACAGCGCCGATGGCATGCTGGGCTATTCGCGGCTGCAGCAGCGCGAGTTCGGCCAGGAAGCGTCCGGCTACCGCGCAACCAAGCACCAGGCATTCGTCGGCACCGGCTATTTCGACGCGGTGCAGACGGCGATCAGCGCCAAGAGTTCGACCGTCGCCATGGCCGGCAGCACCGAGACCGAACAATTCCACGCGATGCAAAAGCCTGAACGCGTGGTGGCCTAGAGCAGAGAATGCACCTGCGCGCGGACCTCGCTGCCGCCACGGCGGCGCAGATCGCCGAACACTTTCGCCTCTATAACGAGGAGTTCGGCCGCATCACGCGGCGCGCAGCGGGAAACTTCCTCGCCGAGGATTGGCACGCGGCGAAGCTCGACTCCGTGGAACGAATCGAACTGTACGAAGAGAGGGTGGCGCGCTGCGTCGCATCGGTCGGGGGCCAACTGGCGGCACAGCGCGTCGATGCCGCACTTTGGTCCGACATCAAATGCGATTATGCAGGGTTGGTCGCACGGCGCCCCGACGCCGACTTTTATCACACGTTCTTCAATTCGGTGACCCGCGACTTGTTCGGCACGGTCGGCGTCAACAAAGCCGTGGAATTTTGCGCGACCACGGCGGGCCGCGCCTCCGGATCGGTGCCGATTCGCGTCTATCGGGTGGGCGCCTCCCTGCCGGCCGCGGTTCGCGAAATTCTGGTGGACCTGCCGTTCAGCGCCGCGCTCGTCGACATGGATTCGACCGTACACCACATCAGCGCGGAAATCGGCCGCTTTTTCGCGACCGGCCGAATTAGCGGCGCGCCCGAGTCGATCGAATTGATCGAACCGGTGTTCTACCGCCGCATGCAGGCCTTCGCGGTGGGCCGCGTGATCGGCGATGGCACCATTACTCCATTCGTGCTGGCGTTCAGCATCGCGCAGAAAAGCGTGCGCATCGATGCCGTGATGCTGTCGCGCGCCGACGTAGGTTCCCTGTTCGGCTATTCCCGCAGCTATTTTCACGTCGATCTGCCCGTGGTCAGCGCGGCCATCACGCTGCTGCGATCGTTCATGCCGCGCAAGTCCGTCGATGAACTCTACACCGTGCTGGGCCGTGCCAAACAGGGCAAGACGGAGCGCTACTTCGCGCTGCAGCGCCACCTGGACAAATCCATCGATAGTTTCGTCCATGCGCCTGGAGATCCCGGCCTGGTCATGATTGTTTTCACGCTGCCCTCGCATGACCTGGTATTCAAGGTGATACGCGACAGGTTCGGAGCACCGAAGCACACCACCCGCGCTGAAGTCATGGAACGCTACCAATTCGTATTTCGTCACGACCGCGCCGGCCGGTTGGTCGACGCGCAGGAATTCAAGCGGCTGAGGCTGCCGCGCGCGCGTTTCATGCCCGCCCTGGCCGAGGAATTACTGCAGCAAGCCAAAGAAAGCTGCCGCCTGGAAGGCGAGGATCTGATCGTCGAGCACTGCTACATCGAGCGGCGCTTGCGGCCGCTCAATTTATTCGTGCGCGAAGCTGAACCCGCCGCTGCCGAGTCGGCAATCGTCGACTACGGCAACGCGTTGCGCGATCTGGCCGCAAGCAATGTCTTTCCGGGCGATCTATTGCTGAAGAACTTCGGCGTCACCAGCCACGGCCGGGTCATCTTCTACGATTACGATGAAATATGCTTGGTATCGGACTGCGCGTTCCGGGATTTGCCGCGGCCGCGCAACGAAGAAGAGGAATCGAGCGGTGAGCCATGGTTTCACTGCGGACCACGCGACGTATTTCCCGAACAATGGCTGCAGTTTCTTTCCATCCCGTCCGCGTTGAGCGAGGTATTCACCCGCGAGCATGGCTGCTTGCTGACGGCCGGCTGGTGGCGCGCGCAAGCAGCGCTCGCGCCGGAAGCCGTTTCGGCCCTCAACGCCTCATCCGCGGCACTTACCGCTCAGTCATCGAACGCGGCGTAGACCAGATCGCGGAATAGCGTGCGGAAGTAATCGCGCTGTCCAGGCGCCTGGATCATCATGATCGCGAACAATTGTTCCGCCGGATCGACCCAAAACGTCGTGCCGGCGAGGCCGCCCCAAAAGTACTGCCCCACGGAACCGGGAACATGGGAGATACCGGGCTGCAGGCGAACCGCGAAGCCTAAACCGAATCCGTAACCAGGCAGCAGCAGATCGGGCGCGCCGGTTATGGGGCCGAGATGATCTGCCGTCATGAGTTCAATCGTTTTGCGGCTCAAATAGCGTACGCCGGCAAAGCGGCCGCGATTCAACAGCATCTGCAGGAAGCGCGCATAGTCGCCCGCCGTGGAGACCAAACCGCCGCCGCCCGATTCGAACTTCGGCTTGTCCTTGACGTTGATCAATTGCACGCCTGATCCGGTATCGGGATCCTTGGCAAAACCCTCCGCCAGCCGCGGCTGCAGCGCGAGCGGCACGTGAAACGCCGTGTCGGCCATTCCGAGCGGCCCTAAAATATGCTGCTGCAAATATTCGCCCAGCGACACGCCTGAGAGCACTTCGATGAGCCGGCCCACCACATCGGTAGCCCGGCTGTACTCCCACTCGGTGCCCGGCTGATGCAGCAGCGGCAGCTTGCTCAAGGCCGTGACTTGATCGGCGTTGCTCTGATCGCGGCTATAAATCCGCGCTGCCATGTACTGCTTGTGCACGGGACCGTTGCCGCGGAACTCGTAGGTCAGGCCCGACGTATGGCGCAGCAAGTCCTGAATGGTGATGGACCTCTCGGCCGGCACCAACTCGATGTCCGGGCCCTGCGCAATCGCGACGCGCGGCGTACCCAGTTCGGGCAGGTATTTCCCGACCGGGTCGCTGAGCAGGAAGCGTCCTTCCTCCCACAGCATCATGGCTGCGACCGACACGATCGGTTTGGTCATCGAGTAGATGCGAAAGATGCTGTCCCTGGCCATCGGCGCACCGCTCACCGGGTCGCGTTGCCCAAAGCTTTCGTAGTAAGCGATTTCGCCGCGGCGCGCGATGAGCGCAACCGCTCCCGGCACTCGGCCGCGTTCGACCTCGCAGCGCATCACCCGGCCCAGGCGCGCAAGACCCGCCGCGGACAGCCCTACGTTTTCCGGGGCAGCGTGCGGCAGGGAAAATTCGCTCATGAAGTATCCTGAAGTGAGGTTGGCTGGACTTGGCGCCGATAAACCGTTGTGCCCAAGGACGGCAGGGCATTGAGCCCTGCCGTCCGAATAGCCTCAATCTTAGTCTATCGTAAAGCCCTGCCGATCACGGGTTGCTGGGCGTGCTCGGCGCACCGGCCGCCGGAGCTCCCTGCAGCAACAGGAAGTTCTTCACATCGAGCGTGCTGTTGCCCAGCACTTCGCTGAACGCCTGGCCCGGCTTGACCGTGAAGCCATTGTTGTCGCCGGAGATATTGCGGTGGAAGAACTGCAGTGCCTTCGGCGCCTTGGTGCCGCCGGCAATGGTTTGCACCGCCGACAGTCCATAGATCAACGGATTGACATTGCCGAGACGCCCGCGGTTAAGTTCCACCGCCAGTGCCAATACGCCGGCCATTTCCGGCGAGGAAGAACTGGTGCCGATCAGAAGATTCGGGCTGCCGTCGATCCAGACAATGACGGCGCTGCGCGGCAAGAACCTGCAATCCTGCGCGGCAAGATCCGCGTCGCCCGGACAGCCGCCCATCATCAGAGAAACGTCAGGCACGGCACGGTGCACGTCGCTTCCCGTATTGACGAGAAATTGGTACGCGGGCTTGGCGAAAATCTGACTGAAGCCGCCGCCGGAACCCCAGGTATTGTTGCCGATACTGCCCGTCATGCCGTTGGGGAGTGGAAACGTAACCGGCAGCCGCGGGTCGAAATCCGCATTCTCGCTCAGGTAAGTCGAATCGTCGACGCCGGGACTGGCGACGGTCTGTAAATTCGTCCCGCCCACCGATGTGACGTTAGGGTCATCCGCAGGATTCTGAACGCCCAGCACGAAATTGGTGCCGTCGATGGGCACGGGAGAATCGGCGAACGCCTTCGATACGCACGAGGGCGCGCCGTTGTCGCCGGAACTCGCCAGAAACGTGATGCCCTGGGCATTGCCTTGCTGGAACAGCGCGTGAATCGTCTTGAGAATGCTGGTGAAGTCCGTGCCGTTGTTGTACGCCGCGGTGAAATCCAGCTCGCATTCGCCGAACGAGGAGCTGACCACATCGACGGCGTTGTCTTCGTCCACGGCCGTATAGCCGGCAATGATTTCCGCATCGGTCAGCACCGGCAGGTTATACAGCGTCTCGGTGGCGCCCGGCGCGGTACCCAAAGACATCTGTGTGTCGAGCGAAGCTTCGTCGGAATCGGATGTGAACGGAACGAACTTGCCGCTGCCGCCGTCGACCTTGCGAATCTTCACCTTGGGAACCGGCAAATTGGAATTCGCCTTGTACGCCTGCACATCGGTGTCGGAACCGATGAAGACCGTCGAGTCGAAGGACGCCGCGAGATCCGCTGGATCGATTACCGAGGAGATCACGATGCCGATGTGCGCGCCGACGCCCGCAATCTGTAGTTTCTTTCGCGAGAAGAGCGGCGTGGCCTCGGTCCGGAACGAGGGGAATTGATAGGCCTCGTTCAGATCGTTGGCATAGTAGAAGCTATCAGCCGTCGACAGCCGCGCGGTCGGTGCGCCGGCTGCGGCCGGGCTCGAAGCGGAAAGCAACTTAAGGTCAGCGAGAGGTCTCACCACATTCGAATGTACGTGCGCGAGCAGGTGCGGAGCAAACTCGGGGATGACCGCCCCCATCGCCGCGAGCGACAGAGGCAGGTTCAAATGGTGATTGCTGGCCGCCATGCTCACATGGCCCGGCTTCACCTGCACCCGCTCGATTTGCGTATTGAACATTCGCTCGACCGCCGATACAGGGCCCTCGACCTCGAGATTCTGCGTATTCTCTCCGACCACTTTGAAGCCGGCGGCCTGGAGCAGCTGCTTGGTCTTTGCCACGTCTGTGCGGCTCGGCCCAAACTGCTGCTTGAATTGCGCCGGCGTCAACCATTGATGATAGTTTGCCGAGGCCGTGTCCGTCTGACTCTGCAGCAGCTTCTCGAGCGCGTCAGCGTGAGTCAGTGGCAGGTAGACCCGGAAATGTGTAACTGCATTCTGATCTGCAGCGCCGAGCGATTCGAGCTGCTTCGCTGCGGATGCGCTTTGAATAATCGCCAGACTCGCCAATATTAAGGCGCCGAGCGCTAGGCCCGGTGCCGCTGCGCGGATTCTCATATGACCTCCAGTTGATTTGACCCCGTGTCATTGTCGTTGTAGTTGCGAACACCTGTTGGTTGGCATTCATCCCAGCCGCTCCGTGTTCCCTACGCGCGCTACTCTAGTACTTATGCGCAGTGCCGACCAGGCATGGGCACCGTGTGGCGGCTGCGTTACGCCGCGAAGTCGACACATGCTTCTGACATAATTGCCGTGCGAAGTTGAGCGCGAGTCGGACAGCCTGCATCCGGCAGCGCTGATCACCGCCAGTGCAGCAAGCTTTGTAAAAACTACCAGGATGGATCGCCGCTAGCCTGGCGGTGCGTGTATATTTCGGCGATGAAAATCCTCCCTCTGATTGGTTTTGCTGCAAGCGCGGCGCTCGTCGGCAACATCCTGGCCGCATCCCAGGCCGGCGACCCGTTCATCTGGCTGGAACAAGTGCACAGCGAGCGCTCGATGGATTGGGTGAAGGCGGAAAACGCGAAGACCGACAACGTGCTCGAGCGCGATCCGCGTTTCAAATCGCTCTTCCATGAGGCAAAGGTCATCGTCGAGGCAAAGGACAGGATCCCGGAGCCGAGCATCATCGCCGGGCAGGTGTTCAACTTTTGGCAAGATGCCGGGCATGCGCACGGGATATGGCGCGAGACGAGCCAAGCGGACTTCCAGAATGCGGTGCCCGGCTGGCACACGGTCCTCGACTTGGACGCGCTCTCCAAATCCGAAAAAGCCAATTGGTTCTGGAAAGGCGCCATCTGCCGCGAACCCGACGAGCAGCGCTGCATCGTGAACCTGTCGGATGGCGGCGAGGACGCGGTAACCCTGCGCGAGTTCGATGTGGGCAAGGCCGCGTTTGTCGACGGCGGTTTCGCGCTGCCGAGCGGCAAGCAGGACGTCGCTTGGCTGGATGCCGATACGCTGCTGCTCTCGCGGCAGTGGAAGCCGGGCGAAATGACCCGTTCCGGATACGCTTTCGTCGTCAAGCGCATCAAGCGCGGTCAACCGCTCGGCGCCGCCGCCGAGGTCTATCGCGGCACGCCCGACGACGTCGGCGTATCGCCTATTTCCTTCAGCGACGGAAACGGCCATAGCGCGGCATTCATTCAGCGCGCTGTTTCGATCTTCGAGTTTGAGTTCTATTTGCTGGGGCCGAAGGGCGCCGCAAAATTGGCCATGCCGATGAAGGCCGAGATGCTGGCGCTCATCGACGGCCGCTTGATCGTCAGTCTGCACGAGGATTGGAAGCGCGCCGGCCGGCCCACGCTGCCGCAAGGCTCGCTGGTGTCGCTTAAGCTCACGGCAATGGCGGCGGATCCGCAGCATCTGCAGCCGGCCTTGGTGTATGCGCCGGGGGCGCGTGAGGCTTTCGTGGAAGCCGGCGCTACGCGCAACCACTTGGTCGTCCATACCCTCGACAACGTCAATGGACGCGCGTACTCGTACACGCCCGAACCGGACAATCGCTGGTCGCGGCGCGCGCTCGACTTGCCGGACAATATTTCCGTGAACGTCATCGACACGAATCTGCACGGCGAGCAAGCCTTCGTTCAAGTCACCGGATTTTTGACGCCGCCGAAGCTGATGCTGGCCGATTTGGCCAAGGGAACACTGCAGACGGTCAAGACCTTGCCGGCGAAATTCGACGCCTCGCACGATGTGGTCGAGCAGTTCGAAGCCGCCTCCAAGGACGGCACGAAGATCCCGTATTTCATCGTCCGTCCGACCGCGATGAAGATGGACGGCAGCACACCGGCGATCTTGAACGCTTACGGCGGCTTTCTCGACGCCCGCACCCCGACCTATTCGGCAGAGCTCGGCAAACTTTGGCTGGAGCGGGGCGGAGTGTTTGTGCTGGCCAATATTCGCGGCGGAGGCGAGTTCGGTCCTGCATGGCATGAAGCCGGACTCAAGACGCATCGTCAGCGCATCTATGACGATTTCGCGGCCGTGGGCGAGGATCTGATCGCCAAGGGCTTCAGCAGCCCCGCGCACTTAGGGATCATGGGCGGATCGAATGGCGGCCTGCTCATGGGCGTGGAGTTCATTCAGCACCCGCAGCTGTGGCGCGCGGTCGATATCCAGGTTCCGCTGTTGGATATGCTGCGCTATGAGCAGATTGCGGCCGGCAGTTCCTGGGTTGCCGAGTACGGCAGCGTGTCGGTCCCGCAGGAGCGGGCCTTTCTCGCCTCGATCTCCCCCTACAACAACCTCGAGCCGGGGGTGCAATATCCCGAGGCGCTGATTTGGTCGACCACAAAGGATGACCGCGTCGGACCGCAGCACGCACGAAAATTCGCCGCCAAGCTTGCGGCCATGGGCGTGCCGTATCTGTACTTCGAAGTCATCGAAGGCGGACACGGAGCCGGGGCCACGCTCGATGAGAAGGCAAAAATGCATGCCCGCGAATACACCTACTTTTCCCGCAAGCTAGGACTGTGAACGGCAATGCGCGCCGAAATCAGCGAGCACCATGCTCACGCACTCGGTGAGGCGCGTGGCGTATGGGATGTGCAGGAATTCATTGGGCCCGTGCGCATTGGAATGGGGTCCCAGCACGCCGGTGACGAAGAACTGAGTTTGCGGAAAGCGTTCTCCCAGCATCCTCAAGAAGGGAATGGTGCCGCCGCCGCCCAAGCTCACGGCATCGCGCCCGAAGACGTGCCGCGAAGCGCGCTGCATCGACTGTTCAAACCACGGCGCGAACTCAGGCGCGTTCCATCCCCCGGATGAGGATTCAGGGTTGAAACTGATCTGCGCGCCATAGGGCGGATTGCTCTGCAAGGCCTCCTGAACAGCCCGGCCGGCGCGCGCCGGATCCACCGTAGGCGGCAGCCGCAGCGAAATTTTGAGCGAGATCTGCGGCAGCAGCACATTGCCCGCCGCGCTCAAGGCCGGCAACCCGTCCGCTCCGGTGACCGCCAGCGACGGCCGCCAAGTATTGTTGACCAGCAACTGCACCGCATCGGCGGACACGGCCTGCACGCCGGCGGCAAAGGGAATCTTGTCGAGAAACTGCGCGCCCAAGACGCCGGCCGCCGCGGCGATTTGCGCGCGGCGATCTGCGGGAATATCAGCATGCAGCTCATCGAGCGTCAGTTCCCCGCTCGCGGGATCTTCGATGCGCGCCAGCAGCTGCTGCAGGAGCCGAAAGGGTGCCGGCGCGATCCCGGATGCCAGACCTGAGTGAGCCCCTTCGGTCAGCACGCGGACCTTGAGATTACCGACGAGATTGCCGCGCAGCGACGTGGTCGTCCAGAGTTGCTCGAAATTGCCGCACTCGGCATCGAGACAGACAACCAGCGAGGGCTCGCCGAGGCTGGTACCGAGAGCATCGAGGTGCGCGGGCAAGTGAATGCTGCCGCTTTCCTCCGTGGCCTCGATCAGCAGCACGCAACGCGGCAACGGGATCGCCTGCGCCTTGAGTGCCGCGATGGCGGTGAGTGAGCTGAAGACCGCGTAGCCATCGTCGGCGCCGCCGCGCCCGTACAGCTTGCCGTCGCGAATCACCGGCTCCCAGGGACCAAGCCCCGGCAACCAACCCGTGAATTCGGGTTGCTTGTCGAGATGGCCATAGAGCAGCACGCATTCCGGCAGATCGCCCGGGATATCGACCAATAGGACGGGCGTGATGCCGGGTAAGCGCCGCACTTCAACCCGCATCTTGGGTACGGGTTGGGCGCGGCACCAATCGGCCATCAGCTCAATCGCCTGATCCATGTAACCGTGGCGCGCCCATTCCGGATCAAATGCCGGCGATTTGTTCGGAATACGCACGTAGGCTTGCAAGCGGTCGACGATCGACTGCTGCCAGACATTCTCTACGAACCGCCGTAGCGCCTGTAAATTCATTTGTCCTCAGCCCCCGATGTAGATCAGCGTCATTTCAGGCGGCACCGCCGCCGCCGGCGGCGGCGGCTCTTGCCAAGAACTCAACACCAGCCGCCACTCGCCGGCCGGCATCGGTACACGCTGCGCCCGATCGCCGAAGTTGAATACGGCGAGCACGCCATTATGAATGAATGTGAGCCATTCAGCGGCTGCATCGAAATTGACCGATGGCTTAGCCGAATCCGTGCCGCTTTCGCGAGGCAGCACCACACGGTCGTGCCGCAACCGGATGAGGCGGCGGTACCAATCGAGGAGTTCGGCATGCTTCGGCTGCGTCAGCTGCCGCCAATTCAGCTTGGAGCGATCGAAGGTGTCCGCATCCTGGGGATTGGGAACAGCGCCTTGCCAGCGAAAGGCGCTGAACTCGCGGCGGCGTCCTTCGACGACCGCTCGCGCCAGCTCACGGTCCTGATGATCCGTGAAGTAAAGAAACGGCGTGTCGGCGCCCCACTCCTCGCCTTGGAACAACAGCGGTACGAAGGTCGAGAGCAGCGTGAGGGCGGCGATGGCCTTGAGCTGCGCCATCCCCAACAACATGCTGAGCCGCTCGCCGTGCGCCCGATTGCCGATCTGATCGTGATTCTGCGCGCTCACCACCAGTTGATGCGGCTCCACTCCGAGCGGCGGCCTGCCATGGCGGCGTTTGCGGTGCGCGGAATATTGCCCTTGATAGACATAGCCCTCGCGCAATGCGGCCGCCACATCCTGCAGCCCGTGAAAATCCGCATAGTAGCCGTCCGACTCGCCGGTAAAATACCGGTGCACGGCGTGATGGAAATCATCGGCCCACTGCGCATCCAAGCCATATCCGCCTTGCGCGCGGCTGCGCACCAGACGCGGATCGTTCAGATCGCTCTCCGCGATCAGCACGAATGAACGGCGCAATTCGGTGCCGAGGGAGCTGACGGCGTCCGACAGCTCTTCGAGAACATGCACCGCCCCGAAGCTGAAGATGGCATGCACGGCATCGAGGCGCAGTCCATCGAATCCATAGTCTTTGAGCCACATGAGCGCATTGTCTATGACGAAACGCCGCACCTCATCGCTATCCGCGCCGTCAAAATTGAACGCCGGGCCCCAACCGGTCCGGTAGCGATCGGTGAAATAAGGACCGAATTGCGCCAGATAATTTCCATCCGGCCCCAGGTGGTTGTAGACCACATCCAGCAGCACCGCCAGCTGCTGCGCGTGGCAGGCATCGACAAAGGCGGCGAGTTCCGCCGGCGTCCCGTATGCGGGAAAAGGTGCGAACAAATCCACGCCGTCATAGCCCCAGCCGCGTTTGCCCGGAAAGGTCGCCAATGGCATGAGTTCTATGTGCGTGATGCCGAGTTCGCGCAAATAGGCGAGCTTCGTTTGCGCAGCCGCGTACGTGCCCTCGGCAGTAAAGGTCCCGATGTGCAGCTCATAGAGGACTGCCTCCCCGAGCGGCAGAGCGTGAAATACGCCACTGGAAGCCGCGCGCGCCTTGGGCTGGAAACTCTCCGGTATCTGTGACTCGCCATGAACGCCGTGCGGTTGCCGGAGCGCGCGCGGATCCGGCACGGCGGCTTGACCGTCTATGGAGTATTTGTAGCCATTCCCGACGTCCGCATCGACGTCGGCCTGCCAATATCCTGTGCCAAGCGGCTGCAGCGCGATCCGCCGCTGCTTCGAGACCAGCTCGACCGAATCAGCATAGGGCGCCCATACAGAAAAAATCACGCCGGATCTCGAATCAACAATGCCACCGGGAATCCCGCGAACAGCTCGCCCGGCACGGCCTCGCGCTGAATCATCTCGCCGGTGAAGCAGTTTCGCCACGCGCCTCCCGGCAACGGCAGCCGCGTATCGCCCCACTCGCCCGCCAGCGTCAATGTGAAGCGCGGCACGACGGCGATCAAATTCTCGCCGCGGCGAAATGCCAGCAACCGCGCCAAATGACTGCCCTGCGCGACCAGCGGCTGATACTTGCTGCCGGCGGAAAAATCCTCGCTGCGCCGCTTGCGTGCATTCAGGATGCACGCAGTCATCCATAGCTTGGGCATTCCGGATTCCCAATCGGACAACGCCTCGCCGGCGCTGAGCTGCCGCGCGCGCGCCAGCATTTCCGCACGCAGGCCAAAATCGACAGGTCTGCGGTTATCCGGATCCACCAGGCTCAAGTCCCACAATTCCGTGCCCTGGTAGAAATCAGGCACGCCGGGCGCAACCATCTTGATGAGGCTTTGCGCCAGGCTGTTGATCCGCCCCGGCAGAATCAGCGGCTCTATGAAGCGCTCGAGGCTTGCGATGAAGTCCGGGGTTTCGAACACGCCGCCCACGAAGCCGCGAATCTTCTCCTCAAAGCTGCTGTTCGGTTCATGCCAAGAGGTGTTGATCTTGGCCTCGCGGCAGGCCTTGAGCATGTACTGCCATGCGCGATCACGATCGATGGGCCACGCGCCGATCAGCGTTTGATACAAAAGATACTCGGCGTGCCGGTCGGGCAGGCGATTCTGCCAGGCAGCCGCATTGAGCTGCGACCATTGATGCAGGGCCTCGGACCAGCGCTCGGGAATTTCCGAGAGGATGGAGATACGCGCGCGCACATCCTCGCTGCGTTTGTTGTCGTGAGTCGAGGTCGCAAGCATGTTGTTGGGCCATCGCTCGCTCAGGTGGTGGCAGAATTCGTGAAATTTATCGGCGGAAATGCCCACGAGCGAGGCCTGCGATCCGACCTCATTGCCCGATACGAGGCGGTCGAAACAGTAGAACATGGTGTCCTCGACTCCTTTGGCCATCACCGCCGGCGTCAATTGCTGCCACTTCGCGACGAAGTCCGCCTCGGCTTCATTGAGCTGCGGTTTGGCAAGGAGTGCGGCCAAGAAATCGAATGCACCTGGTTCGATTTCCGGGGAACCGATGCGCGCGCTCTGCAGCGCCTCCAGCATCACGCGCTTGTCCTCCAGCTCCAGCGAACCGGCGGTGCGGTAGGTCCGGTAGATGGGAAGAGCCGTGATGAGTTTTTGCAACGCATCGCGCAATTGATGCGGACTCAAATCGCGGCTCATCCAATCGGCGCGCGCAATTGCAAGCGCCGCGGCGGCGAGCTGTTCATGCGAGGCGGAAAATGTCGTCTCCAAGATCGCGCGCTTCTTCTCGCGCACCAATTTGCCGAAATCGACCGAATGTCCCGTGAAATCCGCATAGGTGGCGGTCAGTACGTCGGTACGCTGATCGTCCATCCACAAACGATTTGCCTTCGCCAAGAAGTCATAGCCCACGGTGCCGTCGATGGGCCAATCCTCCTTGAGCCGCTCATCGTTCTCCAGAATCTTCTCCACATAGATCCGTCCCGCCGGCATGAGAAGCCGCAGCCGCTCGAAATAGCCCAGCGGCTCGCGCAGGCCATCGGGATGATCGACGCGCAGTCCATCGATCTCGCCCCGGTCGATCATCGTTTTGATGCGCGCGTGAACTGCAGCGGCCACCTCCGGCCGCTCGGTGCGCAAGCCTATGAGCGTGTCGATGTCGAAAAAGCGGCGATAGTTGGTCAATTCGCCCGCGAGTTTCCAGCCGTGCAGCAAATAGAACTGGCGGCGCAGGACCGCATCCAGACGCTCCTTGTCGCTCTGCAGACTGTCGATGGACGCTTGCAGCCGTCCGGACCCGGCCGCTTCGGCGAGAATGGCCCGCGCACGCGCCGATTGCCGCTGATAGGCACACCGAGCCTGCTCATCCGGCGCCGCGATGGCACGCAGATGGGCCAGTTCGTCGAAAGCTGGGTTGCCATCCGCCAGCAGCTCGCCCCACGACGCCGGCCCCAGCGGCCAGGTGCTCTCGTAGTGTTTGACGCGCGGTTCCTGTTGAATGACTGCGATGCTGATTTCGCCGGCCTGCAGGGCTGCGCCGTAAGCTTGCGCCAGCGAGCACAGGTGCACGCAAAACGGCTCACCGCTTGGGATTCGAATGTCAAAAAATTCCGAGAAGCGGCTGAAGGGCCCATGCTTCAGCACATCATCCCACCAGGGATTGTGCTGCGACGTGGACATGTGATTCGGCACGATATCGAGCAGGATTCCCAGCCCGAGCTCGCGCGCGGCCCGCACAAATTCCGACCATGCGGCTTCGCCGCCGAGATCCTCGCTGACCTTGCCGGGATCTACGACATCGTAGCCATGCTGGCTACCCGGCACCGCCTGCAGGCAGGGCGACAAATACACATGACTGATCCCCAAATCGGCCAGGTAGACAAGTATCCTCTGCGCCGCCGGCAACGGAAATCCTGCGTGCAGCTGCAGCCGGTAAGTCGCTACCCATCTAGCGCTCATGGCTGAGCAGCACGAGAGACCGGGCCGCGAGATTCACTAAGCGATTGCGCTTCACTGGCTCCTTGTCTGTTTCGAGGGTCGGCCGCGCGGTGTCGAAGGCCACCCGCCAGCCGCCGTGATACAGCTCGTGAGAGATCCGAAATGCCACGGGCTCATGGTGCGCGTTCAGCAGCAGCAGGAAATCCGTATCCTCGGCGCACTGGCCGCGATCATCGCGGATTTCGGATGCCGCGCCGTTCATGAACATGCCGAGCGTGCGCATCCAGCCGCCGTCTTCCCAGTCCTTGGCCTCCATGCGTTTGCCGTCGGCTCTGAACCAGACGATGTTTTTGTCCGGATGCTTGGCATCGGGGTCGTGGTCGTAAAACACGCTGCGATGGAAATTAGGATGCTTCTTTCGATAGTGCGCGACGCGTTGCGCGAATTCCAAGAACGCCTTCCGGGATTCATCCAGGTCCCAGTGATACCAGGATAATTCATTGTCCTGGCAGTAAGCATTGTTATTGCCCTGCTGGCTGCGGCTCAATTCGTCGCCGCCGCTGATCATGGGCGAGCCTTGCGCGAACATGAGCGAACACCAGAAGTTGCGCTGCTGGCGCTCGCGCAGCTCGACGATGCCCGCATCATCGGTCGGGCCTTCCGCACCGCAGTTCCATGAATTGTTGTCGTCGGCCCCGTCGTGGTTTTCCTCGGCATTCGCCTCGTTGTGCTTCTGTTCATAGCTCACCAGGTCGGCGAGCGTGAAGCCGTCATGCGCAGTTACAAAATTGACGCTGGCCGAGGGCAGCCGGCGCGTGGACTCATACAGGTCCGCGCTGCCGGCGAGGCGCGTTGCGATGTCCGAGTGCAGACCCATGTCGCCTTTCCAGAACTTGCGCACCGTGTCGCGATACTTGCCGTTCCACTCCATCCATCCCAGCGGAAAATTTCCCACCTGATACCCGCCTTCGCCCAAGTCCCAGGGTTCGGCAATCAATTTCACGGGGGCTATGGTGGGATCCTGATAGATCGTGTCGAAGAACGCGCCGAGCTGGTCCACGTCCTTCAATTCGCGCGCCAGCGCCGAGGCCAGGTCGAAACGGAAGCCGTCGACGTGCATCTCCGTTACCCAGTAGCGCAGACTGTCCATCAACAGCTGCAACGAGTTGGGGTGAACCATGTTCAAGGTATTGCCGGTACCGGTGTAGTCCATGTAGTGGCGCGCATCGCCCGGCATGGTGCGGTAATAGGCCAAATTGTCGATGCCGCGGAAAGAAAGCGTTGGACCGGCCTGGTTGCCTTCCGCGGTATGGTTATAGACCACGTCCAGGATGACTTCGATACCCGCGTTGTGCAGAATTTTGACCATCCCTTTGAACTCTCGGACCGCTTCTTGGGGTGCTTGAGGATTCGATGCGTAGCCCATCTCCGGCGCAAAGAATCCCAAGGTGTTGTAGCCCCAATAATTGCGCAGCCCCTTGTCGACCAGGTGCCGGTCTTGCACGAAGGCGTGCACGGGCATGAGCTCGAGCGCGGTGACGCCCATCTGTTTCAGGTGCCTGATGATCGGCTCGGACGCCATCCCCGCATAGGTGCCGCGCAGGTGCTCGGGCACCTCCGGATGCAGCCGCGTCATGCCGCGCACGTGGGCCTCGTAGATCAGGGTTTCGTGCGCCGGAGACGAGGGACGCTTCTCGCCGCTCCAGTCGAAACCGGAGTCGATAACCGCGGCCAGGGGGGCGAAGGGAGCGCTATCGCGATCGTCGAACGACAGATCCGCGCTGTCATCGCCGAGCTGGTAGCCGAATAGTTCATCGGCCCACAGCAAAGGCCGGCCGATGACCTTGGCATAAGGATCGAGCAGCAGCTTGTTCGGATTGAAGCGCAGTCCCATTTCAGGCACGTACGGACCGTAGACGCGATATCCATACAGCTGCCCGGGGCCAATGTCCGGAACGTACATGTGCCAAGCGCCATTGGTGCGCTCACGGATCCGGATGCGCCGCTCGGCCTTATCCGGTCCGTCGAACAGGCACAGCTCTACCGACTCAGAGGATTCCGAGAACAGCGAAAAGTTGACCCCTCGCCCGTCCCAGTTCGCGCCCCGCGGAAACGGCGATCCCGCGGTCTGTTTCGACCGTTCAACGTTGCTGGAAATTTCAAACCCCTCGCCGCGCGATTACTTATTGCAGGCATTATTGCCTCTGCCCCGGGCGCGAACGTAGGTGGGCTGCCGTAGGACTTGTCGGTTCGGCGCTATTCGCCATGTAGGACAAAGCGGCTACGGTACCCATTTCCAATTTCTGACCTCCGGCATGTCCTGACCGTGCTTGTTGATGTACTGCTTGTGCTCCACCAATTTGTCATGCAGTTGCTGCCTCAAGTGGTCGCCGCGGCTGCCGGTTTGCGGCAGACGGCTGATCGTATCCAAGACCAGGTGAAAGCGATCCAAATCATTGAGCACGGCCATGTCGAAGGGCGTGGTGATCGTGCCTTCCTCCTTATAACCGCGCACGTGCAAGTTGACGTGATTGTGACGGCGGTAGGTGAGGCGGTGGATCAGCCAAGGGTAACCGTGGAACGCGAAAATCACCGGCTTGTTCTTGGTGAACAACGCATCGAAATCATCGTCGCTCAATCCGTGCGGGTGCTCGGAAGGCGGCTGGAGCTTCATGAGATCGACCACATTGACGAGCCGCACTTTTATCTCGGGCATCTCCCGGCGCAAGATGGAAACGGCCGCAAGCGTTTCCAGCGTCGGGACATCTCCGGCGCAGGCCATGATCACATCGGGCTCGCTATGTGAATCGCTGCTGGCCCATTGCCAGATCCCGATTCCTTCGCTGCAGTGATTGACGGCGGCATCCATCGACAGCCATTGAGGCGCCGGGTGCTTCCCTGCCAAGACGACGTTGACGTAGTGGCGGCTGCGCAGGCAATGATCCATGACGGACAGCAGGCAGTTGGCATCCGGCGGTAAATACACGCGCACCACTTCTGCTTTCTTGTTGACCACGTGATCCAGGAAGCCTGGATCCTGGTGGGTAAAGCCATTGTGGTCCTGGCGCCAAACGTGAGAACTCAACAAATAGTTCAGCGAGGCGATCTTTCGGCGCCACGCCAGCCCAGCCGTGACCTTGAGCCACTTGGCGTGCTGATTGAACATCGAATCAATGATGTGGATGAAGGCTTCATAGCAATTGAACAGGCCGTGCCTTCCGGTCAACAGATACCCTTCCAGCCAGCCCTCGCATTGATGCTCGCTCAGCATCTCCATGACCTGGCCGCTGCGTGCCAAAAATTCATCATCCGGCAACGTTTCGGCCATCCATTGCCGATCCGCGGCCTCGAACACCGCCTCCAATCCATTGGACAAGGTTTCATCGGGCCCGAAAATCCGAAAGTTTCGCGGCGACGCATTGAGTTTTTCGACATCGCGCAAGAATCGGCCCAGGACGTGCGTGTCGCCTGGGCCGCCGACGCCCGGCTGCGGAACGTCCAGCGCGTACTCCTTGAAATCCGGCACGCGCAAATCACGCAATAGCAATCCACCATTGGCGTTGGGGTTTGCGCCCATGCGCCGTTCGCCCTTGGGCGCCAGTTCCGCCAGCTCCGCCCGTAGACGGCCATTCTCGTCAAACAATTCGGACGGGCGGTAGCTGCGCAGCCAAGCTTCCAGCTGCTTGAGGTGCTGCGGATTTTTCGCCGGATCCGTGATCGGAACCTGATGCGATCTGAAGGTGCCCTCGATACGTTTGCCATCGATCACCTTGGGTCCCGTCCATCCCTTCGGCGAGACGAGCACGATCATCGGCCAACGGGGCCGTTCGACGGCGTCCGGCGAGTTGCGCGCAGAGGCCTGAATGTCGCGAATCGCCTCAATCACGGTGTCGAGCGTGGCGGCCATCGCCTCGTGCATGGGCATCGGATCGTGGCCTTCGACAAAGTAAGGCGTCCAGCCGCATCCATACAGGAGCTGCACCAACTCTTCGCGGGGAATGCGCGCCAACAGCGCAGGATTGGCGATCTTGTAGCCGTTAAGGTGAAGAATGGGCAGCACTGCGCCATCGCTCGCAGGATTTAGAAACTTGTTGGAATGCCACGAAGTGGCCAGCGGTCCGGTCTCGGCTTCGCCATCGCCGATCACACAGGCCGCCACGAGCCTGGGATTGTCGAACACGGCCCCGAATGCATGGCTCAACGAATAGCCAAGCTCACCGCCTTCGTGAATCGACCCAGGACATTCGGCGGATGCGTGGCTCGGAATTCCGCCCGGAAAAGAAAATTGCGTAAAGAGCCGCTGCAGGCCCGCTTCGTCCTGGCTGATGTTCGCATAGACCTCGCTGTAGGTACCCTCGAGGTAAGTGCCGCTGACGACGGCGGGGCCGCCATGTCCCGGACCTGAGATGTAGATCATGTCCAGCTCATACTTCTTGATCACGCGGTTGAGATGCGTGTAAATGAAATTCTGCCCCGGAGTCGTCCCCCAGTGACCCAGCAGCATGTGCTTGATGTCGTTGACGGCGAGCGGCTCTTTCAACAACGGGTTGCCGCACAGATAGATCTGGCCGACCGACAGAAAATTCGCGGCGCGCCAATAGGCATCGATCCTGCGCGCCATTTCTGGATCGAGCACCGGGGTCACGTGATGTCGTGCCATTTCATTCCTCCATCATTCCCAACAAGCGCGCGGTCGATTCGGCTATCACGCACTCCTCGTCGGTGCGGATTACCCGCACAGCAACCCGGCCGCTCGAGATGCGCACGGCGTGCTGGTCATTCATCGGTCCATCGATCTCGATTCCGAGGTGCTGCAATCCCCCGCAAATGCGCCGGCGCAGCGGCGCCGAGTTCTCGCCGATGCCGCCGGCAAATACCAAGGTATCGAGACCACCGAGTGCCGCGGCGAAAGCGCCGATCCATTTTTTTGCCTGATAGCAGAATATCGCGAGCGCTTCGCGCGCGCGCGCATCGGTGGCTTCGCGCTCGAGCAGATCGCGCACATCGGCGCTGGTTTCCGATATGCCGACAAGGCCCGACTCGTGGTTCACCATGGCTTGAAATCGCGCCGCATCCATCGACTCGGCTGATGCCAGATAGCTCATGAGTCCGGGGTCCAAATCACCCGAGCGCGTTCCCATCACCAGGCCGGCGGCCGGCGTGAAGCCCATGCTGGTGTCGATGCTTTGGCCGTCCAGGACCGCGGCAAGGCTTGCGCCGCTGCCCAGATGCGCGAGGATGACCCGGCCCTTGGCGGCGGCGGCGTCGCCGAGACGCAGCAATTCCCGCAGCAAAAACGTATAGGACAAGCCGTGAAAGCCATAGCGCTGCAGGCCCTTGGCCGCGTAGCGCCGCGGGATCGGCAGCATCGTGGCCACCGCGGGCATGTGGCGGTGAAACGCCGTGTCGAAACATGCCACCTGCGGCGTATTGGGATAGTGGCGCTGCAGCGCCTCTATCAGCTCGATTTCGCGCGGCAGGTGCTCAGGATCAAAACCCGCGATGCGCCGCAGCTCTTCGAGCAGGGCCGGCGACACTCGCTCCGGCCGAGTATGCAGCATGCCGTGCACGACGCGATGACCGATGGCATCGGGAGCGCGCACCGAAGATTCTGCCTGCAGCGCTTGCATCAATCGGCCAGCGGTCGCGGTGGCGCTCGCGTCTTCGGCGCCGAGGCGCTCTATTTTGCCGTTCAACAATCGGCGCGGCGGTGTGCCGCTCAAAAACAGCGCATAGCGGACGCTGGAGGAACCGGCATTGATTGTCAGGATATGGCTCATCGTAGGACAAACACCGACATTGCGCGCCGGACGCGGCAACCGAGGCGGCAATCGAGGCCGGCACACAATAAGAGACCACGCTTTGCGCGAGATTACAATGTTCACACGACCATGCAGCATTTTCCTACGCTCGATCGGATGCGCCGAGCGCCGCCTGCACTAATTTTTCGAGTCCCGCGATATTCGCGATCAGGACCGCCGGAAAACCATGCCGCTGCTGTAAATATTCGGGCGTATTGAACGACACCCAACTGCGGTCGGCCGAGTCTTGCCACGCCAGCACTTTCAAAGGTAAATCCAGCGCGGCCCCGGGCGCCGCAGCCATCAGGGGCGTTCCAGCGGCAGGGTTGCCTAAGATCAACAGCTGCGTCGGGCGCAACTCGAGCGCTGCCGCCGCGGCATCTTTGGCAAAATCAATGCGCGCGAATACGATCAGGCCGCGGCTTTTCGCCAGCGCCTCGAGCCGGTTCAAAGTTTCGTCCACGCCGCGCGGAGCGGCTAATATCCGGATCCCGTTGCTTGTCTGCCCGGCATTCATGGCCTCTCCTTGCATTACATTTGAAATGGTTCCGCATTCATAATCACCGATCGCCTGGCTCGGCGCGGAGTTCCGATGGAAGCGTTTTTGATTTCAATTACGACCATATCCGTGGCGGAGATCGGCGATCGAACTCAGCTCTTGTCGCTGTTGCTGGCGGCACGCTACCGGCGTCCATGGCCCATCATCGCAGGAATATTGTGCGCAACGCTCGCCAATCATGCGGCCGCCGGCGCGATCGGCCTGTGGTTTGGCAGCTTGCTCAAGCCGGGCACCCTCGAGATCGTGGTCGGCATCAGCATGATCGCCATGGCAATCTGGACCTTGAAGCCGGACCAGCTGGATGAAAGTTCGACTGCCGCCGACGCGATGGGCGCATTTCTGGCAACGTTGACGGCTTTTTTCGTCGCGGAGATCGGCGACAAAACCCAGATTGCAACGCTGGCATTGGCGGCCGCCTATCCGAATCTACTCGCCGTCGTGGCCGGCACCACGGCGGGAATGATGATCGCCAATGTGCCCGTGGTGTTCTTGGGGAAAGCGTTCGCCGACCGGCTGCCGCTCAAGGCCATCCACATCGGCGCAGCCGTTTTGTTCGCCATCCTAGGGGTTGCATTTCTGGTGCGAGCGTTCCGGGCAGCATGAGGCGGGCTCGGGTGCCGTGGCATCGGCTGCCGTGGCGGCGGCCGCTGCGGCCGCGGCAGAAGCATGGGTCAACGGCGAACTTGACGCCGTCGGATTTTCCATGCAGGGATTGCGCTGGCATCGGCCCGGTGACACCATCGGATTCGCCGCCGTGGAAAACGGCATCGCCGTAGGTCTCGGTATCTTGATCGGCGACGGCCGCCTGCCGCACCCGGGGCCGGCATCCGTGATTGCTGTACGATTGCACGCTCAGTTTTAAAAACCAAACACGATTGCACAGGAGGGGAATGCCATGGGTATAGCATCAGAATTCAAAGAATTTGCGATGAAGGGGAACGTGGTCGACCTTGCGGTCGGTGTCATCATCGGCGCGGCATTCGGAAAAATCGTCTCCTCGCTGGTCGGCGACGTCATCATGCCGGCTCTCGGCAAAGTCATCGGCGGCGTCAACTTCGCGGACCTGGCGATCAGCCTCGGCGCCGACCCGGCCGGCAAGGCTGTGCTGATCAAATACGGCTCCTTCATTCAGACGATTTTCGATTTTACGATCATCGCGATCGTCCTGTTCATGTGCATCAAAGGAATCAACAAACTCAAGAAGCCTGCGCCTGTCGCGGCACCGCCGCCCCCGCCGCCTGCCAAGTCCGAGGTGCTTCTCGAGGAAATCCGCGACCTGCTGGCGAAGCGCGCCTAAGTCACCTTGGGCTGCGATCGATCCGGCGTAGACAGTGAGCACGCCAGGGAAGGGCGTTGGTTTAATTTTCAATCAACTTAGCAAAGGAACATCATGGCTACCATTCGCAAACTCACGTTACTTTTGGGCTTGGCGCCTGTCGCAACCGTATGGGCCGACCAGGCTCCCCCGCCGCCGCAAGGAGTTTGGATCGGCAAGGGTCAATTCGGATTTTTGAGCTCGCATGGCAACAGCGATGCTGAGTCCATCAATGGCGCCGTCGATCTGCTGCGCTACGATGGCGCCTGGAAAAATGAGATCAACGCCGCCGGCCTTTACGGGAAGAATTCAGGCATCGTGTCGGCAGAGCGCTGGGAGGTCCGAGGCCAGAGCAACTACACGATCTCGGGCGACCTGTTCGCCTTCGGCGGGCTTCGTTATGAACACGATCTATTCGATGGTTTTCAATATCAAGCGAGTGTGACGGGCGGCATGGGCTACAAGCTCATCAATTCCGATGATACGAAGCTGACCGCCCAGCTCGGCGCCGGTTATCGCCGGCTGCGCCCTGAAGTCATCGACAAGGATGCGACCGGTTTGGTGATCTCGCGCACGCCCCTGGACGCCACCGGCGACGCCATTGCGACGGCCGGCCTCGATTTTTCACATGCCTTCACCAAGACGACCGTGTTCACGAACAAATTCCTCATGGAAGCAGGCTCGAGCGACACCTTGTTGCACGATGATCTTGCGCTTACCGTGAAGATGTCGGATAAGCTGGCGCTCAGCGTCGGCTACGGCATCACGGATAACACCAAACCACCCGCTCCGCTCAAGAAGCTCGACACGGTGGCGAGCGTGAATCTGGTCTTCGGCTTTTAGAGAAAGGGCATTTCAAGGAGGCGTTGTGGGCATGTTCGACGGAATATTGGGCGGCATAGTCGGCGCCGAGATGGCGACGGTGGTCAATGGGCTGATCCAGAAACATGGCGGCGTGCAAGGCGTCGTCACGCAACTCGAGCAGCAGGGCTTGGGCGGGACGGTGCGCTCATGGGTTGGAAGCGGAGCGAATCAAGCAATTACGCCCGATCAGATTCACCAGGCCTTCGGCTCGGACACGGTGAAGGAGCTGGCTGCCAAGGTCGGCTTATCGCCCGATGTATTGGCCGCGAAGCTCTCTCAAGTGCTGCCGCAGGCGATCGACAAGCTCACTCCCGCGGGCGCGGTACCGAAAGCGTAGAGCGAGGACCATAAAAAGGAACAATCAGGTCCTGCGGGGCTGCTCGGTGAGCATTTTGTAGATTTTGAGCACCCGAGGCACGTAGGCCATGGTTTCGCTGTAGGGCGGGATCTGACCGCCATTGCGCTCGACCGCATCCTCTCCGGCGTTATAGGCCGCCAGCGCGAGGCGCACGTCATGGCCAAAGTGGTCGATCAGAAACTTGAGATACCGAGCGCCGGCGTGGACGTTCTGGCGTGCATCATAGGGATTCGATACGCCATATCGGCTCGCCGTGGCGGGCATCAATTGCATGAGACCCACAGCCCCACGCTTGGACTTCGCGCGGCAATTGAATCCCGACTCCACCACGATGACTGCCCGCAACAGATTGGGTTCCAGTGCGGTCGAGACCGCAGCATGCTCAATGATGGAGTCGTATTGCGTGGCCTTCGCCAGCAGCTGGAGGTCATAACGATCGCCGCTGGCGGTCCGGTCTTGAGGGGACAGAACCAGTAAGCGATAGCGGTTGTTGTCGGGCACGTCGGTGTAGTGACGCTGCCCTTGCGCGTCTAGATACGTGTAAATCTTCGGCTTTGCCGCAGCGCTCGAAGCGCTCAGCAAAATAGCGATGAAAAGCGTGAGACGCAGCATGACGGATCCTTTGCCAAAGCCTATCCGGCGCGCGGACCGCCCGATGGGACCTGCATCAAGGAAATGCCGCGCAGCAGTGGATTTAGCCTGCCCGGGCCTCAATTGAGCCGCGTTTTCATGGCGGCGCCGCTCACGTGATCGCGAAACAGAGCACGTTTTAGCGGTCCGCAGAACTATAGGATGGCTGTTTAGCAGCGTGGAATGAGCCCGTGTCCGAATCCGCCGAATGGAAACAAAAGTACCGCGATTCCTTGATCGAAATGGAGGCGGAGGAAGTCCGTTGGCGTCACGTCGAGCAAGTGTTGCGCCGCCTGGTGGGCCGGCTGTGCGCGGCCGGCATGGGTGTGAATCCGCAACTCGATGATGAACTGCGGGCACTGGCCGGCGCCAACCGCCGCAACGCCGATGCCGATGAACTCGCGCGGCTCGCGGAATCGCTGACCACGACGGTTGTGGCGGTCGATGCCGCCTGCCCGGTGCCCACGATCACTTTCCCCGCAACCGACACTCAAACCCGGGTTGCCGTCAAACGCTTGCTCGAGTGCCTCTCGGCAGCCGACCGGGAAGATCCGACCGCTCCGGCATTGATCGGCGAGCTGGCAGCCGTGAAGAACGATACGGCGCTCGCCAAGGTGGTCGCCCGCGCGGCGGATCTGGTGCGCGATCGCAGCGAACAGCTGCAGCGCGAACGCCTGCAAGCCGCGGGCATCCTCAGCGAGGTGACCAAACGCCTGGACGAAATGGCAAGTTATTTGTCCGACTCGAATCATGCCACCCGGGCCCACTTCGAGGACACGCAAACGTACAACGAAACCGTCATGACGCAAGTGCGCGAGCTGAGCCACGAAATCGGCAGCGCGACGGAACTAGGCTTGCTGCGGTCCTTGGTGAATACGCGCCTCGAGCGCGTTGCAGAGCATGTCAGCAACTTTCGCGCGCGCGAGGAATTTCGCCTGCTCGAAGTGAACGGCCGCGCTGAACGAATGCGCAGGCGCATCGCTGAGCTGGAGCACGAGACCGGCGAGCTGCATTCGAGATTGGACAATGAAAAACAAGGGGCGCGCATCGATCAGCTGACCGGCATCGCAAATCGCAAGTCATTCGAAGAGCGCTTCGCGCGCGAGATCGCGCAAGCGCCGGGCGCCGAGGCCGCAGTCGTCATGGTGCTATGGGATCTCGATGACTTCAAAGGCATCAATGACAGCTATGGTCACCGCGCCGGAGACCGGGTGCTGCAAAGTGTGGCGGCACGCTTCATCGCAGCCATGCGCGAAAACGATTTCGTCGCACGCATCGGCGGCGAGGAATTCGTGATGCTTCTCTGCGGCACTGATGTCGCTCAAGCCCTCCTGATCGCCAACCAAGTGCGTTCCGCCATTGAGGCCCTGCGCTTTCATTTTCGGGGTACTCCGGTAAGGGTCACCGTTTCCTGCGGGCTCACCGAGCTTATGCCGCACGATGCGGCGGGAGCTGCCTTCGATCGTGCCGATTCCGCCCTGTATCGCGCCAAGCAAACCGGTAAGAACTTGTGCGTGGCAGCCTAAGCGCGCGCCTACCTGCGTAGTTAACAGATATTTAACGCATTTGTAGGATTTGAGGCGCTGATTTTCGGCGCGGCGTCGATAGAATCGGTTCTTAGCCGAAATATTTTCACCTTTGCATTTGTCCGATTACGGCCTGCAGAGGATCACGACGCGCACAGATTAGTGCAATGCAGCATTCGGGTGACATCAGCGAATCATGAGCAGCGTTCCGAAAACAGTACTCAGCGAAGCCGCCATCGGCGTTCCGGTGGCAACGGCGGGCGCGAGGGCCGAATTCCGTACGGGATCGCGGGTGCGTGCGTGGCTGCTCACCGGCGTCCTGTTCCTGGTGCCGCTGGTGGCTTATTGGCCGGCGACCTTTCACGACTATGGTCTGCGCGATGATTATTCCAACCTGCGCGAAGCGCATGAGGAAATCGGCAAAGTTGTGCAGTTCTGCGCCTCGCATGCCCGCCCGATTTACGGCTGGCTGTTGCAAGCCACCTACGGACAGACCAGTTCCGTGCAGAATCTCGAGTGGCTGCGCTTCGCCGCCGCGCTGCTGCTCGGTGCAATCTCGCTGGTGAGCTTTCGCGGATTACGCGCAGTGGGCTGGTCGATCAACACCAGCCTGTGCTTCGCGGTGCTGATAAGCCTGGTACCGTCCGCGCAGGTCATCGCCGGCTGGGCGGTCGGGTGGCCGTATGCCGCCGCGGCGTTGTTGTCGGTTGGCGCATTCTTTGCCGTCGAAGGCGCATTGACACTCGGACGGCGCAACGGCGCCGGACGTGCCGCGACCCAGTGGTCAGCGGCATTGGGTCTGTTGGTGGTGAGCGCGCTGATTTATCAGCCGAGCGCATTGTTTTATGTCGTTCCGCTCGCCGCCGCTTTGATCGCGCAACGGCAGCGCAGCTTGGTGCAATCGGCGCGCTGGCTAGGCATTCATCTTGGGTTTGTCATAGGCTCACTGGGACTCGCGTACTGCTCGATGGCGCTACTGTACGCTGCCCACGTTTTCGTCAAGTCGGGCCGAATTGCGTTCGAATCGCACTGGGGTGAAAAGATCGCGTGGTTCCTGCAAGAACCGCTGCCCAATGCCTTGAGCCTGTTCGTTCTCAATGACAACCATCATCGCGACCACACCCTGTACTTCGGCGGCGCGGCGCTCGTAGGCGTCATTCTGCTGGGGGGCGCTTATCTCGAGTGGCGCCGCCATGGCCTGCAGCGCGGCGCCGTGTGGCTGGGCGGGTTGCTGGGTCTGCCGGTGTTCGCGTTTGCGGTGAGCATGATCGCCTCTGAGCGCTACGCCACCTATCGCACCATATTTGCGATGACGGGGGTGCTGCTTTGCTATCTGATCGCCTCGATCAGCGCTCTGAGCGCGAACTGGAGCGCAAATGCCCGCCGCTTGACTGCCATGCTCGCAATTTCGACTGCCTTCTTCACGGCGCAGCATCACACGTATGCCCTGATTGCCGTGCCCCAGGGCAATGAATGGCAGCTGGTCATGGCCGGCGCCAAGCAGGTGCACCTGAATGCCGGGCGCCCGCGCATATTCGCCATTGCCTCGACGCCGTCGGATCTATCGACCGCCACGATTTATCACGATGAATTCGGATCGCTGTCGTCGAATTCCGAGTGGGTGCCGCGCGAAATGTTCAAGCAGGCGATGCACGACTTGCATCCCAACGTGCCGGATCTGGATTCGCGCTATGACTTCGCCACCGGCCCCGTTTTGTCCGCCGATGAGCACTACGACGTGATCGTCAACCTGCATCGCTTGCGCCGGTTCTACGCAAACAACTAACGCCGCCCGCCCGCGGCCGCCTCCATGACATACGCAGGCCATGTTAGCTTGGATCCATGGTTAGCGATCCGCTGCTGTGGGTTTTCGCCGCTGTTGGCGCCTTCATGGTCGGCGTGTCGAAGGCCGGCATCACCGGCCTCAGCATTCTCTCGATTGCGCTTTTCAATCACGTATTTCCGAGCAGCAAACAGGCCAGCGGTTTGGTGCTGCCGCTGCTGATATTCGGCGACTTCGTCGCCGTCTTCGCTTATCGCAAACACACCCAGTGGCGCTATCTGTGGCGGCTGTTTCCGTGGACGGCGGCCGGTGTGGTGCTTGGCTATTTCACGCTCGGCCGAATTTCCGATCACACTGCGCGACTCATGATCGGCTGGATCATCGTGTCGTTGGCGGCTTTGAGCTTTTGGCGCCGCTATGGCTCTGCGCCGGGGGATGACGAGGCGGCGATGCTGCATTGGTCGGTTGGCGCCGTCATCGGCGTGACCGCAGGGTTCATAACCTTGGTCGCCAATGCCGCCGGCCCTTTGATGGCCGTCTATCTGGTCGCGATGCGGCTGCCCAAGATGGAATACGTCGGCACCGCAGCGGTGTTCTTCATGCTGCTGAACCTCTTCAAGGTGCCCTTCATGGTGGATCTCAAGCTGATCACGGCGCAGAGTTTCGGCTTCAATCTCGCGCTGGCGCCGGCGGTGCTCTTCGGCGCGCTGGCCGGCCGCTGGCTGCTGAAACGCGTCAATCAGAACCTATTCGAGCAATTGGTGTTGCTATTGAGTGCAATTGGGGGAATTCTGTTGATCCTATAAGCCAACGACACGGGAGCATGCAGATGTATCGAGGCGGTCTAGGCGGCCTGATTGTTTTAATCGCCGACGTCTGGGCGATTGTGAACATATTTCAAAGCAGAGCGGACACGGGCCGCAAAGTGCTGTGGACGGTGATAGTGATTCTGTTGCCGGTGTTGGGTTTTATCTTGTGGTTTATCTTCGGCCCGAAAACCGCTAGAGCCTAGCACCATGATCCGCGCGTGCGCCGGCCACGCGGCGCCGATCCGGTGCCAGCAGCACCGCCGCCTCATAGCAACTGTCGCGCAAGGCCGCATCGCTGCTTGCGAGCATTTTGTCCAATGCCCCCGGCGCGCTCGCGGCCGGAATCGCCGCGAGATTGCCAAGTTGCGTCACAGTCATTTCCAGTGCGGCCTGCAAGGCATCTGCGGCGTTTGACGCCGTGCCGGCGGTCAGGACATCTCGGTCCAGTAGCCGCAAATCATTGAGGAGCGCAGCCAGTTGACGCTTGGAGCGCCCTATCGCTTCGAGGCTGCGCGGACTGAGCGCGCGCTTCAGCACCGCGACATCTTGCCGCGCGCTGCTCAGCACGCGATCGAGACGATCAAGCCACTCTATCCAGAACAGTGGATTGTGCATTCGAATTCCTTGCGCTGCGGACCGAGGATGCCTGCATGGCATTTATTATTTCAAGCAAAGACTACCCCGCCGGCACTCGGCTAGCTACCATTACATTAGCCGCGGTGCGGTTCACCTGCCGGGCTGCCTGTTTGCATATACAGGATTACGATGCGCCCGAGAGATCATGACCGTCATAAACTAGGCGCGGCCGGTTGGCTGCGCGCCTCGGTGCTCGGCGCAAATGACGGAATTGTTTCAACATCCAGCCTGCTGATGGGCCTCGCCGCCGCCGACGCGTCTCATGCGACGCTGTTGTTGAGCGGCACCGCAGCGCTGGCCGCGGGCGCGATGTCCATGGCGGCGGGCGAATATGTGTCGGTGCATTCGCAGGCCGACACGGAAGCGGCGGCGCTGGTACAGGAGCGCGCTGAGTTGCGCGATGATTTCGCCGGCGAGCACCGCGAGCTGAAGGAGATCTACATACGCCGCGGCGTCGATTCCGCACTTGCCGGCAAAGTTGCGCAACAACTGATGGCGCATGACGCCTTGGGCTCGCACGCACGCGATGAGTTGGGCCTGTCTCCCGGCTCGCGCGCGCGGCCGTTGCAGGCCGCGCTGGCTTCCGCCGGCAGCTTCTCCATTGGCGCAGCGCTGCCGGTGGCGGTCGTGTCGCTCGCTCCTTCGCAGTTCTTGTTCGCGGCCATCCCCCTCGCCAGTCTCGCGTGTCTGCTGTTCCTCGGCGGCTGGTCCGCACAGGTCGGCGGTGCAAATGTCCGCAGCGGCGCGCTGCGCGTGGCTTTTTGGAGCGCACTGGCAATGGCGGTCACCACGGCCGTGGGTGCGGCGGTAGGCCGGCTGTGAACAGCCCGCTCTTCAGCGTGGCACAGATGAATGAGGCCGACGCCCAAGCAATGGCGGCCGGCGTACCCGGCACGCTTCTCATGCAGCACGCCGGCGAAGCCGTGGCCCGCGAAATCGAGCGCCGCTTTACGCCGCGGCCCGTAAGCGTACTGTGCGGACCGGGCAACAACGGCGGCGATGGATTCGTCGTGGCTGCCAAATTGGCGCAGTCCGGTTGGCCCGTGCGTCTTGCTCTGCTCGGCAGCATCGAAACGCTTCGCGCCGATGCCCAATATCATGCGCAACGTTGGCGAGGGGACATCGAGCCTCTCGCACCGGCAATCATGGAAAATGCCGGACTGGTGGTCGATGCACTATTTGGTTCCGGCTTGAGCCGGCACTTGGAACCGCCGGTAACGGACTTGCTGGCCTATGCGGCACGGCGCGGCGTCCCGATGGTTGCGGTCGACATGCCGAGCGGCGTCGCGGGCGACAGCGGTGAGAACTGGGGCGCTGCCGCAGCGGTGTGCACAGTGACTTTCGAGCGCAAAAAGCCGGGTCATCTGCTGCTGCCGGGGCGAGATGTATGCGGTGCGGTGGTGGTTGCCGAGATCGGCATGCCGCCGGCGGTGCTGGATTCGATAGGTGTGGATACCTGGGAAAATACACCCGCTTTTTGGCGTAAGAACCTGCCGCAATTGCAACCGTCGGGGAATAAATACAGCCGTGGCCACGCCTTGCTCTACGGCGGCTATCCTATGACAGGTGCCGCTCGCCTGGCCGCGCGCGCCGCTGCGCGCAGCGGCGCCGGCCTGACGACCGTGGCGGTGCCCGATCATAGCTTCGCGATCTACGCCTCCTCGCTCACGAGCATCATCGTGCTGCCGCTCACACAGGATCGAAATTTCTCGCAGCTGCTGCGTGAGCGGCGCTACTCGGCTTTTTTGATCGGCCCCGGCGCAGGCACCGGCGATGCGACGCGCGACCGCGCCCTTGCCATGCTGGAGACCGGCAAGCCGGTGGTGCTCGACGCGGACGCAATCAGCGTGTTCGCGCCGCGCCCGCAGGCTTTGTTCCAAGTCATTCGCGGGCCGTGCGTGATCACCCCGCACGAGGGCGAATTCCGCCGCATCTTCGACCCCGCGGGCGACAAATTGACGCGCGCACGCCGCGCGGCCCGGCTCAGCGGCGCGGTCGTCGTGTTAAAGGGCGCCGATACCGTGGTCGCCGCGCCCGACGGCCGCGCCGTCATCAACAGCAATGCGCCGGCGACGCTCGCGACGGCGGGTTCCGGCGATGTTCTCGGCGGCATCATCTTAGGGCTGCTCGCACAGGGAATGGACGCGTTTCCCGCGGCTGCGGCAGCCGTCTGGATGCATGGCGATGCGGCTGCCGAATTCGGCCCTGGCCTGCTGGGCGAAGACCTGCCCGATCTGCTGCCATCCGTCCTGCACCGCCTGCAACAACCGGCGTAGGCCATGAGCACCTGGCTTCCGCCGGTCAGCCTTCATTCGCTCGTCATTGTCGTGAGCATTCTGACTTACGTCTTGACCGCACGCGCCGGACGCGATCGCGAACGCCGGCCGCCGTCGATCGCCATCGCCTGGGTGTTGGGGATGATTGCCCTGCCGTATCTGGTGTTGCCCATGTATCTGATGTTTGGGCGGCGCAAATTGCCGCGCAAGATTTTGCCGCCCGCGGCGGCGAGATGCTGCACGGGACACTGGGCGCAAGAGCTCATCCAAAGTTTCGGATTGCCGGCCGCTTCGCCGGCGCGCACCAGCCTGCATGAGGATGGAATTGCGTCGGCCGATGCGCTGTTCGCCATCATGACGAGCGCCGTGTCGCGGCTGGACATCTGCACCTACATTTTGGGCGACGATGCATTTGGCCGCAAAGCCATGCAGCACATGATGGACCGCGCGCGCAGCGGGGTGGAGGTCCGGCTTTTGCTCGACGGTGTGGGTGCACTTCAGCTGCCGAACACATATTTCAGCGCACTTGCGGCCGGCGGCGTGGAAACCGCCGTTTTCAGTCCCTTGTTTGCGCGGCGAACGCAAGGCCCGCGCAACCTGCGCAATCACCGAAAAATGGTGATCGCAGACGCCCGCCGGCTATGGGCGGGCGGGCGCAATCTTGCCGCCGAGTATTTTTCCGGCGCCACGGATGCGACGCCCTGGCGCGACCTGACGTTTGATTTGCAAGGCCCGGTGGCGGCGGCAGCCGCATCGCAGTTTGAAAGCGATTGGGTTGCTGCCGGCGGCAAGCCGGCATCGGCCGAGGCCGCGGCTGTGATCGCAGGCGCCGCGGCATCCCCCGGCTCGAGAGCGTGCGGCGAGGCCCAGTATCTGCCGAGCGGCCCCGATCAGTCCGAGGACACGGTGCACGCGTTGCTGATCGATGCGTGCTTCCAGGCTCGCGAGCGGATGCTGGCGGTGACGCCCTACTTCGTGCCCGACGTCAGCTTGGAAACATCCATGCGCCTGGCGGCGCGGCGTGGGGTGCGCATTGATCTTTGCATCCCGCAAAGCTCCAATCATAAATTGGCGGATTTTGCGCGCAACCGCGCGCTGCGGTCCTTGAGCCTGGCGGGAGTCAACGTGCACTTATTGCCGGACATGTGTCATGCCAAGGCCGTGGTATTCGACGATGCGCTCGGCGTGTCGGGCTCGGTGAACCTTGACTCGCGCAGCCTGCTGCTCAATTACGAGTGCGCGGTCGTCTTCTATGGACGCGCCGAAATAGAATGGCTCGCAAATTGGATCGAAGCGCTCATTCCGCACACGGTCGCCTTTGACCCCCGACCGCCGAGTCTGCTGCGCGATCTTTGCGAAGGACTGCTGCTCACGGTGGCGTATCAGCTTTAACGTAGGATTGCTCTTACAGACTTACGATTCACGGGTTTTTGCGCGTACTATTCTGCTTTGACAATGCCAGGTGATCGGTGGAATTCAAGGACTATTACACGGTGATGGGCGTTGCGCGCGACGCTACCGACGCGCAGATCAAGCAAGCCTATCGCAAGCTTGCGCGCAAGTATCATCCGGACGTGAGCAAGGAGAAGGACGCCGAGGCGCGCTTCAAAGAGGTCGGCGAGGCCTACGAGGTGCTCAAAAGCCCTGAAAAACGCGCGGCCTACGATCAGCTCGGCAAGAACCATCGCCCCGGAGAAGATTTCAGGCCGCCTCCCGATTGGGATGCCGGCTTCGAATTCAGCGGCGCCGGTTCCGGCAATTCGGCCTACAGCGATTTCTTCGATTCGCTGTTCGGCGCCCAGGCGCGCTCTGCTCGCCGCGGAGATTTCCATTCCGGACAGGGCGAAGATCATCACGCCAAGGTGCTGCTGGATTTGGAGGCATCCCTGAACGGCGGCGCGCGGACGTTCACCTTGCGCATGCCCGAATTCGACGCCTCAGGCCGGCTCGTGTCGAAGGAGCGCACTCTGCACGTGCAGATCCCCAAGGGAATCGTTTCCGGTCAGCAGATACGCCTTGCCGGTCAGGGAGCACGCTCGCCGGGCGAGGGAAAACCCGGCGACCTCTACATCGAGGTGGACTTTCAGCCGCATTCCTTGTATCGAATCGACGGGCGGGACCTGTCGCTGGATCTGCCAGTGGCGCCCTGGGAGGCGGCGTTGGGTGCGACCGTGAAGACGCCGACGCCGGGCGGAACGGTCGATCTGAAGATCCCCGCCGCATCCCATGCCGGAAGCAAGTTGCGATTGAAAGGCCGCGGAATACCCGCCGATCCCGCCGGCGACTTCTACGTAGTTCTGCAGATAGCCCTGCCGGCCGCGAACGATGATAAAGCCAAGGCGGCCTATGCGGCGATGGCCTCGGCGCTGCCGTTCAATCCTCGCGCAAGTCTAGGAGTCTAATATGTCCGCATCAGACGATCGAGTCTTGCCGGGCAGCCTGTTCGATGAATCCGCGAGGCTCAGCATCGGCGACTTGAGCCGCATGTGCGCCGTCGATGAACGGCACATCGTGGAATTTGTCGAAGAAGGAGTGCTGCACGTCATTGATGTAAGCACCGGGTGGCGCTTCAGCGGCGACGCGTTGCGCCGCGCCCGCCTTGCGCTGCGCCTGGAGAGAGACTTGGAATTGAATCTGGCGGGTGTCGCGCTCGCCGTGGAATTGATCGAAGAGATTTCGCAGCTTCGCAGCGAACTCAAAGCGAGACGCTAAATGAACAAGATTGAATCCGATGCCTTCGTGTTTTTCGGCGCTACCGGCGATTTGGCATACAAGAAAATTTTTCCCGCGCTATATGCCATGGTCCGCCGCGACGGCTTTCAAATTCCCGTCATCGGCATGGCGCGCGGCGGGACACTGGACAAGCTCAAGGAGCGTGCGCGCGACAGCGTGCAGCAGAGCGGCGATTACGACGCGGCGAGCTTCGACAAACTTGCCGCATTGCTGCGCTATGTCGACGGGGACTATGCGGACCCGCAGACCTTCACCAAGCTCAAGGCTGCGCTCGGACTTGCGAAGCGCCCGATTCACTACCTGGCAATACCGCCCAGCATGTTTGCCAGCGTGGTGCAGGGATTGTACGCGTGCGGCTGTGCGGAAAATGCCAGGGTGATCGTGGAGAAGCCTTTCGGCCGCGATCTGGCGAGCGCGCAGGCGCTCGATGCGACGTTGCACGAAGTCTTCGACGAATCGTCCATCTTTCGCATCGACCATTATTTGGGCAAGGAGGCAGTACAGAATATCTTGTACTTCCGCTTCGCCAACACCTTTCTCGAGCCGATATGGAACCGCGAATACATCCGCGACGTGCAAATCACCATGGCAGAGAATTTCGGCGTGCAAGATCGCGGTGCTTTTTACGAAGAAGTTGGCGCGATCCGCGACGTGGTGCAGAATCATTTGCTGCAGGTCGTGACCTTGCTGGCGATGGATGCGCCGGTGGGCCACGACCCGAAAACCATGCAGGCCGAAAAGCTGCGCATCTTCCGGGCCATGCAGCCGCTCGATCCGAAGGAAGTCGTGCGCGGACAATTTCGGGGCTACCGCAAGGAGAACGGCGTGGCGAAGAACTCGCAGGTCGAGACCTTCGCGGCGCTGCGTCTGCGTATCGATACCTGGCGCTGGGCGGACGTGCCGTTCTACATTCGCGCCGGAAAGAGCCTGCCCATCACGGCCACCGAAGTGCGGGTCACCCTCAAACGGCCGCCGTTGGCGATCTTCGATCCCAGCGACACCATGCCGTCGAATTATTTCCGCCTGCGCTTGAGTCCCGAGGTTGTCATTGGCGAGGGCGCATTGGCGAAGCTCAACGGCGAAGACATGCGCGGCGAACCGGTCGAATTGATCGCTCGCCACAACAGCCAAGCCGAGAAATCCCCCTACGAGCGCTTGCTGGGAGACGCGGTGCACGGCGACACCTCCTTGTTCACGCAAGACGAGTGCGTGGAAGCGGCCTGGCGGGTGGTCGATCCGGTCTTGAGCGGAGGCCTGCCGGTGACCGAATACGAACCCGGCAGCTGGGGCCCCGCCGCAGCGAACAACGTGGTCGACGGCGAAGACACCTGGCATGACCCTCAGATCGAGAAATCTGCGCCGTGCTGAACGACGACGCGACGGTCTTTTTGCTGGATGTAGACAACACCCTGTTGGACAACGATCGATTCACGGCCGATCTCGGCGAGCGTCTCGAAAGTGCATTCGGCGCGGATGAGCGCGCCCGATACTGGGATATTTTTGCGAAGCGCCGCGCCGCACTCGGGCTCGCGGACTACCTGGGCAGCTTGCAGGAATTTCGCGAAGGGCTGGACGATGACCCGAAACTCCTCGACATGTCGCAGTTCCTGTTGGAATACCCCTACGCCAGCCGACTGTTTCCGGGTGCTTTGCAGGCGATCGCACATCTGCACACGCTCGGACTGCCGGTGGTGTTGTCGGA
>DATAVX010000106.1:0-103789 GCA_036267535.1 Steroidobacteraceae bacterium
GAGCGGCAGCAGCGCGATCGAAGTCACCCGCTGCGCCCACCAATGGGCGGTTCCCTCCCTGGCGGATCCCAGTCCCAACACTCGGCCCAAGGGGCTGCGCAGACTCATGAGGGGCGGCGGCTCATGTCAGGTGAGGCCAAACCCAGGCGGCGGCGCACACCGTCAAGGCGACGGCGCCGAGCACGACGGCCCAGCCGCTTGCATGCCGTTCCCCACGCTCGAATCCTTTGCCTGCATCCCAAAAAAGATGACGTATGCCGTTCAGCAGGTGATACAGGAAAGCAAAGGTCCAACCGAGCAGCAGCAGCAGTCCGATCGGACTCTTGAACAGCCGCGCCGCGGCCGCATAAGATTCCGGACCGCCTGCCAAGCATACGAACCAGTAGCTCAACGCGAGCAAACCCACCGCCAGCGCAGCGCCTGTGAGCCGGTGCACAATCGATAGCGTGTTGCCGATCTCCCATCGATAGATCATCGCGTGCGGTGAAGTTGGACGGCTGCGTGCCGGCATCATGGCTCCTTGCGGCTGAACGGGTAAGCGCGCGAAGCGCAGTTAGAAATCGATGCAGCGGCCACGGAGTTCCCAATCGCCAAAGCGCGTCGGTTCGGGACCGTCGCGTCCGCCGATCTCGGCGGGAGGCGCCGCGGCAGCGGGATCGGCGTCCGCGGCAGCGGGATCGGCGTCCGCGGCAGCGGGATGGGCGTCCGCGGGTGGTGTCGAAGGCGGCAGAGCTTCTGGAGTCAGCGTCACAGGTGAAAGTTTGCCAGAAAACCGTGACAAACGGTGCATTGACAGGAGCCTGTCTGAGTATTCAACGTGAGCCGCGCTGGCGGCGCGGACAGGCTCCGGGGTTGACATCTCGCCCGCCGCTCCCATCTCATAGCTGATGACCATTGCTTCGGCTCCTTCGGCCCTGCTTGCTCACCTGGGCATCCTGCGATTCAGCGGCGCGGATGCGCGGAGCTTCCTGCAGGGACAGATTTCCAACGACGCGCAGCGGCTCACCGAAAATATTCCGGTTTTTGCCGCCTATTCCAGCCCGCAAGGCCGCGTGTTGGCGCTCATATATCTGTTGCCGCACTCGAGCGGCATCGCTGCGATCCTGCCGCGCGAGATCCTGCAGCCGACATTGGAGCGCATGCGCAAATACATCATGCGCGCGAAAGTGCGCATCGAGGATGCGGGCGATTCCCTCGCCGTCGCCGGCCGTTTCGGCGCAGCGCCGGGATCGACCCCGCACTACGTGGAACGCGACGGCGTCGGCCTCGCGCCCGTGGGCCGCGATCAGAATCGCTGCTGGATCATCGGTCCATCCGCAAAGATCGAAGGCGCGCCCGGCGAGCTTGGTGCGCCCGATGCGGGAAGCGCCGCGGGCTTCGAACAAGCATGGCGGCTCGCCGACATTCGCGCGGGCCTGCCGCAAGTTTATGCCGCCACCAGCGAAACCTTCGTCGCGCAGATGCTGAATCTCGACCTGCTGGACGGAATCAGCTTCAGCAAGGGCTGCTACACCGGCCAGGAGATCATTGCGCGCACCCAGCACCTGGGCAGAATCAAGCGCCGCTTGTATCGCCTGCAGCTGCCATCGGGCGCATGGAGCATCGGACAGGCGGTACAGTTGCGTGATGGGCGGCAAGGACGCCTCACCGAAGTGATCGAGAGCAACGGGCGCGTCGAAGCGCTCGCGGTACTCAACGTGGAACCGGTCCCGCCGACGGCCGGCGAAGCCGCGGTCGAGGATCTCACCGACGCCGCCGAGCTGCCGCTGCCCTATAAAGTGTGAGTATTCCGGCCGCAGGCTATTCGGCAGCAGGCCATTCCGGCCGCAGGCTATGCGGTTCCGGGCTATTCGGGCCCCGGCTATTCCGGCCGCATGTGCGGGAATAGCAGGACGTCGCGAATCGACGGCGAATTCGTGTACAGCATCACCAGGCGATCGACACCCAGCCCTAGGCCCGCCGCGGGCGGCATGCCGTATTCCAGGGCGCGCACGTAGTCCGCGTCATAATACATGGCCTCTTCGTCGCCGGCGTCCTTGCGGGCGACCTGATCCTTGAAGCGCTGCGCCTGATCCTCGGCATCGTTCAGTTCCGAAAATCCGTTTGCCAGCTCGCGCCCGCCGATGAAGAATTCCCAGCGATCGGTGATGAAGGAATCCTGATCGTTTCGCCGCGACAGCGGCGAGACTTCAGCAGGATAGCCGTACGCGAACGTGGGTTGGATCAGCGTGTGTTCGCCGGTCTTTTCGAAGATCTCGATCTGCAGTTTCCCAGGTCCATCACCGCCCTTGTAAGGAATCTTCATGTGATCGCACACCCGGCGCAGATACGCTGCGTCGCGCAACGACATGGGATCCAAATCGGCGTTGTTCGCCAGAATGATGTCTTCGATGCTCATGCGCGCGAAGCTCTTCGAGAGATCGAACTCGGCGCCCTGATACGGCAGTTTGCGCGAACCGATCAGCGCATCGGCGAGACCCTGGAACAGCTTTTCGATCAGGTCCATGAGATCGCCGTAGTCGGCGTATGCCTGGTAGAGCTCGAGCATGGTGAACTCGGGATTGTGCTGGGTCGAGACGCCTTCGTTGCGGAAATTCCGGTTGATCTCATACACGCGCTCGAAGCCGCCCACCGTCAGGCGCTTCAGGTACAGCTCGGGCGCGATGCGCAGATACATACCCACGTCGAGCGCATTGTGATGGGTCTTGAAGGGGCGCGCCGCCGCGCCGCCCGGAATCGGGTGCAGCATCGGCGTCTCGACTTCCAGGAATCCGCGCGAATCCAGGAAGGCGCGCAGGTAGCGCACGATCGCCGTGCGCGTCTCGAACACGCGCCGGCTCTCCTCGTTCATGATCAGATCGACATAGCGGCGCCGGTAGCGCATCTCGGTGTCGGCGATTCCATGCCATTTGTCCGGCAGCGGCCGCAATGACTTGGTCAGCAGCAATACCTTATCCGCGCGCACCGACAATTCATTGGTCTTGGTGCGGAACAAGACCCCTTCCGCGCCGATCACATCGCCGACGTCCCAAGTCTTGAATTCATCGTAAGCTGCGCCGAGCGCGCTTTGCTGCAGAAATATCTGTATCGTGCCGCTCGTGTCCTCGAGCTTGGCGAAACTTGCCTTGCCCATCACGCGCTTCGCGCGCATGCGGCCGGCGATACTGACGCGTATCGCAGCGGCATCGAGCGTCTCGCCCGATTTCTCGCCGTATGCGTTCAGCAAGTCGCCCGCCAGGGCATTGCGCCGAAAGTCGTTCGGAAACGCCGTGCCGCGCTCGCGCAACTTGGCAAGCTTGGCCCTGCGCTCCGCGATCAAATGGTTCTCGTCGTTGTCGCTCATGGCCCTAGATTACAGGCCCTGCTTCAGGCTGGCTTGCATGAATTCATCCAGCGCGCCGTCGAGCACGGCCGTGGTATTGCCGATTTCCACGCCGGTGCGTAAATCCTTGATGCGCGATTGATCCAGCACATAACTGCGAATTTGGTTGCCCCAGCTGACGTCGGATTTGGAATCCTCGAGCACCTTCGCGGCCGCATTGCGCTTGTTGAACTCGAGTTCATAGAGTTTGGCTTTGAGCATTTTCATCGCCGTCGAGCGGTTTTTGTGCTGGCTGCGTTCGCCCTGACAGGCCACCACGATGCCGCTCGGAACGTGCGTGATACGCACCGCCGATTCGGTCTTGTTCACGTGCTGTCCGCCTGCGCCGCTCGAACGGTAGACGTCGGTACGCAGGTCGGCCGGATTGATCTCGATATCGATGTCGTCATCGACTTCCGGGGAGACGAACACCGAAGCAAACGAGGTGTGCCGGCGATTGCCCGAGTCGAACGGCGATTTTCGCACCAAGCGGTGCACGCCGGTTTCGGTGCGCAACCAGCCGTAGGCGTGATCGCCGATCATTTCGATCGTCGCTCCCTTGATGCCCGCCACTTCGCCGGGACTCTGATCGATGATCTCCGTTTTGATGCCATGCGAATCAGCCCATTTCAAGTACATGCGCAACAGCATCGCGGCCCAGTCCTGGGCTTCGGTGCCGCCCGCTCCTGCCTGAATATCGAGGAATGCGTTGTGCGAGTCCATCTTGCCGGGGAACATGCGCTGGAATTCGAGGCGCTCGACCTGCGCGGCGGAAGCGTTCACGTCGGCCTCGATCTCCCGGGCGGCGGAAGCATCGGATTCCTCGGCGGCCAAGTCGATCAGTTCGGCGGCGTCGCTCAAGCTGCGTTTCAGGTGGTCCAAGCCGTTGACGACTTGCTCGAGCTTGGCGCGCTCCCTGCCCAACTCCTGCGCCCGATCAGGATGGTCCCAAATGCCCGGCTGCTCGAGTTCGCGCGCTACTTCCTGCAGCCGCTCGTGCTTGGTGTCGTAATCAAAGATACCTCCTCAAGGAATCGGTGCGTTCCTCGAGATCTTTGATCGACCGCTTGATTTGATTGATTTCCATCGTGAAGAATCCTAACACACCGCGCGCTCGAGCTTGAGGTGTTGGCAGTTCAGCTGCACCCGCTTATCGCCGCGGTACTCGTTGATCTCGAGACGGTAGGCGAGCTGTACCGCCGTGCCGCCGTTCAACGCCGTCTCTTCGGCCGGACTGCCGACGTAACCGAAAGCAATGGCGTCCATGGACGGCGAGCCCTGCTCGGGCAGCCGCAGCCGCAGCTTCAAGTGTCTGTCGCCGACGATTCTTGTCTCCAACACCTCGAACCGGCCGTCAAATACCGGTTCCGGAAATCCCTGGCCCCAGGGCCCCGCGCCGCGCAGCGCCTGTGCGGTGGCGATGCACATCTCCGACGCGCTCAAAGGACCGTCCGAGTAAATGATGCCGGTGAGGGAATCGCGATCGGCGCGCGCCGCTATTTCAGCGGCAAACTCGATCCTGAAGGCAGCCAGGTTTTCCTCGCGCAAACTGAGGCCCGCGGCCATGGCGTGTCCGCCGAATTTTTCGACCAGACCCGGCCTGCGCGCGGCCACGCTATCGAGAGCGTCGCGAATATTGACGCCGGCCACGGAGCGCGCCGAACCGCGCAACATGCCATCCTCAGCCCGGGCGAAAGCAATCACCGGGCGGTGCAGCCGGTCTTTGATGCGGCCGGCAACCAAGCCCACGACGCCTTGATGCCAGGTCTCGTCGAACAGGCAAACGCCCAGCGCGTCGGCCGCATCCCCCAAAGCGCCGGCGGCCGCAAGCGCCACGGCCTCGATCTGCATGCGTTGCTCGATCTCGCGGCGTTCATCGTTGAGCCGGGCGAGCAACCCGGCCAGATGCGTCGCCTCTCCCATCTCATCGGTCAGCAGGCAAGCAATGCCGACGCTCATGTCGGCGAGACGGCCCGCGGCATTCAATCGCGGCGCGATCGCGAAAGCCAGATCGGCAGCCGTGAGATCCGCCGGACTGCGCCCGGCGGATTCGAGCAGCGCGCGAATGCCGGCGACGCTGCGCCCGGCGCGAATGCGCTTCAAGCCCTGTGAGACCAGGATCCGATTGTTCCGATCGAGCGGCACCATGTCCGCAATGGTTCCGAGCGCCACCAAATCGAGCAAGTCTGCCGCTCGAAAGGCTTCTTCGCCGAGCGCCCTGCCCAGAGCGGCGACCAGATAGAACGCCACGCCCACGCCGGCGAGCGCGCCGCTGCCGAATCGGCCGCCCGGAAGATTCGGATTCACAATGACTTCGGCGCGCGGCAGCACGGCACCGGGCAGATGATGGTCGGTCACCAGCACCGGTACTCCCATCGCGCGCGCCGCTTCGACTCCGGCGATGCTCGACACGCCATTGTCCACCGTCACGATCAGCGAGGGTGCACGTGCCGCCGCCTGCTGCACGATTTCCGGGGTGAGGCCGTAGCCGAAGCGAAAGCGGTCGGGCACCAGGAAATCAACGTGCGCGAAGCGCATCGCGCGCAAAGCCCGTACGACCAGCGCCGTGCTGGTGGCGCCGTCGGCGTCGAAGTCGCCGATCACCAGCACCCGGCCCGTGGCCTGATGCGCCGCCAGTAGCTGGGTAGCCGCATCGAGGCCCTCCAAGGACCCCACCGGCAGCAGATTTCCGAGGGACAGATCCAACTCCGAAACATCGCCGATGCCGCGGGCCGCGTACACACGCCGCAGCACCGGGTGCAGGTGCGCCGCGAAATCTGAGGAAACCAGCGAGGTGCGGCGCCGGACTTCCGTGCTGCTCAAGCGAAGAACTCCCACCACGGCCGTTTTCGACGCCAGAACCGCCGCAGCCCGCGCGCCGTCAGCGTCAGGCAGCGATCTTCGGCCGAGAGCCGCAGTTGCGCGATGCGGCCTATCTTAAGTTGTTGCACCGCTGCGTTGAGCCAGCGCGATTCGGCGTCATGCCAGCGATCGGTGCCGGGGGAGCCGTCCGTCGCGATAACCCCGCTCGCGAACTGCTCATCCTGGCCTGCACCGAGGGCGTTGAAGAACACATCATCGCCCGCAACGAAGCCTTGCACCTTGGGCAGCGCCGACAGCGGTGCTCCGCCGCCCCAAAACCAAAGGCCGTTGACGGCAGGCAGGCCGAGATCGGTGCGAGTCTGATTGGCAGCGTGCTCGAACAACCACATCTCCGTTTCACTGATCAATTGCCGCAGCCTTCCTGAGTCGGGGCCGGCCGGCAGAAACTCTTCAATTTCCAAGCCCAGCGCCTCGCGCGGATCGCGCGTGCGGACCTCGAGCGGACGATCGAAAGTGCACAGCAGTTGCGCCGAGCGGGTCGTGGCCAGTCGGATACCCGAATCCTGCCAGACGCGATTGAAATCCGCGGCGAGCGTCTCAGCCCCCGCCGGCGACAGCGTCAGCATACCGTCTTGCGGCAAACGCACGGTGCTCATTTCGGCAACGTAGTGTACCGGCGCCGCCATGCAGACCCAGCCGAGGTCCGTCGCGCCCCGATCAGCGCACAGCACCGCCGGCCCGACCGCCGGCACGCAGGCCGCCTGCGGCGCAATGACATGGAAGGCATCGGCACGCCAGTCCTTCACGGGCGCGGAATCGTCTGCTCGGGCGAGCAGCCGCTCCAGCAGCGCGGAACGCACGCACGGCGAACCGCGCGACATGAAACGAAAATATTGGCTAGGCACACTCGTTCCATCCGCAATTTGAGTATCTTAAGAGCATGCGCTTCACCCAGGATTCAGCGTCCGGCATCAATCTCATACGCGCTTATGGAAATGGAGAACTGCGGGTCAATGAAAATACCTATCGTGGCGCGGTCATCCTAAGCGCATCAACCGTGATCGCGGAGCCGAACATACAGAATCTCGACGCCCTGGCGGCACTGGATCTGTCGCGCACGCTGGCTCTCGAGCCGGAGATGGTTCTGCTCGGCACAGGCGAACGCCAGGTGTTCCCCGCACCATCCTTCGGCGCTCAGTTTTTACGGGCCGGCATCGGCTTCGAAGTCATGGATACGAGCGCGGCATGCCGCACTTTCAACGTTTTGGCAGGTGAGCAGCGGCGCGTGGTTGCGATGCTGTTGTTATGAAACTTTGAAAAAAAATAGCAGGGCGATAAGCAGAATACACAACCAAACTAGTATCGAGAAATATTCTTCTTCTAATTGATCTTGTTGTTGTTTTTCCGATTAACGTGTAAGCCTAGCGCCCCGCAATGGATCTTCCCAACGGGTCGCAGTAGAGCATACGGAAATATCTGTCGCAAGTCCCAGACAACTTTGTAAAAAGTAGATATTTAGTACTTTCAATAGATTATGCAGTTAATCTCTAAATTACTGTATGTCTGAAAGAAACCGCAGCGGATCGATCGGCTTGCCGTTGCGGCGTATCTCGAAATACAGCACGGGCTTTTGCGGAGCGCCCTCACCCATGTGCGCTATCACCTGACCCTGCGAGACCTCCGCGCCTTCGCGCACCAAGAGCTCGCGATTGTGCGCATACGCGGTGAGCAAATTTTCGCCGTGCTTGATGATGATGAGATTTCCGTAGCCGCGGATGCCGCTGCCGGTGTAGACGACTCTACCTGCCGATGCGGCGCGAATCTCCTGACCCAACATCCCCGGCAGCAGCACGCCGCCGCCGGGCACCGGCCGCGGCGTGCCTACACGATCGGTGGGCCATCCCCAGCCGCGCGGCGCCACGTCGGGAGCCCCTTGCACCGCAGGGTTCGGAGTCGATCGCGGTTGCCGTGCGGCGGCGGGATTGTTCCGCGGCGCGCTGTTCGCTCCGGCGTCATTCGGCCTTGCGCTATTCGGCCTCATGCCGTTCGGCCTTGAGCCGTTCGGCCGCAAAGCGAGCGTCTGTCCGACGGCGATGCGAAAGCCGGGTCCGATGTTGTTCCAGCGCGCCAAGTCATGAAAATCGAGACCGTAGCGCCAGGCGATGCTGTAGAGCGTGTCCTGCGGCCGGACGATATAGGTTTCACGCTCTTCGTGCGCCGTACCGGCGCAACCGGCCAATAGCAAACTGTAAAGGCCGAGAGCGCAGACCAATCGGGTGCGGCTCAATGTGGGAGCCTGTGCTGGCGGCGCTAGCGCTGCAGTCCCGAGACCAGGGGAACGAAACTCACGGCGCCGAGCGACTGGCGGTCAATCCTGGTTTCACCCTTGGTGTAGCGGAACAGTTCCTGTTTGCCTTCCACGCCGACCGGCGCGATGAGGCGGCCCCCGAGCTTTAGTTGCTCGAACAGCGCGGGCGGCACGGCATGAGGCGCGGCGGTCAGCAGGATGCCGTCAAAAGGCGCCCGAGCGGGCCAGCCGACATTACCGTCGTCATGCCGAAAGTTCACGTTGCGAATTTTCAGCTCTCTTAAGGTGCGCCGCGCGCGTCCCAGCAAGGGTGCAATGCGTTCGATGGTGTAAAGCTCCGCCACCAACGGCGAGAGCACGGCGCTCTGATAGCCGCAACCGGTGCCGATCTCCAGCACCCGCGATGCGTCTCCGGCCGCCAACAACGCTTCGGTCATCTTGGCGACCACGAAGGGCTGCGATATGGTTTGGCCGAAGCCGATCGGCAACGCCGTGTCCTCATAAGCGCGGCTCGCCAAGGCCTCGTCCATGAACAGATGCCGCGGCACGTTGCGTATCCGATCCAATACCCGCTGATCGGTGATGCCCTGCTCCTGCAGCCGCTGCACCAGGCGTTCGCGCGTGCGTGCCGATGTCATGCCGATACCGCTAAGCCGTGGGCCTTCCATATTCTTACTCGAGCTCCAGCCATCGTCGCAGATCCGTCACTGCACTGTGGCGAGTCAGGTCGATTTGCAGCGGCGTAATCGAGGCATAACCTTCCGCCACCGCATGGAAGTCGGTGCCTGGGCCCGCGTCCTGCCCCGCACCCGCATTTCCGACCCAGTAAACATCTCGCCCCCTTGGATCCTTCGCCTTGACGATGGGCTTGGCTCGATGCCGGTTTCCGAGCCGCGTTACTTTGATGCCGCGCAATTGTCCATCGGGCAGATCCGGAACATTGACGTTGAGTATGACCGGCCCGTCCGCCGAACCTTGCAAAGGATGCTGCACCACCCGTTCAATCAGCTGCGCTGCGACCCGCGCGGCGCTCACGAAGTTGCGCGGGCTGTCCGGGGTGAGGCACAGCGAGACGGCAATGGCCGGCAATCCCAGATATCGCCCCTCGACGGCAGCCGCCACGGTGCCCGAGTACAGCGTGTCATCGCCGAGATTTGCGCCGTCATTCACGCCCGATACCACGATGTCGTGTTCGAAATCGAACAAGCCTGAGATTGCCAGGTGCACGCAATCGGTCGGCGTGCCGTTGACGAAAAAGGCATCGGCATCGTAGCGCACCGCACGCACCGGTACATCCAGCGTCAACGAATTGCTCGCGCCGCTTCGGTTCCGATCGGGGGCTACGATCGTAACCGACCCTAACGGCCTGATCGCTTCTCCAAGCGCCGCCAGGCCCTCGGCGCGGTAGCCGTCGTCATTGGAAAGGAGGATCTTCACTACTTAACAGTCTGCGCCGCGCTGGCGGGGGTCGCCGTGCGGACTATACTGGATCCATGGGCAAAAAGCGCACGCCCGAGCCGGGCGCCGATCAAGACGATGCAACGGAGGCTGCCGCGTTTCGCAACGCGATGCGCGATGTCAAACCGCTGCCTGCGGGCGATTCGCGGCAAACGCGGGCTGTACCTCGCGGCGGCGCGCAGTTGCGCAGGCAACGGCGTGACTCAGCGGAAACTATCGACCAGGCGATGCCGCTGATCTCGGCGGCGACCGAAGCCGAGAGCGCCGGCGCCGTGTTGTCTTTCCGGCGCAGCGGCATACGTGAGCAGGTCATGCGCCGATTGCGGCGCGGATTTATCCCTAGCGAGGACGAGATCGACCTGCACGGGTTGAGCCAGACCGCGGCGCGCGAGCGGCTCGCCGAGTTTCTTGTGCACAGCCGCGATGCCGGACGCCGCTGCGTGAGGATCGTGCACGGCAAGGGTTATCGTTCCGGCGCGCGCGGACCCATCCTCAAAGCTGCCGTGAACTTGTGGCTGCGCCGCCATTTGGACGTGGCGGCGTTCACGTCCGCGCGGGCGATTGACGGAGGAACCGGCGCGGTTTACGTGTTGCTGCGGGCCTGAGGCGCCGCGGCCTGCAGCAATAAATCCACGATCTTTTCGTTCATGCCCGCGGTGATCGGCGCGTGCCCGAACAACGCCCGGAAATAATAGGGTGCAGTGAGCGCATCGAGCAGCAGCTCCAGGTCGAGGCCCGGGGCGATTTGGCCCCGCGCCTCGCCCCGTGCCAGGGCCGCGCGCATGGAGTCGCGCCGCGGGGTCAGCACTGCCGCGCGAATCAGGCGCGCCAATGCTGGGTCGTGGGCCATATCCGATGCTAGACCGCCGATCGCCGAACCCAAGGGCCCGGCGAAGGCGTGCCGCAAGGTTTCCACGGCAATTTCAAGATCTTCCCGGAGTGAGCCGGTGTCGGGCGCAGGCTGCGTCCCGAGTTCGTGGACGACGGCAAATGCCACCAAATGGCGTTTGCTCGGCCAGCGGCGGTACAGGCTGGTGCGGGCGCTGCGCACGCGCCGGGCGATGTTTTCAATCGTGACGGCACGATAACCGCGAAGCCGCAGCACACCGAGGACGGCGGCAACCACATCCCTGTCGATGCGGCCGTCTCGAGGCCTGCCCCGCGGCTTAGGCCCGGAATTGATGCTGCGCACTTTAACGGAACTTTAGCATACAGACTGTATCGTATACTTTACGTGATGGCTTAGGAGGTGTGTATATGAACATTCGATTGTTGATACCCGCCGTGGTGTGCGCCGCAGCCGCACTCACCGCCTGCAATACCGCGGAGAGCGACTGGAACAAGGCGACGGCTGCGAACACCATGGCTGCCTATCAAACGTTTCTGCAGAAGCATCCCGGCAACAAGCACGCTGACAACGCACAGGGCCGCATCCTCAGCCTAAAAGATGAGCAGGCTTGGAGCGCTGCGCAAGCAACCAACACCATTGCGAGCTATCAAGGATACCTGACGGCCGAAAGCGGCGGTGTGCACGTCGGCGACGCGAAATACCAAATCACGGCATTGCAGCAGGCGAACGACTGGAAGGCAATCCCTGGCGATGCCTCCGCCGACGTGCTGCAAGCGTTCCTAAAAAGGTATCCGCAAGGAGTGCAGTCCAACGAGGCGCGCGCCCGGCTCAAGGAGCTGGACTATCGCGTACAGCTGGCGGACTCGCGCAGCAAGACGGAAGCGGAACGCAAGCGCAGCCAACTGGCGACCAAGTTCGGCCAAGTCCTGCATGAAGTCGTGGTGGTGCCGCCGAATGCCCCTGACAAGATGTTCCGGGTCACTTCCGGGCCCATGAGTCAGGCATCGGCCAATTCCGCCTGTGAAACGCTCGAGCACGAGCACCAGCACTGCAAGTTGGTTCAAGGGATCGCGGCGCCGGGCGAACCTGCTGCGGGCGGAACAGCATCGTCGGGCTGACCCGTATCCTTGATCCCGATGCGGTGATCGGCGAGCCGGTCGATATTCGGGCGCAGCCGCTCAGGGATGAGTCTGCGCGCCGCCATATAGTCCTTGGAATGATTCACCGCTTCGACCGCCAACAACTCTCCGCCCTTCAAGTAGCAGACGCTGAAGCTGCGGCCGGCGGGATCGCCGCGGGTCACCTGCTGATCGTGGCCGGAAGATATCCCGACGATCAGCAGCTTGTTGTCGTATTGGTCCGACCAAAACCACGGCACCCGATCGTGCACCGCGGGCCGCCCGAGGATGTTCGAGGCCGCGGCCCTGCTTTGTTCAAACGCATTGTCGACGGACTCGAGACGCACTCGCGCTTGATAGCGCGGCGAGAAATAATTGGTGCAGTCTCCGGCGGCATAAATCTCAGGATCGCTGGTGCGGCAGTGCTCATCGACGACGATGCCGTTATCGCATTTTAAACCGGCATCGCGCGCCAGCTGCGTATTGGGGAGCGCGCCGACGCCCGCGATCAGCAAATCCGCCGGGTACAGGCTGCCGTCGGCGCAGGCGACGCTTTCCACCCGGTCGCTTCCCGCAAGGCTTACCACGCGCGCGTTGCACACGATCCGCACGCCTTGGCTGCGGTGTTCGTGCGCGAAGTACTCCGAGACATTCGAGGCCACGACGCGGTTCATGATGCGGTCGGCCATTTCCAGAACCGTGACGGCGCAGCCCATCCCGCGCGCGGTCGCGGCTGTCTCGAGGCCGATGTAGCCGCCGCCGATGATGACCACGCGCGCACCCGGCGCGAGGCCGGCGCGAATCTCGGCGGCATCGCCGGCAGTGCGCAAATAATGTACTCCGCGCAGATCCGCTCCCGGACAGCTCAAGCGGCGCGGGATGGCGCCGAGGCACAATAACAAGCGGTCATAGCGCAATTCCTCGCCGCTCGAAAGCACGACCCGCCGCGTCTCGGGTTGAACGGCGATCGCGCGCGTCCCCAGCTTGAGTTCCACCGCATGCTCGTCGTAGAACGCGCGATGCCGGAACAACAGCCGTTCCGCGGCCATCTCGCCGGACAGAAATTTCTTGGAGAGCGGCGGCCTTTGATAGGGCAGAGAGTCTTCATCGCCGACCAGGACCAGCCGCCCCTTGAAGCCTTCGCGCCGCAGCGTGTCGATCGCCTGAGCGCCTGCCTGTCCGCCGCCCAAGATGAGGATGGTCGCAATCATTGCGGTCTATGTTAGCGGATTCGCGCCGCCGGGCCGCTGACTAGCTTCCGCAACAATTAACTGGGTATACTCAATGTGCATGAATTTGCATAGATATGTGAATATCAGATAACTGATATCGGGTCGGCCATTGGATCTCAAGCAGCTCGAATATTTCCGCCACGTCGCCGAGCTCGGCAGCTTCACCCATGCCGCGGCTTTTCTCTCCGTTGGTCAGCCGACCTTGAGCCGCCAGATCGCCGACCTCGAATTGGAGTTCGGTCAGGACTTATTTGACCGCAACGGCCGCGGCGTCGTGCTGACTCAGGCCGGCTCGCAACTGCTCGAACACACGCGCGGCATTCTCCTGCAGGTCGGCCGGGCGCGCGAAGAGCTGGAAACGACGCGCAGCGGCGATGCCGGTCACATAACTCTGGGATTGCCCTCGAGTCTCGGCAATGTGGTCACCGTGCCGCTGGTCAAGGCATTCGCCAAAGTTCTGCCCAAGTCGCGGCTCGCCTTCTCCGAGGGCCTGTCGGCCTATATCCTCGAACGCCTCAGCATCGGGCGCATCGACTGTGCGCTCGCCTACAACGCCGCCGGTTCCGAAGACTTCGACGTAGCCCCGCTGCTCGAGGACCAGCTGTTCCTGATTGCACCGGCGTCGCGGTCCAAGAAAATGCCCGCATCCATATCCTTGGCCGAGCTCGCGGACTATCCGCTGGTCATTCCCGGCCGCCCCCACGCCAATCGGATGACGGTGGAGCATGCGCTGTCGGATATCGGCAAGAAAATTAAAATCGCGCACGAAGTCGAATGCATCGCCGCGATCGTCGATCTGGTGCGCCAGGGCCACGGTTTCGGCGTTCTGTCGCTCAATGCCATCAAGTCCTCGCCGTGGGCGGCGCACGTGTCGGTCAAGCCCATCTTGAATCCAACGCTCACTTTTCCGCTATCTCTGGTGACGTCGCTGCGGCGGCCGAAGAGCGCCTTCATGCGCAAGGCGATTTCCCTGATCAGCAAGGTGGTGCGCGAGGAGATCGGCCAGAATCTGCCGAAACTGCCGCGCCGCCGGACGCGATGACGTGAACCCGAAAAACTTCGACAATGTGAATTTGAATCTGCTGGTGATTTTCGCCGTGCTGATGCGCGAGCGATCGGTCACCCGCGCCTCCAAGATCCTGATGATCTCGCAGCCGGCGGTGAGCCACGCACTCAAGCAGCTGCGCACGTTGTTTGCCGATCCGCTCTTTACCCGCAGCAGCACCGGCGTCAATCCGACCCAGCACGCTCAAGTGGTTCATAAGGACTTGCTCATTTCGCTCGAGGCCATCGAGGCAATATTGAACAAGAGGAACGAAGCTCCGCCTTCAGCGCGCCAGCAGCACTGAGGCCATCGCGGCCAATCCTTGCTTGCGGCCGATGAATCCCAGCTGCTCGGTGGTCGTGGCCTTGATGTTGATGACGGCCGGCGCAACCCCGAGGTCGGCCGCAAGATTCGCCGCCATCGCGGCTCGATGAGCGCCGATGCGCGGAGCCTCCGCCAGCACGGTGATGTCCGCATTGACGAGGTGCAGCGCCGCCGCTTGCATGCGCTGCGCCACGGCGCGCAAGAACACGCGGCTGTCGGCTCCGCGGTAGCGCGGGTCGCTGTCGGGAAAGTGCCGGCCGATGTCGCCCTCGCCCAAGGCGCCCAGCACCGCATCGCACAAGGCGTGAATGACCACATCGCCGTCCGAGTGCGCGACGATGCCCTGAGGGTGCGCAATGCGCACGCCGCCCAGCACCACGTGATCGCCCTCGCCAAAGGCGTGCACATCCACTCCCTGACCGATTCTCATTTGACTGCTCTCCCTCATCCGCAAAATCTCCGCCGCTATTCCCACGTCCTCTGCGCGGGTTACCTTGATGTTGAAAGGTGAACCCGGCACCATCATTGCGCGAATGCCGATGCGCTCCATTGCCTGTGCTTCATCGGTCACCGCCACGCCCGCGCGGGCGGCATCCTGCAACGCCGCGCGCAATTGCGCGTACGCAAATACCTGCGGAGTCAGCGCCCGCCACAGGCCCGTACGGTCCACGGTTTCCACCCCGCCGGCGCCCTCACGCTTCACCGTATCGACGATGGGAGCGGCGAGCACGGCGCCGCCCACCCCCGCGGCCGCCGCGGCGCCGCTCTCCAGCGCGTCTGCCAGAGCCTTGACGTCGGCGCCGCTCAAGCACGGGCGTGCCGCATCGTGCACCAAGATCCAGTCGTCGGACGCGGCCCGCGCGGCGAGACATTCCAAACCATTCATCACCGAATCCTGCCGCTGCGCACCGCCTACGGCGCTTTGCAGCCGCGGCGAATCGAGTTTCTTGGCAACATCGGGCCAGCGTTCATCGCCGCCGGCGATAACCGCGACGATGCCGTGAATGCGCGGCTCGCCGAGCAGCGCCCGCAGCGACCATTCGAGCACGCTGCGTCCGAGCAGCGGCGTGTATTGCTTGGGAATGGCTTGCGGCACGGCGGCTGAAAAGCGCTCGCCGCGGCCCGCTGCAGGAACGATGGCCCAGAGGCGGCGGGCCGTGGGCTCGCTCATTCCACGCGAGCGGTGACGGGCGCGATGGATGCGGCAGCAGGCGCGGCGCTAACCGGCGAATTGGCTCTCACCACTTGGTAGAAGGTTTCGCTCGCGGCAACCATGCCGAGTTCGCTTCGCGCTCGTTCCTCGAGCGCTGCAAGACCGGTTTTGAGATTGGCCACTTCGGCGCTCAGTTGCCGATTGCGTTCGGCTTGCTCGAGATTTGCCGAGCGCTGCGCTTCGACCGAGACCTTAAGTCCCGACACCTCGCCCAATCCATGCTCCGAAAACCAGAGTCGACCTTGGAGCAAGACCAGTGCGATTGCCAGTACTGCTGCGAAAACCCTCATGGGGACAGGAGCTTAGCATGAACTCTTAAGAGATTGGAACCGATAACGCGCGCGAGGCCGCATAAGATGCTTTCGCGCCGAGCTCCGCTTCGATCCGCAGCAGCTGATTGTATTTCGCGATCCGGTCCGAGCGCGACATCGAGCCGGTCTTGATTTGCGTCGCGGTGGTCGCGGCCGCGATGTCCGCGATGGTGGCATCTTCCGTTTCTCCGGATCGATGCGATACCACCGCCGCATACTTGGCCTTGAAGGCCATATCGATGGCCGCCAACGTCTCGGTCAAGGTGCCGATTTGATTGGGCTTGATCAGGATCGCGTTGGCGATCTTCTTGGCTATCCCTTCGGCAAAGATCTTGGTATTCGTCACGAACAAATCATCGCCCACCAATTGCACCCGGGTGCCCAATTTTCTCGTGAGAATCGCCCAACCCTCCCAGTCCCCCTCGCTCATGCCGTCCTCGATGCTGACGATGGGATACCTTGCGGCCAAGCCCGCCAAATAGTCAGCGAACTCGGATGCGCTGAATTTGCGGCCTTCGCTTGCCAATTCGTAGACGCCATCCTTGAAAAATTCGCTGCTGGCGACGTCCAGTCCTAAGTAGATGTCCTTGCCGGCGCGATAACCGGCCTTGTCGATGGCTTCCAGGATGGTGGTGATGGCCGCTTCGTTGGAAGGCAGGTCCGGGGCGAATCCGCCTTCATCTCCGACCGCGGTGTTGAGGCCCTTGCCGTGCAGCACTTTCTTCAGGCTGTGGAACACCTCCGCACCGTAGCGCACCGCCTCGGAGAAGGAAGGCGCTCCCATGGGCAGAATCATGAATTCTTGGATGTCGACGCTGTTGTCCGCATGCGCGCCGCCGTTGATGATGTTCATCATGGGCACGGGAAGGGTCAGATCGCCGCTTGGCGCGAGATGCCGATACAGCGGCAGGCCCTGATCGATGGCAGCCGCATGCGCCGCCGCCAGCGACACCGCCAGAATCGCGTTGGCGCCGAGATTCGATTTAGCCTCCGTGCCGTCCAATTTGATCATCTTGGCATCGAGGCTTGCCTGGTCCTGCGCGTTTGAGCCCAACACCCCGCTGCGCAGCGGACCGTTGACGGCGGCAACCGCCTTGAGCACGCCCTTGCCGCCGAAGCGCGTCATATCGCCGTCCCGCAACTCGACCGCCTCGCGCGAGCCGGTCGACGCGCCTGACGGCACCGCTGCGCGTCCGACGGTGCCGGAGTCCAGCACCACATCCGCTTCGACCGTGGGATTGCCGCGCGAATCGATGATTTGGCGGCCGCGAACATCAACAATCCGACTCATAGCAAAGATTCCTCGAAGGGTTGCCGCTTCACCGCAATATCCAATTCCGTCAGCGTGCCCAGCAGCGACTTCATGCGATCCAGCGGCCACGCATTGGGCCCGTCCGACAGCGCCTTGGCGGGATTGGGATGGGTTTCCATGAAAATTCCGGCGACGCCCGCGGCAACCGCGGCACGCGCCAGCACCGGCACAAATTCCCGCTGCCCTCCGGATGAGTCGCCCCTGCCGCCGGGCAGCTGCACCGAGTGCGTCGCGTCGAATACCACCGGACAACCGGTCGCGCGCATGACGGACAGCGAGCGCATGTCGGAGATCAGATTATTGTAGCCGAAGGAGAAACCCCGCTCGCATACCATGATCCCGGTATTGCCGGTGGAACGCGCTTTGTCGACCACATTCTGCATTTCCCAGGGCGACAAGAATTGGCCTTTCTTGATGTTCACCGGCTTGCCCTGCGAGCAGGCAGCCACGATGAAATTGGTCTGCCGGCAGAGAAAGGCCGGCGTTTGCAGAACATCGACCACCGCGGCGACTTCATCGAGGGGCGTATCCTCATGCACGTCCGTCAGCACCGGCACGCCGATTTGTTCGCGCACCTGCGCGAGCGCCTTCAAGCCGCCTTCCAATCCGGGTCCGCGGAAGCTCGAGCGCGAAGAGCGGTTGGCCTTGTCGAACGATGCCTTGAAAACGAAGGGAATCTTGAGCGCAGCCGTCATTTCCTTGAGGCGGCCCGCGACCTCGATCACGAGCGCTTCGCTTTCGATGACGCAAGGTCCGGCAATCAGGAAGAACGGACGATCGGGCCCGACCTCGAAGGACGTCAGCTGCATGCGCTTAAGGGCTCATGCGGTGGCGCGGCCCGGCTGCAGCAAGGCGCGGTATTTGCGCGCCGCCCTGACGAATCCCGTGAACAGCGGATGGCCGTCGCGCGGCGTCGAGGTGAACTCCGGATGGAATTGGCTGGCGACGAACCACGGATGACCGGGCAGCTCGATGAACTCGACCAGCCCATCGGCGGAGAATCCGGAAAAACTGAGCCCCCCCGCCGACAACTCGTCGAGGTAGTGATTGTTGAATTCATAGCGGTGGCGATGGCGTTCATAGATCGATTCCTTGCCGTACAGCGCCCTGGCCAGGGAGCCGGATATAAGCTTGGCCTCCTGGGCGCCGAGACGCATGCTGCCGCCCAGATCCGACCTCTCATCGCGCACCTGTTGGCCGCGTTCCAAATCCTGCCACTCGGTGATCAGGGCGATCACCGGATGATTGGTCGCGCGATCGAATTCGGTGCTGTTGGCTCCCTTGAGCGCCATCACGTTGCGTGCATATTCGATGATGGCGAGCTGCATCCCCAAACATATGCCGAGATACGGAATGCCGTTTTCGCGCGCAAAGCGGATCGCTTGGATCTTGCCCTCGATGCCCCGGTCGCCGAATCCACCCGGTACCAGGATGGCATCCATTTTCTGCAATGCCGCGGCGCCCGAACGTTCGATGTCCTGCGACTCGAAATAATGAATGTTGACCCGGGTCCGGGTCTTTATGCCGCCGTGCATCAGCGACTCATTCAGGGAAATATACGAGTCGCGGATCTGCACGTATTTTCCGACCATGCCGATGTCCACGACCGCGTCGGGATTTTGCTTGGCCGCGACCACCGCGCGCCATTCGGAAAGATCCGTCGGCGGCGCGTTCAGCCGCAGCTTATCGACCACGATGTCGTCCAGGTCCTGCTCGTGCAGCAGCATCGGGATCTTGTAAATATCGTCCGCATCCACCGCGGAAATCACCGCGCGTTCCTCGACATTGGTAAACAGTGCGATCTTGCGCCGCTGCTCATCGGGAAGGCTTTGCGAACAGCGGCAGAGCAGTATATCCGGCTGGATGCCGATGCCGCGCAGTTCCTTGACCGAGTGTTGCGTCGGCTTGGTCTTGATTTCTCCGGCGCCGCCCAAGATCGGAACCAGCGTCAAATGCATGTAGAGCACCTTGTCGCGGCCGAGTTCGACGCCCATTTGGCGGATTGCTTCGAGAAACGGCAGCGATTCGATGTCGCCGACCGTGCCGCCGATCTCCACCATGCACACATCCGAGTCGCCGGCGCCCATGCGGACGCGGTGCTTGATCTCGTCCGTGATGTGAGGGATGACCTGAACCGTTGCGCCCAAATAGTCGCCGCGGCGCTCCTTTGCGATGACGCGCTCGTAGATCCGTCCGGTGGTGAAATTGCTGTTGCGCCCGGTCGTGGTGCGCACGAAGCGCTCATAGTGACCGAGGTCCAAATCCGTCTCCGTGCCGTCCGCCGTCACGAACACTTCGCCGTGCTGAAAGGGACTCATGGTGCCCGGATCCACATTGATGTAGGGATCGAGCTTAACCATGCTGATTTTCAGGCCGCGAGCCTCGAGAATGGCGCCCAAGGAGGCGGAGGCAATGCCTTTGCCCAGCGAGGAAACCACGCCGCCGGTGACGAAAACAAATCGATTCATAGTGGGTCACCGCCGATTAAACGTTTGCCCACCGCCATTTTGCGCGGTGAACCAAACGGAAGCCAAAGGGAACAATGGGAATTCGACGGGAGTTCAGATTAGCAGATCGGCGCGTCCTCGACAATCGGTCTTAAGTCACGGCGGGGGCATTGTTCCACGCGACATTCAAGCCCGTTGCGCCTGCGGCCGCGCACCAATCGGCATCCATCCACAAATCGCCGACGGCGATCAATGCATCGCCCGCAAACACCAGCGGCAGCGCATCACGCATCCATGGCAGCACGCCCCATGTCTGACACAGGTGCTGCACGGTTTGCGTTCTAGCCGATCGAGCCGGCCGCAGCGACTCGCCGCCCCCGCGCCGTCGCACCGTGACGGCAGCGGGCAACCTCGCCGGCGCAAGGCCGCCGACTGCCGCGATCCAGGATAAGCTTCCCAAGCGCGGCGCCAGCTCGAGCGATGCGCCGGGCGCGGCACACCATTCTTGCTCATCGCCGAAGCGCGGCAGTTCGGCATCGGTCACGAACATCCTCTGCCGATAGCGCCGCAGCGCTTTATTGCCCCAGACGATTGCCGGATTTTGATCCGATTGCGCGTCGAACATTTGCCGCAAGGCCTCTTCGAGCCGAGCGGTGGAAGGCACCTCGACGCCCGCTTGGCGCAGCCACCAGCGCACCGCGTTGATGCGTCTCGAGGCAGAGAGCGATCGCAAACCGGCCAGCGAAAGCGCCTCGCCGTCACGCAGCTTCGCCACATCGTCGGCCGCCATCATATCCAAGAGCTGCTGCGCTTCTGCCATGTGCGAAGCGGTGCGCGACAGCGCGATTCCCGCTCCCGGCCAGCGCTCTTCGATCAGCGGCCACACGGCTTTGCGCAAATACACCCGGTCGAATCGCAAGTCCTCGTTCATGGGATCGTGCGAATGGAACTGCTGATCGTGCGAATGGGATTGCTGCGGGAGGCCGCTGAACTGCAGCAGTTCGTGCTGGGCAATCTCCAGCATCGGGCGCACATGCCAGCCGGCGCCCAATACCCGGCAGGCCGGCATCGCCGCCATGCCTTTGACGCCGGCGCCGCGCAGCGCCTGCAAGAGCAGCGTCTCGGCCTGGTCCTCCCGGTGATGCGCCGTCAAGAGACATTCGCCGGGGCGAAGATGCGCGGCGAGCGCCGCGTAACGGGCCGAGCGCGCCGCGGCCTCGATCGACCGGGCAGAGCCGTCCACCTCGACCTCAATAATGCATAAGGGAACGTTCAAGCGTTCGCAGAGAGTTCGACAGGTTGTGGAAAACTTCGCGGCGGCGGGCTGCAGCCCATGATTGATGTGGATCGCGCGCACGCCCAAGCCGCGAAAGTTGCGCTGCAATTCTGCTGCCGCGCTGAGCAGCGCTGAGGAGTCTTTGCCGCCGCTCAATGCCACCACCAGGCCGGTGGCTTCCGCGGGTACCCAATGCTCGAGCACCGCGTGCAGCGAGGCCGCGGAAAAGCCCATCGGGGCGGTCAACCTTCGCGGAACGCGCCGAACCCGCGCAGCCGGGCTTGGCGCGCATCGAGCAGTTGCGTGATCGGCTGGTTGCGCAGCTCGGCCAGATTTTTGACGATGCTCTGCTTCATGGTTTCCGCCATCAGCTGCGGGTCGCGGTGCGCGCCGCCGTGCGGCTCTTTCAAGACCTCATCGACCAATCCCAGCTTCAGCAGCCGCTCGGCCGTGCCGCCCATCGCTTCGGCGGCGATCTGTTTCTTTTCGGTGCTTTTGAACAGGATCGAGGCGCAGGCTTCCGGCGTGATCACCGAGTACACGCTGAACTGCAGCATCACCAGGTAGTCGCACACGCCGATGGCAAGGGCGCCGCCGGATCCACCCTCGCCGATGACGATGCTCAAAACGGGTGCCGCAAGATGCGACATCTCAAACAGGTTGCGTGCAATCGCCTCGCTTTGGCCGCGCTCCTCCGAACCGATGCCCGGGTAGGCCCCGGGCGTGTCGATCAGCGTCACCACCGGGATGCGGAATCGCTCCGCCATTTTCATCAGTCGCAGCGCCTTGCGGTAGCCTTCCGGTTTCGGCATACCGTAGTTGCGCCTGACGCGCTCCTTGGTATCGCGGCCCTTCTGATGTCCGATCAGCATCACGGGCATTCCGTCGATGCGCGCCAGTCCCCCGACAATGGCCAGATCGTCGCTATACATGCGGTCGCCGTGCAATTCATGCCAGTCGCTGAAAATCATGGAGACGTAGTCGAGCGTGTAGGGACGCTGCGGATGGCGCGCCAGCTCCGTGATTTGCCACGGCGTCAGATTGGCGAAAATGCTGGTGGTCAGCGCCCTGCTCTTCGATTGCAGCCGCTTGATTTCTTCCGTGATATTCACGCTGGCATCGCTGCCGATGAATTTCAGCTCCTCGATCTTGGCTTCGAGTTCCGCGATCGGCTGTTCAAATTCAAGAAAATTCAACGCCATGAAGATGTTTCCTCGCCGCGAACATCATTGCGCGGACCATACACCAAATACCACCCTTCACGCCCGACAAGCGCAGAAAGCCGATCCAGAAGCTCTCGGGTCGGCCGCACCGACCAGGCATCCGGCAAGTTGACCTTGCCGCTGTACTCGTTGCGATTGACCGCCACACTCACGCCGCAGGGCCCGCGCAAGTAGGGCTTGAGCACTTGTTCGAAACGGTTCAGCCCTTGCGGGCCGTCGAATTCCTCGGGCCAGCGCAGCCACAGGCGGCGGGCAAAGCGCTCGCGCGCGCGGTCGATGTCCATCAGCGATCTTCCTTGCAGGCGCCATGCCTCGATGAAGTCATCGAATCGCAGCATACCGTCGATGATCAAAATCGCGTCCTTGACGATGATATCGCGATGCTGCTGAAAAACCTCTTCGTACAAGCTGACTTCGAGGCGGGCGCTGCGATCGTCCAGAATCAGGGTCACGCGATTAGGCCGGCGGCGAATCTCGAGAACCAGGCCCGCCACCGTTGCCGGCTTGCCGGCGGACCAGCCGCGGCCGCCTTCCAGCGCCGGCGCCGGCTTCGGGCCGCCGACGTCCGCCAACCGCGCGCTCACCAAAAATTTCAAATCCGGCTCGTAGGGGGTAATCGGGTGACCGCTCAAGAACAGGCCCAGAGTTTCGCGCTCGCCCGCCAGGCGTTCTGCCTCCGTCCAATCCGCGACCGCGGTATTCTCCGCGGCGCTCAAGCCGAACAGATCCACCTGACCAACGCTTGAGGCACGCGAGTTCTGCTCGCCGAGATGCATGGCGCGATCGAGTTCCGCGGTCAGCGATGCGCGATTCGGACCGATCAGATCAAGGCTTCCCGAGCGGATCAGCGCTTCCAGCACACGGCGATTCACGCGCTGCAAATCGATGCGGCGGCACAGATCCGGCAAATTCTCGAACGCACCGTTCCTGTCGCGTTCCTCGATGATGGCTTCGACGGCGGACGCACCCACGCCTTTGATCGCGCCCATGCCGTAGCGGATGCCGTCCGAGCCGGCCACGCGAAAGGCATAGACCGAGGCGTTCACATCGGGCGGCAGCACCTTGAGTCCCATGCCGTTGCATTCGTCGAACAAGGTCACGACTTTATCGGTTTTATCCATGTCCGAAGAAAGCACCGCCGCCATGTAGGCGGCCGGATAGTGCGCTTTGAGCCAGGCCGTTTGATACGACAGCAGCGCATAGGCCGCTGAATGCGACTTGTTGAATCCGTAGCCTGCAAATTTCTCCATGAGATCGAAAATATGCGTCGCCTGAGCCTCGCGGACGCCGCGCGCCACCGCGCCTGAGACGAACACGGAGCGTTGTTTCGCCATCTCCTCAGGCTTCTTCTTGCCCATGGCGCGGCGCAAGAGATCGGCGCCTCCCAAGGTGTAGCCGGCCAGGATCTGCGCGATTTGCATGACCTGTTCCTGATACAGGATCACGCCGTAAGTTGCTTCCAGGACCGGCTTCAAGTCCGGATGCAGATAATCGATGGTCGCGCCGCTGGTATCGTGTTTGCGCGCGATAAAGTCCTCGACCATGCCCGATTGCAGCGGACCCGGACGGAACAGTGCGACGAGCGCCACGATGTCGCCGAAACGATCCGGCTGCAGGCGCCGGATCAAATCCTTCATGCCGCGCGATTCGAGCTGGAATACCGCCGTGGTCTTGGTGCTCTTCAGCAAGGAGTAGGTTGCCGCATCGTCCATCGGCAGAGCGCTCATGACCAAGGGCGCTTCGCCGCTGCCCGCGCGCTGCGTATTGATGTCGCGCACCACCCAATCGATGATGGTCAGGGTGCGCAATCCCAGAAAATCGAATTTCACCAGGCCCGCGGCTTCGACATCGTCCTTGTCGAACTGCGTGACCGGCGTGCTGCTGCCCTCTTCACAGTACAGCGGCGTAAAGTCGGTCAGGATCGACGGCGCGATGACCACGCCGCCTGCGTGCGTGCCGGCATTGCGCGCCAGACCCTCGAGCGAGCGCGCCAGATCGATGAGATCGCGAATCTCCGCTTGGCTGTCGTACAGCCGCTTCAGCTCTTCTTCTTGCTCGAGCGCCCGGTCCAGCGTCATGCCGATTTCCAATGGAATCAGCTTCGCGATCTTGTCCACGTAGCCGTAAGGGTGCCCGAGCACCCGGCCGACGTCGCGCACCACGGCCTTGGCGGCCAAGGTACCGTAGGTGATGATTTGCGAGACGCGGTCGCGGCCGTACTTGTTGGCGACGTATTCGATCACCCGGTCGCGTCCCTCCATGCAGAAATCGACGTCGAAGTCCGGCATCGATACGCGCTCTGGATTCAGAAATCGCTCGAACAGCAGGTCATGTTCGATTGGATCAAGGTCGGTAATCCCCAGCGCATAGGCGGCCAGCGATCCCGCGCCCGACCCGCGGCCCGGACCCACCGGAACGCCGTTCTCGCGCGCCCAGCGAATGAAGTCGGCGACGATCAGAAAATATCCGGCAAAGCCCATGGCGCAGATGACGCCGAGTTCCAGCGCGAGACGTGCTTCATAGGCCGCAACGGCAGCGGAAGCCGCCAACGCCGGCGAGGCCGCCATGCGAGCGCGCAGTCCGCGCAGGGACTCCTCGCGCAAAAAGTCTTCCGTGTTCGATCCGGCCGGCACCGGGTATGCCGGCAGCATGGATGAGCCTAAGCGGATCTCGAGCGAACAGCGCTTGGCAATCTCGACCGTGTTCACCAACAGTTCCGGCGCGTCTTGAAACAGCAGCGCCATCTCCGCCGGCGATTTCAGGTACTGCTCTTCGGAATAGCGGCGCCTGCGGCTGGCATCGTCAAGCTGCGCGCCGTCATGAATGCAGACCCGCGCCTCATGCGCTTCAAACTCTGCGCGCGTCAAGAAGCGTACATCGTTGGTCGCGACCGCTGCGACGCCGCGGGCTTGCGCCAGGTCCAGGGCTGCTTCCGAGCACACTTGCTCGCCGGCCCGGCCGGTGCGTTGCACCTCCAGATAGAAGCGATCGCCGCAATACGCCTGCCAGCGTTCGAGACATCGCAGCGCCTCATCGTCGCGGCCGCGCGCAAACGCTTGTCCGATGTCGCCTTCGAATCCGCCCGACAGCACGATCAATCCCTGCAACGTTTCGCAGCTCAGCCAGCTGCGGTCCAGCATGGGCGCGCCGCGCCGCTGACCCTGCAAAAAGGAACGGGTCACCAGCTGGGTCAGATGGCGGTAGCCGGCGAGATTCTGGCAAAGAAACACGATGCGCGACGGCGGCGCGCGTTCGCCCGCTTCGCGAATCCACGCATCGACGCCGATGATGGGCTTTATCCCCGCCGTCTGCGCCTCCTTGTAGAACTTCACCATCGCAAACAAGTTGCTTTGATCGGTGAGGGCGATCGCGGGCATGCCGGCCGCCGCGGCCGCGGCCATCAGATCCGGCACCCGCACGATGCCGTCCACCAAGGAATACTCGGTGTGCACCCGCAAGTGAACAAAGTTCGTCAAAGCTCGCACCGCAACGCGAGACGCACGGGCTCGAAGGAGCGGCGGTGCAAGGGACAGGGCCCGTGCAAGCTCAGGAGCCGCTGGTGATCCGGTGTCGCATAGCCCTTATGACTTGCGAAATCGTATGCAGGATACAGTGTATCCATCTGATTCATATAGTGATCTCTGGCAGTCTTGGCCAGAATCGAAGCGGCGCTGATGGCAGGCTCGGTGACATCGCCGTCAATGATGGCACGAGCGGTCAACTCCTTGCCCAATCCATGCAAATTCGGCAGCTGGTTGCCATCCACCAGCACGTGGTCGGGTATGACGCACATCGCCAGCAAGGCACGGCGCATGGCGAGAAAGGTCGCCTGCAGGATATTCAAGGCATCGATTTCAACGTGGTCCGCCCAACCAATACCGAAACAGAGCGCTTCGCGTCTAATCTCAATGCTCAAGCGCACGCGTTCCTCGGGCGGCAAGGATTTGGAATCGGCGACGCCCTCGATGCGCCTGCGCGGCCGCAAGATGACCGCTGCCGCCACGACCGGTCCTGCCAGAGGTCCGCGCCCCGCTTCGTCGATGCCCGCCACTCGCCTCACGGCGACGGCGCCGCCGCGTTTTGCCGGGCGCTCACAAGAGCCAAGACGGCTTGCGCGGCTCGCGGCCCGGCGCCGCGGCGCAGCTGCGCGTGGATACGCGAGAACTCCTGTTCCAAGGCGGTGCGCCGTTCAGTATCGTCAAGCCACATCAAGAGCTCCGCTCCGATCGACTCTGGGATAATTTGCCCTTGAAAATATTCGCCGACGACGCGCCGATCCGCAAGTAGATTTGGCTGGGCGAAAAATTTCGACCTGACCAGGTTGAAGCGCGTCAGCATCCAGGCGGTGAGCGCGCCCAGGCGGTACACGACCACCATGGGCCGCTTGCACAGGGCAGCCTCCAAACTGGCGGTACCGGAGGCGACCAGCACCACGTCTGCGGCGCTCAAGGCAGTGGTGGCCCGGCCGTCGATCAATTGAACTTGGATGCCGGGCGCATCGCGCTCGAGGACGCGGGCAAAAATCTGCCGTGTCGCAGCGCTGGCCATCGGCGCGACGAATTGCAAGCGCGGCCGACGCTGCGCCAGCCAGCGAATCGTCGCGGCAAAATCTGCGGCAAGCCGCGCCACCTCGCCGCGGCGGCTTCCCGGCAGCAACGCGACGACGGCGGCATCCGGCGCGAGATCCAGCAGGCGCCGCGCGCCCTCGCGATCGATTTCCTCCGGGATGGCGTCCGCCAGCGGATGGCCGACGAATTCGGCGCGCATGCCATGCTCATCGTAAAAGCGCTTTTCGAACGGCAACAGACACAGCACCAGGTCCACCGATTCGCGGATATTGCGTGCACGGCCTTGGCGCCACGCCCACACCTGCGGGCTCACGTATTGTACGGTCGGAATTCCGGCGGCGTGCAGCGTACGGGCAATGCGCAAATTGGTATCCGGGGCATCGATGCCGATGAAAACGTCCGGGCGCGCCGCCAAGAACATGCGTTTGATGCGCGCCAGCAACTTTATCAAGCGCGGTAGATCGCGCAGCACGTCGAACAACCCCATGACCGACAAGGATTCGGCCGGCTCCCAAACCTCGCATCCGGCGGCTTGCATTTTCGGTCCGGCGACGCCGAAGAATTTTGCGCCGGGCGCCAAGCCGCGCAGGGCATGGATGAGATCCGCGCCTAAAGTATCGCCTGACGCTTCACCCGCCAATAGACCCACTCGCAGTGGCTCGGACATTCTTGCGCCTAACGGACGATGCTGCGCGAGCTGAGCTTGATGAATTCCACGAAGGGCACGATCTCCGGCTGCCCGGCAGCCGCTTGCTCGAGTTCTTCCAGGGCCGCTTTCAACTTCAGACCGGAGCGATACAAGGTGCGATAGGCACGGCGAATATTGAGGATTTGCTGCGGCGTGAAGCCGCGGCGCTGCAAACCCACGGCATTCACACTGTGAGGCACGGCAGGACGGCCCACCGCCATGACGTAGGGCGGCACATCGCGCGTCACCGCCGCGTTGTGCGCGAGGAAGCAATAGGCGCCGACCTTGGTGAACTGGTGCACCGCCGACAGGCCGCCCATGGTGACCCAATCGCCGATCTCCACGTGCCCCCCCAACGTGGCGCAGTTCGCCATCACGATCTGGTTGCCCAGCCGGCAGTCGTGGGCGACATGCGAGTACGCCATGAGCAGATTGTCGTTGCCGATGCGCGTCACGCCTTCGTCATGCGTGGTACCGCGATTCACGGTGACGGATTCGCGAAACACGTTGCGGTCGCCGATCTCCAGGCGCGTCGGTTCGCCGTCGTACTTCTTGTCCTGCGGCGCATCGCCCAGGGAGGCGAATTGGTAGATCTTGTTGTTCGCGCCGATGCGCGTCGGTCCATTGATCACGGCGTGCGGGCCGATCCAGGTTCCGGGTCCGATGACCACATCCGCGCCGATCACCGTAAAGGGGCCGATTTGCACGTCCGCCGCGATGTCTGCTTGCGGCGATACCACCGCCCGCGCATCAATCATCCTTGCGCTCCCTTCCCTGCCGGCGCTTTGGTCTCCGGCGCAACCATGATTTCCGCGGATGCCACTTCCTTGCCGTCGACTTGGGCGAGGCAATCGAACTTCCAGATTCCCTTGAACGAGCGCTTCAATTCAACCCGCAGCTTCAGCTGATCGCCGGGCTCGACCGGCTTGCGGAAGCGGGCATTGTCGATGGCGACAAAGTAAAACCGGGTGTTGACGTCGGGCACTACCTTGGCGGTCTTGAAGGCTAAAATGCCGGCAGCTTGGGCCAAGGCCTCGATGATGAGCACGCCCGGCATCACAGGACGATGCGGGAAATGGCCTTGGAAAAACGGCTCATTGACCGTCACGTTCTTCAGAGCGACGCAGTGTTGTCCCGCGACGCACTCCAAGACCCGATCCACCAGCAAGAAAGGATACCGATGCGGCAATTGCCGCATGATCGCTGCGATATCCAGTCTATCGGACTCCGACATTCTCTCTCCTATCCGTCCAGCCGCCTCAGATGGGCGACCATTCGCCGCCATAGCCTCGTCTCTACCGTCGGCATGCCGCTCGAGTAGCTGCCCGCCTGCTTGATCGATGCGCTCACCAGGCTGCAGCCGGTCACCACCACGTCATCGGCAATGCTCAAGTGGCCCGCGAAACCTACCATGCCCCCTATCATGCAGCGCCGGCCGATCACCGTGCTGCCCGAAATGCCGGTACAAGCGGCGATCGCGGTGTGCGCGCCAATGAGCACGTTGTGGCCTACCTGGATCTGATTGTCCAGTTTGACCCCGTCCTCGACAACCGTATCATCAATCGCGCCCCGATCGATGCTGGTGTTGGCACCGACCTCCACATCATCGCCGATTCGCACGCTGCCGACTTGCGGAACCTTTACCCACGTGCCGGCATTGGCGGCAAAGCCGAAACCATCGGCGCCGATCACCGCGCCGGCGTGCAGGATGCAACGCTGACCCAAGCTCACCCCAGGATACAAATTGACCCGCGACACGAGAATCGAGTCGGCGCCGATTCGCACGCCTCTTTGCACGATGCATCCCGGGCCGATCGACACGCGCTCGCCGATGTCGGCGTCGTCTTCGACCACCGCCAGCGGACCGATGCTTGCGCTCGGCGGGATCCTGGCCGCGGCCGACACGACGGCGCTGCGGTGGATTCCCGGCGCCGCGCTTGCCGGCGGATGCATGAGCGAGGCAATCCGCGCGTACGCCAGGTAGGGATTGGGATGGATCAAGGCCGCGCACGGACAATGCGCCTCATCCTCGGCACTCACGATGACGGCGGTCGCTCTCGTGCTTGAAAGCTGCCGGCGGTAACGGGAATTCGCTAGAAAGCTCAAGCTCCCCGGTTCCGCGTGCGACAGCGTCGCCACGCCATGAATTTTGAGCCCGGGTTCACCGCGCAGAGTGAGCCCGAACTGCACCGCCAGCTCGCCTAGACTGAATTCTGCCGGCACTCAGGCTCCCTATCTCCCCAAGCACTCCTCAAGTGCGCTTTATCGGCGCCCTATTTGCTGGCCGGAGGTTTCGGCGCGGCCGCGGGCTTGGTGGCATTCGGCACGGTCGAAGGTTTGGTCTTCAGCAGCTCCAACACCTGCGCCGTGATGTCCAGCTGCGGCTTGCTGTAGAACACCCCCTCGCCCAATACCAAATCGAAACCCTGTGCGCTCGAATAGGTGCGGATTTCTTCGAGCAAGTAGCGCTGCACCTTGCCGATCTCTTCATTCTTGCGCGTGTTGATGTCGTCCTGGTATTCGCCGCCCTTGCGGGAAAATTCGCGTTGTTCGTCGCGCAAGGCCTTTTCGGCTTTCGCGCGGTCGGCTTCCGCCATGATCGCCCCTTCCTTTGCCAGCTTTTCATCGCGCGCCTTCAGATCATTCTGCATGGCCACCAGTTCGCGCTGGCGCGAACCGAATTCATTCTGCAGGGACTGCATGGCGCTTTTGACCTGCGGAGCCTCCGACATGAGCTTCTGGAAGTCCACGTACCCGACCTTGATTTCGGCGCTCGCCTGCTGCGACACCATGAGTCCGCTCAAGGCCAATGCCACGAGCGGAATGCTGCGAAGATAAGTCGACATGTTGATCCTAAGCCCTCAAATTGCGGTCAAAACGCTTGACCGATGGAAAATTGAAAACGCTCCGTCTCGTCGCCGAACCGCACCGTGTCGCCCTGGAATGGATTCAAAGGAATTCCGTACGAGAAACGGAACAACCCCAAGGGGGCGAGCCACTGCACCGCAATGCCGGTTGACTGTTTTAGATTAGCATAATTGAAGTGATAGTCGACCGGCGTTATGTCATCGACACCGAGGAATCTGACCCGGTTTCCGGTTTGAAAGACGTTGCCGATGTCGTAGAAAAAGCTTACTCGGGCCGAGCTCTTCCACTTGTCCGGCACCGGCAATATCAGCTCGTAGCGATTGACCAGACGGAAATTTCCGCCATAGGGGTTGCCGATGCCGATGTTGTCGCGCGGACCGAGCGTGCTTTCGCGGTAGCCTCTGACGCTGTCGGGGCCGCCCGCGAAGTAGTTCAAATACGGCGGTAAGGACGTCGTTTTGCCGAGCGCCGAGGCATAGTCGACGGAGGCTTGCACCGAGATCAGGAACTTTCGCCACAGCGGTATGTACGAGATGAAATCGAAGTTCGTCTGGTAGTACTTGACGTCGCTCAAGGGCAGCGCATAGCGACCCGAAATTGCAATCTTCATTCCGCGGTCGGGGAACAACGCGCGGTTGCGGCCCTCGTAGGACCAGCCGCCGGTCAGCTCGTAGGTATAGAAATCGGTGCCGAAAATGGTGTAAGGACTATCCAATGAATTGACGACGCCATCGCCATTCGTATCCTGCAGCTCGCGCGCGAAGGTGTTGCCGTTTTGCTTGACCCAATCGACCGATTGCTGCGAGCTATAGCCCTGCGAAACCACCAGGCTGTTCTTGTTGACGGAAGCGCCGGCGCTCAAGTATTGATACTCGCTGATCGGATAGGACCATTGCATCGCGCCGGTGATTTGCTTGGTTGAAAAGGCCGACGAGGCCGCAACGAATTGCGTGACGTCGCGCAACGTCACCGACGTCGTGCGCGAAACGTTGTCGATCGTGGTGTAGGGATCGGTATGGGCAAAGGTGTAGCTCTTGCTGTACTTGCCGGCGTTGATCTCGAGGGCGATGCGATCGCCGGTGCCGAGGAAGTTGCTGTGCACGAAATTGCCCTGCAGGCTGAATTTCTGCGCTTCCGAGTAGCCGATGCCTCCGCCGAACTGTCCGGGCAAGCCCTCCTTGATGTTGTAGTCCACGTCGACCAGATCGGCGCTGCCCGCCACCGGCTTGGTCTCGAACTCGACCTTTTCAACGTACGGCAAGCGCTGCAAGCGCTCCTTGGAGCGCTCCACCGCGGAGTTCGACAGCCAGCCGCCTTCCAGCTGGCGCATTTCGCGGCGCAGGGTTTCGTCGTTGATCGAGCTGGTGTTGTTGAAATTGATGTGGCGCACGTAGACGCGGTTGCCGGGCTCGATGAAGAAGGTCAGCGCCACGGTCTTGTGCTCGTTGTCCGCGGTCGGCACCGGATCTATTTTGGCGAAGGCATAGCCGTCCGCACCGAGCCGATAACTCATCAATTGCTGGGTCGAGGTGACGAGCTTGCGTGAATAGGTTTCGCCCGGCTTGATCAGCAGCAAGCGGCGCAATTGATCCTCGGGTACGACCATGGTGCCGGCGAGCTTCACGTCGCTGACCTTGTACACCTCGCCCTCGTTGATGTTCACGGTGATGTACATGTCGTCTTTTTCGGGCGCAATGGTCACTTGCGTCGATTCGATCTGGAAATTCGCGTAGCCCCTGTCCATGTAGTAGGAACGCAATTTTTCCAAGTCGCCCGTCAATGACTCGCGCGAGTAGCGGTCGTCCTGCTTGTACCAGGACAGCCAATTCGGCGTCTTCAGTTCGAAACCGTTGAGAATGTCCTTTTCCTTGTATTTCGTGTTGCCGACGATGTTGATCTGTTCGATCTTGGCGCGTTTGCCTTCCTTGATGTCGACGGCGATATCGACCTTGTTGCCCGGCAGGTCCGTGATCTTCGTATCGACGCGCACGGCGTACTTGCCGCGGCTGAAATACTGATCGGTCAGGTACTGCTTCACATCCTCGAGCACCGAGCGGTCGAAAGTCTTGCCGGTCGCGAGCCCGACATTGCGCAAGCTCTTCGTAAGATCCTCGGTCTTGATGTCCTTGTTGCCCTTGATGTCGAATTTGGCGATGGACGGACGCTCCACGACGACCACGAGCAGGGTGTTGCCGTCGCGGCGCAGTTCGACGTCGCGGAAGAATCCGGTCGCGTACAGCGCGCGCATCGCTTCGCCGATGCGCGCCCCGTCCAAGTGATCGCCGATGTTCACCGGCAGATAGTTGAAAACCGTGCCCTCGGAGATGCGCTGCAGGCCCTCGATGCGGATATCGCCGACGGTGAACGCAGCTTGGGCGGCTTGCGCCCACACGGTACCGCAGATGAGTTGGCCGGCAAGCGCCGCCAACAAGGCTAGGCGAAATTCAAGCCGCACGCGGCAACGACCGGATGCTGTTCTGTTTGGCGGCGCAGCGCCCGCGGCGGCGGCCGAGGCAACTCCGCTCGTACGGCTGGAATTTCGGTTTGATCATGATTTCCCGTTAATTCAAATGTCTTGAAATGTCGTTATAAAAAGCCAAGCTCATCAACAGAACCAGCAGCGCAATCCCCACCTGCTGCCCAAACAGCTGCGTGCGCTCCGAAAGCGGGCTGCCCTTGACGGCTTCCACCGCTTGGTAGACAACCTGGCCGCCGTCCAATAGCGGGACCGGCAGCAAATTCAAGACCCCCAAGCTCACGCTTATGATCGCCAAAAAAGCCATGAATGCCGTCGCTCCCAACGAAGCGCTGATGCCGGCAAACTCCGCGATGCTCACCACCCCGCTGATGTTCTTGGCGGAGACCTGCCCGGTCAGCATGCGCCACAGCATCTGCACCGTCAGCGCCGACATCTCCCAGGTTTTTTTGACGCCGACAGTCACGGCATCAAGCGGTCCGGAGCGATGGGTTTCCACCAGTCCCGGAGGCCAGACGGGCGGGCCTTCCCCGAGGCGAACTCCCAGCCGGCCGACGGGCTGACCGTCTTCCATCACGCGCGGAACCGCCGCTACGATACGCAATCGCTCGCCATGGCGCTTGACTTCAATGGAGATATCGCGGCCCGCGGCGCCGCTCACGAGGGAAATAAACTGGCTGCGGTTCGCCATCGGCTGGCCGTCCACCGCCAGAACTTGATCGCCGGCCCGTAATCCGGCGCGCGCGCCGGCGCCGGCCGGATCCGCGGAATCAATTAGGGTCGCGGCGTTCCACGTCGCCAGATCGAAGCCCAAACCGGGCAGCAATTTGCCGGGTTCGGTCAGGCTGCGCCGGTCGGCGGCGGTCACGCGCAGCGTCACGGAGTGTTCTGCGCCGTCGCGGCGCACGGTGAGGGGAACCAGACCGTCGCCGGTGAATTGGCGAATCAGCGCGATCTGCAGCTCTTCGGTGTCGTTGACGTTGCGGCTGCCGACGCGCACGATTTGGTCGCCCTGGCGCAGGCCGGCGATTGCCGCCGGACTGTCGAGCCTGACCTGACCGATGACCGGCTTGACGGTTTCGGTGCCGACCATGGCCAAGATCGCATAGAGCAATGCTGCGAACAACAGGTTCATTGCAGGCCCCGCCAGCAGCACGGCAATGCGGTGCGAAATCGGGCGGCGGGTGAAGGAGCGATGCAGTTCGGATGGAGCTACGTCGCCCTCGCGCTCGTCCAACAGCTTGACATAGCCGCCCAAGGGAATGGCGGCCACGCAGTACTCGGTGCGGTCGGCGTCGCGGCCGACGCGCGTGAGGAGCGGTTTTCCAAAGCCGATGCTGAAGCGCAGCACCTTGAAGCCGAGTTTCTTCGCGACCCAATAGTGTCCGAACTCATGCACGGCAACCAAGATGCTGATCGAGACCAAAAATGCGGCGGGAACAAGCAAAAACATCATGCAGGGGCTCCAGCGCTAAGCTCTATCATGGTGACCGCCAGGCGTCGCGCCGCAGCGTCGGCCTCCAAAACATCGCCCAAAACCTTGACGGGAGACGCAGTGAGCCGCTGCAGTACTTTGTCAATGACCGTTGAAATACCTACAAAGTTCAAGCGCCGATCCAGAAACGCTTGAACCGCGACTTCATTGGCGGCGTTCAATACGGTCGGCGCGGTGCCCCCTTCGCGGGCCGCGGCCCTCGCCAGCGTCAAGCTTGGGAACCGGACATGGTCCGGCGGTTCGAATTCCAGCCGTCCCACCGCAAGGAGGTCGAGCGACTGTACGCCGGAAGCAAACCGCTCGGGCCAGGCCAGCGCCTGCGCGATAGGCGTGCGCATGTCGGGCGCGCCGAGTTGCGCCAACATGGAACCGTCGGCATATTCGACCAAGGAATGCACCACGCTCTGCGGATGCACCACCACGGTGACTTGCGTTTCCGGCAAACCGAACAGCAGCGTAGCCTCGATGACCTCGAGACCCTTGTTCATCAAGGTCGCCGAATCCACTGAAATTTTCCGGCCCATCTTCCACTTCGGATGCGCGCAGGCTTCGTCCGGCGTGACTTGCGCCATCTTTGCCGCGGATGCGCCGCGAAACGGGCCGCCGGATGCGGTCAAGATCACGCGCGTCACGCCGTGCGCCGCATTCCCCGGCAGATAGCCGCCGGGCATGCATTGAAAGATTGCGTTATGTTCGCTGTCGATGGGGATGAGTTCCGCGCCCGCGCGGCGCACTTCGTCCATCAAGAGCCGCCCGGTCATGACCAGCGCTTCCTTGTTGGCCAGGAACACACGCTTGCCGGCACGCACCGCCGCCAAGGTCGAGTTCAAGCCTGCGGCGCCGACGATGGCAGCCATGACCATTTGCACGTTGGCCGCGCTTGCCGCATCCGCGAGGGCCTGTTCGCCGCACTCTACGCGGGTCGCCGAACCGCATTCGCGCAGCGCCGCGCGCGCCTTCGCGGCGGCTTGCTCATCGACCAGCACCACGGTCTCGGCGTTGAATTCCCGCGCCTGCTCCACGATCGCTTGCCAGCTGTTGAAAGCGCCTAGAACAGCAACCCTGAAGCGCTCAGGATGCAATGCGATCACGCTGAGGGTGCTGCGCCCGATGCTGCCCGTCGATCCCAAGATGGCAATCCCGCGCTGCATGGCTTTAAGCGAGCACGCCGGCGCCGAACAAGCCGAGGGCGTACAGGGGCGCCGCCGCCGTGACACTGTCGATGCGATCCAACAGACCCCCATGGCCCGGCAGCAAAGTGCCGCTGTCTTTGAGCGCCGCCGCACGCTTGAACATGCTCTCAGTGAGATCACCGATGATGGAAAAGATTCCCACGCCGCAGCCGAATAGCACGACGGCGAGCGGCGACAGGCGAAAATATGCGGCCCCGCCGCCGGCAACCAGAGCGACCATTGCGATACCTCCCAGCGCCCCTTCCCAGGTCTTACCGGGACTAACGCGCGGCGCCAATTTCCGCTGACCGAAGGCGCGCCCGGCGGCATAGGCGCCGATGTCCGCTGCACACACCATGAGCACCAGCCACAGCACGGCGAGCGGTCCGTGCGGCGCCGATCGCCCGCCTCCCGGCCCGGAAATTTGCAGTCTCGCCAGCGCCGCGAAAGCCGGCACCAGCACCGCGAGACCGCAAATGAGCGTCAGCGCGGGTCGATGGCGGCCCGGCGCAAACGCCAGCCACAGAAATGCGATCAGCCACCATGCGCACGCCGCGCTCAACAGCACGATCAAATGTCCCGAATCGCCGGTCCAGCGCCAGCTGAGCAGCAATACCAACGCCACGGCGAACGCATATGAGGCGCGCGCAATCGATCCTTGCAACAGGCCAAAACCGGCCCACTCCCAGGCGGCGATGGTGAATACCGCGCCGAAAGCCAGCACCGCCCAGAACGGCGGCAAGAGAAACACGCCCAGCAGCAACAGAGCGCCCAAAACGCAGCCGGTCAGGATTCGTGTTCTAAGCATGCGGGCCGTTACGCATCGGCCTTCGCCGCGACTTGGGCCGAAGTCTTGCCGAAACGGCGCTCACGCTGGCCGAAATAGTCGAAAGCGGCTTGCAAATGCGCGGGTGAGAATTCCGGCCACAGCGCATCGGTGAAATACAACTCGGTGTAGGCGAGGTTCCACAACAAAAAATTGCTGATGCGCTGCTCGCCGCCGGTGCGGATCAGCAAGTCGGGATCCGGAATCGCACCGAGCGCGAGACGCGCGCCGATTTGCTGCTCGCAGATCTCCGCCACGGCCACCTTGCCCGCGGCCGCATCGGCTGCGAGCGATCTGCAGGCCTGAGCGATGTCCCAGCGTCCGCCGTAGGCGACGGCCACCATCAGCCCCAACCCTGAGTTCGATCCGGTCAAAACTTCCGCATCCTGCATTCTTTGCCGAAGCTCGGCCCCGAGCGATTCCCGATCGCCGATGAACCGCAGGCGTACCTGGTTGCGGTGCAGGTCCGCCACTTCGCGCACCACAGCATCCAAAAACAACCCCATCAGCACGCCCACTTCATCGGCGGGGCGCCGCCAGTTCTCGCTGCTGAAGGCGAATAGCGTCAAGTAGCGCACCTTGCGCTCGGCGCACTCCTCGACGATCTTGCGCACGACTTTGACGCTGGCGCGGTGCCCGGCAACCCTGGGCATGCCGCGCGAGCGCGCCCACCGGCCGTTGCCGTCCATGATGATTGCTACGTGCTGCGGCGGATGGGACATGCGCTTTGGAGGAACTGCGGGTCTGCGACGGTCAGACCTGCATGAGTTCCTTCTCCTTGTCGGCCATCGCGTGGTCGATATCGGCCACGTGCTTGTCGGTCAACTTCTGAATGTCATCCTGTCCGCGCCGCTCATCGTCCTGTGCAATGAGTTTTTCCTTGAGCATTTCCTTGAGTTCGGTGTTGATTTCGCGGCGCACACCGCGCACGGCGACGCGGGCGTTTTCCGCTTCGGCCTTGACGACCTTGATGATGTCGCGGCGCCGCTCTTCGGTGAGGGCCGGCATGTGGATGCGGATGATCTGACCGGCGGTGTTCGGGGTGAGCCCAAGGTCCGACTTGTAGATGGCCTTCTCGATCACCGGGACCATGGCCTTCTCCCACGGGCTCACCGTCAAGGTACGCGCATCCTCGGTGGCGATGTTGGCCACCTGGTTCAACGGCATTTCGGAGCCGTAATAATCGACTTTAATATGCTCTATGAGACTCGTATGTGCGCGGCCGGTGCGCATCTTCTTCAGCTGCTCCTTGAACGCCGCGACGCACTTTTGCATGCGCACCGTCGCATCCTTCTTCACATCCTCCAGCATGTATCCTCCTAACTTTAAGGATCGGCCGATACCACGGTGCCGACGTCTTCGCCTTGCACGATGCGCATCAAATCGCCGGCGTTGAAAAGATTGAAGACCTGCAGCGGCAGGTTGTTGTCCCTGCACATGACGATTGCCGTTGCGTCCATGACATTGAGGCGATCGTTGAGCACCTTGTCGAAGGTCAGGCGCGCATAACGCTTGGCGCCGGGGTTGGTGACCGGGTCGGAATCGTATATGCCGTTCACTTTGGTCGCCTTCAGCAAAATGTCGGCATCGATCTCGATCGCGCGCAGGCTCGCCGCCGTGTCCGTGGTGAAGAAGGGATTGCCGGTGCCGGCGCCGAATATCACCACGCGGCCTTTTTCCAGGTGCCGCATTGCGCGCCGCCGGATGTAATCCTCGCAGACCTCGTTGATGCGCAAAGCCGACATCACCCGCGCATAGGTGCCGAGGTTCTCCAGCGCGTCCTGCATGGCCAGGGCATTGATCACCGTGGCCAGCATGCCCATATGATCGGCGGTCACCCGATCCATGCCCGCGCGCGCCAAACCCGCGCCGCGAAAAATATTCCCGCCCCCCAATACGACCGCGACCTGCACCCCCATCTGGGTCAGGTCGCGAATCTCTCCGGCGATCCGCTTGAGGATGACCGGATCGATGCCGTAATCCTCGTTTCCCAGCAGAGCCTCGCCGGAAAGTTTAACTAGAATTCTTCGATACCGAGCGGTGCCGGGCGTAGTCATGGTGTCTAGTGCTTTTTGGGACCGTCGTCCTTGCCGGTCTTGTCTTTTTCTTGCGCCTTGACCTGGGCCATGACTTCGCCGACGAAATCATCGTGCTTCTTCTCGATGCCGGCGCCCACTTCGTAGCGGGCGAACATCGTCACCTTGGCGCCCGCCTGCTTCAGCAGCTTCTCGACGGTCATGTCCTCATCCTTGATGAAAGGTTGCCCCAGCAGCGTGATTTCCGCCAGATACTTGCGCAGGCGTCCTTCCACCATCTTGGCGATGATCTCGGGAGGTTTCTTTTCCCCCTTGGCCTGTTCGCTCAAGATTTCCCGTTCCTTGTTGAGCATGTCGGCGGGCACGTCGCCGGCATCGATGAATGCGGGATTTGCCGCGGCAACATGCATCGCGATATCGCGCGCCAGCGCTGCATCGCCGCCCTGCAATGCCGCCAGACTGCCGATGCGGGCGCCGTGAATATAGCTGCCCAGGGGCCCCGACGAGGCGACGCGGACGAAACGCCGCACCGCCATGTTCTCGCCGATCTTGGCGATCAAGGCGCGGCGCCGCTCATCCAGAGTTGAACCCTCGTGGGAGAGCTTGAGCAGTTCCTCCAAGCTCGAGGGCGCGGCTTTCAAGGCAGCCGCCGCGACAGCCTTGGCGAAGGCCTGAAATTCATCGCTGCGCGCCACGAAGTCGGTCTCGCAGTTCACCTCGACCAGGGCCGCATCGTTGCCGGCCCGCTCGATGACCACGGTGCCTTCCGCGGCGACGCGCGCGGCTTTCTTGTCGGCCTTGGCCAGCCCGCTTTTGCGCATCAGTTCCGCCGCCGCTTCCAGGTCGCCCTGCGTCTCGACGAGCGCCTTCTTGCACTCCATCATGCCGGCGCCGGTGCGTTCGCGAAGTTGCTTGACTGAATCTGCCGTAATGTTCATCGGATCCTACGATCGCCGGCTGCGGCGATCCCTCGTGTGGACTGGTTTTCGCAACATGCAGCGGCGCATTTACGCGCCGCTCAGCAAACCTTAAGTGCCGCGCGCCGGAGCGCGCCGTCCCGCAGGCCGGCGGCGCGGCGCACTGGCCGGCCGCGTCTCCGCGGGCGGTGTGTCCGGGGCATCGACCTCGTCGGTTTCGACCTCCACCTCGTCGAGAGATGCGGCGGCCACGGCGGCGACGCTCGGTACGACGGTGACGGGCACTTTACGGCGAGGCGGCGGCTTCTTGTGTCCGCGCGTGGGCGCGGCGGCACGGCGGCCGCCGGCAGTGCGCTTCTTCGGATTGCCTTCCTCGTCCAATTCCACGAACTCATCCTCGCCGACGGGAACTTCGGGCAGGGAGGCCTTACCTTCCAAGACCGAATCGGCGATTCCGCCGGCATACAGCAGAATGGCACGCATGGCGTCGTCGTTGCCCGGGATCACATAGTCGATGCCGTCCGGCGAGCAATTGGTATCGACCACCGCGACCACCGGGATGCTGAGCTTTTGGGCCTCGTGAATCGCAATCTGTTCGTGGCCTACGTCGATGACGAACAGCGCATCGGGCAACGCCGTCATGTCGCGGATCCCGCCCAAACTGCGCAGCAGCTTGTCCATCTCACGGCGCAGCATCTGCGCTTCTTTCTTGCCGCGGCGTTCCAAGGCGCCGCTTTGCGCCATTTCATCCAATTCGTTCAGCCGCTTGATGGACTGCCGGATGGTCTTGAAATTGGTGAGCATGCCGCCCAGCCAGCGCTGGTTTACGTAGGGCATGGCACAGCGAGCCGCTTCCTTCTGCACGGCGTCGCGCGCCGATCGCTTGGTGCCGACGAACAGCACCTTGCCGCCCGCGGACGCCACGCTCTTGATGAAGGCGGCCGCCTGCGAATACAGCGGCTGGGTCTTCTCGAGATTGATGATGTGAATTTTATTGCGTTCGCCGAAAATGAACGGAGCCATTTTCGGGTTCCAGAAGCGGGTTTGGTGTCCGAAATGGACGCCCGCTTCCAGCATTTGTCGCATGGACACGCTGGTCATAAATACTCCTGGTTGGGTTGAGCCTCCGCGTGTCCCAATCGGCAACCCGGATTTGCTTGAAATTGCAGGCGTGAGCCTTCATTTTCAAGCCAAAGGCCGGGCACCCGGTCGATTGTGACGACACGCGTGCGGGGTTGTTAAAAATAGCCGCGCTTTATACCATGAACCCCCACTATAAACAAAGCCCGCCTACTCCAGGAGGCTTGCCGTCTGTCTTATGAATGTGACCATCAAAAACGCCGCCGAACAGGACCAAATGCGCGCCGCCGGCCGCCTCGCCGCCAGCGTCCTGGATATGATCGAGCCCTATGTGCAACCGGGGGTGAGCACCGACGAGCTCGACAAGCGCTGCCACGATTTCATCGTCGAGGAGCTGAAATCCATCCCCGCCAACCTCAATTATCGGGGCTTCCCGAAGACCATCTGCACGTCGGTGAACCACGTGGTATGTCACGGCATTCCGGGCGACAAGCGCTTGAAGAGCGGCGACATCATCAATATCGACGTCACGGTGATTCGCGATGGGTTCCACGGCGATACGAGCCGCATGTACCTGGTGGGCAACGCCGCCATCCTCGCCCGCCGCTTGACTGCCGCATGCCATGAAGCGATGTGGCGCGGCATTCAACAGGTCAAGCCGGGCGCCCACTTAGGCGACATCGGACATGCGATTCAGACTTATGCCGAATCCAATAACTTCTCGGTGGTCCGCGAATATTGCGGCCACGGCATCGGCCGGATCTATCACGAGGACCCGCAAGTGCTGCACTACGGCAAGCCGGGAACGGGGCTTCAACTTTCGGCCGGCATGACCTTTACCATCGAACCGATGATCAACGCGGGCCGGCGCGATGTGCGCTTATTGCCGGATGGCTGGACCGTGGTGACCAAGGATCAGTCCTTGTCCGCCCAATGGGAACACACGATTTTGGTGACGGACGAGGGCTATGAGGTGCTCACGCTGGGCGCGAATGCAAATGCCGCGGCGGCTTCGGCTGTGGCCGGCACTTGAGCGCGCGCGGCAAGTTTCTCGATCCAATCGCCGACTGGCCATATCTTACGGCGGTGCCTGCGGCCCTCGAGGAAGGGCAATTCTCTCCCCTCACTTTCCGGCAGGTTCTGGACCAGGGCACCGAACTGCTCAAAGACCGGTTCGTCGCGGACGAACCGGTCGAGGACCTGGTGCGCGACCGGGCGCGGCTGGTGGACATCGCTTTGCGTGCCGCCTGGATCAATCATACCGGCAAGTTCGCCGGCGACCTGGCGTTGGTCGCGGTCGGCGGTTACGGCCGCGGCGAGCTGCATCCTTGTTCGGATATCGACATCATGGTGCTCTTGCCCAAGAGCGATTCGGCCGGTTGGCAGCCCGATATCGAGCGCTTCCTGACGTTTCTTTGGGACATCGGACTGGAAGTGGGACATAGCGTCCGTTCGATCGATGACTGTCAACGCGAGAGCCTGGCCGATATCAGCGTTGCCACGACCTTGTTCGAAGCGCGGCTGCTGGCCGGGCCCGAACCGCTCTTCGCCGGCATGCGGCGCGCGTTGGCGCCCGATCGCCTGTGGCCGTCGCAGGATTTCTTCGAGGCCAAGGTCCGTGAACAGACCGAGCGCCATCATCGTTATTTCGATACCGCCTATAACCTGGAGCCCAACGTGAAGTCCAGCCCCGGCGGCCTGCGCGATATCCAGAGCATCGGCTGGGTGGCGAAGCGGCACTTCGGCACCGGCACGCTGGATGAGCTGGTTCCGCACGGATTTTTGACCCGGGAAGAATTGCGCAAGCTGCAAGCCGCGCAATCATTCTTGTGGAAAGTGCGCTTCGGCCTGCACGTGCTGACGAGCCGGCGCGAGGACCGGCTGCTGTTCGACTACCAGATCAAGCTGGCGAGGTTGTTCGGCTACGAAGACGCGAGCTTCACCCTGGCGGTCGAACAGCTCATGCAGAAGTACTACCGCACGGTGATGGATATCAGTCTGCTCAACGAAATGCTGCTGCAGCTGTTTCGCGAAGCGATTCTGACCCAGAGCGCAGCGCCGTCAGCCCTGAACGCGCGCTTCCAGGTCCGCAACGACTATCTGGAAGTGACGCATCCGGAGGTGTTTGCCCGCCACCCTTCTGCCTTGCTGGAGCTGTTCGTGCTGCTGCAGCAGAATCCTCAATTGCGCGGCGTGCGCGCCGAGACCATCCGGCTGATCGGCACTCATGTCTGGCTCATCGATGAGGAGTTCCGCCAGAATCCGCGCCATCATCGTCTCTTCATCGAAATTCTCTGCGCGCCGGTCGGCGTGACGCATGAGCTGCGGCGCATGAATCTGTACGGCGTGCTGGGCCGATACATCCCCTCGTTCGGACGCGTCGTCGGCCGCATGCAGTACGACCTGTTCCATGCCTACACGGTCGATGCGCATACGCTGTTTGTGGTGAGCAATCTGCGCCGCCTGGCGATGCCGAAATTCAACGATGAATTCCCGGCGCTGAGCCAAATCATGCAGTCCCTGCCGCGCCAGGAAATCGCCTATCTGGCGGCGCTGTTTCATGACATCGCCAAGGGCCGCGGCGGCGATCACTCGGAACTGGGCGCGGTGGATGCAGAAGCATTTTGCCTGGAGCAAGGACTTGGACGCTATGAAGCCCGCCTGGTCGCCTGGCTGGTGCGCAATCACCTGATCCTGTCGATCACCTCGCAGAAGAAGGACATCAGCGACCCGGACATCGTGCAGGAGTTCGCGCGGCACGTCGGCGACCAGGTGCACCTGGATTATTTGTATGTGTTGACGGTTGCCGACGTGCGCGGCACGAATCCGAAATTGTGGAATTCCTGGAAGGCGCGGCTGTTCGAGGAATTCTACGAGCGCACCAAGCGGGCGCTGCGCCGCGGACTCGAGACACCGATCGATCAAGATGAGCTGATCCGGGAGACCCAGGATCAGGCGCTCGCCAAAGTAGCGCCCGATATCACGTTGAAGCAGGCTGCGGCGGTTTGGATGCAATGGACCGAGGCGTATTTCCTGCGCTACACGCCGGAGGAGATTGCCTGGCATACGGCGCTGCTGGCTGCGCGCCCGCCCAATGACGACACGCCGCTGGTTGCCGTGCGGCAACTCACCGATCGCGGCGGCACTGCGGTGCTGACCTATACGCCGCGGCGCCTGCGCAGCTTTGCCCGAACCACCGGCATGCTCGATCAGATGGGGCTGAATGTGGTCGATGCGCGGCTGATCAGCAGTGCCAATGGTTTCAGCCTGGAAACCTATGTCGTGCTCGAAGACAACGGCGCCGTGATCGCCGATGCCTCGCGCATTCAGGATATCGAACGCGGATTGTGGCGCGTGCTGCAGCAGGTGGAGGATTCGCCGCCCGCCGTGACGCGCCGCGCGCCGCGCCAGGTCCGCATGTTTTGGACGCCGACGCAGGTCAACTTCAGCGTCGACAGCCGCAATCAGCGCACGATTCTCGAGCTGATCGCGGCGGACCGCCCGGGACTGCTGTCGGAGGTCGGCAAGGTGTTTCGCGCCGAGCGCGTCGCCATCAACGGCGCCAAGATCATGACGGTGGGCGAGCGCGCGGAAGACGTGTTCTATATCACGGGCGCGGACGGCGGCTTGCTCCCGGATGAGGTGTGCCGGCGCGTACAGGAATCCCTCATGCTGGCGTTGGATCGGCGCGACGTGGCGCCGCGGTGAGCCGCCACGAGGATTTGCGCTCGATCATCGATGCGGCGTTCGAGCAGCGAACCAGCTTGAGCCCGCGCACGGTTCCCGGCACTGTGCGTGCGGCCATCGAGCAAGCGCTGCAATTGCTGGACGACGGGCAGCTGCGCGTGGCGCAGCCTGAAGACGGCGTGTGGCGGGTCAACGAGTGGCTCAAGAAGGCCGTGCTGCTGTCGTTTCGGATCAATGAGAATGTGGCCGTGTCCGCCGGCGGCCTGAACTTCTACGACAAGGTTCCGTTGAAATACGACGGCTGGAGCGCGGAGAGGTTTGCGGCCGCCGGCGCGCGGGTCGTTCCGCCCGCCACCGTGCGCCGCGGTGCACATATCGCCGCCAATGTGGTGCTGATGCCCAGCTACGTCAACGTGGGAGCCTATGTGGACAGCGGCACCATGGTGGACACCTGGGCGACGGTCGGCTCCTGTGCGCAGATCGGCAAGAATGTGCACCTGTCCGGCGGTGTCGGCATCGGCGGCGTGCTCGAGCCCCTGCAGGCCGGCCCCACCATCATCGAAGACAACTGCTTCATCGGCGCGCGCTCGGAGATCGTCGAGGGCGTCGTGGTCGAAGCCGGTGCCGTCATTTCCATGGGTGTGTTCATCGGGCAGAGCACGCGCATCTACGATCGGGAGCGCGACGAGATTCTCTACGGCCGGGTGCCTGCCGGCGCGGTCGTGGTGCCCGGCACTCTGCCCGCCGCGAACGGCAAATACGGCCTCGCCTGCGCCGTCATCGTGAAGCGCGTGGACGCGCAGACCCGCGCCAAAACTTCGCTCAACGAGCTGCTGCGCAGCCCCCCGTAAAGCTCGGCGCCGCCGCAGGCCGCGCCGCCATCTGGCCGCTGCGCCGCTTTGTCCTGCAAAGCAAAATTGACATTACAATCGTGTGACAGCGGCGGAAAATCGAAGGGGCACGGACGGCATGAATGACTTGGGGATTCAAGCTTCAGATCGTGCCGCCAAGAGTAGTTATCTGGTGTTTCAGTATCGGGGCCTCGATGTCTTGGCCGTTCCCGATAAATCCAAAGACGTGTGCTTGGCGGGCCTCAAGAAGTTCCATGCCTACACCGCCCGACGCAAAGTCTACCGCACACTGCTGTCCTGTCTGATTCGGTGCGGCGTTGCCCGTATGGTGGCACTCAATCGCGCCGTTCCGGTCGAAAAGCATTTCGGCGTCGATTTCAAGGCCTGGCAGGCGCATCTGGAAAGCAGCCTCGGCCGCCCCATACCTCATATCGTCGCCGTCTGGCCGGCTGAAGCCTGGCGCCGGCGTTTGTACGTTCATTTGCTCGACGCGGACCTGCAGGCGTTTGGTTTCGTCAAACTGACCTTCAGGAGCAACGATCGCGCGAATCTGCGTGCCGAGGCACAGGCACTCGAATACCTGAGCCTTCGCCCACTGCCGACTGTGCGCGTACCAAAGCTGCTGGACCACGGAACCTTTGGCGACGTGAACTATCTGATCATGAACCCTCTGCCGAAGCATGTGGAACCGCTCGGATTGACGCCGGATTGGAACATCTCAACCCTGACCGCGGAGTATTCCGGGCCGTCGAATCCGCTGCGCGGTACGGAAATCTTACAGTCATCATGGTGGCCGAATTACGCGGCCAATCTGCTGCAAGAACATCAAGGCTTTCATCAAGAGTTGATGCGCTTATTACCCCTGGGAACCGAGGTATGCCGCGTGCACGGCGATTTGGGACTTGGAAACATGCTCCGCGATGGAGACTGCACCTGGATCTTCGATTGGGAGTGTTATCATTCCGGCGCACCCGTCTTGGTCGATAAGGTGGGATTTTTCATGTCCTTCACCGTTGCCCGGATGCCGCGGCATCCCAAGACATACCTGGACAGATTCAATGATCATTTCTCCACCCATAAGTCCGAGCAGCGGCGTCTTGCGGTCATGCTGGCAATTGCGTATCGGCACGCATGCGCCGTTCCCGACGCAGCGAGACTCATGAAGATCTGGGGTCAGGATGCTTCGTGAGGTGCTTGGCTCGGCGGCACTGTCGATGCTGCTTTTGAGTTGCGGTTCATCAACCCAAGCGCCGGCACCGGAGGCCTCGCCGATCCCGCCGCGCCTCGCCGACAGGCCCGATGTGATCGTCACCTTCGACGGTGCACGCCGCACTTGCGTCGCGGCGCTTTACAGCGAGCAGCAAGGCAGCGCGGTTCCCTGCGCCGGCCTTGTTGCATTTCTTCGCGACGAACTCAAGGTGCCCAGCGGCGCCATCTTTGACGTCCGCGCCATCCCAAGCTTCGACGCGGCCGAGATGGCCAAGACCGTCGCCAACCTCGAGGATGCGGGCTATCGCTTCATCGGCGGCCGGCGCGACATGTTCAGCGCCGGACCGCCTGCCAAAAACTAGTCCATTTTAGGAAACACCATGCTGCAACGTTTGAGCGCGTTGATTCTCTTCGGTGCCCTGTCTTTTAGCGCCTTCGGCGCGCCGGCCTCGGGCAAGCAGGCAGGGAAAGCCTGGATCAAGCAAAGCAACGAATACACCAACATGCTGCTGAGCGTGCAGGATGAGCACTCCCCCGAGCAGGGTTCGGCGCAAGGCGTGGCGAAGTTCGACGAGCGTATTTCGGATCCTTCGCTGGCGGATGAGATGGCGGAGCGGCACGAGCTCGAGGCCGCGCTTGAAAAGATCAAGGCGGCACGCGCCGGCGCCGCCAATAAGCATGTCCAGGAAGACATCGATATTCTGCAAAAGAGTTTCGATCTGCAGTTCCGGATGCAGGACTTTCAGCTTGCCCACGAGGTGCCGTTTTTGAATGCCAGCGCCCTGATCTTCCGCGGCCTGCAGGCTCTGCTCGATGATCAGGTTGCCCCGCAGCGGCGCAGCGCGGCACTGGTGCGCTTGCGCAAGTACGCGGGCGCGGAGCCGGGCTATAGGCCCTTTACCGATCGCCTGAAGGAGCGCGAACTGGAGCAGATGCCCAAACCCGGGGTCATCTTTCCGTCGAAAGAAGAAGTCGAGACCGATTTGGGGCGCAACTCGAACTACGTGGAGGGCATCGCGAAGCTGTTCAAGAAGTACAACTTGAGCGGCTGGGAACCGGCCTATGAGAAGCTGAAGACTCAGTTGGCCGCCTATGATGCCTGGGTGCGGACCGCGATTCTCACCAAGGCGCGCACCGATTTTCGCCTGCCCCCCGCAGAGTATGCCCTGGCATTCGAAGCTTATGGAATCGATGTTCCGCCGGCGCAGATCGCCAGGATGGCGCATGCCGCCTTTGTACAGTATCAGAGTGAAATGGCGCCGCTGGCGGCTCAGGTCGCCAAGGCGAAGGGCTATCCGTCGAACGACTATCGCGCGGTGATTGCCGAGCTCAAGAAGCAGCAAATCACCGGCGAAGCCATCTTGCCGTTCTTCGAGAGGCGCCTGCATGAAATCGAGCGGATCATCGTTGCTAAAAACCTGGTCAGCTTGCCCAACCGGCCGGCCATCATCCGCTTGGCGACGCCGGCGGAGACCGCACAACAGCCGGCACCCCACATGGTGCCGCCGCCGTTTCTGCACAACACCGGGCAGCGCGGACAATTCGTGCTGCCGCTCAATATTCCCTCGGCCACGGGCGGAGCCGAAGATAAATACGATGACTTCACCTTCGATGCGGTCGCGTGGACCTTGACCGCACACGAGGCGCGCCCGGGCCATGAATTGCAATTCGACTCCATGATCGAACATGGCGTAAGCCTTGCCCGCGCGCTATACGCATTCAACTCCACCAACGCGGAAGGCTGGGGCCTGTATGCCGAATACATCATGCAGCCCTACGAACCGGTCGAGGGTCAGCTGTTGACGCTGCAGCTGCGGCTGCTGCGCGCTGCGCGCGCCTTCCTCGATCCTGAACTGCAAAGCGGCGCGGTAACCGAAGCTCAGGCCTATGCGGTGCTCGAGAAGGACGTCATGCTGAGCCATGCGTTTGCCAAGGAAGAGGTTGAACGTTTTACCTTTCGCAGTCCGGGACAGGCCAATAGCTACTTCTACGGCTACACGCGCCTGCTGGCGCTGCGCAAAGAGACCGAGGCCGCGCTGGGCAAGAAATTCGATCAGAAGAAATTCCACGATTTCATCCTGGCCCAAGGGCTGCTGCCGCCGGATCTCATGCAAGCCGCGGTGCGCGAGGAGTTTGTCCCCTCGCAACGCCAGTTTGTCCCCTCGCAACGCTAGTTTGTCCCGTCGCTACGCTGGGAGGCGCGCTTTTGAACGACTAGCCGAAGCGGCCGGTGATGTAATCTTCCGTGAGCCTATGCTGCGGATTGGTGAACACACGGCCGGTCGGACCGATCTCGATGAGATCGCCCAGGTGAAAGTACGCGGTGCGCTGTGAGACGCGCGCCGCCTGCTGCATGTTGTGGGTAACGATCGTGATCGCGTAGTTTTCGCGCAGCTCATCGATCAGGTCCTCGATCTTGGCGCTCGCGATCGGATCGAGCGCGGAGGTTGGCTCGTCCATGAGGATCACTTCCGGATTGACCGCGATGGTGCGCGCAATGCACAGCCTCTGCTGCTGGCCGCCCGAGAGACTGGTGCCGGGAGTCGCGAGGCGGTCCTTGACCTCTTCCCACAATCCCGCGCGCTCCAGGCTGGATTGAACCAGGTCATCCATGTCGGCGCGATCCTTGGTGAGTCCGTGGATCCGCGGCCCATACGCGACATTCGCATATATCGAGTGCGGAAACGGCGTTGGCTTCTGAAACACGATGCCGACGCGCGCGCGCAGTTGCGCAACGTCTTGCTTCTTGTCGTAGATATTCTGTCCGTCGAGGGTGATCGTGCCCTCGACGCGCGCACTCGCGATGGTGTCGTTCATGCGGTTCAGGCAGCGCAAGAAGGTCGACTTGCCGCAACCCGAGGGTCCGATCAGGGCCAGCACTTGATTGCGTCCGATGTCGAGCGAGACGTTGCGCACCGCGCATTTGTCGCCGTAGGTCACGCTGACGCCGCGCGCCGTCATGACGGGGTTGAATACTGCTTCGCGGCCTTCCGCGCCCGCGGCGGCCGGCAACGGCGGCACGCTCGTATTCGTGCCGAGATCGTTCATGGACCGTTGTCGTTCATGGGCGTCACCCGAATCTTCCTGTGATGTAGTCATCGGTCCTGCGATCCTTCGGCGCGGTAAAAATCTGGCCCGATGGACCGATCTCGACCAGCTCGCCCATGAACATGAAACCCGTGACGTTCGAGACCCGCGCCGCCTGCTGCAGATTGTGCGTGACCACCACGATGCAATACTTCTCGCGCAATGCCTGCAAGGTCTCCTCGACGCGCAGCGTGGAGATCGGATCGAGCGCCGCGGTCGGCTCATCGAGCAGCAACACCTCGGGCTGCACGGCGATCGCCCTGGCGATGCACAGGCGTTGCTGTTGTCCTCCCGAGAGGCTGCGTCCGTCGGCGCCGAGCTTGTCCTTGACCTCATCCCAGATGGCGGCATCGCGCAGCGCCGATTCAACTCGCACCTTAAGATCGGCGGCGCGGATCCCTCCGGCCAGCCGCAATCCAAACGCCACGTTCTCGAACACGGTCATTGGAAAGGGCGTGGGCTTCTGAAACACCATGCCGACGCGATAGCGAAGTTCCGCCACATCCACCGCCGGTCCCAAGATATCGCGGCCGCTGATCAGCACCTCTCCCTCGGCGCGCTGCTTGGGATACAGCGCATACATGCGGTTCATCACGCGCAGCAGCGTCGACTTGCCGCATCCGGATGGGCCGATGAAAGCTGATATCGACCGGTCGGCCAGTGTCATGTTGATGTTGTGCAGCGATTGCAGGGCGCCGTAAAAGAAATTCAATGCGCGCACTTCGATTTTCGGCGGACCCAAATCCTTTGCCGGTTCTTCGGCGACCGGATAAGGCACGCGCATTTTGAGGTGCTTGGGCGGCTTGGTCGACGGGATCATCGCCCTGCTCCGCGTTCGGCCTGCAGCACCGCCAGCAGAACCCGCGCGGAAATGCTCAAGATCAAAATGGTCACGGTGATGACCAGAGCGCCCGCCCAGGCAAGACCCTGCCACTCTTTGTAGGGGCTCAGGGCAAACAAAAAGATCACCACCGGCAGATTCGCCATCGGCGCATTCAGATCGGTGCTCCAGAATTGATTGTTGAGCGCGGTGAACAGCAACGGCGCGGTTTCGCCGCTGATGCGCGCAACGGCCAACAGCAGCCCGGTGACGATGCCGCTGCGCGCGGCCGGATAGAGCACGCTCAGGGTGGTACGCCAGGGGTATGCCCCGAGCGCGGCGGACGAGTCCTTCATGCCGACCGGCACGAGATTCAGCATATCCTCGGTGGTTCGCAAGGTCACCGGGATCGCGAGGATGGCGAGCGCCAGTGCGCCGGCGATCGCGGAGAAATGCCGCATGCGCACCACCACGATTTCATAAATGAACAAGCCGATGATGATGGACGGCGCGCTCAACAGCACATCGTTGATGAAGCGAACCGCCGTGCTCAGGCGTGAATTTCTGCCGTATTCGGCCAGGTAGGTGCCGGCGAGCACGCCGATGGGCGAGCCGATGAGAATCCCGAGCAAGGTCATCACGGCGCTGCCATAGATGGCGTTGAGCAATCCGCCTTGGCTGCCGGGCGGCGGCGTCATCTGCGTAAAGATGCGTGCCGACAGTCCCGCCACGCCATGCGATATCAGCGTCCACAGGATCGCCGCCAGACACAGCAAGCCGACCAGCGTGGCAACGAGCGACAGCGACAAAAATGCGCTGTTCTTGATCTTGCGCAACAGGCGCCGGTTCAAGCGACGGCTCCGGTGCGCCGCTCGAGCCGGCGCAGCATGGCCTGCGCCGCGGCGATCACGGTGAACGTGATCAGGAATAACAGCAAGCCGAGCGCGATGAGCGAGGAGGTGTACAGATCGCCCACGGCTTCGGTAAATTCATTGGCAATGGCCGAGGAGATGGTGGTGCCCGGCGCCAACAGCGAAGAGCTGATGCGGTGCGCATTGCCGATGACGAAGGTCACCGCCATGGTTTCGCCCAGCGCCCTGCCTAGGCCCAACATGACTCCGCCGACGATACCCACGCGCGAATGCGGAACCACGACGTTCCACATGACTTCCCAGGTCGTGGCGCCGAGCCCATAGCCCGACTCCTTGAGCATCGGCGGCACGGTATCGAAGACATCGCGCATGGTCGCGGCGATGAAGGGCAGCACCATGATGGCGAGCACGACCCCGGCGGTGAGGATACCGATCCCATAGGGCGGCCCCTTGAACAGCAGGCCGACGGCAGGAATATCGCCGAGCGTGCTGATCAGCCAGGGCTGCACATGCCTCTGCAGCACGGGTGCGAGCACGAACAATCCCCAGATTCCGAATATGATGCTCGGGACCGCGGCGAGCAGCTCGACGGCGACGCCAATGGGTCTCTTTAAAAGCGGCGGGCACAGCTCGGTGAGAAACAAGGCGATGCCGAAGCCCGTCGGTACTGCGATCAGCATGGCGATGAGCGAGGTGACGACGGTGCCGTAAATCGCCGCGAGCGCCCCGAATTGGTCGGTGACGGGATTCCAAATTTCGCGGCTGATAAAAGCAAAGCGAAAGTGCGCCAGCGCCGGCCACGCACCGCGCAACAGTGAGATGGCGACCCCGCCCAGTATCAACAGTACCAAGATTGCCGCGGTCAACGTGGCGGAGCGGAATATTCTCTCGTAAACCAGCTGCTTTGCGGCGTGCCCCGGATCTATGATCGCCACGATGTCAGTTCCGCTCCGCGTTGCACTGGTGTACGTCGAGCCCGGCGCTTAGGTTGCGCCGGGCTCGACCGTACCTTAACTACCTCGATGTTGGCTAGCTAATCCGCGAGGGCGCGTCTACTTGCCGCTCCAAACCGGGCGTCCGCCCGAGGTGACTTGCGAAGTCCAGGTTTTCTGAACCTGGACGATCAAAGCGGCGGGCAACGGCACGTAGTCCAGTTCGCCCGCCATAGCAGCGCCGTCCTTGTATGCCCACGCGAAAAACTTCAGCGCCGCGTCGACTGAAGCGGCATTGTCGGGCTGCTTGTAAACCAGAATGAAGCTGGCACCGGTGATGGGCCAGCTTTTTGCACCGGTCTGGTCGGTCAATATCACGTAGTAGCTGTCCGAACCGGCCCAATCGGCGTTCGCCGCGGCCGCTTGGAATGACTCGGCATCGGGCATTACGGCATTGCCCGCCTTGTTGGTGAGCAAGGCATAGGACATCTTGTTCTGCTTGGCGTAGGCATATTCGACATAGCCGATGGCGCCGTCGGTCTGGGTGGCCATGTTCGCGACACCCTCGTTTCCCTTGGCCCCGATCCCAACCGGCCATTGCACCGAGGTGTTGGCGCCGATGCTGGATTTAAACTTAGGACTGGCCTTGGACAGATAATCAGAGAACAGGAAATTCGTGCCGGATCCGTCCGAGCGGTACACCGGCGCGGTCGCCGTGCTCGGCAGCGTCAGTTTGGGATTGAGCTTCCTGATGGCCGGATCATTCCACTGCTTGATGTCTCCCATATAGATGGCCGCAATCGTCGGCCCGTCCAGGTGCATTTGACCGGGGCCCACGCCCTTGACATTGACCACCGGCACGACGCCGCCGATGATCATGGGGAACTGGATCAAGCCGGAAGATTTCAGATCCTCGGGTTTCAAGGGCATGTCGGAGGCGCCGAACGTCACCGTTTTCGCCTTGATTTGCTTGATGCCGCCGCCCGATCCAATGGACTGGTAATTGAGACCCACGCCGGTCAGCTTCTTGTAGGCATCCGCCCACTTGGCATAGATCGGATAGGGAAATGTTGCCCCGGCTCCGGAAATATCGGCGGCCGATGCCCCCACGCTCAAGCCGGCTGCGGCGCCGAGTAACAGAAGGCGTTTCAGTATTTTCATTGGTGCTCCAGTTGATACCCGCCCAGGCCTCTTGGGGCCGAAAGACTTCGGGTTGGCTTAAGATTATCGGCAGGATTTGTGACGATTTTGTTACAGCCATACAAGAACAAGGGCTTAGCACCCGCTAAGCCCTGATTTACCAACAATTCCTAATGCGGCCTTAAGCGCGATAATCCGCCGCGACCGTCTGGTCCGCCTTGTTCGCCGCTATGGCGTTGAACACCGGGGTCAGCACGATGGCGATCACCAGATTGAGGATGACGCTATACACCGCACTGTATCCGGGAAAAGTGTGCTCGCCGACATGCAGCGGAAAGGTGTTGGTCAGCTTCACGGAATAAGCCATCCACGTTCCGGTGAAGGTTCCGACCGCCCAGCCCAGCAACAAGGCCCAGGAATTGAACCAGCGGGTGTAGGCACCGAGGATCACCGGTGGCAGCGTTTGGATGATCCATATTCCGCCGAGCAGTTGCAGTTGAATCGCGTACTGGGTGGGCACGAAGACGATGAATACCAGCGCTCCGACCTTGACGATCAGCGAAGTCCATTTCGCGACCTGCGATTCCTGCTTATCGGTCACATTTCGGTTGAAGAATTCGCGGTGAACATTGCGCGTGTACAAGTTCGCCGCCGCAATCGACATGATGGCCGCGGGCACCAGCGCACCGATGCCGATCGCCGCAAACGCGACCCCCGCGAACCACGCCGGAAAGCTGTGCAAAAGCAAAGCAGGCACGGCGAAGTTGTTGCCGAACTGCTTGAAGCCGGCCGCGTATTCGGGAAGCTTGTCGACGCCGCTGGCGATCACGAAGAAACCGAACAGCGCCAGCAAGCCCAGCATGAAGGTGTAGCCCGGCAGCATGGCGGCATTGCGGCGAATGACCCTGCCGCTGCTCGCGCTCAAGATGCCGGTGAGAGAATGCGGATAGAGAAACAGCGCGAACGCGGATCCCAAGGCTAACGTGGCATAGGCACTGTAGGCGCCGGTGGTGTTGGGACCGGGGACCGCCAAAAGAAGCTTTTGTGCCGGCACCGAAGCGAATATTTTGCCGAAGCCGCCCAACTCGTAGGGAATGACGATGACCGCGACGAATGCGGTCACGTAAATCAGGATGTCTTTGACGATCGCGATCGAAGCAGGCGCCCGCAATCCGCTCGAGTAGGTAAAGGCTGCCAAGATCACGAAGGCGATGAGCAGCGGCAGATCCGCCATCAGTCCGGTACCCGATATGCCCATCGCGCCGATCACCACCTGCAAGCCGACCAGCTGCAAGGCAATGTAGGGCATGGTCGCTACGATGCCGGTGATGCACACCGCGAGGGCGAGCCAGCGATTGCCGAAACGTCCTTTGACGAAATCCCCGGCGGTGATGTAGCCGTGCTTGTGGCAGACGTTCCACAGGCGGCGAAAAATGAGGAACATCAGCGGGTAAATGATGATGGTGTAAGGCACGGCGAAGAACGCGACCGCCCCGGCGCCGAAGGCGAGCGCCGGCACGGCGATGAAGGTATAGGCCGTGTACACGTCGCCGCCGACCAGAAACCAGGTGACTACGGTGCCGAAGCGCCGGCCGCCCAAGCCCCATTCATGCAGCAGATCCAGGTCGCCGCGGCGCCAGCGTGCTGCGGCGAATCCCAACCAGGTGATGAATCCGAACAGCAGGATAAAGATGGTCAGCGCAACCCAGTTCAGTTCCAGCACGGCAATCCCCTATGTTTTTATTCTTCGACGGCGAAATAGACGATTGCCGTAAAGACGGCGCTGACGATCACCCACAGCATTTGGAACCAATAAAAAAATGGGATACCGAAGAGGTACGGGTCGGCCTTGTTGTAGAAGGGAGGCCACAGGGCCACCGCAAACTGGATCACGAAGAGCAGGTACCACCAGCTCCAGCCGCCGCGTTTTTTTTCTGTGGTATTCATCGCATTCCCCTACGGATACCTTTCCGGGGCCTATGCTACGCGCGACGCGGTGGGTGTGTCGACCCGGGAAGGAGAAAGCGGTTCATGGCCGTCAAGCCATGAACCGCAGCTGCAACGGTCTAGAAATTGAAGCGGACGCCCACCATCGGGGTCCAATCGTTCTTGAACAGGAAGCCGCTGGCAAGACCATCCGACACGCTCGAATAATTGACGCCGGCATAGCCGTCGAAGCGCTTGGTGAAATGGTAATCCGACACCAACGAAATGTCATGCAGCTCGCCCGCGCAAGAGGTGGCGCTGGCATCGGTACAGCCGTTGGCCGCAAAGCTCTTTTGGTTATAGCCATAGCCTGCCAGGGTCAGATCCAGCGCAGGCGTCACGGACCATCTCGCACCGATCCACGAGATGACGAAGATCTTCTGGATGTTGAACGCGGCGTTGTTGGGCACGCTCAAGAGATAACCGCCGATATCGATGGAGCCTGCGGGAATCGGATGCGACGGATTGTTGTACTTGATGCGCTCCCAGCCGGCATACAGCTTGATCGGGAAGTATTCCTTGGCGTTGTAGCTCATCTGCACCGAATAACCGGTGTTATCTGAAACCGTTGCGGCCAGCGATCCGACCGGTTGGGTCAGCACTTGAGCTGCGGACAAGGAGGCGGCGGCCACCTCGCCGTGGACCATGCCCCACAAAGCATCGATCGAAAAACCGCCCAACTCCATTCCAAGGTTGATTTCGTTGGAGCTTTGCGGCACATAGCCGTCGCTGCCGAAGCCGTGCATCAAGGTCACGTGCCCGGGGCCGACGCTCAACAGATATTTGATGGAATTATCGAGGCGGTTGCTTTGCGTGTCGCCGAGGCCGCCCGAGGTTCCCGACAGTGCAATCGGCGAGAAAGCCTGCGCCTGCAGCTGCGGGTCGTACTTGCCCAGCATATCGAGCATGAGTCCGTTTTGGCGCCCGAAGGTCAGGGTGCCCAAGGACTTCGAGCTGACGCCGGCGTACACCGCACCGTTGAACGCCTGGCCGGCACGGCTGGAATCGCCCGCGGAAATCTTGACCGCCGCCGCCTTGCCGTTATCGGCAACCAATGAGGCGGGACCGTCGGTGAGCCTTCCCGACCAGGGATTGAAGCCGGTTTCGACTCTGAAGACGCCGCTGAAGTCGCCGAACAGATGCTCAACGCCGGATATTCCCACCTTGGACTGGCTCAAGCCATTCCCCGCCACCGACAGAATTGAGTGATTGCTGAAGTTCTGAATGAAATACGGCAGTCCGGGTCCCCAGGTTTGGCTGACCGGGGCGCCGTGAGTGAGATAGGCCACACCCAGATCGACCGTTCCGTACAGCGTGACGCCGGCCAAGGTCAGCGAGCCTCCCGAGCCGCTCGGCGCCGCTTTGGCCGGCTTGGCGGGCTGGCTGCTGAGGTCGTCGATTTTTTGCTGCATGACCCGCACCTGATCTTTCAGTTGCTGGATATCCTGTTGATTATCGGCAAGAGCACTTCCTGGCGAGATGCCCATGGCGGCGCAGGCCCCCATGGCAGCCAGGATGGGCTTGCGCAGTTGAAACTTTTGCATTGCGATGACTCCCGCGGTTTTCGATTGTTGGATTTAATCGACGTATTGTTACATCAATATGACAAAGACTTTTCGGTGCGATTTTACTGCCTTTCGGAGAGGATGCCACATATATCACATACGTGACAATCAGCTACCCGCTGCTGTGTCTTTCTCGCAACGAAAGCGGGGTTAAGGTGCTTCGCGGCGCTGACCCAAGATTTTTTACCACCGGCAAGGCATGATCTGAAAGCGACCCTCCCCACGTGTTGAACAAATCGAACCGCATGCTTCGAGACCTGGATCCGCGACATAGTTTGGCGGGCGGCATCATTTGGCTCATGGTGGCACTCGCCGCCAGCTTCGCGATCGCGGCATCGATTTGGGCGGGCACCGTCGCCCGCGAAATCGTCGTGCAACAGCACGTCAGGCGCTTGGTGCTCGAAACACAACAATTGGCATCGGATCTCGGCCAGGCAATCAGCGCCAGAATCGAAGCCGTGCGATCCTCCGGAACTCTCCCCCCCACGCAGCTGTTCGCGCATCTCGCAAGTTCCTATCCGGATTTAGGCTGGATCGCCGTGGCGGACCCGAGCGGCACCATCGTCGCCGGCAATCCAGCCATCGGCGCCAAGATCGGCACCGCGCCCAAACCGTGGCTTGCCCGAGGAGCGACGGAACTGTGGATCGGTCTCATCGAGCCATCCTCGGTTCACGGCAGTGCGCCTTTCCTCGGCGATATGTCGGCGCCGATCAAGGACGGATCCGGCCGGCTCGTCGGCGTGATCGCCGCACATTTGACCTGGCCCTGGGCCGCCGGCGACGTTCAGCGCCTCAGCAACGCGCTGGATTCGCACGGCTCCGCGCAATCCCTGATTTTGAACGACGCCGGAATGGTTACCGTCGGTCCCGCATGGCTGCGCGATACCGTTTGGAAAGGGGTTCGGGTCGAAGAACCGCCGGCCGAATCGGACTCGGCGCATTTCGAACGTCTGCCCAACAAGGACATCGTCTTGGTCATTCGCGCGCCGCTCAAGATCGTCGGTGCCGACAATCCGCGCGGCTGGTCGGTACAGCTGAGCGAACCGAAGGAGTTTGCCTACCAGCGTGCCAACGCGCTGGCCGTTCGCATCTGGTGGATCTCAATCTGTCTTGGCGCAGCCACGGCGCTGCTCGGCGCGCTGGGGGCGCGCAATTTGACCCACCGGCTTAAAAATCTGTCGTATTCGGCCGCCGCCGTGGGCCGCAATGAAATCGCGCGCATCGAGGTGCCGAGCGGTAACGACGAGGTGGCGCAGCTTGGCGCGGCATTTGCGAAGGTGCTCGATGACTTGAGTCAGGAGCGCACCGGGCTCTTGAAGTTGAGCAGCGAATTGGAGCGCCGCGTTGCCGTCCGCACGCGTGAGGTGGAGCGCCTGGCAGAGGAATCGCGCTATGCGGCCATCGTGCGCGAGCGCCTGCAGATCGCGCGCGACCTTCACGACACCCTGGCTCATTCGATGATGGCGATGCTGAGCGAGGTGCGCCTGCTGCGCAAGCTGCAGGTGCACGATCCGGGCGCCTTGCCCAACGAACTGGCGCGCGCCGAGGAAGTCGCGCACGAGGGCTTGAACGAAGCCCGTTCCGCCATCACGCAAATGCGGGGCAATTCGGTGCGGGACATCGGCTTAGGTCCCGCGCTGTCCAAGGCAATCGAACGCTTCGAGGATCGAACCGGATTGGCTGTGGACTTCACCAGCGACGGCGAGGCCGCTCGTTTTGGCGACGAGCGCGCCGAAGTGATTTTTCGCATGACGGAGGAGGCGCTGCGCAATATCGAGCGGCATGCCGGCGCGTCGCGAATCAACATCCGGCTGCAGAGCGAGAACGGCACGCAGCTGGTGCTGCGCATCGAGGACGACGGCGTGGGCTTCGACCCACGCGCGGTGCGACCGGGCCACTTCGGATTGATCGGCTTGCGCGAGCAGGCGCGGCTCATCAACGCGGATTTGGATATCGACAGCGAGCCCAATCGCGGCACCCGCGTGAGAGTCGTGTTGCGGGTTGCGCCGGAAGCGCTCTAGGCGGATTTCAGCGCAGATTGGCGGATTTCAGCGCGAATTGGCGCGCGGAGCCAGCGAATTCACCACGTCCTTCACGTCCGGAATCCGCAGCACGAAGGCTTCCGCACTTTGCCGCTCCATGTCCGAATTGACCAGACCATTCAGGTACACCACACCATTGATGGTCTGCACGCGAATCGTTCCCGGCGGTCCGAACTCCGTGTGCCCGCCCAGCATGTCGTTCACCGCGGCGGTGATCTTGGCGTCATTTGCGCAATTCTCCGGCGAGCACTTTTGAAATACCGCACAGCCGGAAAGAGCGGCGGCGATGAGCAATACGAGCACGGCGGCTGAAAACGACTTGGCGTTGTACATGCTAGGTCCCTTGCGGAAGATCAGACACTATGAGCTCAGCAAGAGTTCCAGGGTACGCCGGTACAACGCTTGCAGACGATCGATATCGGCAACACGCACGCATTCGTTCACCTTGTGGATGGATGCGTTGACGACGCCCAACTCGATGACTTGCGCGCCCATGGGCGCAATGAAGCGTCCGTCCGAGGTGCCGCCGCCCGTGGTGAGCTTGGGACTGATTTGCAATTGCTCCTGCACCGCGCGCGCGGCAGCCTGCGACAGCGTGCCTGGAACGGTCAGAAACGGCAGCCCGGAGATAAACCATTCCAGGCTGTATTTGACGCGGTGGCGCTGCAAGATCTCCTCGACGATCTGCTTTAGGCCGTCGACGGTCTGCTGCGTCGAGAAACGCAGATTGAAGCGCGCCCGCAATTCTCCGGGAATCACATTCGGAGCACCGGTCCCGGCGGAGATATTCGAGACCTGAAAACTGGTGGGCTGGAAATGTTCGTTGCCCCGATCCCACAGGCGCCCGGTCAGCTCCGCCAGCGCCGGGGCCAAGGCGTGCACCGGATTGTCCGCCAGCTGCGGATAGGCAATGTGGCCCTGAATTCCGTGCACCGTGAGCCGCCCGCTCAAGCTGCCGCGACGGCCGATTTTGATCGTGTCGCCCAGGGTGTTTTCACTCGAGGGTTCGCCGACCAAACACCAGTCGATGTTCTCACGCCGCTCGCGCAGCACTTCAACCACCCGACGGGTGCCGTCGACCGATGGTCCCTCCTCGTCGCTGGTGATCAAGAACGCAATCGTGCCGCGGTGCTTCGGGTACTGCGCCACGAACTCCTCGCTCGCGGTCAGCATGGCAGCGAGGCCGCTCTTCATGTCGGCCGCACCGCGTCCATACAGCAGACCGTCCCTGATCACCGGCTCGAACGGATCCGAGCGCCATTCGTCCAACGGCCCCGAGGGTACGACATCGGTGTGTCCCGCGAAACAAAATACCGGACTGCCGCTGCCGCGTTTGGCCCAAAAATTATCGACCGGACCGAAACGCAGGCTTTCTACCGCAAATCCCGCCGCCGCGAGCCGTTCGATCATCAGCGCCTGACAGCCGCCGTCGGCGGGGCTCACCGATTGGCGCGCGATCAATTCTTTGGTCAGCTGCAGGGTGTTGGACATCGGAAGCGTGGCGACATCAGAAGCGCAGCACCGGCGGCCGGCGCCGCAGGTTGACCCACAAACCCCAGCCGCCGAGCGCGGCCGCGGCGATCAAGACCCATGCCGGCATGGCCAGCCCCAGAAATTCCCAAGTCACGTTGGCGCACTCGCCGGAGCCTGTGAGCACCTTGACCAGCACATCGCTCAGGGAAAATATCTTGAGCATGTAATCCAGCGATGCTCCGCACGCCGGGACGGCGCCGGGAGGCAAGCTCTGGATATACAGATGCCGCGCGGCCACACCGATCGTGATCAATGCCGCCGCAGCCACCAGCATCGCGTAGGCGCGCCGCCCGAAGGCGGCGGGGTCGTGAAGCGCAGCGATCAGGAACATCAACCCCAAGACAAAGACCCCGATGCGCTGAAAGATGCACAAGGGACAGGGCTCCAAATGCATCACGTACTGAGCGTAGTAAGCGTATGCCAGCAGGCACGCGCAAGCTATGAATCCGAGGAGGTTCCCGCGCCGCGCGGTCATCAGCGGCGCATGAGCGCGTGCGCGGCGTCGATCTGCTTGGCGACGTCCTCGAGCGAGGAATGGCGGATGTCCTTGCCGTGCACCATGTAGATCACGTACTCGCAGATGTTCTTGGCGTGATCGCCGATGCGCTCCAGCGCACGTACGATCCACATGATCTCCAGTGCCCGGCGGATGGTGCGCGGGTCTTCCATCATGAAGGTAATGCACTGCCGCTGAATGGATTCGTACTCCTCGTCCACCATTTTGTCTTCCTGGGCGGTCTTCAGCGCCGCCTGGGAATCCATGCGGGCGAAGGCGTCGAGGGCGTCGTGCACCATTTGCGCGACCTGACGGCCCAAGTGCTTGACCTCGCGGTATTTGTCGGCGGGCCTCTCCATCGTGGCCAGGCGTGAGGCGATGTAGCCGATCTTCTCGCCTTCATCGCCGATGCGCTCCAGATCGGTGATGGTCTTGATGATCGCGACGATCACACGCAGATCGCCGGCCGCCGGCGCGCGAATCGCGAGGATGCGGCTGCACTCCTCGTCGATCGACAATTCCATGCCGTTGACCTTGTAATCATCGGTCGCAACCGACTCGCCCAAGCGGCTGTCGCCCTCGACCAAGGCGGTGATCGCCTTGTGCAGCTGCTGCTCGACGAAGCCGCCCATCTGCAGCACCTGATTGCGCACCTTCTCCAAGTCCTCGTTGAAGCGGCGGGATATGTGGTGGGTAAGATCGGCGGTTTCCATAAGTAGTGACCTTGAAGCACGCTGTTTAATATGCGTGCAGCGTTCGTTTACATCCGATTACGGCGTTCGTCAACCATGTACTTGATATTTGTGACGCTCATGCAGTCGCGGCATTGCGCAGCTCCAGTCTCCAGATTCGCTGCTGCGGAAAATGACAGGTGAAAGTACTGCCCTTGCCCTCGATACTCTGCACATCCAGCCAGCCGCCGTGCCGCTGCAGCGCATGCTTCACGATGGCCAACCCGAGGCCCGATCCGCCCTGTCCCCGGGAACGCCCCGCATCGACGCGATAGAAACGCTCCGTCAGGCGTGGAATGTGTTCGGCGGGAATGCCGATGCCGCTGTCGATCACGGAAAAGTACGCACCCTCCTCATCCGTCCACCAGCGCATGCGTACCGTGCCCTCCGGCAGGGTGTATTTCACCGCATTTACCAGCAAATTGGTGAATGCGGATTCGATCTCGTGAGCCGCGCCATACAGTCCGTCGCTGCCGTCCAATTCCAGCAGCACTTGCCGCGGCCGATCCGGGCTGATCAGCGCATCGCGGTGCAAGCGCTCCAGCATGCGCGGCACGTCGATGGGCTCGCGCGCGGCCTCGCCGCCGGCCGACTCCAAGCGCGACAGTTCGAGCAGGTCGGCGATGATGGCGTTCATGCGCTGTGCTTGGGCGCGCATGTCCTTGATGGGCTCTGCCCAGGCCGGATCGATGCTCGGATCCTCCGCGAGCGTGTCCAAGTACCCTGAGATCACCGTCAACGGAGTGCGCAACTCATGCGAGGCGTTGGCAACGAAGTCCTTGCGCATGGCCTCGAGCCGCATCTGCCGCGTCACGTCACGGACCAGCAGCAGGGATTGACCCCCGCCATAGGGCACCATTTGCAGCGCCAGGAACATGTCGATTTGCACCGGCGGCCGGATGACCAAGGGCATGGAAAAGTCATCGCTGTGCAGATAGTGCGCGAACTCGGGCGCACGAATCAGGTTATCGATCCGCAAGCCCACATCGACCGGCCGCCGTAATCCCAAGAGACGCGCCGCCTGCCGGTTGAACCAAACGATCTCACGTTGCGTGCTCAAGATGATGACGCCGTCGGGCAGCGCCGCCGTGGATCGGCGCAGCTCCCGGTAGAGCTGCACCAAGCGCTGTTTGTGGTACTGCTTGCGGCGATGCAGGCGGATGACCTGGGCGATGATATCGCCCCAAATACCGCCGATATTGGGCGGATCAATCTGCGATCGCAGCCGCAACCAGCGATCCACCCGGTACAGGTTCAAGAGCTGCCAGCCCAGGTAGAGACAGGCGGCGCCGAGAATCCACACCCAAATGGGCGAGATCAGCAGGCCGACGCACAGGCCCAACAGCAAGATGCCCGCGAGCCGCGCGAGCGCGAAGGTCCACATCGCAGCCATGGGCTAGAGGTCGGCTCCTTAAAATGAGATTAAGCGTCTCGCGTCGAAAATCGGTACCCGGAGCCGCGCACTGTTTGCACCAGCTTTTCCAGTGAAAACGGCTCGAGCGCTTTGCGTAGCCGGCGAATGTGCACATCCACGGTGCGCTCTTCCACGTAAGTATTACCCCCCCAGACGCGATCGAGCAACTGACCGCGCGTGAAGACGCGTTCGGGATGGGTCATGAAGAAATGCAGCAAGCGATACTCCGTGGGTCCGAGCGCGATTTCGCGCGCCCCTGCGCTCACCCGGTGACTCGAGTCGTCGAGCTTCAAACCGTCGACCTCGACGATGTCGCCCGCACCGGCGGGTGCGACCCGGCGCAACACCGCCTGGATCCGTGCCAGCAATTCGCGCGGCGAGAAAGGCTTGGTGATGTAGTCGTCAGCGCCGCCCTCGAGACCGTTGACCTTGTCATGTTCCTCCGCGCGCGCGGTCAGTATGATGACCGGAATTTCCTCGGTGTCCTTGGCGCGCTTCAGGGAGCGGGTCAGCTCCAGTCCGCTCATGTCGGGCAGCATCCAGTCGATCAGCATGAGGTCGGGCCTCAGGTCGACGATGCGAGCGCGCGCTGCCCGGCAATCCTCGGCTTCACGGACATCGTAGCCGGCACGCCGCAAACCGAACGCGATCATGTCGCGAATGGGCTTTTCGTCTTCGACGATGAGAATGCGCCTGGCAGACATAGGATAGTCCCTTGATTCCAAAGCCGAGTATTACAGGCTTCGATTGTGACGGTTCCGTGACAATGCATCAGGCACGTGCCCGTTCTGCTTCTGTCAGGGCGACTTTGTCTCTTAAATAGAGCGGCAAAAGATCCTTGGGGTCGAGGCCGCCGCCGTGCGCGAACCGCAACGCGCCGAGCCGGGCAATCTCCCGTGCATTCGGCAAAGCCATGCTTTCGGCTGAGCCGAGTTCGATCCCCGGAATACCCGCAAGCTTTGGATAGGCGGAAAATCCCCGTCCGATACCGACATGGCGCCCAAGCGGGCTCAATGTCACGCTGTCGGGCGATCCCACGCGCGGGGCGCCGCATTCGATCACGCCTCGAACGGCATCGGCGGCAAAACATCCCCAATACACCTCGCCCATGCGTGCATCGAGGCAGGCGATGGCGCGCACGCCGGGCTCCCCTAAAACAGTCAGGGCCAACGCTTCCAATGTGGTGACCGGCACCACTTTTAGCCCCGCGCCGAATGCCAGGCCTTGCGCGACGGCGACGCCGATTCGTACGCCGGTGAAGGATCCCGGTCCAATGCCGGCGGCGATGCCATCCAGCATCGCCAGATCCATGCGCCCTTCGGCCAGGACTTCCTCGGTCATGCTCAAAATTCTCTGCGCGCTGCTCTTGCCGGATTCAAGCGTTCTGACCACGAGCTGATCGTCTGCCAGCAGTGCGACCGAGCAGGCCTCCGTCGCCGCATCCAACGCCAAAATGCGCATCAGGTCGCTTGCACCGCCGGCATCGACGCCCGGCGAGTGCGCATGCAGTGGGTTAGGAAATCGGCGAGGACGGCGCTCTCGGTCACAATCGGGCTGGGCGGCATGGATTCCAGGAAAACCCGCCCATACGTCTTGGTCTTGAGACGGGGATCGCCCAACACAATCACGCCAAAATCGTCGAAATCGCGGATCAAACGCCCGACACCCTGTTTCAACGCCAGTACCGCCTGCGGCAATTGATATTCGAAGAAAGCATTGCCGCCGCGCCGACGGATGCCCTCGAGGCGGGCTTTGAGCAGCGGATCGTCGGGCGCCGCAAACGGCAGCTTATCGATGGCGACAATCGAAAGCGCATCGCCCTTGACGTCCACTCCCTCCCAAAAGCTGCCGGTTGCCAGCAGCACCGCATTGCCGAGTTCGCGGAACCGGTTCAGCAGCGCTTCACGCGGTGCCTCGCCCTGTACCAGCACCGGGAATGGCGGGTTGGGAAAACGCGCCTTCAGCGCCCGAACTCCTTCGGCCAAGCCGCGATAACTCGTATACAGAAGAAACGCTCGGCCGCCGCAGGCTTCGATGAGCGGAGCGCAGGCCGCGATGAACTTCTCCGCGTAGGCCGGATGCTGCGGATCGGGCATGCCCGGCGGAAGAAACAGGCGGGCTTGTTCGCGATAGTCGAAGGGGCTGTCGATGCGCAGCGTGCGCGCCTCGCCAAGACCGATGCGTGCGGCAAAGTGGGAAAAATCCGAAGCGATAGCCAAGGTTGCCGAGGTAAATATCCAGGCACAGGGACGCGACTCGACATATTCGCGCAGGCGCTCGGCGATCTCGAATGGGGTGAATTGCAGCGTCATGCCATGCGCGCCGGCCTCCACCCATCGCAGCCCCGAGTCATCCGAGAGTTCGCGCAGCTGCGCCAGCGCATTCGCCAAGTGCGCCGCGCGGCGCGCGCAACTGGCGCTGCCCGAGCCGCCGCCCAGACCTTCCAGTTGCTCGCCCAGGCTGCCGAGCGCGGTCTCTATTTCCGGCAGCGCATCGAGAAAGATGTCCGGCAATTCCGACCACTCGTAGCGACCGGCTCCGCGCTGCAACGCGAACCGCAAGCCGTCCAATTGGCCGTCCAGCGCCAGCACCGCTTCGACCACGGATGGCGCGCGAATCGCAGCGGCCGCCAATTCTGCGGTGATGTCGCGCATCAGCAACTGAACCTGGCGCACCGACCAGCTCTGGCCGAAGAATTGCGCGGCGATATCCGGCACTTGATGCGCCTCGTCCAGGATGACGGCTTCGGCTCCGGGCAACAGATCGCCGAATCCTTCGTCTTTGAGCGCCAAGTCAGCCAGCAACAAATGATGATTGACGACGACGATGTCGGCCGCCTGCGCGTTGCGGCGCGCCTCGATCACATGGCAGCGGGAGAATTGCGGGCACTCCTGGCCGAGACAGTTTTCGCGCGTCGACGTGATGCTCGGCCAAATCGGCGACTGCTCCGGTAGGTCCGTAAGCTCGGCGAGATCGCCGGTCTTCGTGGTCGCGGCCCAGCGCGAGACGCGCGCGAGCAGACGGGCGACGTTGCGTTCCGGACCGAGCAACGAGCCCTGCTGAGCCGCCAGCTCCAATCGATGCCGGCAGAGATAGTTGGTGCGACCTTTGAGCAGCGCAAGCTTGGCCGGAAGTCCGAGCGCCTTGGCGAGCATCGGCACATCGCGGTGAAACAGTTGATCCTGAAGCGTGCGTGTGCCCGTGGAAATGATGACGCTGCGCCCCGACAGCAGCGCCGGTATCAGATAGGCAAAGGTCTTTCCGGTACCGGTTCCGGCCTCGACGATCAACGGCTCGAGGCGCGCCAGCGCTGCGCCGACGGCTTTGGCCATCAGCGCCTGTTCGGGACGATAGGCGTAGTGCGGCAACGCCCGGGCGAGCGGGCCGCCCATGGTAAAAATATCTTTGTAATCGGTATTCATGCAGATTGCGGCGATAGCCTACGACGAAACCGCGCCGGCTATTTCACTCGGGCGCGAAATCGCACGAACGCCACCGAATTGCTCTTCAAGGCGTTCTTCAACTGCCAACGGATGTGGGTATAGTCCGCCGCCGTGGCCTGGCGCAGTTCGCCGTCCGCTTGCGCAACTTTCAAGTTCTCCGGCAGATCGAAGCTTCGGCCGCCATCGACCGAATAGGTGACCAAGGTTGCGGGCCCCACCGCCGAGTCGGCGGTGTAGATCATATGCTCGGGAACCGGATAGGCGACGGTCGGCGCCGGTACGCTGGCGGCGGCGGTGTTGCGCACTTCGAGGGTATAGATGACCTCATCGCCCGACACCACGCGATCCGCGGCGGCCAATTTATTCGCCTCGCGGCCGTGTGCATGCACCGGCTGCTCCACCTCCGCGACCGCTCTAACCGCAATCGGATCCGCTGAATTCTGAGCGGTCGCCGCGGCTATCATACCGGCGCCGATCAGCAATCCCGATGCCACATGAGAGCGCCGTCCGTACATATTGTCAGTGTACCTTAAGCTGATCGTTCGCGTGATGTAAGATATTGTTAATCAATGGCTTACGTATTATACCTAAATTAATTCTATTCATGGTTGGAAATTCTCGCGCACCGCGGAATTAATTTCATTGTCGGAGAAATCTCACGCGCTGACGGGAGTTGGCGCGCCCACACCCATCTGTCATCCTTATCGACCTATCAAGCATTCTTCTAGGGATAGCCAATGGCCACAGCACCGCAGCACGTAACCCTCGCCGCCATGAATCAGGATGTCGCGGCATGGGTGGACAAGGCCGCGAAACTTACGCAGCCGCAAAAGATACATTGGTGCGACGGCAGCGAGGCGGAATTCGAGGCGCTGAAGCGGGAATTGATCGCCTCCAACGAGCTGCTGGCTCTGAATGCGCAAAGCTTTCCCGGTTGCGTGCTGTCACGCTCGGCCCCCTCGGACGTGGCGCGGGTGGAGCATCTGACCTTCGTCTGCAGCAAGAACGAAGAGGACGCGGGTCCCAACAATCACTGGATCGAGCCTAGCGAAGCGCATGCGCAGATGGATGCGCTGTTCGCAGGCTGCATGCAGGGGCGCACCCTGTATGTGGTGCCCTACTGCATGGGTCCGATCGATTCTCCCTTCTCACGCTGCGGGGTCGAGATCACGGACAGCGCCTATGTCGTTCTCAACATGCGGCTCATGACGCGCATGGGCCGCGCCGCGCTCGAGCGTATCACCCGCGATGGCGCGTTCGTTCGAGGATTGCATTCCACCGGCGAACTGGATCCGAAGCGCCGGTTCATCATGCATTTCCCGGAAGAGCTGTCCATCAAGAGCTTCGGCTCCGGCTACGGCGGCAACGCGCTGCTCGGAAAGAAATGCCACGCCTTGCGCATCGCCAGTTGGCAAGCCCGCACCGAGGGCTGGTTGGCGGAGCACATGCTGATCGTCGGCATCGAAAATCCTCAGGGCGAGATCCATTACCTGGCCTGCGCGTTTCCGTCCGCATGCGGCAAGACCAACCTGGCGATGTTGATTCCGCCGGCCGCCTACAAGGGCTGGAAGGTTTGGACCGTGGGCGATGACATTGCATGGCTGCATCCGGGCAAGGATGGCCGCTTGTACGCCATCAACCCCGAATCGGGCTACTTCGGCGTGGTGCCGGGAACCAATGCCAAGACCAATCGCAATGCATACGAGATGATCCGCAAGGATACGATCTTTACGAATGTCGGCCTCACGGCCGACGGTCAACCGTGGTGGGAAGGTTTGCCGGAGGGCAAGCCGGTGATTGATTGGCAGGGCCGCCCGTACGACCCGGCCAAGGGTCCGGCGGCGCAGCCGAATTCGCGCTTCACCGTCTCAGCCAAGCAAAATCCCAGCTACTCGAAACTCGCGGATGCCCCGGGCGGCGTGCCCATCTCGGCGATTGTGTTCGGCGGCCGCCGGCGCGCGCTCGCGCCGCTCGTTTATCAGGCTCGCAGTTGGCTGCATGGCGTGTTGATCGGAGCAGGCGTGGCCTCGGAAACCACTGCCGCGGCAACCGATGCGGTCGGCGTGGTGCGCCGGGATCCGATGGCGATGAAGCCGTTCGCGGGCTATAACTTCGGCGACTACTGGGCGCACTGGATCAATGTCGGTGCCAAGCTCAAATCCGCGCCGCAAATCTTTCATGTCAACTGGTTCCGCCAGGACGGCGCCGGCAAATACCTGTGGCCCGGCTTCGGCGACAATCTGCGCGTCTTGCGCTGGATCATCGATCGCTGCAACGGCAAGGCCGGTGCGCGCGAGACCGCCATCGGACACCTGCCGAACCCGGCGGATTTGGATTTGCAGGGATTGGAAGTCACTCCGGGCGCGCTCGAGGAGCTATTGACCGTCAACCCGAAACTTTGGCAAGAGGAATTCGCGGGAATCAAAAGGTACTTGGGCGAATTCGGCGATCGCGTGCCGCCCGCGCTCAAAAACGAGCTCAAGGGTGCCGTGCAACGCATTCAATCCTCGCAAGTGTAGCGAATCACCTGGGATGAATTGCTGTCGGGCGCTTTGCCGAGCCCGATCAGCCCTTCGCCGCGAATTTGCATCGAATCGCGGCGCACGAATGCTTCCTCGCCGTCCTTGCCGAGCACGAAGGTGCCATTGGTGCTCTGATCGATCAGCATGAATTTATTGCGGTTGATCTCCACCCGGGCGTGCAGCCGCGAAATGAGATTCCCCTTCACGACCAGATCGTTTTCCTCGGCCCTGCCGATGGTGATGTTCGCGCGGCCCTCGTTGACCAAGACTTCTTGCCCCTGATATCGCAGCCGCAGCCGCTGGGACTTTCCGCCTTTCTCGCGTTCGCGCGCCGCTATCGCAATCGAGGGCACCATGCTGGTGACATCCTCGGGCTGCCAGAGCACCTCGAACAGCGCCACTTCGCTGCTGCGGCCTTTGAGTGTGGCCACGTCGATCTGGCGCACCATGGCGCGCCATTCTGAAGAGAGCCGTTCGACCATGGTGGCGGTGGTCATGATCTGGCCCGCCTTTGCCTGGCTGGTCATGCGGTTCGCCGTGTGCACGGCGGAGCCGAATATGTCGCGGTTCTCGAGCACCACCGGACCGAAATTACAGCCGATGCGGATCGCAACGGTTTGCTCGTCTACCTTGAGCTGCGGATGCGCGACAATTTGTTTTTGCATCTGGGCGGCGGCATTCAAGGCATCGTCGGCCGTGGGAAAGGTGGCCATCACCTCATCGCCCATCGTTTTGATGACGGTGCCGTGATTTTGGTCCGTCGCAGCCCGCATCACGTCGATGCAGATGCCGACCATGTCGCGAGCGCGCAGGTCGCCCAGTAACTCGTATAGCTTGGTGCTGCCGACGACATCGGCAAACACGATGGCTACTTCGATTTCTTTGCCCATTGCCAAGCCTATTATACTTAACGCAAGGTTCAACCGCTTAGGGCGTTTAGGCTGCGATACCCTGTTTTATTATCGGAAGGGCCGAAAACAGCGTTTCCGGCGCCGCATCCGGTCGCGCAGCCACCTCCGAGAGAAAACGCCGCCACGCCCGGGCACCTTCGCGGCCCGCCATGACGCCATGCATGTGACGCGTAATCGAATGCAAGCGCATGCCCCGCTGCGCACAAGCCTTGGCATAAGGGACGATACGTTCGACGATCTGCCAGGGCTCCGGGATCGGCCATGCCGGCTCCATCAACTTTTGCTCGAGCTCGGCAAGCAGCGCGGGCCGATGATAGGCGGCGCGGCCGAGCATGACGCCGTCGACACCTTCGCGCAAATGCGCGCCGATCGCCGCGACGTCGCACAGTCCGCCGTTCAAGATGACGGTAAGGTCAGGCCGATCGCGCTTCAGGCGATGCACGAAATCGTGCCTGAGCGGCGGGATTTCCCGATTCTGCTTGGGCGACAAGCCGCCCAGCATCGCAATGCGGGCATGCACGATGAGGGCATCGATGCCTGCGGCCGAAACAGCTGCGGCGAAAGCGGAGAAGAACGCATAGTCGTCGTGCTGGTCTATGCCGATGCGGCACTTGACCGTGACCGGCAAATGGGTCGCGTCACGCAAGCTGCGCACGCAATCGGCAACCAGCGCCGGCTTCAGCATCAGACAGGCGCCGAACGAGCCGTTCCGGACGCGATCGCTGGGGCAGCCCACATTCAAGTTGATTTCGGCGTACCCGGCGGCAGTACCGATGCGCGCCGCCTTGGCGAGTTCCGAGGGATCGCAGCCGCCGAGCTGCAGCGCGACCGGGTGTTCGCCCGCATCATGATCCAGCAGTTGGCGCACATCGCCGCGCACAATCGCTGCCGCCACGATCATTTCGGTGTAAAGCAGCGCATGCGGCGCGTACAGCCGGTGCAGGAACCGGCAGTGGCGGTCGGTCCAATCCATCATGGGCGCAACCGATAGCTTTCGTGATATCAATTTATCTTGCCTATCGGTCATCTTTCCAGAGAACGCTCTCGATGAAACGCACACGGGTCAATCCGCGTGGCTTCACAGATCGTAGCATCCTCCCATCGCCTGTGTCAGGGGCCCGTCGATAGCCTCGGTCCTGATCGATTTGACGGCTGAACTTGTCAATACCGGGCAGATGGTCCAGGTCGACTTCGCGAGCTGCCGTGGCGAGACGTAATCTAGTGTCTTCAGGAAGTAATGGCAGATCTCCGCCGTCGAAAAAGGAGAGAGCCTTGAGAGTGATTTGAGGATTAAAAGTAGAGCCTTTTTGACAATCGCTAAGTGCCTGAACCAGCTGGCGAATTCGGCTTAGTCGGTCCAGTCTGGTTGAGTTCGACGGCCATGACAGGAATCGTAGCATCCTCTAATCGTGTCGGGGAAAACTGATACCAACCCGCCTAGGGTGACCCGATCGAATCCGCCAAATCGAGTCATCCTCCTCACGGGCCATGGGCGCCAAATGTTCGCAACTCAGGCGCCGGCCACGTACTATCAAATAGACAAACGTATGCTTGGGGAACCTATGATTAGCAGGCGCCAATTCCTTTATGCCATGTCGGCCGCGGCGCTGGCCGCCTCACAAGCTGCCCAGCCCAAGGACAAGCCGCGCAAAGCGCTGCGCATCCTGGTGCTCGGCGGCACGAAGTTTTTGGGCGTGCATATCGTGGAGCTGGCGCTCAAGCATGGACATACGGTCAGCCTGTTCAATCGCGGCAAGACGAATGCCGATCTGTTCCCGCAGCTCGAGCATCTGAAGGGCGACCGCGATGCGCAGCTCGATTCGCTCAAGGGCGGGCACTGGGATGCGGTTATCGATGATTCCGGTTACGTGCCGCGCCACGTGCGCCTGTCGGCGGAACTGCTGGCGCCGACTGTACAGCGTTATCTTTTCATCTCCACCATCTCGGTGTACGCAAGCTTCGCCAAGCCGAATGCCGAGGACTCGCCCCTGGGCAAGCTCGCGGACGAAACCACCGAGAAAGTCGACAGCGGCGCTTACGGGCCGTTGAAAGCGTTGTGCGAGAAGGCGGCCGAAACCGCGATGCCCGGCCGGGTGGCGGTGGTGCGCCCCGGCCTGATCGTCGGCCCGCGAGACCCGACGGACCGGTTCACCTATTGGCCGGCACGCGCCGCGCGCGGCGGCGACATGGCGGCGCCCGGTACGCCGAAGGATCGCATCCAATTCATCGATGCACGCGATCTCGCCGCATTCGTGCTGGGCTTGGTGGAAAGTCAAACCGTCGGCATCTTCAATGCGACATCGCCGCCGGGCATGTTCGCCATGGGGGATCTCATCCAGGCCAGCAGCACGGCGGCCAATGCCACCGTGAAGCCCGTCCCGCCGCCGCACGCGGTGTGGCTGCCGGCTGATTTTCTCGAGAAGCAGAAAATTCAGCCGTGGTCCGACATGCCGGTTTGGATTCCCGAGTCGGGAGAGTACGGCGCGTTCGCCGAAGCGAACGTCACGCGGGCGCTTCACGCCGGACTCGCCATCGGGCCGATTCAACCCACAGTCAATGATACATTGGCCTGGCACCTGCAGCGGCCTGCGCTTGAGCGTGCAAAGCTTGGCGCCGGATTGACGCCGGAACGTGAACAGGAGCTCCTGAGCGCCTGGAACGCTGCCTCGGGCAGCGGACATTGAGGCGCGATTCCCGCCTCGCGACCGTCGTTCACCGACTCGTGGTGGTGCAGCCGGAGGAACTGCCGGCGCTGCTGGCGGCCTTCGCCACGCTGTTTTGCATGTTCTCCAGCTATACGATTTTGCGGCCGATTCGCGACACCATGGGCATCACCTCGGGTGTCGAGAAACTGCCGTATCTGTTCTGGGGCACCTTCATCGCGATGTTGGCCATACAGCCGGTGTACGGTTGGCTGACCTCGAGACTGCGCCGGCCGGTTTTTCTGCCCTGGGTGTATGCCTTTTTCACCGCCAACCTATTGGCCTTTTATCTGTGGTTCAACCTTCAACAGGATCACACCTGGATCGCGCGAACCTATTTTGTCTGGGTGAGCGTGTTCAATTTCTTCATCGTCGCCGTGTTCTGGAGCCTGATGGCGGATGTGTTCACCCGCGAGCAGGCAGGACGCATGTTCGGCTTCATCGCGGCCGGCGCCAGCACCGGAGGACTGGTCGGTCCGCTGGTCGCCAGCCGCCTGGCCGTGCCTCTCGGCACGATCAACCTGCTGCTGATTTCGGCCACGCTGCTCGCCGGCTCGCTGTTTTTCATGAAGCGGGTGATCCATTGGCACCGGCATTACGGTTCCGGCGCGCGCGGCGTCGAAGTGGATACGCCGCTCGGCGGCCACGTTTTGGCGGCATTTCATCAGGTAATCCGCTCGCCGTATCTTTTGGGAATTGCGCTGTTCGTGATTCTGCTCTCCTGGGTCTCGACGTTTTTGTATCTGGAGCAGCAGGCATTCGTCGCCAAGGTGTTCACAACTCGCGACGAGCGCACGCGCTTTTTCTCCGACGTTGACTTCTGGGTGCAGACCTTCTCGCTCATCACGCAGCTGTTCGTGTTCGGCCGCCTCTTCAAATGGAAGGGCTTGCGGCCCATGTTGGTGTCCGTGCCGCTGCTGATGACGGCCGGCTATGCGGTATTCGCGCTGGTGCCCACATTCGCGGTGCTCGTCGGCGTGTATGCCGTGCGCCGCGTCGGAGAATATGCCATCACCCGCCCCTGTCGAGACTCGCTCTACACCGTCTGCACCCGCGAGGAAAAGTACAAGGCAAAGAGTCTTATCGATACCTTCATCTACCGCGGCGGCGATGCAACCAGCGCGTCGATGTTCCAACTGCTCACCGGCGGTCTTGGGTTGGGACCCTCCGGCGTCGGCTGGGCGGGCGCCTGCGTCTCGGCGATCTGGCTGGCGATCGCGGTCGCATTGGGAAAATCGCACGATCGCGGCGGCCGCCAAACCGCGACGCCTGTATTAGACACCGCGAAACCCTAGGTACGCTCGCAGGGTCCCTCGCGCGACGGCGCTGCGCGGTCTAGCTTTTGCGCTCTCCGTTCCCGTGCCAGGCGCGCAACGTATCGGCTTCCTTGTTGGGATCGATGCCCGCACGCGGCTTCGCCTGGCGCTCGGCCGGCAGGGATTGAAACCATTTGAGCGTATCGTTCACGGTCTCTTGCAGGGGCCGGATCTTAAGTCCCGCTTTCTGTGCACGCGCGGTCGAGGTGAGCGATGCGCACGCGGTTTCTCCGCTCAGCGGCGACCACGGCGGCAAATCGAGCTCCTCAGGCTTCCACTGCTTGGCCAGGAAATCCTCCGGCACCCAGGTCGCTTTGGTGCCGGCGCCGGGACTCGCCTTCAGGCTCGCGGCGATGACGTCGCCCATGGTGAATGCGCGCGGCGGCGAGATGGCATTGAAATAGCCCGTCGTTCTCTCGTGCACAAGCTTCATCATCCACGCCGCCAGGTCGCGCACGTCGATGATTTGGATCGGGTCATTGGGCGTACCCGGCGCCAGCATTTCCCCGCCCTTGGATGCGCGCAGCGGCCAATACGTGAATCGATCCGAGCCATCGAGCGGTCCGACGATGTAGCCGGGCCGAACGATGCTGGCGCGCCCCTTGAATGCCTCCGCGGAGTACTGCTCGCACAAGGCCTTCATCGGCCCGTAGGTCTCGTCCGTGGTTTTTTCGATGTTGGGATCCGAAAGTTTGCCGGTCGGCGAGTTCTCATCGTTCGGCTTGGCGAAGCCGGCGTACGCCGAAATGCTCGAGATATACAGGCAATATCCGACGTTCGGCGCCAACAGCTCAGCGGACATCTTGACGTACTTCGGAATCTGGCCGGTGTCATCGATTACGGCTTGCCACTTGCGGCCCTGCAGCGCATCGAGCTTACCGTTCCTGTCGCCGATCAGGGTTTCGACATCCGCCACGCCGCCCGGACTATGCTTGCCGCGGTTGAAATGCGTGACCTTCCAGCCCAAACGCAGCGCTTCTTTCGTGAGGTGCGGACCGATGAAACCCGTGCCGCCGAGTATCAGCAGAGTCTTGCCGTGGGCTTTGGACTGGGACTTCGAGCCGGAGCCGGCCGCAAAGCCTTTGGACAGCACGCTGCCGGCTGCAAGATAGGTACCCATCTGCAGTATGCGACGGCGGCTTGTCATGGTGAGTCTCCGGTATTGTTATGCGAGCGCCGTGTATTATCCCACACAAAAGCGGCCATGGAGGTCATCGGTGCGGGAGGCACGCAGCAAACTGGAAACGGCAAAGGCGCGGAAATTTCGTGCCCTCGCGCGCCACGCCCAGGCGTATGCCCCCTACTACGCCGACATGATCCGCGAGCGAAATATCGATTTGAATGCTTGCACGCCCGCGGATTTTCCCTTGCTGACCAAGTCGCTGCTCATGGCGAATTTCGACGACATCGTCACCGATCGGCGCATCACCAAGCAGGCCGTCGCCGATTTTCTGTCGCGATCAAAGGATCCAAAGGAGAAATTGTTCAACCGCCTGACCGTCATGCATACCTCGGGTACCTCCGGCGAGGTGGGCTACTTTCTGTATGCCCCGGCGGACTATGGCCGGTTGCGGGCCGCCGCCATGCGCAATCGCAAGGCGTTTCGCGCCGTATTTCCCAAATTCGGATTCCGTCTGCGGCGGCTTCGCATTGCCTTCTATGGCGCCACCGGCGGCCACTTCGCCGGCGTGACAGGCGTCGCTTCCATGCAAGAAGGCATTCGACGCTTGTTCGTCGATGCGCGGGCCTTCGAGGTCAATACGCCGCTGCCGGAAGTTATCGAAAAAATCAATGAGTTCAAACCCGATGCGCTGTGGGGCTATACCACCGCGCTGAAAATGCTCGGCGATGAACAGCGGGCGGGCAGGCTCAACATCGAGCCGGCCGCCATCATCGCCACCGGCGAAACGGTCACGAAGCCTGATGTGCAATTTCTTTCGTCGGCCTTCGGCGGTGCAACCGCGTTGAGCCTGTATGCCTGCACGGAGCACATGCTGCTCGGCATATCGAATCCCGGCGGCGACACGATGAGCTTGCTCGACGACAACCTGATGTTCGAGTTTCACGAAGATCACTCGGTCATTACCAATCTTTTCAACTTTACGATGCCGCTGATCCGCTATCGGATGTCCGACATTCTGCGTCCCGTCAGCGCTCCGGGTGCGGAGCGCATCGTCATTCAAAATCTGGTGGGACGCACCGAGCAGATGCCCCTGTTCGTCAACGCCAACGGCGGCAAGGATTTCATCAGCCCACATACCATCAACGAAATATTCGTCGAGGGGGTGACGCGATTTCAAATGCAAATCACCGGGCCCGCCTCGTTCCGCTTTCCGATTTGCGTCGAGCCGCAATTTGACGCGGCGCGCCGGGCGGCCGCCGCCGCCGGCGTGACAGCGAGGCTCAGGGAGATCCTCCAACAAAAAGGCCTGGGCAACGTGACCTTCGAGGTGCCGATCGTCGCCGATATTCCGCTCAACGAGCGTACGCGGAAGTTTCAACTGATTGTTGCGGCGCCGGCTCAAAAGCCGAGCGAGAGTTGCGGCGTGGCCGGCCGCGGCGGCTGAAATAATTTGGTATTCAGCTCGTAGCGCTCCTCGGCTCCGGCAAATCCCAGCTTGCGTTTCGCCAGGTCGAATCGCGTGCGCAACAGTTCGGCATAAGGGCCCGTACCGCGCATGCGGGTGCCGAACGCTGAATCGTAGTCCTTTCCGCCCCGCGACTGGTTGATCAGCGACATCACATGCTTGGCGCGATCCGGGTAGTGCTCGGCGAGCCATTCGCGAAAAATCGACTTCAATTCGTGCGGCAGACGCAGCAGCACATAGCCGGCGCGGCTCGCGCCGGCGGACTTCGCCGCCGCCATGATATCTTCGATTTCGTGATCCGTGATGGCCGGAATGACGGGCGCGACCAGCACGCCGACCGGGACTCCTGCCTCGGATAATTGCTGAATCACACGCAGCCGCGCTTGGGGCGATGCGGTCCGGGGCTCGAGGGTACGCTTGATGTCGTTCGACAGCGACGTGACGCTCACCATGACCGACACCAGGTGATCTCTCGCAAGATCGGCGAGCAAATCCAGATCGCGAACGATCAGCGCGCTTTTGGTGACGATGGTGACCGGATGGCGGCACCGCGTCAGCACGGCGAGAATGCCGCGCGTCACCTCCAAGCGTTTCTCCAGCGGCTGATAGCCATCGGTGTTGATGCCCAATGCAATCGTCTTGCAAACGTATTTCGGCTTTGCGAGTTCCGCCTCCAGGATATTGACGGCGTCGGCCTTGTAGAACAGCTTGGTTTCGAAGTCCAGGCCGGGCGAAAGTCCGAGATACGAATGAGTGGGCCTGGCAAAGCAATAAATGCAACCGTGCGCGCAGCCGCGGTAAGGGTTGATGGAGACCTCGAACCCCACGTCGGGGGAATCGTTCGAGGTGATCACGCTGCGCGCGTGATCCGGCAGCACCGTTTCCGTGGGACTCTCGATAATTTCTTCGCGGTACCAGCCGTCGTCGGCTTTTTCCAAAATCAACGAATCAAAACGTCCCGCAATGTTGGACGAGGATCCTCTGCCTTTGAACGATTGATGGCCGATGAAATGGCGCGGCATGCTGAAACTTTACGCGCCCTGCCGGCGCCCGTAAATCCAGTAGTCCGGCCTGCCGACTACTGTATGAGCACAGCCCAATGCTGCGGCGGAGAGGCCCAACGCCGCGGCGGGCGGCGGGCGGCGGCGCGGCGCGGCTTCCTAGCGCGCCACGAACGCGCGCTCGATGACGTAGTCGCCGGGTTCGCCCACGTGAGGAGAGATCTTGAAGCCCCGCTGATCCAGCATCGCCGACAGATCCGCCAGCATGGCGGGGCTGCCGCAAATCATGACCCGGTCCTCGGCCGGGTCGAGCGCCGGCATGTCGATGTCCGCAAAGAGCTTTCCGGTCTCGATCAATTGAGTGACACGGCCCTGGTAGCGGAAGCGTTCGCGCGTCACGGTGGGAAAATACACCAGCTTCTCGCGCACCTGGACGCCGAGATATTCGTGGTGCGTCAGTTCCCATTCGATGTAGTCGCGGTACGCGAGTTCGCTGCGGTAGCGCACGCCATGCACCAGAATGACCTTTTCAAACCGTTCGTAGACTTCCGGATCCTTGATAAGGCTCATGAACGGCGCCAGTCCGGTCCCGGAACTCAACAGATACAAGCGCTTGCCGGGCTTGAGATCATGCAGCAGCAAGGTGCCGGTCGGTTTGCGGCTGATCAAAACTTCATCACCCGGCTTGATGTGCTGCAGGCGTGAAGTCAGAGGTCCGTCCTGGACCTTGATGCTCAAGAACTCCAGGTGTTCCTCATGATTCGCGCTGGCGATGCTGTAGGCGCGCATGATCGGTTTCTCATCGATCTTGAGGCCCAGCATGACGAAATGCCCATTCTCGAAGCGCAGGGCCTGGTCCCGCGTCGTAGTGAAGCTGAAGACGGTCTCATTCCAGTGATGGACGGTCAAAACGCGCTCTGTGCCGATAGCAGCCATGCTGCCCATTATCCGGACATCGTGCGCAACAGCATAGCTGCGGGCGAGCATATGCCTATGCCGAAAGAATATTTGGCGTCATGTAGGACGCGCGGCGACAGCCGCATGGGCGATCGCCCCATCAATTCATGCGACCTTCAAGCCTCCCTCAGGGGCTCGAGGTTGCGCAGACTCCCCGTGTGTCTTAAAAACGCTGGAGAAATAATGAAAGTTCTATCTGCCCTAGTGATTGCCTCGGCAATGCTTTGCGGCTGCATCAGCAGCGGCAGTCCGAACCCGCCCGCCAAAACGACGGTGGTGGTGCCGCCCGGCTCATCCACAGCGGTCGTCTGTCAGGACGGTTCCGCGCCGCCGTGTGAATAAGCGCCCGATCGAGGGAGGCGGCTAATCGGCAGCGCCGACGCGCAAGGATGCCCCGGCGGCCTCCGCTTGATCCTGGCTGTGCTTCAAGCGCCGCGCCTGGGTCCAGAGTTGCCAGGCAAAGATCACCCCTCCGGCGTGCACGTGAAAGCCTGCGGAGCGCAGCGCCTCCGCGCCCCAAGTATTGCAGGTATGAAACGCCGAATACTTTCGCACCGCCAAAAAATACACACTGTCGTCGTAGGGCCCCGATTCGTACACCTTGAGCATCTCATCTCGGGTCCGCAAGGACCGCCAGATGAAGGATTGTAAGCCGCGCATTTGTTGCGGCGTCACGCGCAACGCGATCACCTGCTTTTCGCCGAACGCCTGCGCCGGCGAGTTGGCGATTCCCGTCGTGAGTACGATGCCGGCGCCGGGAAAGAGCGCCGACAGCAGGACCGGCGCATGATGATTTTTCGCCAACAGATAGTGCTTGTCGGCAAATCCAAAAAACACGTAACGCGCGCTTGGTAGATCGAATGCTATTTGGCTCAGCGGCGGCGGCAACTCGCTGGCCGCCATGCCGATATCGATATGCCAGCCGCGTCGGACAACGTACACCTGTTGGTCAGCGCCGGCGGCGGAGTCGTCGGCCGCCGCGTGCGCGCCGGGCAAGTTCATCGTCGAACACAGGACGGTCAGCAGCGCGAATACTCTCTTGAGCGGAAATGCCGTGAGCAAGTCTTTCACCTAGCGAATCTGGTTCTTTCTGCGCCGCTGGCCGCAGCGCCTACGCACAGACCTTACAACAGATCGTGGTCGTGGGTACCACCCGGTTCCGGGAATGGCAATGGATGCGGACAAAGTGCCGGGGAATGTCCAGTCAACTGATCTGATAACATCGCGGTGCGAGTCCTGCCGGGCGGTAATCATGAATGAACAAGCAACCGAGCTTCTGCCCGCTGTAGAGCCCGGCGCCGCGTTCCGCAAGCCCCTCCCCGTTCAGCGATCCTCCGTGCTGGGCCAGATACTGGCGATGCGCAAGGACCTCGTCGGCCATTTGATGGCGCTCGAAAAGATCCATGGACCGGCTTGGAAGATCGCCATCGGACGCGGCGGCATGATCAGCTTGCTCGGTCCGGATGCGCTCGAGTTCGTCTGGAAGAATCGCGACGCTGCGTTCTCGAGCGCGCGCGGCTGGGAGCCGTATATCGGCAAAGTCTTCCCGGGCGCCATTATGGCGATGGACGGCGATCAGCACCGCTATCAGCGGCGGATCATGCAGGTAGCGTTCCGCAAGCCGGCGCTGCGCACCTACCTTGAACAGATGAGTCCCGCCATCGACCTAGGCTTAACCGGTTGGATGCGCCCCAATGAGGCCACCGCCCCGCGGCAGATGTTTCCGCTCTTGAAGCAATTGACTCTGGACCTCGCCGCCTCGGTGTTCATGGGCGTCGAGTTAGGACGCAGCGCCAAGGATTTGAATCGGGCGTTCGTGGCGACGGTGGCCGCCTCCCTGGCGATCATCCGCGTACCGGTACCGGGTTTCTCGATGTGGCGCGGCATCCGCGGGCGCGAGCTGTTGGTGAAGCGTTTCCGCGAGCTCCTGCCGCAGAAGCGCGCGACCCATACCAGCGATTTCTTCAGCGAGTTCTGTCACGCGCAAAGCGAACAGGGGGAACGCTTCACGGATCAGGAAATCATCGATCACATGATCTTCTTGATGATGGCGGCGCACGACACCACCACCAGCACGCTGACCACCATGATCTACCTGCTGGCGCGCCATCCCGAATGGCAGGAACGTTTGCGCGCCAACGCGCTGGCGCTCGGACGCCGGCAGCTGGAATTCGATGATCTCGACAAGGTCGAAGCGCTTTCCTGGACCATGCGCGAGGCGCTGCGCTTGACCCCGCCCCTGACCTCGATGCCGCGCATGTGCGTCAAAGATACGGTCTTTCAAGGATTTGAGATTCCGGCGGGTATGCTGGTCGGTGTTTACCCGATCCACGTGCATTACATGGATTCGCTTTGGACCGAACCCTGCAAGTTCGATCCGGAACGTTTCAGCCCCGAACGCCAGGAGGATAAGCGCCATGCGTTCGCCTGGGTACCGTTCGGCGGCGGCGCGCATATGTGCATCGGCCAGCACTTCGCCACTCTGCAGGTCAAGGCCATCATGCATCAATTGCTGTTGCGCTACCGCTGGAGCATCGCGCCAGGATACGTCATGCCGCAGCAGCTGGTGCCGATTGCGAAACCTAAAGACGGCTTGCAGGTGACCCTGCAGCGCATCGGCGCTCAAATCAGCGCGGCCGATCGGCCCAATCCTTGGCGTCGATCTTGAATACCACGTTCGGATGGCTCGGCTCGCCGGAGTAGCTGACCGATTCCTCGCCGATGTAGATACCGCCGAGCTTTTCCATGGCCTTGCGCGAACGCCAGTTGTTGATCCCCACCTTGAACGTCACGCGGTCGACGAACTTGAAGGCATGATCGAGCATGAGGGTCTTCAATGCCGGATTGTAGCGGCGCGCCCAGCGGCTGCGCGCAATGAAGGTGTAGCCGATGCTGATTTGCCGCTGAGCCTCGTCATAGTCGCTGTAACGGGAGCTGCCGATCAGCTCACGGTTGGTGTTGTCAATCACGCGAAAGGCGCCGCGTGATTCCATGGCGCCCTTGAAAAAATTCTCGAATACCGGCCGCTGATAGCGGTCGCTGCTGGGGTGCTGCTCCCAGATCAACGGGTCCGATGCCACGGCGTACAGGCGCTCGAAATCGCCCGCCTCCAGCGGCTCCAGCTTGATCAAGTCATTCTGCAGGTGGGGTTGAAGCTCAAAGACCATGGGCCATCCTAGTAGCCGAACTTGTAGTGAATCTGCAGGTAGATCTGACGGGGATCATTGTAGTGCACGCCGCCGAAAGTGAGGCTGTTGTCGACCAGCAAATGACGGTTTGCGAAGTTCAGGATCGTCAACGAGGCGGAAAAACTCTCGCTGAAGGTCTTGCCGGCGCTCAAGCTGACTTCTGCATGGCCCGCAAGATGGCTTGGCGGCCCATCGTCGTTGAAGAACCCTGAGCCGTAGGAGAAGTTCATCGAGGCGAACGCACCGTGCGGCAGATCCACGTCGAAGCCGGCGTTTGCGGTGTTGCGCTGGTCGTGATCCAACGCGAAGCCGCCCTCGGGCGGGCTGAAGTCCGTCAAACCTCCATTGATGGCGCCGAAGCCATTGGCGGTCTGATTCGAGTACGCGAGGTGGAACTGGCCGACGTCCCACATCCTGGGCGAGCGGATCGCCAATTCGTTGCCCTGGATGAGGGCGCGCTCGATGGTGAGGGGCAAAAAGGCGTTGGAGTTTCCGATGTTGTTGTGATCGAAGAAATTCCTGGCCGCGGTTCGAAAGTGATCCACATCGATCGTCCAGCCTTGTATCGGAATCGTAAAGCCGAACTGGTATTCCTCATCGCGTTCGCCGTGCAGGGGAATGAAGCCCAAATCGTTGTTCTGGGCGAACTGCAACAGCGGTCCGCTCAAGGTCGTCAGCGGCGGCGCCTGATAATACTTGCCCCAGAAACCGCGCAGCAGCCAGTTGATGCCCGGCAATTGCACGGTCGCGCCGAGGCGCGGACTGGTCGCGTTCTCCGTCAAGGCGCCTGCAAAATGCGTTTGCCGGATGCCGCCCGCGAAGGTCAGCCAGTCCGCGGCCTTGTAGGTATCTTCCACATACGCGGCGATCAGTGACCCGGAGGGGTTCAAGGTCTGGTTTACCGGCGCGTTTACCGGCACGCTGCTCTGATCGTTGAACAGTACATCGAATGTTTCGGCATCCCGTTGGCTGAAACCGGTCGAACCGAGTTGCAGATCATGCTGCCCAAAGTGCAGTCGCAATGTTTCCTGGCCGCCCAAATAGCTCGAGGACCGTTGATCGGTGGTGCTGACCGGAAAATCGTTGCGAGCCCCATCCAGGTCGGCGCGATTCAAATGATAAAAGACCGAACTCGTCAGCGCCGCATCCGCCCCGAGTTTTCTCACCCAGGAAAAAATGGCGAATGTATCCGTCTCGCGCTGCACGTCGTCGGCGAGCTGGCCCGGTTCGTTCGGAATGTCGTAATTGTCGTGCCGTGCGGAGAATACAAAGCGAAACTGATCATCCGGCGTCGCATTGAAGATGAGCGTACTGAAGCCGCCGATTCCGTCCTGCGAGTCGTGAATGATCTGCGGCACCGGTGTCGCTATCCCGAGATCGCTGCGGTTGCCGTTGATGCTGGCGTAGTAGGCGAATCGCTCCGTGTGGCTGCCCACGCTCAAGTAATCGTTGGTCTGGCCATAGCTGCCGCCGCTGGCGATGAGCTCGGCTTGGTTGTTGCGCTCGAATCCGGTACGCGGCACCACGTTGAAAACCCCATAGGTGCGATCGCCCTGATCCGCCTGATAGCTGCCGCGCTGCACCTCGAGATAGTCGACGTCCTTGGGATCGATCTGCGGACCTAGATTGCTGGCGATGTTGGTGTTGGGTATTTCGACCCCGTCGACCGCCCAGGTGGTCTGGTGTCCGCCGCGCACATGCATCTGGTCATGCACGACATACGCGCCCGGCACGAAATTGGTGATCATCGCCAGGCTGTTGCTGCGGTCCGCCCCCGGCGCGCGCGCAATGTCTTCGCGATTCACGACGGTGGTCGGCGTTGCGGTATTGATGACCGTGGTCGACGCGGCGGCAGTGACCGTCAATGTCTCCAACGCGTTTCCCTTCACAAGCTGTACGTGCGCGATCGGGGAGTAGCCCGACGTCACCGTCACTGCCTGCGCGCTCGGCGTGAACCCGGGCGCACTGAAGCTCAAGACATAGTCCCCGAGCGGCACTGTCATGAAGGCGAACTCGCCATCCGCATCCGTGACCGAGCTTTCCGCCCAGTCGGAGGTGGCGGACCGTAGGCGCACCTCGGCCTTAAGGATTGGGCGATGCTGCTGATCGTGCACGACGCCTCGCACACTGCCGACATCGGCGGCATGCAGCGGCACCGACCCCAGCAATGCCGTAAGCAAGAGGGCGGCGCAGCGGCCTGCACGACGCAGGAACGCAAAATCAAGACGATCGGTCAAGCAATCCATGGGAGTCTCCAAACACACGCAATGGCAGCCGCACACCGCTTTCGAAAGCGGCGTGCGGCAACTTCAAGTCAGTTCATGCGAGTGAAGGCGGTCCGCGAGGCTGGTGGGTGCGTTGCACCCGACGGGTAAGTCGGGTAGTTCCGAAGGCCGGCGTGCGCGCGGCGGGAACAGGTCCGGCTGTTTCGAAGTCAATGTGATGCGAAATCGGCCCGGCGCCGGGCGTGCTGCCAAACGGGCAGGACTCGAAGTCCGCATGCGTCCCGGAGTGATGGTGCAGATGCGCCGCCATCCCGGCCATGGCAGCGGCGGGACATAATTCCAGTGCAAACGGGACGCCGTTTGCCGGCATGAAGCCGGCCGGAACGTACGCCCGGAACAGAAGCAGGGCCAGCAGCAGCGTGCCGGTCCATATGCCTCGGTTCGACAATTTGCGCGGCGGCTTACGCATGCCTCAAGTCAGGGCAGGCGCCCGTGCGATCGGCCGAAATTTCTTGAACGCCGCGATCCCGACACCTATGAACAGGATCAACAGCACGGCTTGCGCAACGGCGAACGGCGGCTCTTTCTGCGTCGGTGCCAGCGCATGAAAGAAAGACACCTTTTGGAATGACTGCACCACCAGTACGAAGCAGTTCAGGTACAACGCGCCAAGGGCGCACACGACATAGGTACCGCGCCACGCTCCGGCCAGCTTGTAGATGTACAGCGCAAGCAGCGCCAGGGCCAGGGCTATGAGCGAGATCAAGCCGATGACTTTCGCCGGGTCCAAAGAGCCGATCACGCGCGGCGCATCCGCCGGCGTGTCGAACATAAAGCCGGTAACGCTGGTCGCCACCGTGGTGATCAAGAAGAGCGTCGTCGTGGCGGGCATGAGCCTCGCGCCCAGCATCGCCAGGACCGCAACGATGCCGCTGACGATGGCGATCAGGCTGATGATCACGTGAAGCTGCGTAAAAGCAGCTAGAGACATCCCAAGAATCATTTGAATCCCTCCCTCGCCGTTCGATCGGGCTCGCTGGGGAAGAAGACTACGCCGTTCCGCGCAAATCGTCAGCGCAAATAGGGAAATTCCTGGGTGGACCTGGGTTTGGCGATGTAGAAGCCCTGGGCGAAGCCTATCCCTAAGCGGCCGAGCTCGGCCAGCACTTCGGGGGACTCGACCCGCTCGGCGATGGTCTGGATGCCCATGGCGTTGCCGACCTGACTGATGGCCGCGACCATGCTGCGATCGACGGGATCCCGGGTGACATTTTCAACGAATTGACCGTCGATCTTGAGATAGTCGACCGGCAGCGTTTTCAAATACATGAACGATGAGAGGCCGCTGCCGAAGTCATCGAGCGCAAAGTGGCAACCGCGGTTCTTCAGTTCCCGCATGAAGTACACCACGTTGCTCAGGTTCTCGATTGCCGCCGTTTCCGTGATCTCGAAGCACATCGCGCCGGCGGCCAGTTCGCCGGCGTTGAGCTCGGCGATGAGGAATTCCAGAAAACGCTCATCGTTGAGCGACGTGCCGGACAAATTCACCGCAACGGTGAACGGCTTGATGCCTGATTCAATCCGGTGCACCACACGATCCAGCGCCTGGCGCACGACCCAGCGATCGATCGAGGGCATGATGTTGTAGCGTTCCGCCGCGGGGATAAATTCGGCCGGCGTCACGATGGTTCCGCTCTCGTCCCGCAATCTCAACATCAGTTCGAAGTGTTCCCGCTCGTGCGCCTTGGGCTGTATCGGCACGATGGGCTGGTAGAACAATTCGAAGCGGCTCTCGTCGCGGGCGCGCTCCAGCTTGGAAACCCAGTGCATTTCCCGATGGCGTTCCGGCATGTCGTCGGGCTTGTAGAGCTGCACGCGATTGCGGCCGGAATCCTTGGCCGAGTAGCAGGCGACGTCGGCCGCGCTCATGACATTGGCAACCGTCGGTATCTCGTGGGTGATTTGCACGATGCCGATGCTCGCGCCCACCGCGAGCACGCCGCCCTGCCACGTGAAGCGATAGTCGCGTATCCCCTGGCGCAAATTCTCCGCGATGCGCAACGCCTGGTCCAGGGCGCAGTCCTGCAACAGAATCCCGAACTCATCGCCCCCTAAGCGTGCGAGAGTATCTCCGCCGCGCACCCGCGACTGGATCACGCCGGTGATCTGCTTCAGGAGCAAGTCCCCGGCCGGATGTCCGCAGGTGTCGTTGACGAGCTTGAACTGATCCAGATCCAAATACAGCAAGACATGGCGTGCCTGCGAGTTCTGGCGTGCATCCTCGACGGCGGCGGTCAAGCGTTTTTCGAATTCACGGCGATTGATGAGGCCCGTGAGCGCATCGTGGCTGGCCTGATAGTGCAGCGCCCGATGCAGCCGGCGTTCCTTGCTGACGTCGTGAAACACCATGACGGCGCCGATCAAATTACCGGCGCGATCGCGGATGGGAGCCGCCGAGTCTTGGATGGCGATCTCTTGGCCGCGACGGTTGACGAGCACGGTGTGTTCGGCGAGTCCCAGCACGTGACCCTCGCGCAGGCAGCGCGCCACCGGACTTTCGCCCGCGATGTGCGTGTTCTCATCCACGACGGTCAAGACGCTGCCGATCAGCTGACCCTGCGCCGCGCGGTTCTCCCATCCGGTCAGACTCTCGGCGACCGGATTCATGTAATCGATGCGCCCTTCGGAATCGGTGGTAATGACGGCATCGCCGATCGACTGCAGCGTGACTTGGGCGCGCTCCTTGGCTTGAAACACGGCGGTCTCGGCTTTCTTGCGCTCGGTGATGTCGGTAAGCGTGCCTTCGAAGCCGGATACCCGCCCGTGCGCGTCGCGTACCACGCGGCAATTGTCGACCACCACCAGCATGGAGCCGTCCTTGCGGCGCATCACGTATTCCTCGTTTCGCAGCTCGCCCTCGATCTCGGCGCGCCGCGCGAAGTTCTCGCGATCGTTCTGGTACCAGTACAAGGCTCCCGCAGGAACCTGATACAGCTCCTCGGCGGAATCGTAGCCCAGCAGGTTCACGAAGGCCGGGTTGGCGACGAGAATGCGGCCTTCGCGCGTCGTTTGATACACGCCCTCCATGACGCTTTCGAACAGGCCGCGAAACTTCGACTCGCTGTTGCGCAGCGCATCTTCCGAGGCGCGGCGCTCGATGGCGATGCCGGCGATCTGCGCCATGCGCAGCATGAGCTCATGGTCGCGCGACAAGGGAATGCCCACCTGCGGCCGGTACACCGCAAAGGTTCCGACCACCTGACCGTCCGAGGCCACGATGGGCGCGGACCAGGCTGACCTGAATCCTGCCTGGCGCGCCGCCGCGCGCCGGTATTCCCACAAGGCGTCGGTTTCAATGTCGGCAACCGTCACCAGGCGGCTCAGGTAAACCGCTGCGGAGCAGGAGCCGAAGCGAATGCCGACCGGGGCATAGTCCATCGCCTGTACGAACTCGCGCGGCAGCTTCGGCGCGACGCCGACGCTCAATGCCTGTTTCTCGCGGTCCAAGAGGTTGATCGCGCAGCCGCTGTCCGGCATGGCGCGTTGGATCAGCTCGCAAATGGCCTCGAGCACCGCGGTCAGCGGCGCATTGGCGGCGATTTTCTCGAACACGCGCCGTTCGCCCGAGGCGATGGCGTCGGCGCGCTTGCGCTCGGTGATATCGATGATGCTGGCCCGAAGCAAGCGCCGATTGGAACTCGGCAGCCGCACCAATCGGACCTCGCAGGGAAAATTCTGGCCGGCCGAATCGCAGTGCTGCCATTCGAACACCGGCACCGCGCCGGCGAGCGCGCTTTCGATGTAGCTGCGCGACACGCCGAAGGAAGGCGTGCCGTCCGCCTGCAGCGGTGGGTTGATTTTGTCCGGACCGCTGCCGAGCAGCTGCGCCCGGCTCATCTTGAAAAAGCGGCAGGCGTTGTCGTTGACGTCGATGAACTTGCCCGAATCGGCATCGAGCACGACGATGACTTCCGGAGCATGCTCGACCAGTGTCCGATAGCGTCCTTCGCTTTCGCGTACCGAGACCTCGGCGAGATGCCGTTCGGTGATGTCGCGAATGCTGATGATGTAGCCGTCCAATGATTCGAGGTTGGCTTTGCTCACCGCGACTTCGATCGCGACACGGCTGCCGTTCTTGGCAAGACCCCAGGTTTGGGTGGCAGCCAGGTCCACGTGCGTGTCGTCGACCTTGGTGGCCAAACGTGCCAAATACTCGCAAGGGTCGGCCGGATTCACGTCGGCCAATAAAATTCCCACCGAGCGGCCGAGAATGTCGGCCGGCGCATAGCCGAAGATCCGCTCGCCGGTGTGGTTGAAGGACTCGATGCGGCCGGAAGCATCGACCGTGATGATCGCGTCTTTGACGTTGTCGAGAATCGCCTGCAGGTGATGCGCGGTTTGCTCGCGGATTTCGCGAGTCAGCGCCTGCGCCTCGTCGGACATCAGCTGCATGGAGCGCACCACGCCGCGCCGCTCGGCATCGAGCACATCATAATGCGCACTGACGGCTTTCAAGAGACGCCCGAAGTCGGGCTCGCCGCCGCGCGCTCGGGTCGCCGCGATTTGGCGCTCCAGCAGAGCATTGAAGCTATCTGCCGGCTGCGCAGGCTCGCTGCGGATCGCAGCCGCGGTATCGCGTGACAAGGCCTAAGATCTCCCGCCATGGAGCCGTGTATGCCGGCATCTCAACGGCTCAAATGTTAGGGAGATCCCGGCCGGACGGCGTGACGCGCGTCTCGGTTCGGCCAATATTCCGTCAAATTCCCTGGTCGGCGGTCTCGCGCTCCGAGCGCTTGCGATCGGTGGCCTTCAGATTGCGCTTTCGCAGGCGCACGGAACTCGGCGTTACCTCGATGAGCTCGTCGTCATCGATGAACTCCATCGCCTGTTCCAGGGTGAAACGTATCGGCGGCGTGAGCACGACGTTTTCGTCTTTGCCGGCGGCGCGCATGTTGGTCAACTTCTTGCCCTTGAGCGGATTGACGACCAAATCATTGTCGCGGTTGTTGAGACCGATGATCATGCCCTCGTAGACTTCCTCGCCGGGACCGATGCAGAGCCTGCCGCGCTCTTGCAGAGTGAACAACGAATACGCCAACGCCGTACCCTGTCCGTTGGCGATGAGCACACCGTTGGGACGCTGGCCGAGCTCGCGCTGAACGACCGGACCGTAGTGATCGAATACATGATGCAGCAGTCCGGTACCTCGCGTCATGGTGCGAAACTCGGTCTGAAAGCCGATCAGCCCGCGCGAAGGCACCATATAGTCCAAACGGATGCGGCCGCGGCCATCGGCTTGCATGTCTGTGAGTTCGGCGCCGCGGCTGCCGAGCGCCGACATGATGTCGCCCTGGGCTTCCGAATCAGCGTCCACGGTCACTTGCTCGTAGGGCTCATGCGCCGCGCCGTCGACCTGCTTGACGACCACCCGCGGCCGCGAGACCGCCATTTCATAGCCTTCGCGGCGCATGTTCTCCAGCAGCACCCCTAAGTGCAGCTCACCGCGCCCGAATACCACGAACTTGTCGGGGTCAGCCGTCGGCTCGACACGCAGCGCCACGTTGTGAATGGCCTCGCGCTCCAGGCGTTCGCGGATCTGGCGGCTGGTGACGAACTTGCCCTCTCGTCCCAAGAACGGCGACGTGTTGACCTCGAAGGTCATGCTGATGGTCGGCTCATCCACCGTCAGGTTCGGCAAGGGCTCGACCGTCGCCGGATCGCACAAGGTGTCCGAGACCTTAGGCTCTGCGATGCCCGCGAACGCCACGATGTCTCCGGCGCCCGCGGATTCGACCTCGACCCGGGTGAGTCCGTGGAAGCCTAAAATTTGGGTGATTTTTTCAGCACGCTGCTTGCCTTCGCGCGAAACCACCGTGACCGTCATGCCGCGCTTGACCGTGCCGCGCTTGATGCGGCCGATGCCGATGGCGCCGACATAGCTCGAATAGTCCAGCAGCGTCACCTGCAGCTGCAAAGGGCCGTCCACGTCCACGTCGGGAGGCGGACAGTGTTCCACGATGGTTTTAAACAGCGGCTGCATGTCGCCGTCGCGCACCGTCGATTCGAGCCCGGAAAAACCCCGCAAGGCCGAGGCGTAAACCACGGGAAAATCCAATTGCTCGTCCGTGGCGCCCAGGCGATCGAACAGGTCGAATGTCTGGTCGAGCACCCACCCGGGGCGCGCCTCGTCGCGGTCGATCTTGTTGATGACGACGATGGGCCGCAGTCCATGCTTGAACGCTTTTTGCGTCACGAAGCGGGTCTGCGGCATCGGACCGTCCACCGCATCGACCAGCAGCAGCACGCAATCGACCATGGCGAGCACGCGCTCGACTTCGCCGCCGAAGTCCGCGTGGCCCGGCGTGTCGACGATGTTGATTCGATAGTCGCCCCAGGTGATGGCGGTATTCTTCGCGAGAATGGTAATGCCGCGTTCGCGTTCCAACTCGTTCGAATCCATGACGCGTTCTTGCAAATCCTTGCGCGCGTCGAGCGTACCGGACTGACGCAACAGTTGATCGACGAGCGTGGTCTTGCCATGATCGACGTGTGCGATGATGGCGATGTTGCGAAGCTTCTGAGTCACGGTGAGGCCCTTAAAGGAAACTCACCATTATAGTCGTTCCGGCCGGAAACGCCTCAAGTTTTCAGCGCTCGGCGATGATCGGAATCGAAAATTCCCTTTTGTCGACCATTTCGTCGTGCTTGAGCTGCACCGTGACGTCCAGCAACACGACGCCTTCGGCGTTGGGCGTGACGCTGACGGCGTGTTTATAGACCTCGCCCGCCTCTTCCGAGGCGATTTCAAACCGGTTGGCGCCGGGAGCCACGGAGACATCCTCAGCGCCGCTCACTTGGATGGTGGCGGGACTGGCTGAAATCTGCGCAATGAGCGCCAGATTGATTTCCAGCGGCTGGCCCACTTTTGGACGCTGGCTCAAATCGAATTTCAATTCCACGGGCACCTGGGACTTGCCCAGCGTCGAGGCCTGCACCATGCCGGCAGTTTGTTCCGCGGCAGTGCCGCCGGGCTTCGCGGCCGACGTCTTCGGCCTGACATGCGTTGCCGCATGTGCGGCCGGCGCCGAGCCCGAGTCCTTATTGCAGGCGCTTGCCGCGGCCACCGCACAGAGAAGCAGAACCCGAGCGCCGGTCATCCGTACCTTGTTGCATGCCATCTTCATATCATTACCAAATATCGCAGCCGTCACAACCTGTCGCACGTCACAACTCGAGCGGCGGCTCGAGCACCGCCGCCAGCTGCTCCTGCAGCGAGCGGTGATGCTGCTCCCAATAGCGCGGCTCCGCAAACCACGGGAACGCCTGCGGAAACGCCGGATCGTGCCAGCGCCGCGCCAGCCAGGCCGAGTAGTGAATCATCCGCAACGCGCGCAGCGGCTCGATCAAGCTGATTTCACGGCGGTCAAACGCCAAAAACTGCTCGTAGCCTTTGAGCAGATCGGTGAGCCCGGTGCGCATTTCCTGCGCGCCGCCCGCCAACAGCATCCACAAATCCTGTACGGCAGGTCCGGTGAGGCAATCGTCGAGATCGACGAAGTGCGGCCCTGCCTCGGTCCAGAGGATATTGCCGCGGTGGCAATCCCCCAAGATGCGACCAACGGCTGCCCCTCCCCAGTGGGACGCGCGCTCTTCCACGGCCTCCAGCAGCTCATCCGTCACTTCGGCGTACTTGGCGGCCAGGTAGTCCGGCATCCAGTCCCCATCGAGCACGAAATCTCGGGCGTCTCGGCCGAGCAGCTCGACATCCAGCGCGCCGCGCTCGCGGAATCGGCCGGCGCGCCCTACGCTGTGGATTCGACCAAGGAATCGGCCCACCCATTCGCGCTCATCCTGGGTGCCGAGTTCGGGCCAGCGTCCACCGCGGCGGGGGAACACGGCGTAGCGATAGCCGCGGTGCATGTGCAGGGACACCCCCGCTTGCAGCAGCGGCGCAACCACCGGGATTTCCTGCGCGGCAAGCTCGCCGGCGAATTGGTGTTCCTCGCGAATCGCGGCATCGCTCCAGCGCCCCGGACGATAAAACTTGGCGACCACCGGCTCGCCGTCCTCGACCCCGATTTGGTATACCCGGTTTTCATAGCTGTTGAGCGCCAGCACCCTGCCGTCGCTGCGAAAGCCCACCGCCTCGATCGCGTCCAGGACGGTCTCGGGCGAAAGCTCGGAATACGGTGCTTCGCGAGTCATGCAGTCAATTCCAAGGTTACGATCCCATCACTCCTTTTTGACTCCTACACGCTGTTAGAATGCGGCCCATGCGTTTGCCCCGACCCAAGTCCTTAAGCGGACTCATGCTGATCGGCTTTACGATCGTAGCTGCGCCGCTGCTGTTTGCCATCGTGAATGCTGCCGTGCAAATGAACCGCCTGTCCATTCGCAGTCAGCAACTCGTGGTTCACGGCATGCAGGGTACCCGCAACAACCAGCGCATGTTCGAAGAGATCGGCGCGCTCGAGCGCCAGGCGCGCCTGTATCAAGTCATCGGCAGCGCCGATCTTCTGAACGTCTACGCGCAGCACCACGCTCGCTTAGGCACCGCCATCCGCGAGTTGCTCACGCTGCCGCTGGACGAGCAGTCGCAACAAGGTGTGCGGGCGGTGGAATCGAAGGCGAACCAACTACTCCAGGACCTGCGGCATGCGGCGCCGAATTCACCGCACATGGCGGAACTGATCGGCAGCTTCTTGCAACTACAAGATGCCGCGTCGAATGTATCCGATCGGATCAGCCTGCAGATCGATCGGGAAACCACCAGCTTGGAACAGGCGACGCAGCACGCGCAGCAAAATCTCCTGTGGCAAACGCTGTTGCTCGTGCCGATGACGCTGGCGGTGGTCGGCGTCTTCACCTACCTGTTCGGCCGGCCGATTCGCGCGATCGATCGCGCCATCAGCGAACTGGGACGCGGCACGTTCTCGCGGCCCATTGCCATTCGCGGACCGGCAGATCTCGAGCGGTTGGCGGCTCAATTGGAGTGGCTGCGGGGCCGGTTGCTGGATTTGGCGCAGGAAAAGAACCGGTTTTTGCGGCATATGTCGCATGAATTGAAGACACCGTTGGCAAATATCCGCGAAGGAACCGAACTGTTGATGGACGGCGCGGTCGGCGAGCTGCAGAGCAGCCAACGCGAAGTCACGGCAATCCTACGCGAGAACGGCATGAAGCTGCAGCGACTGATCGAAAACCTATTGTCCTTCAGCGCCTGGCAGGCGAAGAGCGTCGGCCTGGAGATATCCGAATTCAAGCTGCGTCCCTTGATCAAGAGCGTGCTCGAGAATCAGCAGCTCACGCTGGTGGCGCAGCGGGTGCGGCTCGACGTGCAGGTGGAGGACCTGACGCCCTTGGCCGACCGCAGCAAGGTGCGCCTGATTCTCGACAATTTGCTCTCGAATGCGGTCAAGTTCACGCCGCGCGGCGGGACAATCTCCCTGCATGCGCGCGCCGAGCGGGAACAATTGATATTGGATGTGATGGACAGCGGCCCCGGCATTCCCGCGGAGGAGCGCAACCGGATTTTCGAGGCGTTCTACCAAGGCAAGACGCCTCAAGGCGGCCATGTCAAAGGCACAGGTATCGGCCTGTCGGTCGTGACGGAATTCGTCAATGCCCACGGCGGCAGCATCGAGATCTTCGAAGCGGCCTCCGGCGGTGCGCATTTCCGCGTGCGCTTGCCGCTGCGCGCGGCCAGCCCTTCGGCGGCGCGCGAAAAAGCTCATGCCGCTTAAGGGCAATCGCATTGCAGCATGCGGCCTGCTATGCGTCTGGGCGATCGGTTGCTCAACGTTGGGCAGTCCCAAGGCGCCCGCCCCCGCGGCGCCCGAGCACCTGCAAGCCGATGCAAGTCCCGTCGCGCCCTTGCTGGAGATGATGAGCAACCTGCCTCAAGGGGACCCTGCTCGCCAGGCAGAAATCTTTCAGCAGGCCAAGGACGCCGCCGAGTTGCAGCCGACCACCAGCAACCGGCTACGGTACGCGCTGGCCTTGGCGACGCCCGGCTACACCGGCGCCGACCCCGTCGCGGCGCAGCGACAGCTGGCGGAACTGCTGGCGAGGCCTGAGACTCTCCTGCCTGTGGAGCGCACGTTGGCCACGGTTCAGCTAAAAGAGGTTGAGCAGAGGTTGATTCTGCAGGCCGAAAACGCGCGGATGCGCGACACGGTGCCCAATGACTCGCATGACAAGCTGCAAGCGGCTAACCGTCGTCTCGCAGTTGAAAACGATGAAAATGCGAAGTTGCGCAAGGCCTTGGATGAGGCTAGAGCTAAACTCGAGGCGGTTACCCACATCGAACAACGATCTGTCACCGACCGCGGACCCGGCGCCCCCCACACGCCCTAACGCCTGACCGGAGAGAGCACTGAACGCCTATTCGATTGCTGCCACCACCCCGCTGTCCTTCGGCCTCAACCCAAGCACACGCGATTCCCAGACACCGCAAAAGCGCAAGGCGCGCATTCTGGTGGTCGATGATGACCCGGGCCTGTTGCGTCTATTGACCATACGGCTGCGTGCCGAGAATTACGAAGTGGAGGCAGTCGAGAGTGCGGCAGCGGCGCTGGCCGCTTGCGTGCGCTTCCGGCCGGATCTGGTGATCACCGACCTGCGCATGGATCAAATGGACGGCATCGGCCTGCTCAAGGAGCTGCAGAGCCGATGGCCGGGATTGCGGGTCATCATTCTGACCGCTCACGGCACGATACCCGATGCGGTGCACGCGACGCAGAGCGGCGCATTCGGATTTCTCACCAAACCGGTGGACAAGCAGGAATTGCTCGATCATGTGCAGAAGGCCCTGAAGGTATCGGGCTTTGCGCATGTGGACGAGGATTGGCGCGCGAACATCGTGACGCGCAATCAGCTCATGGAAGACAAGCTGGCGCAGGCCAACATGGTCGCAGGTACCGACGCGCGGGTTTTACTGACCGGCGAGAGCGGCACGGGCAAGGAATTGCTGGCGCGCGCGATCCACGAGGCGAGCCCACGGCGCAACAAGCCTTTTGTATCCATCAACTGCAGCGCGATGGCCGAGAACTTGCTCGAATCGGAACTCTTCGGACACGAACGCGGCGCATTTGCCGGGGCGACCCGCGCACAGAAAGGCTTGTTCGAAACCGCCGATGGCGGCACCCTGCTGCTGGACGAGGTCGGCGACATGCCGATGCGGCTGCAGGTCAAGTTGTTGCGCGTGCTCCAGGACAACACGATTCGGCCCGTGGGCGGCGCCGATGCCGTACAAACCAATGTGCGCATTATTTCCGCCACGCATCGCGACTTGCACGAATTGATGGTCGCCGGTCAGTTTCGCGAGGATCTGTACTATCGCTTGAACGTGGTGCACATCGAGGTGCCCTCGCTGGGGCGCCGCCGCGAGGACATTCCCCTGCTGGTCGCGCACTTTCTGGAACAGATCGCGAAGGAAAGCGGCCAGCGCAAGATCTATGCGCCGGAAGCGGTCGAGCTGCTGGCGACGGCGGAGTGGCCGGGCAATGTGCGGCAGCTGTACAACGTCGTGCGGCAAAATGTCGCCTTGTCGCATGGGCCCATCATCACGGCTGAACTGGTGCAGCAGTCGCTCGGCGGCAATCCCACCCGTCTGCCCTCGTTCGACGAGGCGCGCGATGAGTTTACCCGCAATTATCTGTCGCAGATCCTGCAGATCACGACCGGTAACGTGAGTCAGGCGGCGCGTCTGGCGAAGCGCAACCGCACGGACTTCTACAAGTTGCTGTCGCGCCACCAGCTGTTGCCGGACGACTTCAAGAAGGGCTAGCCCGCCGTTCTGCGGGCCCCGGCGCTGCGATAAAAATCGGCGACGCTCGCGATCACATGATCGAGCTGCGCCTGGGTCAGTTCCGGGTAGACCGGCAGCGCCAAGGTTTCGGCGGCGGCACGCTCTGATTCCGGGAAATCGCCCGGCGCGTGGTTCAAATAAGCAAAACATTTCTGCAGATGCAAGGGCACCGGATAATAGATTTCCGTGCCGATGCTGCGCGCAGTCAAATGCTCTCTGAGCGCATCGCGGTCCTTGGCGCGCACGATGTACTGATTGAAGATGTGACGGCCCTCGACCGCCGCTGTCGGCGTGGTCAGATTACCGGCCAAGTCCGCGGCGGCAAATGCAGCGTCGTAATAGGCGGCATTTCGCTGCCGCGCCTCGGTCCAGCGGTCCAAGTACTTCAGCTTCACGCGCAGGACCGCCGCTTGCAGCTCATCGAGCCGGAAATTTCCGCCGATCACCGCGTGAAAATATTTCGGCTTGCCGCCGTGCACGCGCAACACGCGCATGCTTTCCGCAAGCTCGGCATCGTTGACCGTACATAATCCGGCGTCGCCGAAGGCACCGAGATTCTTGCTGGGAAAGAACGAGAAACAACCGATGTCGCCGATCGAGCCGGCGCGTACGCCCTTGTATTCGGTACCGATTGCCTGCGCGGCATCCTCGATCACCTTCAGATGGTGTTGCTTCGCCAGGTCCATGAGCGGGTCCATGTCGGCCGACTGGCCGTAGAGATGCACCGGCATGAGTCCTTTGATGCGCCCGCCGGTGGCGCCGTTTAGCAATTGGCCACCCTGAAAGCTGCAATGCCGATCGATGAATTCCGCAACCGACTGCGGCGATAAGTTAAACGAGATCGGATCGATGTCGCAGAACACCGGCCGTGCACCCAGGCGGGCGATCGTTCCTGCCGTGGCGAAGAAGGTAAAGGGGCTTGTAATTATTTCATCACCGGCGCCCACGTCCAATGCCATCAGCGCAAGCAGCAGCGCATCCGTGCCGGAAGAGACGCCGATGCCGGCGGAACTGGCGCAGTAGCCTGCCACTTCAGCCTCCAAAGCCAGCACCTGCTCGCCGAGTATGAAGCGCTGGCTCGCGCACACCGCCTCGATGACGGGCATCACCTCGGCGCGAATCTGCGCGTACTGCGCCTTAAGATCGAGTAATGGAACATTGGTCATAGGCGTCTAGAATATCATTCGTGCGGCAGGTGGACTTGACCGACAATGCAGCGTGAACATCTTGCACATCGGCCGCCCACCAAGAATATAGTCAAGGGCGCTCACGCTTCAATGGATATCAGATGACCCAGCCGGTCTTGCAAAAACAGGGTTTCACGATCGCGCTACTGACCGGCGTTCAGGCCGTGGTGCCGGCGCTGGTCGCGGTCGGATCGCTGTACGTCATCGTTGTTCTGTTCGGTCATCGTTTCGAACCGTCCTCGGCAGCCATTGTCGTCGTCAGCGTCTTGTGCTTGATTTTGGTGCAGCCGCCGCGCGAAGCCGGCACGCAGTTGACCTCCGCACGCCTCTCCGACGTTGCGGACGTGATCTGGCGCTGGATGATGATGCTGGTGGTGTTCCTCGCGATCGGCTATGTCACGAAAACCTTCGCATATTATCCGCGGCGTGTGTTTCTCACCTGGGCCGTGGCGACACCGGCGGCGCTGATCGCGGCGACGCTGGTGATGCAAGAGCTGAGGCAGCGCTTTCTGATGAATGTACTCGAGACCCGCAGTGCCATCATCGTTGGATACAGCATCACCAGTTTCGAATTGGCGCGCCGTTTGAAGGGCAATCCGAGCATGCGCGTGGACATGGCCGGTTTCTTCGACGATCGCAGCAAAGATCGGCTCGGGATGGATGAGGAGGCCAATTTGCTCGGCGCCTTGAGCGATATGTCCCGGTATGTGAAAGAAAATCGCACCGACGTCATTTTCATCGCCCTGCCGATCCGGCACGTCAAGCGGGTGATGGACCTGCTGGATGACTTGGGCGACACCACGGCATCCATCTACTACGTACCCGACGTCTTCGTGTTCAACCTGATTCAGGCGCGCTCGAGCGAGGTCCACGGCATCCCGGTCGTGGCCATGTGCGAAACGCCCTTTTACGGCTATCGCGGCGTGGTCAAGCGCGTCACCGACGTCGGGCTCTCGATGCTCATCTTGCTGCTGTTGCTGCCCTTCCTGGTGATCATCGCCGTTGCGATCAAGCTTTCATCCCATGGGCCCATTATTTTCAAGCAACGCCGCTACGGCCTGGACGGCAAAGAGATTGCGGTTTACAAGTTTCGCACCATGCGGGTCACCGAGGATGGTGCGAAGATCCGCCAGGCCTCCAAAACCGACATCCGGATCACCCCCATCGGCAGAGTGCTGCGCCGTTCATCGATGGATGAATTGCCGCAACTCATCAATGTGCTGCAAGGCCGAATGAGCTTGGTGGGCCCGAGACCGCACGCGGTGGCTCACAATGAAGAATATCGAAAGCTCATCAAGGGCTACATGTTGCGCCACAAAGTCCTGCCGGGCATTACCGGTCTTGCGCAGATCAACGGCTGGCGCGGCGAGACTTCGACCGTGGAAGATATGGAAGCCCGGGTCAATTACGACCTCGACTACCTGCGGCACTGGAGCCCGCTGCTCGACATCAAAATCCTGCTGTTGACCGTCGTCAAAGTGTTTCGCGACGACAAGGCGTACTGACCAGGGCGATTCCCGCTGTGATGAACTGCTGGTGGAAGCGGTAACGGCCTTGCAGGGGCAACGCGACCTGCGACTCAAGATCGATGCTGCCGTTCGCACCGATCTTAAATGCGCCACGCTCGTCACCCCATTCGTGCAGTTCCACCGTCACGTCGTGAAAGCCCAAGCGTTGCTGCGTCAAGGCAAATTGGCACTTGTAGAACGCCTCCTTGGCCGAAAAGATCAAGCTCGCCGCGGCCGGCTGCTCACGTGCAGGCAACGAGCGAAGCCAAGCCGTTTCCGCGGCCGTGCAGATACCGCGCCAAAGCTCTGTCTTGACGCTGCCCGCAAGCTCGGTATCGATCCCAATGGAACGCAGGCATGTTTTGCGGGCGGCCACGGCCGCGCAAAAGCCCGTCGTGTGGCTGATGCTGCCCACCAGGGATTCGGGCCATAGCGGTTGCCGATCGGCGCCGACCTCAATGGCGAAATTGCGGATGCCGAATTCCTGCAGAAGCAGGCGTGCGCACAGTCGTCCCGCCGCGAATTCCTCCGCCCGTTTGCGCACCGCCTTTTGCACGTGCCGTGCTTCTTCGGGATAGAGCGCGCCGGGATCGGCGGAGCCGCGCAGTTCCGCCGCCAATGCGCCCGGCGGAAACAACTCGCACAGCCAGCTCGACAAACTCGCGGGATTGGTTTCGATGCTCAGCACTCAAATCACTCAAGAGGCAAGCATTTTGACAGAATGACGCGAAGCGTTGTCGAGCCCTCGCCGGCCGCTGCTAGAATGCCGCTATGAGTTCGTTGTGGGAATCCATTGCATCGAGCGGCCCGGCCACCGGCGTATTTCACGGCCGTTCAGGCTCGGTCGCGTTTCAAAGCCTCGCCGCCGGTTCGATACTCGGCGGCGAACTCGAATCGTTTCGCGGCCGCTCGGTGCTCCTGGCGATGCGCGAACAGCTAAGCACTGCGCTCGCCCTGCTGGAGCTCGACGGCGTTGCGCGCCGGCTGGTGCTGTGCACGCCGGATCTGACGCCCGAACAACTTGAGGGTGTCCGCGCCACCGCCGAAGCCGACATCGTCCTCGAGAGCGTCGCGGCCGAGCCCGCGCTTGAAGCCCTGCGGCGGCGAGCCACGGAGAAGACGGAATGGATTCTGCTGACCTCCGGCACGACGGGTGTGCCGAAACTGGTCGTGCATAGTTTCGAAAGCCTCGCCGGTGCGCTGCCGCGACATCCCCCCTCGAGCAAGCCCATGGTGTGGAGCACTTTTTACGACATTCGACGCTATGGGGGACTGCAAATCTATCTGCGTGCCGTGATCTCAGGTTCGCCGCTGGTTCTGTCCAGTGCCGGGGAACCCACCGCTGAATTTCTGGCACGCGCCGGGGCCGCAGGCGTCACGCACATATCGGGCACACCCTCGCATTGGCGTCGAGCACTGATGAGCGGCGACACGGCGCTGATAGCACCGGAGTACGTGCGCCTGTCGGGTGAGGTAGCCGACCAAACCGTGCTGGATAATTTGCATGCAGCCTACCCGCATGCGCGTATCGCGCACGCCTTTGCTTCGACGGAAGCCGGCGTGGCCTTCGATGTCACTGACGGACTCGCGGGTTTTCCGGACAGCTTGATCGGCAATTCTACCAACGGCATCGCCCTGAAAATTCAGGATGGAACGCTGTGGATTCGCTCGCAGCGCAACGCCGCGCGCTACTTAGGCAGCGCGCAAGCGCCGATCATCGGCGCCGAGGGCTATGTCGATACCGGCGATCTGGTCGAATCAACCCACGGACGCTTCTATTTTCGGGGCCGCAAGGGCGGGATCATCAATGTCGGCGGCCTGAAGGTGTATCCGGAAGAAGTCGAATCGGTACTCAACGCCGATCCGCGGGTGCGCATGTCTTTGGTCAAGGCACGGCGCAACCCACTGACCGGCTCGCTGGTGGTGGCGGAAGTCGTGCTGGCGGACGCCGAGAGTTCGGCCGACGCCAACACCGCGGACAAGATCAAAAGCGATCTGCTGAACGCATGCCGCCGCACGCTGGCTGCACACAAAGTGCCCGCCCAATTGCGTTTCGTGCCTGCGCTCGAGCTGAGCGGCGCCGGCAAGCTGGTGCGGCCCAGTGCGTAACGTCATCGTCACCGGCGGCAGCCGTGGACTGGGACTGGCGATGAGCGGCGCCCTCGCCGGCGCGGGCTATCGCGTCATCGCGGTCGCCCGCAAGCACAGCGCGGAACTTGGCGCGGCGGCCGCCAAGGCGGCACAGGAAGGCCGCGGCGCGATCGAATTTCGGGCCTGCGACCTAGCGGACCTTGCCGCGCTCGCACCGCTGGTGCGCGCACTGCGGGCCGAGTTCGGAGCGCTATACGGCTTGGTCAATAACGCCGGGTTGGGCACGAGCGGCATCTTGGCCAACATGCGCGACACGGAAATAGAGCGGCTGATTCAATTGAACACGGTCTCGCCCATCGTGCTGTCGAAGTATGTCGTCCGATCCATGATGACGCAGCGCGAGGGCCGGATCCTCAATATCGCCTCCATCGTCGCCGCGACCGGCTATAGCGGCTTGTCGGTCTACAGCGCGACCAAAGCCTCGCTGATCGGCTTTACGCGCTCGCTGGCGCGCGAGGTGGGTCAGCTCGGCATTACCGTGAATGCGCTGGCGCCCGGATTCGTGGCCACGGAAATGACGCATGAATTGAGCGACGCGCAACGCCACAAGATCGCGCGGCGCAGCGCGCTGCACCGCATGCCCGAACCGATCGACGTCGCCAACAGCGCCCTGTTTCTGCTGGGCGAGGCGGGCCGGAACATCACCGGCACGGTGATCACCATCGATGCGGGGAATACTGCGTAAGCGTCCGGCCTGCCATACCCGCGGCGCAAGAAGTGGCGTCCCTAAGGGGAGAAAGTGAGCGACGCAGGTAAATCTGCGCACGACATTGGCGTAATCGTCCGGGCTAATACCGATCTACGAGCGTTTTGCCAATCCTTCGTAGCGGCCAATGACCGCCTTCTCATTCGAATGCGGGGGCGGATCGGAAAAGCCTTCAAAGGCACTGCTCGGATTCCAATCTCGAAGACTATACACGCGCTTGCCGCGTAATCCCGTTACACCCTCGTTCCATGCGAGAAGCATTCGCTTGCCGATATCCTCAAAAGCGGCGTAGCGTGTCATCGCTTCTCGCACCCGGGGCGCGACATCTGAAACCGCATCACTGATCGCTTCGACGATTTCGACTTGTGCTTTGACGGAAACGCCAAACGTGGCGGCGATGAACTTTCCGAGACTCTTACCCGGACTCCAGGTTTTCTTGCCCATAAAGCTGATGCCGGGAGGATTTTGTTGGTATCCGGGGTACGCGACCGTGGTAATCATATCGTAGGCCGGTGAAAGGTGAACATCAGCCCGCGATGTATAAAGCAGCGCTAGATTCTTCGCGTGACAATCGGCGTTGCGTAGCGCGTAGGTTAACAGCAGCGTTGTCGCGAGCTGGCGGAAGGTTTCGAGCTGTGTAGCGCCAGGAACGTGATCGCGAACCGCCCTAGCGACGCGCTCCCAAGTAGTCTCGTACTTCGCGGCAGGGCGTAGTCCCAGCAGAGCGCAGAAATCTTCCATTCCCAAGCGCAACTGTCCATTGTCATTCACATCGAAGCGATGAACGACGAGGGCGTTGCCGTCCTGCGAGAGCTCGGTTCTAGCCGTGGGCAGGACTCGCGCCGCCACCTGCATGCAGAGGTGCTCGTTCAGGCTGACGTAAGGGAGTCTACCGGTGGATCCTTTGATGATGTGGCGGCACGTCAGCAGTGTGGTCTTTTTGTGGACGGCACCTCGCCCGACATCTTCGCTCTGCATGTCGAGGAACTTCGGCACGACTCCTGAAACACCACTAGCCGCATGTTGTCGGACCAGCTCCGCGAAGGCTTCTTCTGAATTGTCCCCCTGGAGGAGTTCGGCGACTTCGACCGGTTGGGTCGGCTCATCGAGTTTCGCACCCGCCGCGGCAACCTGAATGCGGCCGACCATGTTTCGTCCGATGACGGAAAGGAGCGCCATGGGGCTGGCCGTGATTTGAGGGCCGAGTTGCTCTTGGAGCACTTGCAGAAGGTACCCCTCAGGAAGATTCATTTGGAAAACAGGATGCAGCGTGTCGTCCCATACATAGGACTCGGTACGCACTGGCATCGTGAGTGACACGAAGGCATCGCTTGGTGTGCTCGCATGGTAGGTGAGCACGCTGCGAAAGTCGCCCGCCGACTCAAGCACCGCGACGTCCCGGCCGAGGACATAGGCTGACAGCCTCATGATTTGGCCCGTTCGCGGCGCAATTCATCGAGCGAACCGGATCGGCCACTTTCGCTGAATTCGAGTTCGAAGCCGAGCACTGCGAGCACCGCCAGGAGTTTGCGGGAACCAAATTCCGACGCGCGTCCGCGCTCGAAGCGGGAAAGGGATTCCGGGGTTACGCCGGCCTGGTACGCAACCGCTTTTTGCCTCAAGTGGAGAGCTTGGCGGCGGGCCGCCACTGCGGCTCCCAGTTCTTGGAGTGACTTCATATTGATATATACGTCATGATGTTGGCATATTTTGCCATTTATTGATGTATATATCAATATTCTCGCCGAGATTCACGGAACTCACGCAATTCATTGATTTCACTCACTAGCCAGGTATCCGAGCCAAACCGACGCGCGCGAATCCTTGGGAGCGGCCGTCGAAGATCATCGGGAGAAACAGACGCTGCTCCGCGCCGCGACCGAGACGGTGGACACGCTGCAAGCCACGATCGGCAAACAGGTGAGCGAACTACTGAGCGATATCGAGGCCACCCAGCAGGCACACAACAAACACGATCGCGCGCTGAAGGACTTGCGGGCACAGTTGGTGGTTGTCGCCACCCAACGCGGCACCGCAGAGCAGAAGCACTCGGAGCTCAACGAGAAACTCGCGGAGCGCGTGCACGTGCGTCAGACTGCCGTCGAGACGCTACAGGCGTACACGCAGCAGACCGGCTTCGTGGCCATTGCCGTTCCGGATCTGCCGTTGGCGGACAACACGGCGGCATGGGGCATCGAGGCCGCGCTGACCATTGCCAGGCGCGCCGAGCAGGCGCTGGCCGATATCCCGGCGGAGGAGGCGGACTGGGATCGCGTACAACGGGAGATCGGGCGCGACCTCACGGAGCTGCAGAGCACCATGTCCACCCAGGGCCACGCCGCAACGGCAGAGCCCAGCGACCACGGACTCATCGTGCGCATCGTCTATCGGCAGCGGCCGGAGCGCCCCGACGCGCTCGAACAGCGACTCGATGCGGAACTGGCGGAACAGCGTCTGATCCTGTCCGCCCAGGAGCGCGCGTTGCTTGAGGAGCATCTCGAGAAGGAGATCGCCGCCAACTTGCAGCGCATGATTCGCGACACGGAAGAGCGAGTCGCGGCGATCAACGTCGAACTGCATAGACGGCCTACCTCCACCGGAATGCGCTATCGCCTGGTCTGGGAGCCCTTGCCAGAGAACGATGAGAATGCGGTGCCCGGACTGGAACTCGCGCGCAAGCGCTTGCTCAACACCAGTGCGGATGCCTGGTCCGCCGAGGACCGGCGGCTGGTCGGAGAATTTCTGCAGGCGCGTATCGATGCCGAACTGCAGCGTGACGAGCG
>DATAVX010000107.1:0-6881 GCA_036267535.1 Steroidobacteraceae bacterium
CGCTGGAATTGCTCGGAATCCGATGCGGCCATGGCGGCACCACACGTCGTTACGAGCGCTGCGACGGCGTAAAGTATTTTGACGCGACGTTTTGCTGTGAGCAATTTCATCTCAATTCTCCTGCTGCGTGGGTCGGCATGTTTGTAGTCCTTATGGCCGTGCGGAAAGTGCCTGGATCGATACTTGTCGTTGGTTGCAAAACTCCCTCCTTCGCAATTCTTACCTGTTGCTGTTTTCATTTGGCCCTATTCCATCACGTCAGCCGATTTCTTTGAGAAATCGTCGATCAGCGATAGGCACCGCTACCATTAGGCTGAGGCTTAAATGAAATAGCAACGCTTATGCCATATCGCCCAAAACTGAAAAGAAAATAGCTCCAATCCAGAAAGGGTTAAAAATCAGGCATTTACGATTTCCGGTGGAAATCCCTCACGGTGCGGCGCATGGGAACTGTGTCATGCCCGTGACACTAGGCAGTCGCGATTGCGCCGTTACTGAGGCGCATCGCGGCATGTGAACGCGCCTGCCCAAGTTCAGGCCTGGATCAGGCCATGGCGAAGCGCGATCAGAGTCAGTTCCGACTGGTTGGCCGCGCCGAGTTTCTGCTTGATATTGTAAAGGTGCGTTCCGATGGTCGAGGCGGACAGATTCAAATCCTGGGCGATGCCCTGCACGCTGGCGCCGCCGGCCAAGCGGATGAACACTTCGAATTCACGCTCCGATAATCGCTCGAGCGGCGATTTCGCAGCGCCCTCGAATTCAGCGAGGGCCAGCTTTTGCGCGAGCACGCTGTCCAAATAGCGGCGGCCAGCCGCAATCGCCGTCACCGCCTCGATCAGCGCCTCCGGAGCGCTGCGCTTTGATAAAAAACCCAATGCGCCCTCCTGCAACGCCCGCCGGGCGTGTATGAGGTCGTCCTGCGCCGATAGTGTGAGTACCCGTGCACGCGGATCTCGTGCGCGAATGCGCCGCAAGGCTTCGAGGCCGCCCATGCCGGGCATGGCGAGGTCCATCACGACCACATCGGGCTTAAGATCGAAATACATCTGGCATGCGGCTTCGCCCGATTCCGCCTCGGCGAGGACGGTGAACTCCGCGACGGACTGCAGCAGCAGCCGAAATCCCATGCGCACAACGGCGTGATCGTCGACCAGCAGCACGCGGATCACGGCGGCAATCCCAGAGGGATTTCTGCGCTCAGGCGAACACCGCCCCCTTCGGCGCTGCCGATGCTGAAAACGCCATCCATCTGCTGCACGCGATCCTTCAGCCCGCGCAGCCCAAAATGCCCTGGCCGGGCCCACTCTCCGGATAGCCCGCAACCATCGTCGATGACGCTGACGAAAATCCGCCGCGCCTGGCATTCAACGACGATGTCCACCCGCGAGGCCTGCGCGTGGCGCAGGGCATTGATCAATCCCTCCTGCACAACTCTATATACAGTGAGGGTAATGCTCGACCCCAGTTGCTGCGTGAGCTGTTGGTGAAGGGACAGGGCAACCGAGGGCCGGCGTCTCTGCCAGTCGCGCACCAAGCTCTCCAGCGTGTCGGCAAGCCCCAGGGTGTCCAACGACAGCGGCGTGAGGCGGGGAATCAGTCCGTGCATGGCATCGTATAACCTCGCCGCTTCCTCAGATATCAGGCGCGCCACATTTCCGGTCTCCGGATCGCGCTCGGCTGCCCGTGTGACAATGGCGAGCGCCAGACTACGGATGGCGGTGACCGATTGGCCAAATTCATCGTGAAGTTCGTGAGCGATGAGACGCCGCTCCTCTTCGACTCGCTGATCTGCAAGAGACGCCAATTCGCGCCGTTCCTCGAGCCGAGCCTCGGCCTCATGCGCTTTGAGCTCCGCCATCACCTTATCTTCTACGGCCTGTGCCATGCGGTTGAACGCCGTACCGATGACATGGGCCTCCGGACCCTTGAGAGGCGGTAGGCGAAATGCCAGCTCTCCTTGCTGAATTCGCTCGAGACCCTTTGCGATGATGGGGAAAGGCTTGAGCGCGCGCGCGACCGACCAAAGAGCCAAGACGTTGACAACCAGCAGCATGATCACGGCAATGAGGCACAGCCGCGTAATCTCGTCCCAGGCATCGAGCACCGCGCGCGATGACTGCGGCTCAACGACCAGTACTAGACCGCCGCGAAGCATGAATATCTGCCGCGCCGCCTGCGGCGCAAGCAAGCGCGCAAACCAGGCGGGCGCCTCGCGGCCCGCCTTGTATGTGGCAACCGGCGACCGATACAGCACCTCGCCAGTGGGCGACTCCAAATACACTTCGTTGGCGCGAACGCGGCCCAATTGCTGCAGGAACTGCAAGACCGCATCCGGTCCACCTACATTTGAATAAATCGCCGTCAACCTGCCCAGGAACTGTGAGGCGACTCGATTGGCCGCTTCGATTTCTTCGCGGACTGAACCGCGCATGCTCTGGACCTCGGCCGCGATCAAAACGATCAGAAACGCGGCGCTGAGGCCGGTCACCACGAGATTCAAGCGCGTCCGCAGTTGCATCGGCTGCATGGTATCAGGGCCTCCGCCAATCGCGACGCCCGTGCTGCCTCATGAAAATCATGAGTCCAGATTCATGAACTTGCGCATTCCGGCGCAGATGCTTCGGTAGGATGATCCAACGGTAGCAACTCGAGGAGATTCACTATGAAATGGGAAACCCCACAAGCGGTTGAGATTCGGTTTGGAATGGAAATCACCATGTACGTTTCCAATCGCTGAGAGGCGCGGGCCTTCTCAGCATCGGCGGGCGGGCGCCGCAGCAGGTGCGGATCCGGGTACTTGGGTCGGCCGCCGGCGGCGGCTTTCCGCAATGGAATTGCAATTGCCCCAATTGCACGGGATATCGTGCCGGCACTTTGCCGGCCGTGGCGCGCACGCAGTCCTCCATCATCGTAAGCGCGCGCGAGGCGTGGGTCCTGGTGAACGCCTCTCCGGACATCTTGACGCAATTGCGCGCGAATCCGGATTTGCAACCGGGACGCACGATGCGCGACAGCGCGCTGGCCGGCATCATTCTGATCGATGGCCAGGTCGATCACACCGCAGGTCTGTATATGCTGCGCGAAGCCGTGCGCCCCTGGCACATCTGGTGCACTGACAGTACCTATGCCGATTTGACGCGCGGAAATCCAATCTTAAGCGTGCTGTCGCATTATTGCGGCACCGAGCGTCATCGCATCGACTTGAGCGCAGAGCTTTTCGCTGTCGATCCGGTACCGGGGGTGCGCTTTCGAGCGTTGCCGGTCGCGAGCAAACCCGCACCCTATTCGCCCAATCGGGACTTGCCGCTGGAAGGCGACAACATCGCGCTGCTGATCGAGGATGAGCAGAGCGGCCGGACCGCGCTGTATGCGCCAGGCCTCGGCGCTATCGACGATCAAGTCTGGGATGCCATGCAGTCCGCCGCATGCGTCCTGGTTGACGGTACGTTTTGGAGCGATGATGAGATGATTCGCCTGGGCGTGTCCCGCAAGTACGCCAGGGACATGGGTCATCTGCCGCAAACAGGGCCCGGCGGCATGCTCCAGTGGCTCGCACGGCTGCCGACGACCACGCGCAAGATTTTGATCCATATCAATAACACCAATCCCATCTTGAACGAATCCTCGGCCGAGGCCGCAGAGCTCGGGCGGCGTGGGATCGAGATGGCATGGGATGGCATGGAGATCGAATTGTGAGCGGCGCGGTTTGGAATCGCGTGACATTCGAAACGCGCTTACGCGCCCAGGGCAGTGCCTACCACATCCATCATCCCTTTAACGTGTTGCTCAATTCCGGCGGGGCCAGCCGCGAGCAAATCAAAGGCTGGGTGGCGAATCGCTTCTATTATCAAATCAACATCCCCATCAAAGACGCCGCTATTCTCGCCAATTGCCCTGATCGCGCCGTGCGCCGATCATGGGTGCAGCGCATTCTCGACCATGACGGCTATGGCGATGATCCCGGCGGCATCGAATCCTGGCTGCGATTGGCGGTGGCGGTGGGACTCTCCCGCGAGGTGACCGAGAGTCTGCAGGAAGTTCTCCCCGGAGTACGGTTCGCCGTCGACGCCTACGTCAATTTTGCGCGGCGCGCGCCGTGGCCCGAGGCCGTTTGCTCCTCGCTTACCGAGCTGTTTGCCCCGGAGATTCATAAGCAGCGTCTGGCAAATTGGCCGCAGCACTATCCGTGGATTGACACGGCCGGGCTGCATTATTTTCAAAGCCGCGTCAGCCTGGCACGGCGCGATGTTGAGTTCGGACTCGCGTTCACGCTGGACAAATTCGATACGCGCGCCCTGCAGGAACGCGCGCTGGACATTTTGAAATTCAAACTGGACGTGCTGTGGCAAATGAGCGATGCCATGGCGGTGCGCTACAAGGTTCCCTTGTGAGCCCTGCCATCGATGCGGCTTCCAGGCCGGTTATTGGACGCGGCTTTCGTCTACAGTGGGAGTCCGCGCAAGACGCGCATGTCCTGCTCTACCCCGAAGGCATGATCAAGCTCAATGCCAGCGCCGGAGAGATCATGAAGCGCTGCGACGGTGAAACGACGGTTGCCGACATCACGACGGACTTGCAGCGTGCGTTCGCCGCGACCGGACTCTATGAGGAGATTGTGCGGTTTATGCAAATCGCCTTGGAGAAGGCATGGCTGACCATTCGCTAGCAGCAAACCTACACAAGCCGGGGCCTCCGCTGTGGCTGCTGTTGGAACTGACCTATCGATGTCCTCTGCATTGCCCGTTCTGCTACAACCCGACCGATTACGCAGGCACCGGCGCTGAGCTGGGCACGCAAGACTGGATCCGCGTGCTTCGGGAGGCGCGGGCGCTCGGTGCCGTGCAATTGGGCTTGTCCGGCGGTGAACCGCTGACGCGTGATGATCTGGAAGACATCGTGGCGGAAGCGCGCCGTCTCGGGTTCTATACGAATTTGATCACTTCCGGCGTGGGTCTTACCGACGCCCGTATAGGTGCACTGAAATCGGCCGGCTTGGATCACATCCAGCTCTCTTTTCAAGACAGCTCCCAACGGATGAATGATTTCCTGAGCAGCACCCGTACCTTTGATCTTAAATGCAAGGTTGCCGCCTTGATCAAGCAATATGAATTTCCGATGGTGCTGAATGTCGTATTGCATCGGCTCAACATTGATCACGTCGAGGAAATTCTTGAGATGGCGCTGCGCCTGGGCGCCGAATATGTGGAACTGGCGAATACTCAGTATTATGGCTGGGCCTTTCACAACCGTGAACGGCTGCTGCCCAGCCGCGCGCAAGTGCGGCGCGCCGAACAGGCCATGCTGCACTTTCGGGAACGCGTCGGCTCGCGCATGAAAATATATTTCGTCGTGCCCGACTACTTCGAGCAGCGTCCCAAACCCTGCATGAATGGCTTGGGATCCATTTTCATGACCATTGCCCCGGATGGAACCGCACTGCCCTGTCACGCTGCGCGAATGCTGCCCGGACTCGCATTTCCGAACGTGCGGCAGCTGAGTATCGGGGAGATTTGGTTCGACTCACCCGGCTTCACTCATTTCCGCGGCGATGCGTGGATGAAGGCGCCATGCCGAACCTGCCCCGAAAGAACACGTGATTTCGGCGGTTGCCGGTGCCAGGCGTACCTGCTCACGGGCGATGCCGAAAATGCCGATCCGGTGTGCGACCTATCTCCTCACCATCACCTGGTGACGGAGGCAGTCGCAATGGCAGACAGACCGCAGGTGGAAGAAAAGCCCATTGTATTTCGCAGCGACCTCAATTCCACTACTCTCTTTGTGCGAAGGACTGCCAAGTAAGATGCGTGCGCTGACGATTGTTTTCATCCTCGCAATTGCGTTGGAAACGGCGACGCGACTGTGTCTGGCATCCCGGCAAATCAAGGCCGTACGCGCCCATCGCAACAAGGTGCCCGACATGTTTCGCGGGCAAATTTCCCTTGCGGATCAACAAAAGGCTGCCGACTACAACGCGGCGCGCGCGGCTTTCGGACGATGGGCAAATCTATATGACGGAATCCTCAGGCTTCTGCTCACAGTGGGTGGGGGTAGCGCCGCCGTCGATGCCCTCTGGCGGCACAGCGGTCTCGGTGAGCCCTGGCGCGGTGCATTGATGGTGGGCAGCGTCCTGTTGGCGTTGCGGCTCGCGGGTCTGCCCTTCGCGCTTTGGAGGACCTTCAAGGTGGAGGCGCGGTTCGGATTCAATCGCACGACGGTCCCATTATTCGCGTTGGATCTCGGCAAGCACCTGCTGCTCGCCGTTATGCTCGGTGGTCCCCTGCTTCTGGCGGCGATCACTTTGATGGAGCGCGGCGGAGCCTGGTGGTGGCTGTGGGCGTGGGGCCTGTGGTTGGCCTGGACCTTGAGTCTTACCTGGGCCGCGCCTCGCTTCATTGCACCGCTGTTCAATAAATTCTCACCGCTCGCCGATGAGGCGCTGAAGAAGCGCGTTGAAATTCTGCTCGAGCGGTGCGGATTCTCCGCGCGCGGCGGTGTGTATGTGATGGACGGATCGCTCCGCTCTGCTCACGGCAACGCTTACTTCACGGGCATCGGACGCAACAAACGCATCGTGTTCTTCGATACCCTGCTGGCGCGGATCGACGCTGCGGGCATCGAAGCTGTGCTCGCTCACGAACTCGGTCATTTCCGGCTGCATCACGTACGTCAGCGGTTGATAGCGGCGGTGTTGATGGGTCTGGGAGCCCTCGCGCTGCTGGCGTGGAGCGCACGCCGGCCGGAATTTTACAACGCTCTTGGCGTGCACGTCCCCTCGCCGGAGACAGCGCTGCTGCTGTTCATCCTGGTGGTACCGGTATTTGTCTTTTTTGCGACCCCCATCGTGTCGCTGTGGTCGCGCCGACAAGAAACGGCAGCTGACG
>DATAVX010000108.1:0-62901 GCA_036267535.1 Steroidobacteraceae bacterium
AATATATCGTCTACGAAGATTTTCGTTGATTCTACGAATGAGTTCGTAGTAGTCTGGCGTTCATGCAGAAATCAACGACTCCGAAACCCACCGTGATGGAATTGGCGATCTTGCGCGTGCTTTGGGAACGCGGGCCGGCCACGGTGCGTGATGTTCACGAAGTGCTCGATAGCGGCAAGGCCACGGGCTACACCACAGTGCTCAAACTGCTGCAGATCATGACGGCGAAGGGCATGGTGGTCCGCAATGAAGATGAGCGGGCGCACGTGTACGAAGCGCGCCTGCCGGCGGAAAACACCAAGCGGCAACTCGTCAGCGATCTGGTGCAGCGCGCATTCTCGGGGTCGGCGAGCCAATTGATTATGCATGCCCTATCGGGAAAGAAAACCTCGCCGGCGGAGATTGAAGAAATCCGCCGCATGCTGGATGAACACGAGAGGAAAACCAAGTGACGAATCCTGAAACGGTACGGGTCTTGGGGTGGTGCCTGCTCCATTTTGTGTGGCAGGGTGGGGTGCTGGCGTTGGCTCTGTGCGCTTTGCTGGCACGTTTGCGCAGTCCCCGTGCCCGCTATGCCAGTGCAGTCTGTGCACTGAGCGCAATGATGATCGCGCCGCTCGTCACCTTCGCTTTGCTGCAGCAATCACCTGAGTCCATGCGGCAAGTGTCAGCGGGGGGAATCGGGCAAATCAGAGATAGCCTCGATGCCGTGCAGGCAATGGTTGCGGCGCCCGACGCGCGCCGGTTTTCTGCCGTTTTGCCGGCGGTTTCGATCGACTGGATGAGCTATGCCGTGCTTGCCTGGCTCGCCGGCGTCTATATGTTCACGCTTCGCACGCTGGGCGCTTGGATGCTGTTGATGCGGATGCGGCGGCAGCGCGCCGAATCAATCGCAGGGGATCTGTTGCAGACTTGCCTGGCGTTGCAGCGGCGGCTCGGTGTTTCGCGCGCGGTACGCTTTGTCTGCTCAAAGGCCGCGGAGTCGCCGGCAGTGTTGGGCTGGTGGCGGCCTGTCGTGGTGTTGCCGCTGTCGGTGCTCGCCGGCCTATCGCCGTGGCAAGTCGAAGCCATCATTGCGCACGAACTCGCGCACATCAAACGCTGGGATGGCTTGGTAAACGTTTTTCAAATCGCCACCGAGACACTGCTCTTTTATCACCCGGCGGTGTGGTGGGTGAATCGCGTGATTCGCAACGAGCGCGAACATTGTTGTGACGATGTGGCGGTGAGTGCTTGCGGCAATGCGCCTGGCTATGCTCGCGCCCTGGCGCTGCTCGAGGAGTCGCGGTCGAACACGGTCTGGGCGCTCGCGGCCAACGGCGGCGTATTGACATCGCGCATCGGCCGGCTGCTCGGCGTCAGGAGCACATCGCGCAGCATCTCGGCGAGCGGTTTGGCTTTCATCGGCGGCCTGTGCGCCGCGGGTCTTTTGATGGCGGGAACCGCGAGCACGCGAGTCTCGGGCGATGAGGCGGAGCGAGTGCTGGATGCGTACGTCGCGCCGGCTGCGCCCCCTGAGCCCCCTGCACCGGCGGCGCTGGAACCCCTTTCCGCACTCGCTGCGCCCGCTGCGCCCGCTGCGCCTGCAACAGCCGAAGCACCGCCGGCGCCGAAACCGGCCCCCACGCCAAACCCAGTCGCTGCGCCAAAGGCCTCGGTGGCACCCAAGTCACCCGCGACGCCGACGGCCGAGTCGGGAGAGGGCGGCTCGTACATCGGCGGACTGCAAGCCGCGGGCCTCAAGGATCTCACCGTTGAGGAAATCATTGCGTTGAAGATCCATGGCGTCACCCCCGGGTACATTCGCGAGATGCACGCCGCGGGGCTCGACGCCAACAGCCGCGAATTGGTGTCGTTGAAGGTGCAGGACGTCTCGCCGGAGTTCGTGCGCGCGCTCAGCTCAGCCGGCCTTACCAACTTGCGCATCGGGGATTATCTGTCTGCCAAGGTTCAGGGCATCACGCCGGAATTCGTGGAAAAAATCCGCAGTCATGGCTTTAAGGACCTGACCATCCGTCAATTGATCTCGTTGAAACTCGCCGGGATCTCATAAGAGGTAGTTGATTCATGCGCATCTCCCATATGCTTGCGGCTCTGCTGCTGTTTCCTTTGGCCGCTGCAGCCGCTACGACTGCGGGAACATGGACATTGGACTCGGCCGACGAGTCCGGCAAAGTTCAGTTTTCTCTGCAAGACTCGAGCGGCGGCGGTCATTTCAATACTTCCTCGCCTTGGGCACTGACGGATTTGCGCGGCCTCGATTGGGCCGGCACCGCCAAGCACGATGTGCATTTCACGATTCAACGCGACGCCGGCAGCATCGACTGCGAGGGCTTCGTGCAAGATCAACGCGGCGGCGGATTGTTTTCGTTCAAGCCCAATCCGCAATACGTCCCCGAAATGGCGAAGCTCGGGTTTTCGTTCCAGGACAAGAGTCTTCTGTCGGCCACGCTGTTCGACGTCAGTTTCGAATTTGCACGTGCGATGAAGAGTGCGCAAGTACGCGGCCTCGATGCCGACAAGCTGTTCGCATTCAAGATTCACGGCGTCACACCGGAATTCATTCGCGATCTGCGCGCGGCGGGACTGGAGGCGGCGGATGCCGGCAAGCTCATCGCGTTTCGAATACATGGGGTCTCGCCAGAGTTTGCGGGCGAAATCAGCCACTTAGGCTTCCCGCACGCGCCCGCGGACAAGTTGATCGCATTGCGCATCCATCAGGTCACGCCGGAGTACATCACGGGGCTGCGGGCCAAGGGATTGCAAAATCTCACGCTCGATCAATTGATTAGCATGCGTATACACGGCATCGATTAACCCCGCCGCCGGATTAACTTCCGGCCGCCGGATTAACCCCGCCGCCGGATTAGCCCTGGTATTTCAGCTGATACGCCGTCCCTTGCATTGTTTCGGCACCCTATGTAGACTTCCTACTATGGGCAAGCCGGATCGCGATGTGCGGATGTCTCTACAGACCTTGAAGGTGCTGGAGTCATTTCTCGAGAATCCCACGGACCCGCTTTCCGGCGCCGAAGTACATCAGCGCTGCAAGCTCGCTTCCGGGACCCTGTATCCCATTCTGCTGCGACTCGAGGCAGCCGGCTGGTTCGTCAGCCGGTGGGAATCCATCGATCCGTCGAGCGCCGGCCGCCCGCGTCGGCGACTTTATCGCCTTACGCCAACCGGGCTCAAACGAGCCAGCGCAGTATTCGCAAGCTTCAACCGCGGTGTACTTGCATGAACCGGTAGCCCCGGTGCCAGGAGGGAGTCATGACTTCCGAGCGAAAGTTGGATTGGGTGGATAGGCTGACGCACGGATTGATTCACCACGCCGCCCAGCGCGCCCCGGGACCTCTGTCGGAGCGTCTGGAAGAAGAATGGCTGGCAGACCTTGCGGAGCGGAGCGGAAAGTTTTCCCGGCTGCGTTTGAGTCTAGGTTGTTGCTGGGCGACCTACATCATTGCGCGGGAGCAGATCATCGCGCGTGAGAGGGCCATCGCTCCGGCCGCCAGCCCGTCCGGTGCGCACGGCGGTTTTGTAAGCTACCCGGGCGAGGATCTAGCGCGCTTCCCGAGCCGCTCCGCGACTTTTTTCATAGTGGCTGCTCTGCACGTGGCCGTGCTCGCCGGCCTCGCGGTCGGGCTCCGCGGTCACTTCACCAAGCCAACGATCGCACCATTCGTGACCCACGTGATCAACCCCGTGCCGCCACCCATCGATGTGCCACGCCCAGCGACGCCGGAATTTACGCAAACAACCATCACCATTCCGGCCATCGTTGACGTCAACGTTGAGCAGGATCCGCCGTTAAAACGCACCACGACGGACATCACGCGCGAGCCGGCGCACACCGACTCGTTGCCGTTGCCGCCCGCTGAGCCCGCCGTGGTGCGCGTGCAGGGGAGCCCCGGAAGAGGATTTCCCAGCACCGATGATTATTATCCCGATGCCGCCATCCGCGAAGGAGATCAGGGCCTGGCTTCGGTCATGGCGTGCGTGGACGCGAAAGGGTATCTCACCTCCAATCCGACCATCGTCCAATCCACAGGACATCGGCGTCTCGACGAGGCGGCCCTGCGGTTGGCGAAGGCAGGCTCCGGGCACTATCTGGCTTCCACGGAAGACGGCCGGCCGGTGAGTTCCTGTTACTCATTTGGAATCCGCTTCAAACTTCGAAATTGAATTCAGCGCACTGCCTTGAATACCCGCAGGAAGTTGGCGCCCATGACCTTGGCGACATCGTCCTCGCGCAAGCCGCGCGCCAGCAGCGCCGCGGGAATCAGGCTCCAGTCGCGGTAGCTGCGCAGCACGGGCTTATAGTTTGCGTCCATGTCCGTGCCGATCGCGACATGATCGATCTGCACGGCATCGATCAGGCGCAGAATCGAGTCGATGTAGTCCGCGAAGGTCGTTTGTCCCACGCCGGAGGGCCATGAGCCGATGATGCCGCCTGCGGCGGCCACGAGCTTGGCGTGTTCGCGGCTGATCAGGCGCGGATGACTGGTTGCGGGGGTTATCAAGTTGGTATGTGAAACCAGCACCGGCTTGGCAGACACCTCGAGCACATCCTTGGTGACCCCAAACGTCGCATGCGCCAAGTCGACCAAGATGCCTGCCTTGTTCATTTCGGCGACGATGGATTTGCCGAGAGCGGTCAATCCGTGGTGAACCGGCGCCTCGGTTTGTATGTCGCCAATCTGATTGACGTGATAGTGCACGAGCGTGATGGCGCGCACTCCATCGTGGAAGGCTTCGTGTACGCGGTCAAGGTCCGCTTCGATGAAGTCCCCGCCTTCCACCGCGAAAACCGCGGCAGTCTTGTGCTGCGCGTGGGCGGTAACAATGTCGGCAGGCGTCAAAGCTAAGCCAAGCCCTGGACTGGCGGCCAAGACTTTAAGTTCAGCCAGCTGCCGGCGGTAATCCGCATACGCTTCCCCGGGCTGAAAGTCCCGGGCCGCATGCAAACCTTGCGCCGGTGTCATTTCGAGCAGGCGCATGTCCGCGACGGCGGAAAATAGTGCCGCACTGACGTTTCCCGCATTCAAGTCCGAAATGGCCGCGGCCTCGAAGGGTTCGCCGAAGGCACGCGTCGTAGGCGAGGGATCGATCACTCCTTTGAGGAAGAATCGGCCCGGATGGCTGTGGATGTCGATGCTGGCATGGTGCTGGAGCAACCCGGCGCCGGCGGCGCGCTGCTCTGCGCTCAATTTCATGCCGAGCTCGGTGAGTTGCGCGCCGTCGCCGACCGGTGCGCCGACACCTTGCGCGTCGCTGAGTCGAATGCCGAGCGCGCCGGCGCCGGCGGCACCCAGCATGCGCGCCATGGTTTCGCGCCGCGTCACGACTTCCACAGGCACGACAATTCGATGCCGTTGCCTACAGGCAGAAGCACGCTTTGCAGATTACCCTTCGCTGTGACGGCGGCGCGGTAGGCCTCGGCATCTGCACGCACCGTTTCCGGGTACAGCATGTTGTCCGCCGCAATCACGGCATTGTTCGCCAGCTTGCCGTAAAAAAGATTCAGGCACGGGACATACAAATTCTTCCACAGATCGACGAGCACGAAATCAATGGGCCCGTCGAATGTCTTGAGCATTTCGGTGGCATCCCCCAGCATCCACTCGACCTGAGCGCCGAGTCCCACTTCCTCGATTTGCGCGCGGGCGTAGCGTTGCTTGCCGGCTGCCACATCCATGGTGTAGACCTTGCCGCCGGTGCGCCGCGCTGCCTCCGCCAGGAATGCGGTCGAATAACCGTAGGAGGTTCCCAATTCCAAAATTCGCCGGGCTCCCCGCCCGAGGATCAGCGCATGCAGCAGCCACCCAACCTCGGGACCGATGGGCAGGAGAAACTCATCGAGCCGCTTTACAAAGCCCGCCGGGTCCTTCTTCCTCAGCGCATCTTCGTCGGCCATGCGCACGTGGTAGCGCGCCAGCAGCGCTTGGAATTTTGGATCTATCGAGTACTCGCTATTCTTGGGCAGCATTGGCCGAGGCGCCCAATTCGCGTACCCAAATATTGCGGAAGCTGATCGGCGCCGACGGATCGCCATGCGCCTGCAGCTTGATCGGCGCTCGTTGATAGGGCCGGTATGACGGCTCCCCGATGTAGCGCGTCTCACCGCTGAGCTGAAAGTGGTTCTGCGCCAGTACGCCATTGTGAAATACCGTGACATAGGCCGGAGACTTGACGACGCCGTCCGGCGCGAAGATCGGGGCGGTCCAGACTATGTCGTAGGTTTGCCATTCGCCCGGCGGACGCATGGCGTTGACCAGCGGCGGCGACTGCTTGTAGATGCTTGCCGCTTGGCCATTGACGTAAGTCGAGTTTTTCCAGGAATCGAGGATCTGGACCTCATAGCCGCCGTCGCCGGAACCGGTCGACGCGAGAAAGACGCCGCTGTTGCCGCGCAATTGTCCTTCGCCGGTAATTCCCTTCGGTACGCGCCACTCCAGGTGCAGCTGATAATTTCTGAATTGCTTCTTGGTTTCGATGTTTCCGGCCTTTTTATCGACCGTCAAGACGCCCTGGCCGACCTTCCAGCGTGCCGGCGAATGATCATTTGTGCTCACCCATTCGTCGAGATTTCGGCCGTTGAACAAGATGACCGCATCCGATGGCGGCGCGCCGGCGGTCGCGCCGGGCGTCACCAGCGGTGGAACCGGCGCCCACTGCTCGGTGGCCTTTGGATCGCCTTGCGGAACTTGCGCGAGGACCGCCGCTACGCCCAAGCAGCTCAAGGATCCGAGGGTGAAGCTTAGACCGCGCATAGTTGAAATGCCTCGGTGAGCGATTCAAACGGATCGCTGCGGGTCGGAACGAACTCGTGCGCGACGAAACCCTGGTAGTTCAAGTCGGCGATCGCGGTCGCGATCGCGCGGTAATTGAGTTCCTGGGTGCCGTTGATTTCATGGCGGCCGGGAACACCGCCGGTATGGAAATGTCCGATCCAGTTGATGTTGTCGCGAATGGTTCTGATCACGTCGCCCTCCATAATTTGCATATGATAAATGTCATACAGCAGCTTCACGCGCGGCGAATTGACTGCCCTCGCGACCGCAACGCCAAAGGCCGTGTGATCTCCCTGATAGCCTGGGTGATCCACCTTGCTGTTGAGCAGTTCCACGCAAACCGTGACGCCGTGCTTTTCGGCGAGCGGTGCGATCTTGGCGAGGCCCGCGGTGCAGTTGGCGATCGCGGCGGCATCGTCGATGCCCGCAACCCGGTTGCCGAACATGGCGATCACATTCGGCACGTTTGCCGCGGCAGCAAGCGGAATCGCGGTCTCCAGTTCCCCAAGCAGCAGCGCGTGATTCGCAGGATCGTTGAATCCGGTCGCGATGAACTTCTCGCGCCGGCTGGCATATCCCATGGACACGGTGAGTCCCGCACCGCGCGCAACCGGCCACTCATCCGTGTACAACAGGTCGATAGCCGCGAATCCAATCTGCTTCGCCCGGCGGCACACCTCCGGCAGCTGCGTGCGCGCATAGGGCCAGCGGCAGAATGATTGCTTCAACCGTCCTTTACCTAAGCTGCCGGTGGAAGTTGTTTGCGGCGCAGCGGCCGCGCGCCCGTAGCCGGCGATCGCGCCGGCGGCGCTCACGAGCGTCACGAGTGCAGTGCGGCGGCTGACGCGGCGGATTTGGCGGGGCATGCGGCTCATCTGATTGGCAATAGTACATTTGCCGAATAGCGATAGAATACTCGGGATAGCACTACGTACTCAGTCTATTAGGAAAGAACGATGCCGTCGGATCACTATGACGCGATTGTAGTCGGCTCAGGCATCTCCGGCGGCTGGGCCGCGAAAGAGCTGACGGAGAAGGGGCTTCGCGTCCTGCTCCTCGAGCGCGGCCGCAACGTCGAGCATATCAAGGACTACGTCAACGCCACGAAGGCGCCCTGGCAGTATCCGCATCGCGGCGGCCGTACCTACGCGATGGAAGAGGCTTACCCTGTGCTCAAAAGGGATTATCCGCTCAATGAAAAGAATCTGGCGTTTTGGGTCAATGAGAAGGAATCGCCCTATACCGAAGTGAAACGCTTCGACTGGTATCGAGGCTATCAAGTGGGAGGCCGATCCCTGACGTGGGGGCGCCAGAGTTACCGTTGGAGCGATTTCGACTTCGAAGGCAACGCCAAGGATGGGGTCGCGGTGGACTGGCCGATTCGTTACGCCGACCTCGCCCCCTGGTATGACCACGTAGAAAAACATGCCGGCATATCCGGCTCGCACGAGGGAATGGCGCAGCTGCCCGACGGGCAATTCCAGCCGGCGATGCCGCTCAATTGCGGCGAAGAATTGGTGGCCGGGCGCCTCAAGGGTGCCTTCGGCGGCAAGCGCCGCGTGATTATCGGACGCGTCGCGAATGCAACGCAAGGTCTTCCGGGGCGTGCGCCCTGCCAATACCGCAATGCCTGTTGGCTGGGATGCCCCTATGGTGCGTATTTCAGCACGCAGTCCTCGACCTTGCCGGCCGCGGCGAAAACCGGAAAGCTCACCTTGAAACCTTGGTCCATCGTGACCGAGGTGCTGTACGACAAGGACCAAAAGCGAGCCGGCGGCGTGCGTGTGCTGGATGCGATCACCGAGAAGACCACCGAGTACTCGGCGAAGGTCATTTTCCTTTGTGCATCCACGCTCAATTCGACTTGGCTGCTCATGCGCTCGGCCACCGACATTTGGCCGCAGGGCTTGGGCAGCAGCTCGGGCGAACTCGGCCACAACTTGATGGATCATCACTTCCGTTGCGGCGCGGAAGGAGAATTGGCAGGCCTCAACGACAAGTATTATTTTGGCCGCCGCCCGAACGGCATCTATATTCCGCGTTATCGCAACTTGTTCGGCGAAAAGCGCGAGTACCTGCGCGGCTTCGGCTACCAGGGATCGGCGAGCCGCGACGGCTGGTCGCGAGCGGTCAAGGAGCTGGGGGTGGGCGCACAATTCAAGGATGAAATGACGACGCCGGGTCCGTGGAAATTCGGTGCCACGGCATTCGGGGAAATGCTCCCCAATCACGCCAATGTCGTCGGGCTCGACACCGCCAGGAAGGACAAGTGGGGCTTGTCGGTGCTGAAAATCGACTGCGCCACGGGTGAGAATGAACGCTTGATGCGCAAGGACATGATCAACGACATGGCCGAGATGCTGGAACAGGCCGGCGCCAAAAGAGTCAAGACCTTTGACAGCGGATCGTTTCCAGGAATGGGAATTCACGAGATGGGCACGGCGCGCATGGGGCGCGATCCAAAGACCTCGGTGCTCAATTCGCACAATCAAGTGTGGGATGCGCCCAACGTTTTCGTGACCGACGGATCCTGCATGGTCTCGAGCGCCTGCCAAAATCCCTCGCTCACCTACATGGCGCTCACCGCGCGCGCGGTGGACTTCGCGGTGAATGAGCTCAAGCGGCGCAACCTGTGAGACGAGCATGAACGAGACCGCGAATACCCGGCCGGACCACGAGAACAACCAGGATCGATTGATCAACCGCCGCGAGGCCATTCGCCGCGTCACCGCCTTGCTGGGCGGGGTCGCATTCGTCGGCGGGCGCGGTTTGCTGGCCGCCGCCGAGCAGCCGCGCACCATCGCCGCGCGAGCCGGCGAGTTCACGGACCCGGACATTGCATTTCTCGACGAGATCGCCGAGACGATCCTTCCGGCGACCAAGACGCCGGGTGCCAAGGCGGCCAAGACCGGCGCGTTCATGGCGCACATGGTGACGGACTGCTACAGCCCTGCCGAACAAAAAGTTTTCCGCGACGGCATGCATAACGTGGACGAGGCGATGCAGAAGGCCAACGGCGTGTCCTTCATGGCCGCGACGCCGCCGCAGCGGCTCGCCCTTCTCACGGAACTCGATCAGGAGCAAAAGCGCGTCATGGACGCGCGCGAAGCGGCGCAGCGCAAGCGCATGGGACTCGCGCCGCTGCCGGTCGAGAGCGCTGCCGACAAAGGGGACAAGTACCTGCCCGACCAACGCAAGACGCAAGCCGTCATCGCGGCGGGAGATGCAGGCAATGCCAAACCGCCCGCGCATTATTTTCGCATGATGAAGGAACTCGCCCTGCTGGGCTTCTTCACCTCGGAGATCGGCTACACCAAAGTGCTGCGCTATACGGAGGTGCCGGGCCGCTTCGATCCCTGCCTGCCGTATACGCAAGGTGAGCCGGCGTGGGCTGCACACGCCTGATTCTTTAGCTCGACGCGGTTCAGGCGGCGTATTGCGTTTGACCGGATTGGCGCCGCAGACCTCGCCAATCCACCCGGTGCGACGCGCATATTGCATTAGATTGGAATGACCGTCATTGAAGCAGCGCATACGGTTTCGTACCGGTGGGCCGCGCAGGAGAAACGTTTTGCCATGCCGGTGCGCGTGGGATTAAAAGATGCATGGCAGATCATTCTCCCCACCACGTCGTGGCAACACATGAATACAACCGTGAGCAGGGACGCATTCGAGGTCGCGACCGATCTTTATTACATCAACGTCCACAAGCAGTAGGCGAAAATAATGGGAATCTCCGATACTCGATCCGCCGTTGCGGCCACCGCCATGCTGCTCACCGCGATACCGGGGCACGGCGCGGAGGCCGGTCGCGCGGCGACACCCTCAGGGTATGCCGGCCTGGTGGAACTGTTCGAGCAGTGGCGCGATTTTGAACATCCCGCCCTCCGAGACAATGTACCCGACTATGGCGCCGCGGCGATGTTGGCCAAGGCCGCGGCACTGCCGGAGTGGCGCAAGAAGCTCGAGGCCATCGACACGAAAGGCTGGCCGCAAGAGCAATTGAGCGACTACAAGCTCGTCAAGGCCGAAATGAACGGCCTCGACTTCAATTTGAGGATCCTGCGGCCTTGGGCGCGCGACCCGGCCTTCTATGTCAGCATCTGGGCCGCCCGCACCGATGTGCCGCTGCGAGAAGGGCCGAACGTCTATCCGGAGATCGAACTCTACCGCTATCGATTTCCGTTGTCGGCCGCGGCGCAGCACGAACTGACGTGCAGAATCGGCGCAATTCCTGCGCTGCTCGCGCAAGCGATGCAGAATCTTAAAGAAAGCAACGCGCGGGATTTATGGGTATTCGGCGTGCAAGAGCTGCGCAATCAATCCAGCATACTCGGCGCGCTCGCCGCCGGTATGCTCACCGTGAGCACGCTGGAGGGCAGTCAGCATGCCGACATCGGCACGGCGGCGCCGGAACTCAGCTCGGCGATCGGGCATGCCAAGAGCGCCACGGATGAATTCATCTTTTGGCTGGAAAAGGAAGCGCCGGGCAAGACGGGTCCCTCGGGCGTGGGCAAGGATAATTACACTTGGTATCAGCACAACGTGCATTTCGTGCCGCTGACCTGGGATGAAGAAGCGGTGCTCCTGCGCCGCGAATTGGAGCGCGCGCAAGCGGCACTCAGGCTGGAAGAGCACAACAACCGCAAATTGCCGCAGCTCGAGCCGGTGCGCGATGCCTCGGCGTTTGACCGGTTGAAGCTTCAACGTCTCGACAAGTTCGTCGATTTTCTGGTCAAACAGGAAATCATTCCCGACAAGCCCTATCTTAGAGCTGCGCTGATTCCGCAGCTGGGGCACTTCGTGCCGGAAGAGCAGCGGGTATTTTTCACGCGGGTGACACACCGAGAGCCCATGTTGCTCTTATCGCATGACTACCATTGGTTCGATCTGTCGCGCATGCGAGATGAGCCGCACGCAAGTCCCATTCGGCGCCGCGCATCACTCTCGAACATCTGGGACAACCGCGCGGAAGGCTTTGCTACGGCCTTCGAAGAAATTCTGATGCACGCCGGACTGTATGACGACAATCCGCGCGCCAAGGAACTGGTGTGGATCATGCTAGCCAACCGCGCGGCACGCGGCCTGGCATCCCTGTATGTGCAGGCGAATGAATTCGATCTGCAGAAGGCGGGCAAATTTCACGCGGAGTGGACACCGCGGGGCTGGGCGAACCCTAAGGACTCCCTCACCGGCTTCGAGCAGCTCTTATATCTGCGGCAGCCGGGATACGGCACCAGCTATATCGTCGGCAAATTAATGGTAGACCGGTTGATGGCCGAAGATGCATACCAGCAGCAACTGGGCGGCAAGAGCTTCGTGCTGCGGGATTTCCTCGACCGATTCAACGCCGCGGGCATGATCCCGCTCGCGCTGATCGAGGACGAAATGATTTCAAGCAACGCCCGACTGCCATGACGCCCATCCATCTCAATGTGCGGCGGCACGCAGTGCCGCCAGGTACTTCTTTCTTACCGCATCGATATCGCGCGACCACGCGGCCGGCCAAGCAGAATTGATGACCACGACCAAGCGCTCTTCCGGAAAAACCGACAGGGTTTGCCCGAAAATGCCCTCCGCTTCGTAGCCGCCGGGCACGATCCACCAAAAATAGCCGTACGGCGGATCGGCGACATGCCGCGCGGTGGCGTCTTCCGTCCAGCCGGCCGGCACCACCTCATGTCCATCGGCGATGCCATGGTCCAGCATGAATTGGCCCATTCGGCCGTAGTCGCGCAGCGTCATGCTGATGCAGCATCCGCCGCGCTCGTGGCCGGCCACATCTTCGACCCAGATGGCGTCCTGCTCCATGCCGTACGGGCGCCAAACCTTGTCGGAGAGATATTGCGCCAGCGGTTCGCCGACGGCGTTGGAGAGCAAAATTCCCGCAAGATCCGTCTCGCCGGTCTTGTACACGAACTTGGCTCCCGGCGGCGCCTCGCGCGGCAGGCGGCGCATGTAGCTCACCACCGGATTAACGCCCGGTTCGAGGATGCTCAAGCCTACCTTGGCAACGTCCGAGTTAGGATCGGTGTAGCTCTCGTTCCACTTCACGCCGGAGGTCATGGTGATCAGCTGCCGCACCGTCACCTCGTCGTAAGCGCTGCCTTTGAGTTCCGGAATGTAGAGCGTGACGCGATCATCGAGACTCTTGATCTTGCCGTCCTTGATGGCGGCACCGATGAGCGTGGAGGTGACTGACTTTGCCACCGAGAATGAGGTCCAGCGATCCTTCGAGTTGCGGCCCAAGCCATAGCGCTCGAGCACGATCTTGCCGTTCTTGATGACCAGAACGCCCGAGGCGCGAAATTCGCGCATGTAGCTGTCGGTGTTGTAGCTCTTGTCGCCGGCGGTGAAGCTGGGATCGATCTGCGCTTTGGCCAACGGTAAGGGATGCACCGACTTGCCGCGCTTGATCACCCGCACCGGCGCAATCTTCTCCATGTTCTTGTAGCCGAAAGCCTGTTGGTCGGGCGTCCACATCAGAATCGCGGCGCCGCCCGGCGGCAGCGGCGTATCTGCCGCGGCCGCTAGACTGCTGAGTAGGGCCGCAAAAGCAAGGCTGACTGCTGATCTCTTTATCATTGTTTTAGCTGTCTCTCGGTGACTTTAGGCGCGCGCAACCATAGCGCAAAAATGGGCCTGATCCTACGCCATTTGCATCCTGGTGCCGATAGCGCTGCGCCAGCCCCCGCGCAAAACTATCGACATGCTGCATCACGATAGTGCGGAAGGATCCCATCATGTCAACGCCAGCTGGAAGGCGGAGCGGGTCGCTGAATTCAGCGGCTGGCCGTCCGGGGTCGCCGTCACCTCGCACGGACGTATCTACGTCGGTTTTCCGCGCGGTGCCGGGCAGCTGTCGCCTGCAACCCTGTGCGAGATCGTGGATGGGAATGCGATGCCGTTTCCTTTCGACAGCCTGCGCGGCGATCCACCGTCGCAGCCGTTCGTCTCGATCCAAGGCCTGCGTTGCGGGCCCAACGATCGAATCTACGCACTGGATTCCGGATCCATTGACCTGACGCATTGCGATCCTGGCCGTGCCGCGCTGTGGGTGCTCGATGCACATTCAGGTTCGGTGCTGAAGCACTACACTTTTCGTCCCGACGTGGTATTTCCATCGACCTATCTGGTGGATCTCGCGCTCGATTTGCGGCATGCGGGCGTGGCGTACCTGCTCGACTCGGGCGGCGAACCGCCCAATGCCATCATCGTGCTGGATCTTGCGACAGGCTCAGCGCGGCGTTTGCTCAACGATCATCCGAGCCTGCGCGCCAGCGGCTCCTTGGGAAAGCGCGGCGTGCTGGCGAACGGCAAGCCGTTGCTCGTGCGCGATCCGCGCGGTCATCCTCAGCCGGTGCAGGTGGGCGCAATCGGCGTCACACTGCGCCCTGATGACGGCACGTTGTACTGGTCGAAACCTGACACGCTGTATTCGGCGCCGACCGCGCTGCTGCTCAATCCTGCGGTGACGGACCAGGACCTGGATGGCGCCATCACCACCTGGCCGATCCGTCCTTTCTCTTCCGACGGCCTGGTCCGCGACCGCGAGGGCCACATTTTGTTTACCGATGTCACGCACAACGGCGTGCAGCGGCTCTCGCCGCAGCGAGGACATTACGAGCTGCTGGTTTCGGATCCGCGCATCAGCTGGCCGGACGGCATTGCCGAGGGACCGGACGGTGCCATCTATGTAACTTCGAGCCAATTCCACCGCAGTGCCGCCTTCAACGGCGGACGCGATAAACGCCGGCCGCCGTTCGGGCTCTATAGGCTCCTCTCGCGCCCTCGTCGCCTCGCCTGACATCCATTTCAGTCCCGCGCAGTCGTTGCTTTTGCGCACGCCTGTGGTTCGGCGCCTTCAAAACCTGAACGAGTGTTAGGCGAGCGCGAAGTGAAGCGAACTTCGCGCGCAACCTCGAACTGATATACCAGCCACGCGCCGTCGGGCTTGGTTGGCGCTCGCCAAGAGAGACAGACCGAACTCGGCGCAAATCGGGCTTCATCCACCCTTGTGCTTCTTTCCGTTTTAGTTTTTAAGAACATACAGTTACGCACTCACAGGGCGCTCGCAATTGCGTCGCACCGCCTTGGCGCAGCGCCAAGGTCGCGATGCCTCAATTTGGGTCGCCACGATCGCCGTGGTGCGCCTCTTCTTCGCGCTCGGGCCGGGCGCCATACGAATCAGATAATTTACCCTTCTTGGCTCCGCTAGATGGCTTCACATCCATCTGTTGGCATGTTGTAATCCTCGTACAAATGCAACGGCCGCGGGATGAACACACGCTGCACGTTGCTTGCAAAGAGCTTGGGATCGTTTTCAAACCAAGGGAGAACAAGATGGGGAATACCAAACTGCAGGACGCGGTGCGTGCTGTGCTGGCGGCCGCCGCCGCATCGGCGGTCGCGCCGGTGTATGCGCAAACCGCTCCGGCAGCAGCGAACGCAAGCGACACCGCATTACAAGAAGTAGTCGTGACGGGATCGCGCCTCGCGATCTCGCCGAATGATGTTTCGATCAGCCCGATCACCAGCCTGGACTCGCTCGATATCCAGAAGTCGGGCTTGGTGCGCACCGAAGACTTGTTGAACAACCTGCCGTCGGTCGTCGCTGAACAAAGCGGCGGCACCTCGATCAGTTCCAACGGCACCGCCACGGTGAGCTTGCGCGGCTTAGGCTCGCAGCGAACCATGGTGCTGGTCAATGGCACTCGCTTGGCGCCCGGCGCCGGCTTGAGCGCGGCCGGCAACAACACGTCCAGCAGCCCGGACATCAACCAGATCCCCGCTGAGTTGATCGAGCGCGTCGATGTGCTGACGGGCGGCGCATCCGCGGTGTACGGCGCCGACGCCGTCGCCGGCGTGGTCAACTTCGTGCTGAACACCCATTTCGAAGGCGTCCGCGTCGATGCGAATTACGGTTTCGGCCGCTATGAAAACAATCACGCCGATCTGCTCGCGAATCTAGCCGCGGCGGGCAATCCGGCGCCCGACAGCACCGTGGACGCCGGCTTCAACAAGGACGTCTCGATCCTGATGGGATCGAACTTCGCCGACGGCAAAGGCAACGCCACGGTTTATGCCACTTACCTGAAAACCTCGCCCGCAGTCGGCTATCAATACGACTATGCGGGTTGCAGCTTGAACACGCCGAGCGTGCTCCCCGGGCCCGGCGGCTTGAGTTGCGGCGGTTCGGGAACGCCGGCCACGGGACGGTTTGCGGTTTATGGAAGCACGGTGGCGGGAGGCGCGGTTAAGCCCGTGACGCCTGCGAGTGCCTACGCCATCGATCCGGCGACCGGCGCTTTCCGGCCGTACAGCAATGCGACGGACAGCTACAACTATGGCGCCCTGAGTTTCTTGCAGCGCGCTGCGGAACGCTACACCGCCGGCTCGTTCTTGAACTATGACATCAACGACAGCACGAGTGTGTATTCGGATTTCATGTACGCGCGCAACAGCTCCGAGGCCAATTACGGTCCGAGCGGCCTGTTCACGTATACCGGCGTGACGATCAGCTGCGCCAATCCTTTGCTGAGTGCGCAGGAAGCCGGGATCTTGTGCGCGCCGGCGACCGTGGCTCAGAACCAACTGGCCTTCCCGCAAAATGCCGGTACCAACAACATCAACTTGTATGTGGGCCGGCGTGCCGTGGAAAATGGTCCGCGCGAAGACAACTATTTGTCCAATTCCTTCCGCGAGACGGTTGGCGTCAAGGGGAAATGGATTGAAGGCTTGACTTATGACCTGTACGGCCAGGTCGGCATCAACACCATGCACGATTCTCAAGCCGGTTACATCAACGCCACGAGCGGTGCCAATGCACTGAACGTGGTCACGGATCCCGCGACGGGACTTCCAGCTTGCGCAGCGGCGCTCAATGGCACCGCACCGACCTGCGTCCCCTGGAACATCTTTGCCAAGGGAGGCGTGACGCAGGCGGCGATCAATTATATCAACGTTCCGGCGACTTACTCGGTCACCGCCAAGGAATACATCGTCGATGGTTCGGTCACCGCGGACCTGGAAAAGATGGGCATGAAACTGCCCACCGCCTCTTCGGGCCCCAGCATCAACCTAGGTGCCGAGTATCGCTCCGAAAGCTACGTCTTGGATCCGGACTATATCTTTGCGAACGGCTTGAACTCCGGCGGCAATGGCGCGCAATCGGCCATCAACGGCGGATTCCACGTCTCGGAAATCTTCACCGAGGCGCGCCTGCCGATCTTGAACGATATTCCGGCCGCGTATGATCTGTCGTTCGATGCCGGCTACCGCTACTCCTCCTACACTTCGGGCTTCAATACCAATACGTATAAATTTGGTGTCGAGTACGCGCCGATCAAGGACGTGAAGCTTCGGGCCGGCTACAACCGCGCGGTCCGAGCGCCGAGCGTGGGCGATTTGTTCTCGCCCGCGGTCATCGGCGCCGGCGGCACGGCGGATCCGTGCTGGGGTCCGGTGATTGGCGGCACGGGCGGCACGACGGGTACGATTCAAGGCCATGATTTTGCGTATTGCGCGCGAACCGGCGTCACGGCGGCGGAGTGGGGCAATATCGCCACCAACCCCGCCGCGCAGATCAACACCTCGGTGGGCGGCAACATCAATTTGAAGCCGGAAAAGGCCGACACGTTCACGTACGGCGTGGTTTTCCAACCAACCTTTGTGTCCAACCTGGTTGCGTCGCTGGATTTCTACTACATCCGTATACAGAACACGATCGAGTCGCTGACCTCGAACACCATCGTCAATAACTGCGGCCAGAACGACGCGGGTTGCGATCTGATTCATCGCGGCGCGGGCACCGGCTCGCTGTGGTTCAACAACAACGATTTCGTGACGGCAACCGAGCAGAACATCGGCACCATCAGCACCAAGGGTATCGACGTGGCGTCGCATTATTCGTTCGACACCGGGTACGGCAGAGTGGGAATCCAGTTGTTGGGTACACGGGTGCTCAACTCCTTTATCGCACCGATCGCCGGCGGCGCTGCCTACAACTGCGCAGGCTACTGGGGCACGACTTGCAATGCTCCCACCCCTCACTGGAGGCATGTGCTGAACACCGATTGGCAGGCGCCCTGGTTGGGTCTCGACCTGTCGCTGCGCTGGCGCTACATCGGCCCGACGCAGACGGACCATGCGAGCCAGGATCCGCAGCTGGCGTCGACCTACTACTCGGGAACCGCGCATATCGGCGGCTACTCGTATCTGGACCTGTCGCTGTCCATGCCGGTCGCCTCGACGGGAATCGATGTTCGCGTCGGTGTGAACAACTTGACCGACAAGGCGCCGCCGATCATCCCCAGCGGCAGCTTTTCGGAATGCCCCAACAATTCATGCAACGACAATACCTGGGTCGGCACCTATGACACGTTGGGCCGCTACCTGTATGCCCATGTCCAAGTGAAGTTCTAATCCAACGATCTAAAATGCAACAACAAAATTGCGGCGGGCTTAACACCCCGCCGCTTTTTTTCGCTTAGGATTTTTGAAAGCGCGGGTAGTCTTGCGGCAAATTATGCAGCGCCGCGCTCAAGGGGTCGAGCCATGGCGCGTAATGGCGCCAATGCTCGAGTCCCGCGGTATAAATAGGCCGCTGCACCTGTTCCAGGCTGATGGTCTGCGCGACACGCCGATTCTCATGGAATCGCAGGCACTGCGGCTCGTACGGCAATCGGCAGTAATCAAGCAGCCGCCGCACTTCATTTTCCGTGTCGGTGACAAGCCGTTCGTAGTAAAGGCGATACACCCGCCCGGGCAGCACGCGGTCGGCATGATCCATGAGATCCGCATAGTCGCGGTAGTACGTGCCCAACTCATCCAAGTCGTACGCGAAGTTCATGCCGGGATTGAACAGCTGTTTGTAGCAGCCGAAGCCGCAGGCCATGGGATGACGCCTGCAATCGACGATGGCCGCGTGCGGAAACATCAAATGAAGCAGGCCGAGACTGGCGAAGTTGCCGTGCATCTTGTCGACGAAACGCGGCTTGCAGAGCGGCCGGTGCCGGCCCGCGCTCGCCAGGTAGCGCGCGGCCAGTGCTGCAACCAGCGACCGCTCGAGCGCGACGAGATTTTCCGGATAGCGCGAGGCCGTCTGCGGGGGTCCCGCCAGTTCGCGCGCCAGGGTGGGGACATATTCCAGCTCACGCGTTCCCTCGACAGCGGAGTGACTTGCCAAAATCTGCTCGAGCAGGGTCGATCCCGAACGCGGCAGGCCGACGACGAAGATAGGATCGCTTGCGGTATGTCCCCATTCCGCGCGCTCGGCAAAAAAGCGCTCGGTAAAGGTTGCTTTGAAGCGCTGCACGAAGGCCGTCGTGGCGTTCGGATCGTAATGGAACGAGGCACGGGCCGAAGCGTTGCCCCGCGCATAGTGCTCGAACGACGCCGCGAATTCGCGCCGATCTTCGCGCGCCCTTCCTAGGCTGAACTCCAGCCCGGTGGCATCCGTACCGCCCGGCGGGGCGAGCGCCAGCCGGCTTTGCATGGTTTCCACATCCTCTGCGCCGAAGCGAAACGTCTCGAAATTCGCCAGCGCCCAGTACGCCATGCCATGCCCCGGCCGAAGCGCGATGGCGCGCCGATAAGACTCGATGGCCTCCCGCGAATGCCCGAGGTAGCGCTGCTGATGGCCGGAAAGCAGCCACAGATCGGCGTCATCGGGCTGATCGGCGATCAACTGCTTCAGCAGGCCTAAGCCATCGGCGTGGCGTTCGATAAGTTGCAATGCCTGCAGTTTGAGAAGCCGATAAGCGCGGGCGTCGGGTTGCGCCGCCAGCAAGCGCTCGATCAGCCGCAACGCCTCATCGCCGCGGCCTTGGCGAATCATCAAGTGCGCCAGCTGTGCGCGCGCGCCGCCATCGCAGGGCGCACGCGATAGGATCTGGTTCAATGCGGCTTCTTCCGCCAGATCATCGCCGCGCAGCAAGGCAACGGCCGCCAGCAAGGTAAATGCGGCAACTTGGTTGGTTCCCGCGCGCAAGCGCTGCTGCACGCATTGTTCCGCCGCGTCCAGCCGGCGCTGATCGAACGCAAGATACGCCTCGGCGAGATCCGGCGGGTTGCCGGCCAGACGTCGATATTGCGCATAGGCGGCATCGGCGGATGCCGTCTCCTGCGACAGCAATCGCTGGCCGGCCAACTCCAGCCAGGCATCTGCGAGATTGGGATCAAGGGCCGCCGCCCGTTGCAGCGCCGCTTGCGCCTCGCCGCTACGCGCGCATGCTGCATAGGTGCGCCCGAGTTCCAGCTGTATCACAGCCGATTCCGGTTGCGCCCGGGCCAGGCCCTCCATGATCTCGATGGCGCTCGATGAGTCGCCCAGCCGGCGGCAGGCCTCCGTCAGCAGCAAGCTCGCCGCCTCATGCCCGGGCTGAGCCATGAGCAAGGCGCCGGCCCGGCGTGCCGCCGCAGCGGCATCCGTCTCGAGCAGCATCGAGGCACGCATGATCTCCAAGTCGGCGGAGGCACTCAATGTCAACCTCCCAAAATGAACCGGCCGCAGGCGGGTGTTATACAATGAGTGCGTGAATTCCGCTGCCCCCACGCCGCTCGACGAAGCGACGATTATCCGCGTTTTGCAGGCTGCGAAAGCCGAAGAGGCGGCGGGACGCGTCTCGGAATCCGATCAGTTGCTGGCCAACGTCGCGCAGCGCGCGCCGAACCACCCGGCGGTGCTGAACGAACTGGGCGTGCGCATGATGGCGCGCGGCGTCGCCGATCAGGCGCAACTTCTTTTCAGCCGTGCGGCCATCGCGAATCCCAGTCAGCCGTCGATCTGGACGAATCTCGCCAGCAGCCTGAAGGCGCTCGGCCGGCGCGTCGAGGAATTCGACGCCATCGAGAAGGCTCTGGCGCTCGAGCCGCGGCATTTGTCCGCGCTGCTGCAGAAGGCGGCTTATTTCGAATGGTGCGAAGATCCGCGCAACGCCGCGCAAGCCTACCAGGCGGCGCTCGATTCACTGTCCCCCGGTGCCGCCATCCCGCCGCATCTGAAATCGGCGTTCGAAGTCGCCAGAACCAAGGTCGATGCGGACCGCGCTGCATTGGGCACCGTGCTGGAAGAGTCTCTGGCGGCGGTGCGCGAGCGGCATGGCGGCCAGGCGCAGCCGCGCGTCGATGCCTGTCTTGATACCCTGATGGGTAAGCGCCGGGTATATTACTCGCAACCGACCTGGATGTACTTTCCCGGACTGCCGGCGATCGAATTCTTCGACCGTTCCTTATTTCCCTGGTTGGCGCCGCTGGAAGCCGCGAGTCAGGAGATTCGCACCGAACTTTTACGGGTACTGGTCGCCGATCGGCCCGGATTGCAGCCGTATATCGATTTCCGGGACGGCCTGCCCATCGATCAGTTCAAGGAATTGAACCGCTCCCGCAAATGGAGCGCGTACTTTTTGTGGAACCAAGGTCAGCCGAACGCGGGGCACATTGCGCGCTGTCCGATCACCGCGCGTACGCTCGAAGAAACGGTGCCGCGTTGCCGTGTGGCGGGCCGCGCGCCGACCGCGTTCTTCTCGATTCTCGATTCCGGCACCCGCATTCCCGCCCATACCGGCATTACCAACACGCGCTGCACGGTGCACCTGCCCCTGATCGTGCCGCCGAACTGCGGCTTTCGCGTCGGCGCCACGACGCGCGAATGGGTGGCCGATCAGGCCTGGGTGTTCGACGACACCATCGAGCATGAAGCGTGGAATCTGTCCGACACGCCGCGCGCCGTGTTGATATTCGACATCTGGAATCCGCTGCTGACTCCGGCGGAGTGCGACATGATCAAAACGGCGACGGAAATCTACGGCCAATACTATTCTCAAGGGGCGCAACTCAACGCATGAATAAGCCCTCCGTGACGCTGGCCCTGATCATGGCGGCGGCCGCGATGATGAGCACGACGGCAATTCGCCCGGCGATGGCGGTCATCCGCGATGAGGACATGGTCCGTTGCGCCGCCATCAGCGCCCGCGAGGCCCGTCTGGATTGCTTCGATGCGCTCGCTCGTCAGCTCTCGAACAAAGCGGCGCCCGCTACGCCGAGCGTAGCGTCGGCTTCCGTGACGCCCCAGACGAGCGCACCTGCGGCGGTGAGTGCCGCCGATCCGAAGAACTTTGGCCTGACGGCTGCACAGCAACACACGACCGACTTGGGGCCTAACATGATTTCGGCCAATATTGCGAACCTGAGTTCCGATCAAACGGGTGCCACCCTGGTCGTGCTCGACAACGGTGAAATCTGGTCGGTCGCGCACAACGACGGGTGGCTGGCCTCGGGGCAAGCGGTCAGGATCAGGAAGGCATCCGCCGGGGCCTTTCTCATGTTCATACCGTCGAATCATTCCTATCACGTGCGCCGCCTCAAGTAAGCGCTAGTAACCCAGGCGCTCAATCCAAGGCTTTAGCGCCGGCAATGCCGGTGCGAGTTGCGACTCGTAGTGTCGCCACTGCGAAGTCGCTGAAGTGATCAGACCTTGCGAGAGTTGCGCGGTACTGGGGGTGGCATGCTCGCGATCTTGCACGCGTTGCGCGAATTCGCCCATGCTTGCCAACCAGTCGAGGCCCAGCATCCGGCAGATAGCGCGCATTTCCGGCTCGAAATCCGCGATCAATCGCTCATAGCGCACCTCGTGCCAGTGCAGATTCAGCGATTGCTTGGCGGCGTAGGCGAATTGCATGGTGGCGGCATAGAAGGCCGCGGCGCCCGGCACCGTCAGCAACTCATACATCGACGGGTTTATCTGAAAACGGCGCCGAAAGCAGCTCAATATCACGTCGCGCGGGTCGCGCAGCGCAAACAGAATCTTCGCGCTTGGAAAGAGTTTGGCGATCAGCGGCAGCTTCAAGGTGTTCAAGGGATGCTTATCCACGAAAACCTTGCCGGCGACATCCACGCCCGCACTGCGCACCCGGCGCCAATAGGTCGCGCGCAAGGCCTCGAGCGTCGCCGTATCGGCGCGCGCCAGCGCGGTGAAATCCACCGGCTCGCGCATGAAGGCGAGCACGCCGTCGGCGAGCAACTCGTGTTCCTCCAAGCTCGCGACGCGCGGATTGCCGTCGAGCACCACTTCCACGAGCGTCGTGCCGGTGCGCGGAAAGCCCAACAGGAACGCATGGCCGGCGGCGGCGCTCGAAGGTGCGTCGGCGGGCGCCCAGTGAGCGGTATCGGCCTTGCCCAAGGCCGCGGTCAAGGCGCGCGCATAACCGGCAACATTCGCACCCGTAAAGCGGCGATGTATTTGCCGCAAGGACTGATTGCAGACGCTGTACGCTTCGAAAGCTTCCTCGTAACGGCCGCTCGAGTCGAACACATCCGCCAGCATCCCCGTGGCTCGCGCGCGATCCAAGGTGCCGGCGCGCGAATCATTGATCAGCTGCCGCAAGCGCCGTTCCGCCGATGGCTCATCGCCTGCCGCCAGTTCTGCCGCCGCCAGGCACAGCACGGCGTCGGGAAACCCGGGCGCGATTTTGAGCGTGCGATCCGCCCACTCGCGCGCTTCGCCGTGTTGGCCGCGGTGGCTGGCGATGGATGCCAATGCCGCCGTGGCCGAAAAATTGCCGGGCTCGAGTTCGAACGCGCGCAGCTGACTCTGCTTGGCGCGGCCCAAGGATCCCAAGGCCATGAGCGCGTTGCCCTTGCTGACATGCGCAAACGGCAGGTCGGCATGTTGTTTCAGCAGTTCCTCAATATGGTAAAGCGCCTCGGCGGGTCGGTCGAGACGTTGCAGGCACAGTCCCAGTGCATTGCGCGCACCGACATCGGTGGGGGCGATAGCCACAGCGCGTTCGAGCAGCTTCAGCGCCTCTTCGTACTTGCCTTCCTGCTCGAGGCGCGTGGCGGCGATGTTGAGCAGCATCGGGTGCTCGAAACCCTCGGCGAGCGTGCGCTCGGCCAAGGTCGCCGCGGCTGCAAAGTCCCGCTTCTGCGCAAGCCCCAGCACCGTGCGCAGCGTTTCCAAGTCAGTTTCGAGATTTCGGGCCATGTAAGTCCGCTATTTGTTTGCGCTCAAGGCTACCGGAATCGGCCGGATATGTGAAAATTAGCGCAACTGCCGGCGGCCGGGGTGATCTTGAGCGAAGTTTCCGAGATGTTGAACAATGCGGCGCAACTGCACCGCCAGAACAAGACCGCCGAGGCCATGGCGGCATACAGCGACCTTCTCATGCGTTGGCCGAAAGCGGCGGACGCCTGGTATAACCTAGCGATATTGCAGCGCCAAACATTGCGTCTCGGCGAAGCGTTGAACTCCTACCAACGGGCGCTTAGCAACGGCATCGCACGCCCGGAAGAAGTGCACTTGAATCGCAGCGTGATATTCAGCGATTTTTTGCGCGATCAGGCCAGCGCCGCCGCGGAGCTGCAGCAGGCCCTCACCCTCAATCCCGCCTACATCCCGGCGCTCATCAACCTCGCCAATCTGTATGAGGATGCGGGCAAGCGCTCCGAAGCCAGCTCGCTGTATGCGCGCATTCTCGCCATCGAACCGAATGCCTTCGAGGCGTTGGCACGCTTCGCGAATGTACAGGCAGCGGCCGGCGTCGATGCCGCGCTGATCGAACGCTTGAGGCAGGCGCTTGAACTCGCGACCGCGATGAGCGAGCGTGCCAGCCTGGGTTTCGCGCTCGGCCGGCTGCTCGACGCCAAGCGTGAATATCACGATGCGTTCGCGGCCTATACTTTAGCCAATCAGGCCAGCTGGGCCAGCACCGGAGGGCAGGTGATTGCCTATGAGCGCGCGCGCCATAGCGCATTTGTCGATCGACTGATCAGCAGCGGCACGCCGTCCGTGCGCGCAGTCAGTTCAAGCGTTGCGCCCCGTCCCATCTTCATCGTCGGCATGTTTCGTTCGGGCTCCACGCTCACCGAGCAGCTGCTGGCCGGCATCCCGGGTGTCGCCGCCGGCGGTGAGATCAATTTTCTGCCGCAGACGATCAACACCGAGCTCAATCCGTTTTTCGCGTCGCTGGCGGGCATGACAGCTGAGCGGATGGACGGCATTGCCGCGCGCTACCGGACCGAATTCATGCGCGCCGCGGCCGGCGCGGACTTCGTCACGGACAAGCGGCTGGACAATTTCCTGTACATCGGGCTGATCAAACGCCTGTTCCCCGACGCCAAGATCGTGCACACCACACGCGATCCTTTGGATAATTGTCTGTCGATTTTCTTCCTGCATCTCGATCAGCAGATGAGTTATGCCTTGAACCTCAGCGACACTGCTCACTACTACCGCGAATACCGGCGCTTGATGGCGCATTGGAAGCGCGAATTTGCCGGCGACATTTTCGACTTCAGCTACGATGCACTGGTCAAGGAGCCGCAGCGGCAGTTCAAGGCGCTTTGCGAATTTTTAAATCTTCCCTGGCCGGGGGAGGTGCCGAAAGTCGTCAACCGCGGCGCCGTCAAAACAGCGAGCGTGTGGCAGGTGCGGGAGCCCCTGTACAGCACCTCATCGGGCCGTTCGCGCCATTATCTGGATGATCTCAAGGAATTGCGCCAAGAGCTTGCGGATCTTTCATGAACTTAGCAGTTCGCTTGAAGGACTGTCCACGACCGCACCGCCGGCTGCTCAGTGCGCGCAGTGCGCGATGAACTTGCGCAGCGGATCGGAGAGCACCTTGCGTTCGTGATGAATCATCAAGAACGTGCGCATGAGACGCGGCAGGACGGTGGGCAGCACGCAGAGGCGCTTTGCCGCGAGCAGATTACGTACCACGGAACGGGATAGGCAGCTGATTCCCAAGCCTTCGGCAACGGCATTCTTGATGGCTTCGGAGCTGCCGAGCGTCATGGACGCCGGGATGTTCAACAGGTGCGGCAACAGCGCCTGGTCCACGGTCTCGCGCGTGCCCGAGCCGGATTCGCGCAGCAGCCATTGACCCTGCGCGAGTTGTTTCGCACTCAGTTTGCGCAGCTTCGCGGCTCGGGCCAAGGGATGCGAGGGTGCGGCGACGATCACGAGTTCATCTTCCAGCCAGGGCTCCACGATGACGCCCGTCGCATGGCAGGGCCCCTCGATGAATCCTAAGTCGGTGGCGAAATCGCACACCGCCGTCACCACATCGAGTGTATTGCCGATTTTGAGTTCGAGACGCGCCCCCGGAGCCGCGTCCTTAAAACGCGCCAGCAGCGCGGGCAAAATATAGTTGCCGATGGTGGTGCTGGCGTAAATATGCAGATCGACGGGGAGTGCCCGGGAACTCGAGAGAAACGCGGCTTCGAGATTGTGCGCACCGTCCAGCACCGCTAGCGCCATCGGCAGCAGCGCGCGGCCGTTGTCGTTGAGCAGCAGCCGCTTGCCGACGCGATCAAAGAATCGCGCACTCAAGACGCGTTCCAGTTCCTTCAATGCCGCGCTCGCCGCGGATTGTGACAAGGGAACGCTCAACGCCGCCGCGGCCGTGCTGCCGCTCAAAGCGATGGCGCGGAAGATCTGCAATTGACGCAGCGTTAGGCGCATGCGCCTAAAGTTAACTCATTTACCAGGTTGATTATAGATAAATAATCGATTTTACGAATAGATTGGCGCGGCGCATAGTGCCGCGGCAACACCAAAACGGGGCCGCAATGCAGGCTGTGACCGAACCTCTCGAAGTTCCGCTGCGCCCGGACAGGCCGCGCGGCGAGCGAATCTTGGGGTACGCGCCGGGAATCCTCCTCACCGCTGGCATTGCGTTGCTCGCCACGCAGATCTGTAAGGGTGCGTGGATGCAGGCCCATGGGATCAGCGCGCTCACTCTGGCCATTGTGGGCGGGATGATCGTCGGCAACACGGTTTATCCGCGCATCGCGGGATTCAGCGCTCGGGGCGTCGCCTTCTCCAAGCAGATCCTGCTGCGAGCCGGCATCATCCTATTCGGCCTACGCCTCACGTTTCAGGATATCGGCCACGTCGGCGCGGTGGGCGTCCTCATCGATGCGCTGGTTCTGTCCAGTACTTTTACCCTGTCGTGGTGGGCCGGGACTCGTTTGTTCGGCTTGAACCGGCGCACGGCCATGCTCATCGGTGCCGGCAGTGCGATTTGCGGAGCGGCCGCTGTGATGGCCACCGAGCCGGTGGTACGCGGCCGCGCGGAGGAAGTCTGCGTCGCGGTATCCACGGTGGTCGCCTTCGGCACGCTCGCCATCTTTATCTATCCCGCGCTTTACCATCTCAATGATCATGCCCACTTCGTGTCGATGACGCCCTTTGCCTACGGCATCTTCACCGGCTCCACGGTCCACGAGGTGGCCCAGGTGGTCGCCGCGGGCAAGGCCATTGCCGACACCGCCGCCGATACGGCGGTGATCACCAAGCTGGTACGCGTCATGATGCTCGCGCCTTTCTTGGTGCTGCTCTCGGGCCACTTGGCGCGCAACATCGAAGCAGGCGCGGCGCTTGCCCCTAAGGAGACGGCGTGGCGCAGCGTCATCCCCTGGTTTGCCCTCGGGTTCATTGCGGTCGCCGGAATCAATTCGCTCTCGGTGTTGCCGCACACCTTCGTGAGCGGCGCCATCGATGCGGATACGCTCATTCTGGCGACCGCCATGGCAGCGCTCGGGATCAGCACTCAAGCTTCCGCGATTCGCACCGCCGGCCTCAAACCACTCGCGCTGGCGGGGCTTCTGTTCTGCTGGCTGATTGTGGGGGGCTTCGCCATCAACGCCGGCGTCACGGCGCTGCTTGAGCACGCGTTCGCTCGCTAGTGCGGCCATCCGTGTGACAGATGTGATGAACTCCATTTAGGATGATTGCATCATGGCCCTCACGCGGATTTTGCGAATCTCATGAATACGGTCAAATACGATGTAGTCGTGATCGGCGCCGGCGTTGCCGGCCTCACCGCAGGCCGCGCACTTGCCGAGGCGGGCCGCCGCGTCATGATTCTGGAAGCGCGCGATCGAATCGGCGGCCGCATTTGGACGCATCGGGCTGCGCTCGGGGACGGCACAGCCTTACCGGTTGAACTCGGCGCGGAATTTGTTCACGGCCTGCCCCAGGAAACCTGGTCGCTCATTCGTCAAGCGGCTCTAAGCACCTCGGAGCTCGGCGGCACGTCGTTCTACTACGCAGACGGCCGCCTGCAGGGCGGGGGCGCGCAGCATCACGGTGCTGAAAGCGTGCTCGACGACATGATGCAGTGGATGGTGCGGCAACAAAGCGGCGCCGACCTAAGCTTCGCCGAATATCTTGAGCGTGCCGGCGTTCAAGGAAGCGCCGCGCAGGCGGCGACGAACTATGTCGAGGGCTTCAATGCGGCGGATCAGAATCGCATCTCAGTAGCTGCGTTGGTGAAACAGCAGCACGCCGAAGAGGCCATCAATACCGATCGCCTGTTTCGCATCGACGCCGGGTATGCGCAGATCCCAGCGCATTTGCTGCAGCAATTTGTCCGTGCCGGCGGCGAGCTGAAGCTCAATGCGGCAGCCGCGAAAGTCGGTTGGCGGCGCGGCGAGGTCGGAGTGCAGGTGCGGGGCGGCGGAGATTTTCAAATTGGTGCGAAGCAAGCGCTGATAACGGTGCCGTTGGGCGTGCTCCAAGCCGGGACCATCGAGTTCACACCGCGTCCGGGCGAAGTGCTCGAGCAGGCGGGTCGAATCGCGATGGGCGAGGTGATGCGCTTGAGCCTGCTGTTCAAAGAGAAATTTTGGAACCGCCATCCTGATTTGAGTTTTCTTTTCACTCCGTCTGAGCGGCCGTCGACTTGGTGGACGCCCATGCCGCATGAAACGCCGATGCTCACTGCATGGGCGGGGGGACCTAAGGCCGCGGCGCTGCTGCGTCTCGTGACGCCGGACGGCGATGCCGGCGAGCTGCTCGAGCTAGCTCTAAATACCTTGGCTCGCGTTTTCGGCCGTTCGCCGGCGGATCTGCGCGGCCGGCTGGCAAGCTGGCACCTGCACGATTGGCAGCGCGATCCCTACTCGCGCGGCGCGTATAGCTATGTACCCGCGGGTGCAATGGATGCACCGGGCCGGATGCGCCTCCCGGTCGAGGACACCTTATTTTTTGCCGGCGAGCACACCGACACCACCGGACATTGGGGCACGGTGCATGCGGCACTGGCGACCGGCATGGCGGCTGCGTTTCAATTATTGGGTGGATGATGGCGAACACGACACGACGCTCATTTTTGGCCGGCGCCGGCATGACAGCCGCGGCCCCGTTCATCTGGCGCCGAGCGGCCGCGGCTTCAGCCGTTCAAACACCCGCAGACCTTAAGGAACTGATCGCGCGCGAGCGCGACAATATACTCGCGACTTTGGCCAAGGACGATGTGCCGGGCGCGGCAGTCTGCCTTTTATACGAGGGCAAGCCGGCGTGGATCGAAGGCTTCGGCGTCACGGACCGGCAGTCGCGGCATCGCGTCGGTGCCGGCACGATCTTCAGCATTCAATCGACATCCAAGAACTTCACCGCAACCGCAGTCATGCTGGCTGTGCAACGCGGCCTGCTGGACCTCGACCAACCGATCACGGCCTACCTGCCGAATTTCAGGGTGCAGAGCCGATTCGAGTCTAAACCGCAGGAGAAGATGACGCTGCGGTTGCTCTTAAGCCATCGTGCAGGATTTACCCATGAGGCGCCCGTCGGCAATAACTACGATCCCACCTTTTCGGATTTCGAAACGCACATCCGCAGCATCTCGCAGACTTGGCTGCGATTTCCAGTCGCAGAGCGGTACCGCTATTCCAATCTCGGCGTCGATCTCGCCGGCTACATTCTGCAGTCGCTTAGCGCTCGGCCGTTTGCGGAATGTTTGCGGGCCATGATCTTCGACCCTTTGAAAATGGTCGATAGCACGGTGGCCACGAACGTCTATGCCGCGCGCAAGGATCGCGCCGTCGGCCACCAAAGCGGCTACGCATCGGTTCCCTTGAAGACTCCGTTGATCCCTTCCGGCGGCGTGTACACCAGCGCGCGCGACATGGCCGCCTATCTGGCGTTTCAGCTTGAGCGCGGGCAGCTCGGCGGTAAGGCGCTGCTAAAGGAATCGCTGTGGCAGGACATGCACAGCTTCTCGCTGGGCGGCGACTATGGGCTCGGCGTCATCCGCACCGAGCTGCGTTATGGCGATACGCCCATTCGCATCCTGAATCACCGCGGCGGAGGATTCGGTTTCGGCTGTGTATTTTATTATTGTCCGGAGGCGCAGCTCGCCTGGGCGGCGATGTTCAATCGGCAGACAGCGGCTTCCTATCAGTTCGGTGCGGGTCTGCTCGACAGTATTTTGACGAGGCGCTACGGCGCGCGCGTCGCTCGGATTCCTGCGCGGGACTTGCCGACCATTCACCTGCAGGAACGCCAGCTCAAATCCTTGGTAGGAAATTATCTAGGACGAGCCGCGGCCGCCGATATCCAAGTGGAGGGCGGCACTTTGAAGATGATAGTGCGGTCCGCTGCCACGCCGCTGCAATTCACCTCGCCGACGGATGCCTTCATTGCAGCGCCTGATGGCGATGCGGTGACTTACCGATACTTTGCGGGGGCCCAAGGCGAGGCCGCGCATTTCGAATGCTTCATCGGCGAGAACAGCCTTGACTATAACGACGGACCCAATGACCCCGTCGGCCCTGATTCGGCTTCATGGGACGCCTTCGTGGGTGAGTATGCGATCGAGCAATGGGGTCAGCGCTTGGAAACGGTCTCGGTAGTCCGTAAAAATGGCTGCCTCTATTTGAATGACCGGCGGCTGATCCTCGAACTCGAGCCGGGCCTGTTCTTCATGGCGGACGGCGAGGCGGTGGATTTTAGGAGCGCGCCGCCCACGTGGCGCAGCATTCGTCTCAAGCGCATCGCCCCGCCGGCGGGTTACGGCTTATAATTCGGCTCCGGCGGCTTAGTATACAAGCCTTAAGCGGTACTTCTCGGAGGGACGCCCAAAAGCCGCGCGCCCGAACTGTTGAATTCTTAAGCCGCGCAGGCTTTACAGGGCAGCCCGACGTGCAAGACAGACCAAGGCCTTCGCATCCCGGCGAGCCGGTGCGCAGCACGACGCCGCTGCTGGTGTACGACGCTGACTGTACGTTCTGTGTCTACTGGGCCCGATACTGGCAGAAGCTCACGGGCGATGCCGTCAGCTACCGTCCCTTTCAAGAAGTCGCGGACCAGCATCCAGAGATTCCGCTTGGCGACTTTGAGCGCGGCGTGCAATACCTCACGCCCGAGGGGCGCCGCGCCAAAAATGCCGAGGCGAGCTTTCTCACCTTGAGTCATGCGCCCGGCAAGCGCTTCTGGCTCAGCCTCTATGAAAGATTGCCCGGCTTCGCGATCGTCTCGGAATGGATTTATGCTTTCATCGCCGCGCACCGCTCAGCGTTTTACCGCCCGAGCCTTTTGCTGTGGGGCAAAAACTTTGCGCCGCCGCGCTACGATGTCGCCGCGTTCCTATTCCTGCGCCTGTTCGGGCTGATTTATCTCTCAGCCTTTGTCTCCTTTGGAGCGCAGGCGCTGGGGTTGATCGGCAGCCATGGCATCCTGCCCGTGTCGGAACTGGTGGATGAACTGGGCAGGGGCGCCGGAAGCGTGCGGTTCTACGTGATGCCCATGCTGTTCTGGATCAACGATAGCGATCTGGCCATCCAAACGGTGTGCTGGGCGGGCGCGGGACTTTCGCTGTTATTGGTGTTCAATGTGCTGCCACGCCTATGCTTATGTTTGCTGTTTGTGCTGTATTTGTCGCTGCTCTATGCGGGGCAGACATTCATGTCTTTCCAGTGGGATACGTTTCTGCTGGAGGCCGGATTTCTGGCGCTGCTGTTGAGTCTGGCCCAGCGGCCCGGCATTTGGCTGCTGCGCTGGCTGCTGTTTCGCTTCATGTTCATGTCGGGTGTCGTGAAACTCTCGAGCGGCGATCCTAACTGGTGGAATTTATCGGCACTGTCGTACCATTTTTTCAGCCAGCCGTTACCGACCCCCTTGGCATGGTACGCCGCTCATTTGCCCTCGAGTGTGCTGCGTTTCGGCACAGGCGCGTTATTTTTCATCGAGCTGTTCGTACCATTTCTGATCTTTTGTCCACGGCGGCTGCGCTTCTTCGCCGCCTTCGGCATCCTGTTGTTGGAGCTGTGCATTCTGCTCACGGGCAACTACAACTGGTTCAATCTTCAGACCATGCTGCTGTGCCTGCTGCTATTCGACGATGCCGCGCTCCAAAAGATTCTGCCGCGAGCGCTGTGGCAGGTGCTGTCGGTGCGCCGGGTTCGCCGCGCGTCCAGGCGCGTATCGCGGTTCGTTGCCGTAACGGGAGCCCTGTTGGTGTTCTGCAGTGTCGTGGAAATGGATCTGCGGTTCGGCGGCACGCCGCCTGCCTTTGCCCGAGCGGTGGATCAGCTGATCGAGCCGTTGCGTCTGGTGAACAGCTACGGGCTGTTCGCGGTGATGACCACCGAGCGCAATGAAATCGTCATTGAAGGCTCGCGTGACGGTGTGGAGTGGCGCGAATACGCGTTCCGCTACAAGCCTGGCGATCTGACCCGTCGTCCGCTCTGGAACATACCCCACCAGCCGCGCTTGGATTGGCAGATGTGGTTTGCTGCGCTCGATGATCCGCGCCGGCTGCCGTGGTTTCAGCGTTTCCTGGAGCGGTTGCTCAAGAATGAGCCGGCCGTGACGGCGCTGCTCGAAAAGAATCCTTTCGCGGACGCGCCGCCGCAGTACATTCGAGCGCAGTTCTATTCTTACACCTTCACGGACAGCGAGGATAAGGTCAGGGGCGTATGGTGGCGGCGGCGGCTGCTCGGCCTGTACTTTCCGGAGGCGCAGCTGAAGGTAAAATGAGCAAGACACAGGCGCGGTGACCGCGCGCAGACGCCTGAATAGGTTGGAGAAATCGAGTTCCGTGCGCCGTCAGGGCGTCATTGCAGGCCGCTCGAGCATTGCCCGGCCCCACCGGCCCAAATCCGCAGCGGTCTCATACGTGGTTTGATAGAAGCCGAGCAGGAGCTCATCGGGCGCCGTGCTTGAGCGCAGGGCGTCGTACGGCAGCACGAATTCCCTCAACGTCATGTCGTACCGGGCGGGAGATTCCAAGCGGCGCTCTGCGTAGCCGGGCGGCTCGGGATAGGCATAGGAATAAAAGAGCGGCATGGAATTTTCGTCGCCCGGCCAGAAGCCGCAGCTGCTGCATTCATGCGAATAGGCTTCGATCATCACCCCATCCGGACAATGAGGAACGCCGCCCGGATGTGGGGGAGCAGCACGACCGGAAAAGCGCGTGGCCGCCAGATCAAAACTGCCCCAAAAGAAATGCACCGGACTTTGCTTTCCCAAAAAGCGGCCGCGAAATCGCTTCATGACGCGTTCGGTGTTCAAAAAGATCAGCCAACACTGGCGCGCCGCTTGCGGATGATACGTGGCGTGCTCGCGATCTTGCGGGAATGGGATGGCCGTTTGAACCTCAACGGGGGATGGATAAATCGCCGGTTTGACGCCGAGTTCGTGTAGCGTGTGCAGGTAGCGCGCATAAAAGTCGGCGACGGTCATCGATGCGAGGGGCAAAGAGCGCGCCGCGCCATCGCTTAGCTGAATGAGGAGTTGATGCGATATAAAATCAAACTCAATCTCGAGAGCGGCATTGCCGAAGGGCATGGGCGAGGTGGTCAATCCGCGCGCCGAGACGTAGAGCGCGACCTGCCACCAATGATTTTCCATGGGCGCCAGCGCGAGTCGAGTCTTGCCCACGATCTGCGCCCACATGTGCAGCGTGGCATAGGTGCTGCGCCAATCGGGCAGCGGCAGCTCCGGCCATGGGGCAAGCGGCGGCTTAGGCATGGAGCACGTTATTGCAACTTCGCAGTCCGTTGTCAAAGTTCTGGGCCGATCGAGTAGCTATATTCAATCTGGTATGCGGATAACTGGATCTTCTGATGCGTAACTATGACGTTGTGGTCGTCGGCCTGGGCGCAATGGGCAGCGCCACCTTATATGCGCTCGCGCAGCGCGGTCGCAAGGTCATCGGGATCGAACGATTCGAGCCGGGACACCATCTCGGTTCGTCGTATGGCGAGAGTCGCATAATCCGCATGGCTTATTACGAAGACCCGGCTTACGTGCCGTTATTGCGGTTGGCCTTCGATGCCTGGCGGCGGCTCGAGAGACGCACCGGCGAGCGCATTCTGACGATCACCGGAATCCTCGAGGCCGGGGTTGCTGGCTCCGTGCTCGTGGAGGGATCACTGCGCTCCGCGCGGGAACATGATATTCCTCACGAAGTGCTTCATCCCAGGCAGGTGAATCAACGCTTCCCGGCATTTTCGATCCCGCCCGATTGGCATTGTGTCTTCCAACCGGACGCCGGCATTTTACAGCCTGAAAAGGCCATTGATTTGTTCGTCAAGTCTGCGGCAGAACTCGGCGCGACCGTTGCAACCGGCACGAAAGTTGAGCGGGTGCTCGCAGCCGGTGACCGCGTCGAAGTTCGGCTCGAGTCGGGCGAGACGATCGAGGCGGGTTCCGCGGTTCTCGCCGCGGGTCCGTGGATTGCCGAGCTCGTCCCCGAGCTTGGAAGCAAGCTACGGCTGACGCGCCAACCGTTGATGTGGTTCGAACCGCAAGAACCGCAATTGGTGCGGCCTCAGAGCATGCCCGTGTTCTTCTTCGATACCTCCGAGGACTTAGTCTATGGCTTTCCTGACTTTCGGGGCAGCGGCGTCAAGGCCGCATCGCATGCGGCCTGCGGCGAACTCAAGAGTGCCGATGAGATTCGGGCCGAGGCGTCGGATGAGGAGAGGGCGCACCTTGGACGCATGATGGCTCGGTTGGTGCCGGCGGCCGCAGGGCGTGTCCGCCAGAGCCAGGTGTGCATCTACACCCGAAGTCCGGATGAGCATTTTGTGCTGGGTCTGCACCCAAGCGCTCCCAAGATCGTTCTCGCCTCGCCGTGCTCGGGTCATGGATTCAAATTTGCCGGCATTTTCGGCGAGATTCTCGCGGACCTCGCAACCACGAAAGCAACCGACAAACCTATCGATTTCTTTCGGCCAAGCCGTCTTATGTGAAGGATTCATGGCACCAGAGTCTTGGTAGGTCTTTTCGCGAGCCATCGAAGCCATCGCTTTGTGCGATCATCACTTCCGAAGTGGACGTTACGACTTTGCTAAAGACACAGACACAACCCAGCCATTGGAGACTCGCGCCATGATTCGCGCCATTTTAGTTTCGCTGCTGCTGACCGTTTCGGTCGGTGCCTGGCCAAAAACGAAGTTGCTGGAGCACATTCCGCTGGAGTGGCGGCCGACCTCGAATCTGCGGCTCGGGACCGCCCAAATGACCGCTGCGACAGTCACCATCGCGGCATTCACCGATGGACGCGATAACAAGACAAGTATTGGTGAGAATCGAGAGGACTCGGAACCTAGGCTGGTCACCACAGACGATGATGTGGGAGCGTTCGTGAGCGCTCACATGCTGCAACTATTTGATGAAGCAGGGATTAAGACCGTCGACTCAGGCGGATCTGCAACCATCAAGGGAGAGGTTAAGAAGTTTTTTGTAAGGGAGGGAGACACCTACAAGTCGGAGGTGGCAGTTCAACTTGTAGTGAGCGATCCGCAAGGCAAGACGCTGTGGAAAGGGCTCGCCTCAGGCGAGGCCACACGGTTTGGCCGCTCTTATAAGGCAGAGAATTACTACGAAGTTTTATCAGATGCTGTGGTCAATACCGTCAGTTCGATGCTGCAGACTCCGGAGTTTCAGAGGGCATTGTCGGGGCACGTTCTCGGCTCGCAGCCCTAAGGGCTCTGCGTTGAGAGATCCCGTTAGAGGAACGGTGCGATCCAGATTTGAAATAGGCGGCCAATTTTCAAGCGTGCGCCTGCAATGCAAATAGATACACAACCCCCGCCATGATCAACCCATTCGTTGCAATCGCTGCAGCGAAGGCGCTGAGTTTGCCATAAAGAGTGTTCATTTCCGTCTCCTATGTCCGTTTTTCACCTGTTCTCGCCCCTAGAACACAGCAAGAGAAGCATTTGTTGCAGGCGGCCCGTTCGAGTGAGGTTGATCCGGCTCGTGGGCCCATCGGAGCGTATGATTCGGGCGACAGAGGGCGGCGATCCTCCGCGAGTTCGTTTAAGAAGTACAACTAGGGAGTGGGAGTTTCATGATGGACACAGCAGGCACATTGTTGAGCGCGGCGGTGACGGTGCTCACCGTCATTCTTGGTCTTTATACGATGACGCTTGTGGGCCGCATGCGCGGTAAACACGAGGTCCACGCCCCCGCGGTTAGCGGCGCTCCCGAATTTGAGCGGGCGTTCCGCGTGCAGATGAATACGCTCGAGCAGACCGTGCTATTTCTGCCCGCTCTTTGGCTCGCCACCGTTTATCCCGTGATATCGGGATATTTGGCCCCCGGCTTAGGACTGATCTGGCTGGCGGGGCGCATTTTGTACGCTTCAGGCTATATGGCGGAGGCTGCAAAGCGCAGTTCGGGTTTTCTCCTTGCTGGAATCGCATTGCTCGGGCTGCTGCTGCTGTCGATTATCGGCATCATCCATGCGTGGCTGGTGACACGCCCGATTTGAATTTGGCGATCTAGTGACTGCAACTCGCGGGAAGCCAGTTCGCAGGCGCAGCTCTTGAAGTAATGCGCCTCGAAGTTCTCTCCGAGGCAAGTGCTGGGCCTGGGATCGCGCTTCATCGCCGGGGATTGAGCGCTGTCGCGCGAGGATGCTCGACAACCCACCAACCCGACGTTTTTGCTAGAATGCAATTTTTAAGGATCCATGAGAATTCGCATGAGCGATCGCAGCCTATTCGTTAAAATCTCCGCCGCCATTTCCGCAGTAGCACTATCAATGGCTGTTGCAAACGCCGGAGCCGCGCCCGCCAGTGCCGCCCCGCAATTTCAACATTTCAAGATCGGCCGCTACGACGCGGTCGCGCTCAAAGACGGTGCGCTGGAGATGCCCGTGGACGGCAAGAGCTTTGTCGTCGGCCAGTCGAATGAGGCGATCGGCGCGGTGCTCGCGGCAGATGGGGCTCCCACCGACCATTTTGAATTCAGTATTCAGCCGCTGCTGGTACACGCCGGAAAGCACGTGCTGTTGTTTGATACCGGCATCGGTACCTGGTATGGCGACGCCGGCGGCAAGCTGCCCGCTTCAATGAAGGCGGCAGGTGAGAAGCCAGCCAGCGTAACCGACATCTTTATTTCGCATGCCCACGGCGATCACATCGGCGGACTGATCACGCCTGCCGGCGCGCTCGCATTCCCCAATGCCGCCATTCACATGTGCGCTCCCGAATGGAAGTGGCTCTCGAGTCTTACCGAGGATCAGGCGAAGAACATGGCCATTCAGCGGGTCTCGGCATTCGTGAGCACAATCAAGCCGAAGATCGTGCCCTTCGAGCCCGGCGCGACTCTCCTCCCGGGTATCGTCAAGGCCGTTGAACTGAAGGGACATACGCCCGGTCACTCCGGCTATCTCATCGGCTCGGGCGCAGACAGCGTGCTGCTCTTCGGCGATGCGATGCATAGCTCCGTGGTTTCCGTGGGCAGGCCCGCTTGGCATGTGGCTTTCGATAGCGACCAGCAACTCGGCGCCGCGACACGCGTGACGCTTGTCAACGACTCTGCCGCAAGCGGTCAGCGCCTCTATTCAGAACACTTCCCCTTCCCCGGCATCGGCAAGATCGTGAAGTCCAACTCCGGGACCCGCTGGCAGCCGGAGTTACTGCACTAAAAGACACCGGGATTGCGGGCAACCTAACCAGGCGGAGCGTGGGTCTCGCACCTGGCGGGCCCATATTCTATTTCGGTCGAGCCTCGGACACCTGCTTGTGCACTCGATACATGAGAGCGAGCGATAGGAGCGAGATTGCCACTACAACGTAGCCCAGCCAATCAAAATGCGCCAGCGTGCCATCCGGTCTTTCAACAATCAGCCAGCCCGCCACGGCCGAGGACACTCCGCCCGCGAATTGCTGCAAAGAAGCGCTGACGGCATTGAAGGCACCGCGCTTGGCAGCTTCCGGAATGGCCGAGAGGAGCGCCTGAGAGGGGATCATCCGGGAGAAGATGCCCGCGAACAGGATCACGTTGAGCACAATCACTGCGGCAAGCGGTACGTGGCCGATATTCGTCCAGATTGGCACCATAACTAGCGTCACGATGCTCCCTATGCAGAACATGGGGAATTTTCCGAACCTGTCGCTTGCCTTGCCGACCAACGGGCCCACAAAAACCGTGCTTATCCCGGTCACAAGATAAATCAACGGCAGCACAGAGAAGCTCAATCCGACATTGTTCACAATGTAAGTCGTACCGAAGGGCATCAGCATGTAGCCGCCGGTCGGCAACAGCATGACGAGCAAGAACGCCAAGAGATAGCGTGGCTCGGTGACGGTGTTGATGAGATGTTTAAGAACGCTATGCTCCTGCCTGAGCCCTAGGTGCGCGATGACGGGCTGCATGAAGAGCATGATCATGATGCCCGCCGGCACACCGACGGCTATGATGGCCAGAAAGGGCGCGTGCCAATCCCAACGGCTGGTCAAATACAGTCCCGCGGGCAGGCCAAGCACCTGGCTTGCAGCAAATGCAGTGGAAAGCACCCCCATAACCCGGCCCCGCATTTCCAGAGAAAAGAGGTCCGTGGCGATAGCAAACACGACGGAGCCGATCACCCCGCCAAACAATCCGGTGACGACGCGGGCCAGCAAAAGAAGCGGGTAAGTGTTGGCCAGCCCGCACATCAAGGTTCCAAGCATGAATCCGCAGTAGAAAAACAGCAGCAGCCGTTTTCGGTCGAAGCGGTCGGCGAAGCCCGCCGCAAGAAATCCCGACACTCCCGCGCTGAAGGCATAGCAAGAGACGGCTAGGCCAAACTGTTTTGGACTGATGTGCAGGCTCGGCATCACGATGGCCCCGAGAGGGGAAATAATCATGAAATCCAAAATGACGGTGAATTGCAGAAATGCCAGCATGCCGATGACGACTTTCTGGTAACGAGAGAAGGAGGCGCGAGGCGGGATGCGTGCTGGCGTTGTATCCATGAAGTTCCCGGGTTAAGAATTCGATCTCAAAGACATTACACGAACGTACGAGATCCGATTACCAATCGGAATGCCTTGTGCTATTGAAAGTTGATCCGCCGGTGAAGAGTAGCTTGAGCTGCCGCAAAACGTGGCATAAGCAAGGCCGAGATTGAGAATTGATGACTGCCGCGAGCGAATTACGGAAAATCAGCCGAATACAGGCTTCTCAAGGATTGTACTGATCCAACCAGGAGCCGACCTCGTCGAGCACGTCGCGACGCTGCTCGGCCAGCCGCGGAAAATGCGGTGAGCCGGGATAGGTCACCATGCGCACCGTCTTACCGCGTTCCCTGAGCAGCGCATAGAACTCCGAACCCTGAAAGGTCGGGACGCGTACATCGGCGCTGCCATGCAGGATGAGAAGTGGCGTGGTTACTTTGTCAGCAAACATCACCGCCGAGAATCTCAACATGGGACTCGGGTCCTTTTCTTGCCACCGTGCATCGAAGTCGGTCTGCCAGGTGTCGCTGGTGGGAATGAAACTCAGCCAGTCCGTGATGCCGGCCCCTTCGATTGCCGCCTTGTAGCGGTGCGTCTGCGTGACGGTCCAAGAGGTCATAAATCCACCGGCACTCCAGCCGAATATGGTTAGGCGCGAGGGGTCTGCCCACCCTTGAGCAATCGCGAAATCAGTGGCGCTGTCAACGTCACGGAAAGCCCGATCGCCAAAATGCTGGTAAATGGCAGCCAAATGCGCCGTGCCGTAACCCGTGGACCCACGATACTCGGGCTGAAGGACCACATAGTTCTTGGCGGCGATATATTTTGCCATCGGGTCTAGCCCGAGTACGTCGTTTGCCTCCGGTCCGCCGTGCGGCAGGACTAAGAAGGGATAACGCTTACCACTCGTGTAGCCGGGCGGGAAGCTGGCGATCCCCTCTAATTTGACGCCTTCCTTCGAAGTCCAATGCACGACTTTCGTCTCGCCCAGATAAATGCCTGCAAGCTGCGCGTCGCCCTCGGAGGTGATCTTCTGCAACACTCCGTCCTTTGCGACGGCGACGTTATTGGAGTGACCAGGATCGCCGACGCCTACAGCCACCACGTCCGGGGCATCCGCGAAGGGATTTTCCGCAGGCATCCCAATCGTGGTTCCGTTCGGCCAACGCAACTTCGGGGTGAGCTTGCCGTCGGCGAAGCTGTCGATCTCCGTGCGCACGCCGCGATGCACTTCTACCAGGACGGCGCCATGATGGTTCTTGACGATAGCGGCGGTGCCATCCACATCCGGCGTTCTGTCAACGGGCGCATCGCCGGAGAGGGCCACTGTCCACACGTGTTCTGCGGTCAGGGTGGGTGCCTTGGTCGAGGCAAACACCAATTCCGCTTCATCGGCCGACCAAGCCACGCCGGCCGTGATCGTCGGTACATCGGCGACCTGACGCGCTCCGTCCGCGTTGCAGACATGCAGCATCGAGTGCGGGTCGTGATTGCCGAGCTTAGGCAGTTGCGTCACAACCGCGAGCCGACGGGAATCCCTGGACCAGGCAAAGTCGCTGATGGTGCGCAGTTCCTGACACCACCACCCGCCACCGTGTGAATTGAGATCGAAAACATACAAGCTTGCCTCGTCGTTCTCAACCACGTTGTGCTGATCGTGTTTGTCCTTTGCTCGAGCATCCGAGAGCACGGCGATCTTCGCGCCGTCGGGTGAAATGGCCGGCGCGCGGCTGCCGCGCGCCAGCGTGAAGATTACCGTCGGCTTGCCGCTGGTCATGGGCACGAGGGCGAGCTGCGTCTGATCGTCGATACGATATTCACCGAACAGCGCTCCGTCCCTGGTGAAGCCGAAGGGCGTGAATTTTTCCGGCAGATCAAGCTTGAGAGAGTCGCCGCCGGCCACCGGGGCAGTGCGCCATTCGTCCTTGGCGGGCCCTTTTTCATCATAGAAGTGCACGTCGAACAGGATAGCCTTGCCGTCGGGCGAGATTGCTACCGGCATTGCCGAGCGCAACGAAGTGAAGTCACTGCTGGCGAAGGGCCGCTTGTCGGCGGCCACGAGCGGCGCTGCTCCGAGGCTGCAAAAAATAAGGGCGCCTGCGATCCGCTGCACCCGGTGGCTTGCCTGCATGTGTCATCCTCTCCGTAAGTCGGCTAGCCTGCAATCCAACCGCACCTCGTCTTCCGCGTCAACTGGACAAATTATTGAAAGGCCCGGCCGGGTGGCCGCCGCCGCTCTGATTGCCCCCTTCTGAACCCGTGCTTTGCGGGATGACGCGTCTCGCTCATACAATGCGTCACAGCGACGAAGATCGGGGGATTTCCAATGAATGGGATGAAGTGGACTGCCTTTTGGCCGGCACTGCCTGCCTCTTTGATCCGCACGATGTTCCTGATAGCGACGAGTTGCATCGCGCGGCCCGCCATGGCGCAACTGGCACCACCGCCGGCCGTCATGGTGGCTGATCCCATCCCTCATCGGACGGAAGGCGTCGGGCCATTCAACCGGCTCATTCTGCGAGGCGCGTACATGATTGACGGCACCGGGGCACCGGCGCGCGGACCGATTGATCTGGTCGTCGAAGGGGACCGAATCATAGAAATCAAATTAGTCGGCGCGCCGGGCCGAATCGAAGCGAACCGCCGACCCGAGAAAGGCGACCACGAGATCGACATGTCCGGCTACTACATCATGCCCGGCTTCATCGACACCCACGTACACACATTTTCGCTCAATCATCTTCAGAAAACGCCGACCGATTACATCCTGAAGTTGTGGCTCATCAACGGCATTACCTCAGTCCGCGATCTCGGCCAGACCTTCCACCAACCCGCCTGGCTGCTCGACATCAAGCGACGCAGCGAGCGCAATGAGATCGCGGCGCCGCGCATCGATGTCTATCCATTCTTCGCCAACGTCCCACATCCGTTCTCGACGGTGGCGGAAGCCAAGGCGCGAATCCGCGACTTCAAGAAACAGGGCGTCGATGGCGTAAAATTTTTGGGCACACCGACCAATCTGACCGTTGCGGGCATAGAGGAGGCGCGTCGGGTGGGACTGCACACGACCATTCACAATGACCAGCTACAGGTCTCGGAGGGCAACATTGTCTACCTTGCCGAACATGGCCTGGAGGCCATGGAGCATTGGTACGGCCTACCCGAATCGATGTTCGAGGACCGCTCGATCCAACACTATTCCAACAACTATATCTACGACGACGAACAGGACCGCTTCGGCGAGGCGGGGACCCTCTGGATGCAGGCGGCTCCCCCGGGTTCCAAGAAGTGGGAGGAGGTTATGGATACTCTCCTCAAACGACGTTTTATTATCACGCCGACCTTCGTGCCCTACCTCGCCAGCCGCGATTTGTGGCGCGTCATCCGCGCGCCCTGGCAGGACGAGTACACGCTGCCGGCGCTGTGGGATTACTGGCGACCCAATCCGCTAAATCATGGCTCCTTCTGGTTCGACTGGACCACTGAACGCGAAATTGCCTGGCGCGAGAACTACCGCATATGGATGCAGTTCATCAACGAGTTCAAAAACCGTGGCGGCTTAGTGCCGGTAGGTGACGATGCCGGCTTCTTGTACAACCTCCCGGGGTTCGGCTTCACCCAGGAACTGGAACTGCTGCGCGAGGCCGGCTTTACACCCTTGGAAGTCATCCGGGCGGCAACGCAGAGCGGCGCGCGCGCTTTGGGGCATGAGGATCAGCTCGGCACGTTGAAGATCGGCATGAAGGCAGACATCGTCGCGATCAAAGGCAATCCCCTGGCCAATCTAAAATTGTTGTATCCAACGGGCACCATCCGCCTGAACCAGCAGACGCAACGGACCGAACGAGTGGGCGGCATCGACTACATCATCAAGGACGGCATCGTCTATGACGGTCAGCAGTTGCGCGATGAAGTTAAGGCGATGGTGGCGAAACAGAAGGCGGAACGGCGTATTGGTCCGGGGGTCATGCCGGTGGCCGAGCAGTAAATTGCGGAGACATCTAAGCGTTGACGAGCCTATCCGCATACGAGGGCGGTTTTCGCATCAGCGTGCTCTTGCCAAATAGGGATTCGACCAAATCGACGGCCAGCACCGCCGTCTTATTGCGCACGTCCAGGGCGGGATTGAGTTCCATAATATCCAGTGAGGCCATCTGGCCCGTGTCCGCAATCATTTCCATGCACAGCTGCGCTTCGCGGTAAGACAAACCGCCGGGCACCGTGGTGCCGACCCCAGGGGCGATTTCCGGATCGAGAAAATCCACATCGAAACTGACATGCAGGTGAGTGTCAGAGTCTAAATCCTGCAGCGCCAACTCCATGGTCTGCCGCATGCCCATTTCATCGATGCAGCGCATGTCGAACACTTCCAGTTGTTGTTCGTGCACAAAACGTTGCTCGCCGGTGTCGACGCTGCGGATCCCTATCTGCCGAACCGACTTCGCGGATATCGCCGGCGTTGCGCCGCCGATCTGCAGCAATTCGCGAGGTCCGAATCCGCACAAGCAGGACAGCGGCATGCCGTGCAGACTTCCGCTGGGCGACAGCTCGCGGGTATTGAAATCGGCGTGCGCGTCGAGCCAAAGTACGCGCAAAGGTTTGCGCTTGTTGCGGCAGTGGCGCGCGACCGCCGAGATGGAACCAATACTCAGGCAGTGATCGCCTCCCAGCAATATCGGTAGGCGTTGTTCCGACAACTCTCGGTACACCGCGTCGTGTACTTCGCGATTCCAGGCGGTAACCTGCGCCAAATTGCGGTAACCGTCGACTTTGAGCAGTCCGGGATTGACGGGGCCGCTGACATTGCCGCAATCCACCACCTCCAGTCCGCGTTGCGTGAGAGCCGCGTGAATTCCGGCAACGCGCAATGCTTCGGGTCCCATTGAGGCGCCGCGATCGCTGGCGCCAATATCCGTCGGCGCGCCGATCAGGCTCGCAGTGCGATTGGCGCTGCCCATCAGGCGAACCGCCGTTGCCGCGCGCGCACGGTCTCGTTCGCCATACAGGCGAATAGATCCTTGGGATCTTCCATCTCAGGAATGAGGTCGATGCGCTGACCGCCATCCGGGTACTCGCCATTGAGCTTCAAGAGATATCGCAATGCCGAGAAGTCGCTTAAGGCAAATCCGACCGAATCGAAAATGGTGATTTCGTCATCAGCCAATCGAGCGGGGCTATCTCCCAGCAAGACATGAGCCAGTTCAGTCACTTGCACCGCACCGCCCAATTGTTGAATCTCGCCCTCGATGCGGGCCTGCGCTTCGAACTCCACCACGATGCGAGCCGCTTCTGAACGCAGGATATCCGGATGCAGTTCCGTCTTGCCTGGACAATCCCCGCCGACGGCATTCAAATGCATCCCCGGTTCGATCATCTGCGGCGTGAGGATGATGGCGTTGCGTTTATCTGCCGTAACCGTGGTGACGATGTCGGCGCCGCGCACGGCGTCGGCCGTACTGCTGCAACGAGTGACGGCAAGATTGGGAAGTTGCAATCGAGTCAGGTTGCGAACCGACTTGGCCGTCGCCTCGGAATCAGTGTCATAGAGCCGCACTTCACGAATACCCGCCATCCGGTGGAATGCGATGACTTGATATTCACTCTGTGCGCCATTTCCAATCACGGCCATGACACGGCTAGAGGAACGCGCCATCCGCGTCGCTGCGAGCGCGGATATCGCGGCAGTGCGCAGGGCAGTCATGAAGGTCATCTCCGACAGCAGCACGGGATAGCCCGTGGCGACGTCGGCCAGCACGCCGAATGCAGTTACCGTGAGCAGGCCCTGCGCGGTGTTCTTGGGATGTCCGTTGACGTACTTGAATGAATAGAGACGCCCATCGCTCGTGGGCATGAGTTCGATCACGCCCGTGGGCGAATGACTGGCGTGCCGCGCGGATTTCTCAAACTCGTCCCATCGCCGGTAGTCGGCCGCGATTTCTTGAGCGAGTTCCTCAATGAAACGGCCAACACCGACCCGCGCTACCAGCGCTCGGAGGCGCTCAGTTCCGATGTAATTGACCATGACTCCTCTCCCCAAACACGCCAATTTTCATAGTTTCAGGGTGGGTAAAGCTAATTTCTAGCCAGTAAGTTGATCAATAAGCGGCTATAATTGTACAAATAGTCATTTATCGCTGGCGTTATGTGCAAACCTGCGGGTATGGGCGCTGATGAGGAGATTTCGGATGGATTCCACCGACCGGGAATTACTGTCGTTGTTGCGCGAGGACGCGCGGGTACCCGTGGCGACCTTGGCGAAGACCCTCAAGGTCGCTCGCGGCACAGTACAGAATCGGCTCGCTCGGATGGAAGCTGACGGCACTATTGTCGGCTATACCGTCAAACTCAAACCACAGGTCGAGGAGCAGACGATTCGGGCTCTGATGACGGTCGCGGTCGAGGGCAACCGAACCGATGAGGTACTTAGGTCACTGCGAGGCGACCCCGCCGTTTGCTCGCTTCACACCACGAACGGACGCTGGGACATCGTGGCCGAGCTTCGTGCCGACACTCTCGCAGCGGTCGACCGTGTCTTGGGCCGGATCCGTCTCATCGACGGAATCTCGAACACCGAAACGAGCCTGTTGCTCTCGACCCATAAATTTTGAGCGATGGAATAGGCCTTTTAGTTAAAACCGCCTCCCGCGTGTCTGCGGCGCACGGCGCAAGACATCGACGCTGGTCGGGGACGCACTACCGGCGAGCGTTTACAAACTCCCACACCTTGGATATGACGACCGATCCCTCGCCGACCGAGGCAGCGACGCGCTTGACCGAGCCCGCGCGCACATCACCGACGGCAAAGATGCCGGGCTGAGAAGTGGCGAACAGCGAAGCCACGCCTCCGGCACCGTAGCCGGTTACGACAAAGCCTTTGTCATCCAGCTTTACCAATCCTGAGAGCCACTCGGTGTTTGGCGCGGCGCCCACCATGATGAACAGCGCGCGGGTGTCGACGACACGGCTTGTTTCGCTTTTCAAGTCGTGAATAGTCAACGATTCCAGACGGTCCCCGCCATGCAGACCGCTGACCTCGGCGCCGTACTGGACGGTGATCCGGGGATCGGCTTGGAGCCGGGTGGAGAGATAACTGGACATCGACGCAGCCAATGACGCTCCGCGAACCAATACGCGTACACAACTCGCCGAGCGGCTGAGAAACATCGCCGCCTGACCTGCTGAGTTGCCGCCGCCGATGATCACGGCTTCCGTGTCCTTGGTGTAGCGCGCCTCAATCTCAGTCGCCGCGTAATAAACACCGGCTCCTTCAAAATCAGCAAGCCGCTCGAGCGGCAGACGGCGGTACTGAACGCCGGTCGCCACCACGACCGCTTTGGCGCGGACACGCTGGCCGTTGTCGAACGTGGCGCAGAAGCTCTCATCCTCGAGCTTCTGCAGGAGCACAACTCGGCGCGGCATCGCGAAGCGCGTCCCGAATTTCATCGCTTGGACTTCGCCGCGCCAGACCAGATCCGCACCAGAAATGCCGGTTGGGAAGCCCATATAATTCTCGATACGGCTGGATGTTCCAGCCTGACCGCCGATGGCTATGTCTTCTACGACCAACGCGCACAGGCCTTCGGTTCCCGCGTACACGCCCGCGGCGACTCCCGCGGGGCCGCCGCCGACGATCAGCACGTCGAATGTTTCCTCGTCCTTAAAGTCCAGATGGAGCCCGAGCAGACGCGCCACCTTGTCCGGTGTGGGGTCCGCCAGCACGACGCCGCGTCCGAAAATCACTGCGGGTGTTCCAGGAGCGATCGAACAGTTCTGCGCGGTGGCCTGGGCTTCCGGGCTTCCCAACTGTAGGGACGAGTAGGGGATGCGATTGCGGCTGGCAAACTCTGCGATTCGACGTACGTTTCGGTCCTCGTCTTCGCCGATGAGCCTCAAGCTGCTGTCGCGGCTCTCAAGTTGCCGCCGCCGGCGCGCGGAAAACACCGTGATGATGATGTCGGACATTTCCGGGATCTGAGACATTAACGTCAGCATCGCTTCCCTGGGCACCTCGATTACCCGGGTGTCCTTCACGGTGCGCATGGGTATCGACCAGGCGCCGCCGTTCAGAAAGGCAATTTCACCCATGAACTGAGCGGGACCGATCGTCGATGGGATGAGACGTTCATCGGTATAGGAATTGACCGCCTCGATCTCGCCTTCCTCCACATAAACAAAGCGGGCCGCCGCCTCGCCGGGCCTTGCGAGTAACGTGCCGGCGGGATACGTGGCGATCTTGCCCGCCGCGCGCAGCGCCTCAACGTGAGAAGGAGCCAGGGGGATTCGCTGCATCTGGCGCAAGTCGCCGCCAATCGTTTCCATGTTTCTGATCGTCCTCTATGGGCCATCCGGGCAGACCGGCAGCCTATCAAGGCTCGGGCTTCGATTGCGCCGGCCATCGCTACGCGGCTCATCTAACGGCTGTGCGTAAGTCCGGCGGCACCCTATAAGCGCAGACGCGCTCGCAACTCTTTCGCCGTCAGCAGTTGCACATATACGGGTGTGCCGACGTCAAACAGCTTCGCGCTCGACAGTGGTCCCACCACTACCGGCTCAAAACCCGCGTCCTTGACTAATTGCGAGGCGACCGCAAGCGCATGGGAATCATCGCCGGCAATCGGGATCGCGACCGCTTCACCGGCCCGATGCGCTTCGCTTCGCAGACTCTGGTAGTTGATTGCATTGAACGCACGCACCAGCCGAACGCCCGGCAGGAACTGCGCCGATGCCACTCCGGTCCCCTTGCGCCGCGCCTCGAGCGCCATGGCGCCATCGCGCTCGGGATACGGATTGCCGGTTTCGAGCACGATCTTGCCGGCAAGTTCTGGGGCCAATTCCTTGCCCACCTGCGGCAACGCTCCATACGGGATCGAGATCAGCACCACGTCGCTGAACATTGCAGCCTCGCGCGGCGTGCCGACATGCGCTTTCGGACCAAGCGCTTGTGCAAGCGGCTTGAGCTCATCCGGATGGCGCGAGGAGATCAACACCTCGTGGTCGGTGTCAACCCACAACTTGGCCAATGTTCCGCCGATCTTGCCGGCCCCGATGATGCCGATTTTTACGGGCTTAGTCTCGGCAGCTACAGCAGCGGCACCCTGCAGCCCGGCCATTGTTAGTAATATCAGCGGGCATACCATCAAGCCTGCACGCCAACTCGGCCGCCATTGTGCAAACTGGGCTCGCTTCATGGATCGATTTCCGGCTGCTACAGGGCTCTATCATACATATAAGAAGCCAGTGATGGGCCGGTCAGAAGCTCCTGACGAACTCGGCGCGGCTTTCCAGTGGCGGCGCGCAGTATGACCGCTACTGTCCCGTCTGCTCATGCGGTGCCTCGACCGGCTTTGATTGCGGTGAGCCTTCTTGGCGCAACCAAATGCTCAGCAGGATCATTGCGCCAAGGCCCAAGAATTCACTTTGCCAATTTTGAAAGGACTGGTACCAAAAGTGACTGTTGCCCAGGAAATCGGGCAGCGAGATTGGCCGTTCGCCGTGCATTTGTTGCTGCTCGTTGAAGGCATGCCATCCGCCATAGGCATGAAGACTGAACGCCAGCGCAAAGAGGACGCAGAACGCCAGGCTAAGCGATCGCTTGTAGATCTTCAGCGCCAAGCCCCCGCGCCGTACCGGCCAAGGTGAGCGGCTCGTAACCGCAGATCTAGACTCGTCGGAGCCGGTGTCGATCGGTGATTTGGATTCAGGCGAGCCTTTTTGAAAAAGAAATGCGGTCAAAACGACGTAGGCAGCCATCTCGAGAAACTCGCTCTCCCAATTCTCCATGGTGGACTCGAGAAAGGAACCACTGACGATATAACTACCGTATGAAACCCTTGGCCAATGGTGATCCTGGCGGTCTTCGTTGTACGAGTGATATCCGGTAACGCTTTCCGCGGATAGGAAAAGCAAAAAAAAGCCAAAGATGGTCAACGTCAGGCCATTGTTGCGCATGAATGCTGCCATGCTTTCTCCCCTAAGGTATTCAACGTGGACCAAACTAGCAGTTTTGGAGAATGGCGGCACGGCACTTATGTAGGGTCGCGCGCAGCACGCGTGCCGCAAGCCACCCGGGTATTCACATAGGTTAGCCCTTACACGCGGGCGGTCACAGCCCGGTGCATTTTGCTGACGCGCGCATGAGGTAATCGGCACCTTCGCTGAAGAACTCTCAGTTGCCACACTAACCGCGCTCAATTCAATCAACGAGGTGATGTCATGGCAAACGAACAGAGCGGCGGCAACGCCGATAATTCGAGGCAACAAGGCGGTTCAGGCAACTTTGCAAATGATCCGCAGCGAGCGAGCGAGGCCGGTAAGAAAGGCGGCCAGCACTCTCACGGTGGACAGTCTGAACAGTCAGGATCGGGACGTTCGCAGCAGAGTGCAGTCCAAAGCGACGATGCGGATGAGTCGAATGAATCCGGCACGACGCGCGGCACCAAGGATCGTTGATCTGAACGTGAATCTGCCTTTAAAGCCGGCGGACCTCCGCCGGCTTTTTTCATGTGCGCGCGGCAGGGTGCACTCAGGAAGGTTGACCTCGTCTCCTTCGGAGTAAGGGTACGCTGTGGGTATCAGCAAACAACCGGCGCTTTTGTAAGACTGGTACGCAAACGGAGGAACGTGCCTGTAGGTTTCACGCTTGCTACCTACCCGGCTGAGCACCGAAGCGGCCATTACCACCGTCAGTCCGAGCGCTAAGCTTTGTCGCCTGTCCAGCGAGCGCAGAGTTTTGCAGAGAGGCAGCACCCTGAACCTTGGCTGTCGATGCGCGCGCGTGTTGCAAGCGCGAATACAGCTTCAGATAATTTTGCGCCATATGCCGGGCCGTGAAGCGTCGGTCGAATTCAGCGCGGATGCGATTTCGATCCAAGTTTCTGATGTGGCGGAGGGCGGCCACGGCTTCCTTTTCAGAGTCGACAATAAGCCCGGTTACGCCGTCTTGAACCACCTCGGGAACGGATCCGTTCCTAAACGCGACCACCGGCGTGCCGCACGCCATGGCTTCGATCATTACGAGTCCAAAGGGCTCGCGCCAAGCGATGGGAAAGAGTAACGCAGCAGCATTGCCTAAAAACTCATTCTTCTCGTGCTCGGCAATCTCTCCGATGAATTCTACATCGCCCTGAGACAACAGCGGTTCGACGGTGGTCGTGAAATATTCGCGGTCGGCGCGGTCGACCTTCGCGGCGATTTTCAAAGGCATGCCTGCCTGGGCCGCGATGCGAATGGCGGCATCGGGCGCCTTTTCAGGCGAGATGCGGCCGAGAAACGCCAGGTATTCGCCGCCCTCAGACTGGCGCAGCAGGTGCTGGGGTATGCCGTGGTGTACGGTGGCCAAATAGTGGGCTTCGGGTAGCGGCTCACGCTGCGCGTTGGAAATGGAAACTACTGCCGTGTCGCCGAAGGCTTTGTACAGGGCCTTGAGTTCGGGAAGGTCGAGCCGGCCGTGCAACGTACTGAGAGAGGGTACCTTCAGCAAACGCAAAACCGGGTAGGCAAAATGATCTAAGTGGCAATGGATAACGTCGAACTCATGGGCGCGGCGCGCCAGGGCGTCCAACTGCATGCAGAGGGGTGCAGAATAATCCAAGACGTTTGGATCGAAGCGCAGCGCGTGTGGCCATACCGATGCCAAATGCGCACTTGTTTGACTGTCGCCGGAGGCGAAGAGCGTCACGTCATGACCCAATTCCACCAAGGCGTCTGTCAGATAGGCGACCACCCGCTCGGTGCCGCCGTAGAGTCTTGGCGGAACGGCCTCAAAGAGCGGTGCGACTTGCGCGATCTTCATGCTTCTCCCTTGTCGTTCCAACGGAAAAATAGCTTTGACGTATGGAAGCAGATTCAGTTCCAATGCATCAGTGGCGCGCGGAACATATCCGAGCAGGAATGATCTTACGGAGGCAAGCAGCATTGATAAATGTTAGGAAACGCCCGATATGAAGCCTGTGGACGCTGCAACCGATGCTGCAACCGATGCTGCAACCGGCTCGGCGCTTGGAAGGGCGCCTGCCGCACAATTCAGCATCGCCGCGAGCGCGACGTTCCAAGAACGGCGTACCCGGACGCTCAAGCATGGCGATACCTTTGTGGTATTCGATCATCGCGGCAATATCGGCATCGAGCCCGGCAGCACGGAGGGGCTATACCATCGCGATACCCGCATTCTGTCCAAATTGACCCTGCTTCTGGAGGAAACCCGTCCGCTGTTGCTCAGTTCCATGATTCAAGACGACAACAGCGTATTCATCGCCGATCTGAGCAATCCGGACTTCTTTATCGGCGATCAGATTGCGCTGCGTCGCGAGCAAATTCACTTGCATCGGCTGATATTTCTCTGGGATGGAGCCTGCTATGAACGTCTCTCAGTACGCAACTTCAGCGACCGAGCGCTGCGTGTCCGGCTGACGTTGTCCTTTGAGGCGGATTTCGCGGATCTGTTTGAGGTTCGCGGCGAGCACCGCAAGGCGCACGGCCGCGCCGCCGCGACCTGCAGCAGCGCTGCCAAAGTCGTTCTGAGATATTTCGGGCTGGATGAGATCGAACGCATCACCACGCTCGAATTCAGCCCACAGCCACAGGCGCTCAACGCCGATCGCGCCTCTTTTGAGATCATTTTAAAACCGCATCAATTGCGGCGGGTGTTCATTCGTGCCGGATTGGGTGCCGAAGGAGCGGTATGGGGCGGCCGTGCGTTTTATCGCCAGATGCGCAGGTCCCGCCAGGCCTTGCGCAACTCAAGTGGACGGGCGGCCAGCGTCGATAGCTCGAATTCGGTATTCAACGAAGTGATGCGTCGGTCAATAGCGGACTTGTATATGTTGATTACGGATACGCCTTTGGGACCTTATCCGTATGCGGGAACGCCTTGGTTCAGCACGCCGTTCGGGCGCGATGGGATCATTACCGCTCTCATGACCTTGTGGGCCGACCCCAGCATTGCCAAAGGCGTGCTTAAATTTCTGGCGGCGACACAGGCAACCACGGTCGAGCCGGAGCGCGATGCGGAACCAGGCAAAATTTTGCATGAGATGCGCCATGGAGAAATGGCGAACCTTCGCGAGGTGCCGTTCGGCCGCTACTATGGCAGCGTGGACGCGACGCCCCTGTTTGTGCTGCTTCTCGGTGAGTATTTTGCGCGCACCACCGATCTGGACACAATCGAGGAGCTTTGGCCGAATGCGCTCGCGGCGCTGAAGTGGATCGATACTTACGGCGATCCTGACCGCGATGGCTTTGTTGAATACCTCAGGCAAACCGACACCGGCCTTGCCAACCAGGGGTGGAAGGATTCGCACGACGCGATTTTTCACAGCGACGGGCGCTACGCGATGGGGCCGATCGCGCTCTGTGAAGTCCAGGCGTATGTCTACGGAGCGAAACGCCATGCGGCGACGCTGGCCGCCGCCATGGGGTTGGAATCACACGCAAGGGAATTGCAGCTGCAAGCCGATGCGCTGCAAAAACGCTTCGAAGAAAAATTTTGGTGCGAAGAGCTTTCGGTTTACGCCATCGCCTTGGATGGAGAAAAACAGCCGTGCCGAGTCGTTTCCTCCAATTCCGGCCAGGCGCTGTTGACGGGCATCGCGAGTGCCGCGCGCGCGCAGCGAGTTGCACGGACATTGCTGGAATCAAAATGTTTCAGCGGCTGGGGCATTCGCACGCTTGCAGTATCGGAGTCGCATTACAATCCGATGTCCTATCATAACGGGTCGGTCTGGCCACACGATAATGGACTGATCGCACTGGGACTGGCCCGCTATGATCAGAAACAGGCGATCACTCAAGTCTTCGGGGCGATTTTCGATGCGGTGAGTTACATGGATTTACGCCGTTTGCCCGAACTGTTTTGCGGCTTCGTGCGTCTGCAGCACGCCGGACCCACCCAATATCCAGTCGCCTGCTCACCGCAAGCCTGGGCGAGCGCGACGTTTCTTGCGCTGCTTCAGGCATGCTTGGGGCTGACACTGTCTGAGCGCAAGCAAGAGATTGCGTTCTACCGTCCCGTATTGCCGCAGTTTCTCGGGGAACTGCACCTGCGTAACCTGCGCCTGGCAACGGGTTCGATCGACGTGCATCTGAAACGCAACGGCAACGACATCGCGGTCACGCAGACGCGCCGCGAAGGCGATGTCAGGCTGGTCGTGAGGCATTAGACGGTATGTCTTTCCTCTGTTGCTGAAATATTTACAATGCAGTTGCGTCGAGCACTTAACTGTAAATGACCGCCAAACCCGGATACGCTAGGACATGCGTCTCGGTATTTTGATCGCGGCTTGCTTGCTGATCGCCGTTGCCGGCCTGCTATTCTTGTCCTCTCACGCCGAAATACCGCCGATCTCTCAACCTGCAGCGAGCGCTTTCGATGCCGCGCTCGTTGCTCGGGGAGCAGAGCTTGCCGCGATTGGTAACTGTGCTGTGTGCCATACGCGGCAGGGTGGCGAAATATTCGCCGGCGCACGTGCTGTACCGACGCCTTTCGGCGCGATCTACTCGACCAATATAACGCCGGATTCACGGACGGGAATCGGCCGCTGGTCGGAAGCGGCATTCCAGCGCGCAATGCACGAGGGCGTCAATCGCGCGGGGGAGCAACTTTATCCCGCCTTTCCTTACGATCACTTCACACAGGTCACGGATGACGATGATCGCGCGTTGTACGCATATTTGATGACCCGCGAGCCCATTCAAGCCCCTGCTGCTCGCAATAAGATCTGGTTTCCACTTAAATTCAGGCCCCTAATAGCGGCATGGAAGGCGCTGTATTTCAAGACCGGTCCCTACCGAGCAGATATTTCACAGAGTTCTGAATGGAATCGCGGCGCGTATCTTGCCAAAGGGCTTGGGCACTGCGGAGCCTGCCACACAGCGCGCAACGTGCTGGGCGCGGAACGAACCAACCAATCCTACGCCGGCGCGCGTGTCGAGGGTTGGGATGCGTACGCTCTGAATCATTCGGCGCCTGCGCCGGTTCCCTGGACGTCCCAGAGCTTGCAGAAATATTTTGAGACTGGCTGGCATGTTCAGCACGGCGTGGCGCGTGGGCCCATGGCCGGTGTGACCGCTGATCTCGCAGCTGCATCAAAAGCCGACATACATGCCCTGGCAGTGTTTATCGGTTCGCAGATCAATTCGACTCGAGTGGTTGCGACCAACTTCAGCGAGAAACAGCCGGGGTTAGGCGCTGAAATCTATGCAGCAAGTTGTTCAAGTTGCCATGACGGCACCCGCGCCTTGCCGTTCGGTGGAATCGACCTGAAATTGAGTACGGCGGTGAATGCGCCGAGTCCGCGCAACCTCATCAATGTCACCTTGCTCGGTCTTAGCACCGCCGAGGGTCGAGCCGGCGCCATTATGCCCGGCTTCGATGGCGCCATCAGCGATGTGCAACTAGCGGCATTGCTCGAGGATCTGCGCGCGGGCTACAGCGACAAAGCACCCTGGCGGGAACTGCCTGAAGAGATACAAGCAGCGCGGCGCGCCATCAAAAATGGAAATGAAGGACTATGAGCATACGCCTCAATGTCAATGGCCATGAGCACCAGGTGACGGCCGATCCTCAGACACCGCTGCTCTACGTGCTGCGCAATGACCTTGGACTGAATGCAGCCAAATTTGGATGCGGACTCGGGCAATGCGGTTCCTGCACGGTGGTGATCGATGGCGAGGCCGTATTTTCGTGCGTGACTCCGATCATGTTGCTGCAAGGCCGGCGCATCACCACGGTTGAAGGCCTTGGGAGCATCGAAAGCCCGGGACCCTTGCAGCGCTCCTTCATAGAACTCCAAGCGGCTCAATGCGGCTATTGCATTGCCGGGATGATGATGCGTGCGTACGCGCTGCTCGAAAAGAACGCCAGTCCCACCGACGCCGACATACGCCGATCGCTCGAACCCAATCTCTGCCGCTGCGGCACACACATGCGGATACTGGCAGCCGTGAAACGGGCGGCTGAGTTGCGGCAAGTGAGTGCCTTTCGGTGAGCCCCGCCGTGAAAATCACGCGCCGCGATTTTTGCGCAAGCGGCGGCGCATTGATTGTCAGCTTCTCGATCGGCGTCCCAAGGCCAACGAGGGCCGAAGCTGCTCGGCTGCCGGGAAGTCTATCCAAGGCACCCTATCTTGACGCGTGGATTCGTATTGATGCCGCCGGCGCCGTCACCGTGTTCACAGGCAAGGCCGAACTGGGACAGGGTATCAAGACCGCGATCATTCAGATTGCGGCCGAGGAACTCGAAGTCGAGCCTGCCTCGATTCATTTGGTCACTGCGGATACCGCGCTAACGGTGAATGAAGGTTATACGGCGGGCAGCCATTCGCTTCAGGACAGCGGCACGGCGATTAGAAATGCTGCCGCGCAGGTCCGCGAACTGCTCATCGGTGCGGCCGCCGCTCGCTGGCAGGTCGACGCATCCCAATTGCGCGCAAGGCAAGGCGCCGTGATGGCGAGCGGCGGCCGTTCGCTTGGATATGCGGAACTCGTGGCCAAAGAATTCTTGCACGTGCAAGCGCAGCCGCAATCGAAACTCAAGGCGACGCAGGACTTTCAGTCGATGGGCAGGTCGATGCAGCGGGTGGACATTCCCGCGAAAGTCACCGGCGGCGCGGCCTATGTGCAGGATATGAAGCAACCCGGCATGGTACATGCTCGTGTGGTTCGACCGCCGAGTCCGGCGGCGGTCTTGACCGGCTTGGATTCGAGCCAGGTCGAGGCAATGCCCGGAGTCATCAAGATCGTGCGAGACGGGAATTTTCTTGCCGTTGTTGCGAAGGGCGAATTCCAGGCGGTCCAAGCAATGCGAAAGCTTACCGCCGCTGCGCAGTGGTCGGAGCACGCGTCGCTCCCGCCGCAAGACGATTTGCCCGCTTTCCTGCTGGCGCTGCCCGCGGAGGTGGCCGTCGTTATCGATCAGGGTTCTGGTCCGGCAAGTGCTGCACCCGAGCCAGATTCGAGGACCTTGGAAGCAACCTTTACTCGTGCCTATCAGTGTCACGCATCCATGGGTCCATCTTGCGCGGTCGCGCTCCTGCAAGGGGACTCCTTAACGGTTTGGAATCACTCTCAAGGGGTGTTCCCCAATCGTGCCGCACTCGCCGAGCTGCTCGACATGCCCGTGGAGAAGATTCACGCCATTCACACCGAAGGGTCGGGCTGCTACGGCCACAATGGTGCGGACGATGTCGTCGCCGATGCGGTGCTCATTGCGCGAACCCTGCCCGGGGTGCCCGTGCGAGTCCAATGGATGCGTGAGCAGGAACATATGTGGGAACCCTTTGGGCCTGCGATGGTGACCAAGGTCCGAGCCACGCTCGATGTGCAGGGGCGGGTGGCTGACTGGCGCTATGAGTTGTGGAGCAATCCGCACGGTTCGCGCCCCGGCCCCGCCGCCGCGCTGCTGCCTGCGCGGCTGCTCGCGCGGCCTTTTGTACCAAATCCTGCGCGCGTGCGGATATCGCCCGAAGGCAGCGGCGATCGAAATTCCGTTCCGCTCTATGCTTTCCCCGGCAAGCATGTGCAGTGGCATTTTCTCAAAGACATGCCGATCCGGGTGTCGGCGCTGCGCTCGCTCGGCGCCTACATGAATGTCTTTTCGATCGAAAGCTTCATGGATGAATTGGCTCAGGCGGCGGCGGAAGATGCTGTGGCATTCAGGCTTAAGCATCTGCAAGATCCCCGCGCGCGAGACGTGGTTGAGCTGGCTGCGAAAAAGTTCAACTGGGCCGGCAAAATGCCGCCACGTCACGGCAAGGGCTTTGCCTTCGCACGCTATAAGAATCTCGCCTCCTACTGTGCGATCGCCTGCGAGGTGTCGGTGGAATTTGAAACCGGAACGATCCGGATGGTGCGCGCGGTGGCTGCGATCGACAGCGGAGAGATCGTGAATCCGGACGGTATCCGCAATCAGACGGAAGGTGGAATCCTGCAATCCATGAGCTGGACGCTTTACGAGGCGGTGAAATTCGACGATACGCGGATCACCTCGACCGATTGGTCCACGTATCCGATCTTACGCTTCGCGTCGGTACCCGATTCGGTGGACGTGCATCTAATCCCGCGCCCGGGACAACCCTTCCTCGGCGCGGGCGAGGCCGCGCAAGGACCCGCTGCCGCGGCGCTCGCGAATGCTCTCGCAAATGCCTTAGGAAAGCGCCTGCGCGACATCCCCTTTAGCCGCGAGCGAGTCCGCGCCGCGCTATTTTCTTGAGGGCATGCCGGCCTCAGTTCGTAGCCGGTACGGAATGATGCTCGTGGACGATGCGCCAACGCCCATTTTTCTTGCGAAATCCCATCGTCAACCGAAATTGAAGCTCTGCAGGCGCGCCGCCACCTTCCTCAGTGCCGTTGCAATGGCCTATGGCCGTTGCAAACGCGACTTCCGGCCCCGCCGTGATCTCCACATCGGTAAATTCGAACTTCACCGCTTTCGCAGACCAGTTCAGGAACTGCGGCCAGGTCGCCATGTAGGCCTCGATTCCTCGGGACAGAAACGGCGGCGGCACATCGAACATCAAGATATCCGGGTCATGGTCGGCCCGAATACCCGCGATATCTTTGTTGCGCACCGCCTGCGACCATCGCGCGATGAGTGCCCGTAGTTCGGCTTCTTCAGTGTTCAGGATTTCGGCTTGGGCCATTGGCGGTCACCTGTTTTACGCATCCATGAGGCTACGACGTTTGTGTGAGCATCTTTTCGACACCACGTTCGGCTTACTCTGCGGCGTATGTCGCCGCCTGAAGTCGGGGTAATCCTCCGGGTATGACGTCGGTAAAAACAAAGCCGTCGCGCTCGACCGTTTGGCCGATCGACACTTCGATGGGTTCGGCGAACATCGGGCCCTCGGTAACCACCGTGTGAAACTCACCGTTCTCGCCGCAAGGATCGACGTTCGCCGGTAGATCGTTCAGCAGCCTTGCATCGAACCGGCGTCCGGCAAATTCCGGGGCGATGCGTTTAGGATCCAGACAGACCAGATGCGCGACGAGACCGCTGTCGATCATATTCACTGCCAATTGCCGCGTGCCGCCGCCCCACAGCGGAAAGATCGGCGTCATCCCGATCGCCCCCAGAGTCCGCTCGCGATAGGCGCGAATATCCTCGAGAAACAGATCTCCAAATATGATGTGACGAATGCCGGACGCCTTCATCTCGGCGCAGGCCTCGCCCATGCGCGCTTCATAAATCTCATTCGTACAGGGACTGGGTATCAGTACTTTAATCGCCGGCAGGCGCAGGGCTGCTATCTGGCGGTCGAGAAGCTCGGAGCGCACACCGTGCATTGCCACTCGATCGAAGCGTTCGTTGACGGTTGTGACGACGCCCGCTATTTCGGCGAGGCCGAGCCGCATCGCCTCGCAAAGCGCGAACGCACTGTCCTTACCGGAACTCCACGATACGAAAGCCTTCGGAGCCATGCTGAATTGGTATCTTTGCCGGTTGTCAGCATATCAAGGCCGGGCACATCCGAGTACGGCGCTCCAATCAGCGCCTGGATCGCCGCGATTTTCATAGTTTCACGTGCAAGTGTTCACAGGATGGTCTTGAGCCTCCTGGGCGAGCTTATCCGGTCGGCTAGCTTGGCGCAGTCAAACGCGACTGCTAATTCCCTCTCGCCATGATTTGGGAGTATCCTTTTGCGGGTTAACGCTTGGAAAAACATGTTTGAGGGGCTTGCTATGAAGACGATCTTATTCTGCTGTTTGCTGTCCTCCATTGCCGTCGCTCCGGCGTTCGCCGCATTGAAAGAAGGCGATCGTGCACCCGATTTCAAAGCGCAAGCTTCTCTGGCAGGGAAGGAATTTACATTTTCGTTGAATGAGGCGCTTAAGAAGGGCCCCGTGGTGGTCTACTTTTATCCCTCGGCCTATACCGGCGGCTGCAACATCCAGGCGCACACCTTTGCCGAAGATCACGATAAATTCGCGGCCGCAGGAGCCAGTGTCATCGGCGTGTCGCTGGACAGCGTTGCGCGACTCAATGATTTTTCGGCTGATCCGGCCTACTGTGCCGGCAAGCTGCCGGTAGCTTCCGACGAAAAGCGTACTATTTCGAAATCCTACGATCTTAAAATTACCGATTCATACAACGGTCAAGCTGCGGCATCGATGAAGGATTCCCGCGGCATTGAAATCGGTCATGGGTTCGTCGAGCGCACGACTTTCGTCGTCACCCCGGATCACAAGATAGTCGCGACGGTCGGAGGTATATCGCCGGCCGAGAACGTGGCAAAAGCACTGCAGGTCGTGCAGCAACTCGCGGCGAGCCACCCCACCAAGAGCTAGTGGTTGTCGCGCAGGGGATGCGCGACGGCCTTAGGGATTTATCGGTTTCCGCGCCTTTATTTCTTGCGGGAACTCTTCTTTGGCACCTTCTTGCCTGCCTTGCGCGCTTCTGAAAGCCCGATCGCGACGGCCTGCTTGCGACTCTTTACTTTGCGGCCCGACCGACCGCTTTTGAGCGTGCCCTTCTTGCGCTCCTTCATTACCTTGCTGACTTTCCGGCTTGCACCTTTGCTGTATTTCCTGGCCATGCTTCCTCCGCAAGAACATCGTGAAGAGACATAGTTAGCGGGAATTTGCACCGTCCTACCAGTGCCGAGAGCCGCGTTCTTGCGTCGGATACTTCCGAGGCCATGGGTGGCCGTACCGATCGCGGTTACCCGCCGATGAAGATCGAAAGGAGAAACGCGATTGATGCGATGGCCATGACGCCGGTGGCAAGCCATCCTGTGATCAGCCAGCCGCGGCCAATTTTGAATTTTCCCATGACCTTCCGATTGGTCGCCAGGCGCAGAATCACTGCCATAATCGGGGCGGCCACGATCGCGTTTAGGGCAGCCGCCCAGACCAGCGCCTTCAGGGGATTTATGCTCAATACATTTGCGAGCGCTCCGAGCAGAGTCGCAGTCAAAATGGTTGCATAAAAGGCCTTCGCTTGGGACGGCGCGCGGGATAAACCGACCGGCCACCCGCGTGCCTCACCAAGCGCATAAGCGGCCGAACCTGCCAGTACCGGCACCGAGAGCAGTCCGGTGCCAATGATTCCCAAAGCAAACAACGCAAAGGCGAATTGCCCGGCAAGCGGCCGCAACGCTTCGGCGGCTTGCGCCGCGCTGTCCAGATTACCTATTCCCTTGACGTGAAAAGTTGCAGCGGCCGTGGCCATGATGGCCAGCGCGACGAGGTTGGAGATACCCATACCGAGCAACGTATCCAAGCGGATGCGAGTCAGCGCGTCGCTGCCCTGCGAGGGCCTTGTTCGCAGCGGCTTCCTGATCGGATCAGCGTTGGTGTCTTCCGCCTCTGTGGATGCTTGCCAGAAGAACAGATACGGACTAATGGTGGTCCCCAGAACCGCTACGACGGTGAGCCAAAAGTCCTTACTGGAAGATAAACGGGGCCATAACAACCCCTTGAAGAATTCAACCCACGTCACATGGACGACGCAGAGCGTGGCGAAGTACGCGAACAAGGAGAGCGTCAGCCATTTTAAAATGGATGCATACCGTGCGTATTTCAGGAAGATTTGGCCTCCTGCGCAGACAGCTGCAAATAATACAAGCAACACCGAATTGGGCACCATCGGCAAGAGCAGCCGTGCGGACTCTGCCATCGCGCCCAAGTCAGCGCCGATGTTGCAGAGGTTGGCGAAACACAAGAGTGCCACGCTGCCGTGCAAAAGTGCGCTGGGATATTGCATGCGAATGTTGGCGGCAATACCCTGGCCGGTCGTGCGGCCAATCCGGGCGCTGATGCTTTGGATCGCCGCCATCAACGGGTACGTCAGCAACATAGTCCAGGCGAGCTGAAAGCCGAAACGCGCCCCCGCCTGCGCATAGGTCGCGATTCCGCTTGGGTCATCATCCGCCGCGCCCGTAATGAGACCGGGACCCAAGAGACGCAGCACACGCAGTTTTCTCGGTGCCGCGACATCGGTGCCGGAGGGCTTCAATCGTTTTTTGATGAGCTTACTCTCTAGGGTCGCCGGTCTGTCCTACAGCATGGTGCATGCTCCGTGCTGCCTCCGCACGAGTATAGCGCCTGCGCGCGCCGCTGCGATGAGACTACCCCATGCGATGAGAACAATGAGTCCACGACGCTGACGTCAGCACTGGAGCACAGGACGAGAGCCATTGCTTCATCGCAACCGTCTGCGATGACGTAGGCATGTCCCATAGTGCTGTCGATATAGATCGACTCGCCTTCGTTCAAGGTGGCTGGATTATAAAATTCCGTTAGTACCCTGATGCTGCCGCTCAGCATATACACGAATTCCTCGCCTGAGTGGCGAGCTAGGTTTGCGCTCTCTCGAACGCCGTTGCGGCGGACTTTCATCAAAATGGGGATCATGCGCTTACCGCGCAAATCCTGGCAGAGATAATAATAGTCCGCGTGTTCGGTGCTTAGGCATGCTGCACTTTTGAGAAGATCGACGCTGCGGCGCGCAGTCACACTTTGTTCTTCGATGGCGGGCTGATCCGCAAAGAATTCGGAAACGCGGACATTGAGCCGCTGGCTGATTTGGACCAGTTTGTCGTAAGTCAAGGTCAACCGACCGTGTTCGACTTTGGCCAGGGTCGAAGAAGGAATGCCTGTATGCAGGCTCATTTCCCTCAAGGTCCACTTTTTCTGCGCGCGGATCGAACTGAGTCGCTTTCCGAGGGTGAAAGAGGCCGGTCTGTTATTCATATCCCAATGCGGGCCGCGCTCAAGAAGCATACGTGCGCACCCATGTCGGGAAGAATGCGAGGATCTTTCTGATCGATGGCAACGGAGTCTTCCTTCTCGTTGCGCTCAAAAATCGGCTTGGCATCCTCGTAGGCGGAACGCGTGAAATGCCGGGCGACGGCACCTGCCGCGAAGAGCGAGGCGCCCAACGTGATTTTCCACCATAGGCGCAAGATTTTGGCGGCGGGAGGCGGACCGCGATCGATGCGCAATTGCCTCAGGAGTGATGTTTTTTCGTTTGCCACGGTTGCCATATTTGATGTTCCTCCGGAGAGACTATCGGCAAGCGGACCCATGGGCGCGGATCAATGATGGACGGTCGAAAAGCGACCGCAGACGGTTGCCCCGAGGGGTTGAGCTGGGGGCAGGTCGAATTCGACCGTTCATCACTGCAGATCGACCGTTCGACATGATTGGCCGGCCTATCGACCTAAGCGCCATATATTTCTCCAGGGCGAAACAACACGTCTGCAAGCACGGGCGATTAGGAGCAAACGCATGACAGCGATCGTTTCCCTCAAGGGAATCGTCAAGAGCTACATTCGCGGCAAACAGCGCGTGGAGGTTCTGCACGGAATGGACTTGGAAATCCGGGCAGGAGAATTTCTGGCTTTGATGGGTCCGTCCGGTTCCGGCAAAACCACGCTGCTCAATTTGATCGGCGGCATCGATCGTCCGGATACCGGCGATCTTCTCGTGGCCGGCCAACAGATCAACAAGCTCACGGCGCGCGAGCTTGCCGGTTGGCGCGCGCACCATGTGGGCTTCGTGTTCCAATTCTACAATCTCATGCCACTCCTCACCGCCGAACAAAACGTTGAGCTGCCATTGTTGATGACCGATCTTTCGAAGGCACAGCGCCGCGCCAATGTGAAAGCGGCGCTCGAACTGGTAGGTCTCGCCGATCGGGCCTCGCATAAGCCCGCGGAGCTCTCCGGCGGACAGCAGCAACGCGTCGCCATTGCGCGCGCGCTCGTTGCCGATCCTGCACTGTTGGTATGCGATGAGCCCACGGGTGATCTTGATCGTGAAATGGCGGAGCAGATCTTGGATTTGTTGCAGATCGTGAATTGCGAGCAGCAGAAAACCATCGTCATGGTCACGCACGATCCGAAGGCGGCGGAACGGGCAACGCGCCGGGTGCACCTCGACAAGGGCCGCCTCATCGATGCCCAACTGAGTGCGGCGGCGTGAAATTCTTTCCCCTTATCTGGACCAGCTTATGGCGCAAGAAGGCGCGCACGATCTTTACGTTGCTGTCGATCGTGATCGCCTTCCTCCTGTTTGGACTGTTGCAGGGAGTCAACGCATGGCTGAACGCTTTTGGCTCAGGATCGAACGCCAACCGGATGTATGTCGTGAGCCGCGTGAGTCAGGTTCAGCCCCTGCCGAGTGCATACCTGCATCAAATCGAACAGGTTGC
>DATAVX010000109.1:0-1918 GCA_036267535.1 Steroidobacteraceae bacterium
CCGCGCCGACGGCCGCGGATTGCCGAAAATCTGCGCCGGGTTCGCCATCGGGGTCGAGCCGATGATCAAAAAGTCGATGTCGCCGCCGCCTTCAAGGATCGCGGCGCCCGCCGCGGCGCGCAGCTCGTATTCCTTCACGCCGGGCCGTGCCCGCGCCACCATCGCATCCATCGCGTTCTTGCACAGCACGCCGGCCTTGCGCACGCAGTCGAGCTCTTCGGCGCTGTGGATCGATAACAGCTCGTGCAGGAAGCCCTTGGTGAAGACCAGTTCGGCATCGGGCAGGTTCTCGCGCAGCACGTTGTACTGGTTCACCGGCAGATAGTCGCCGTGACGCGGATCGACTTCCATCAGGCCAATGCGGCCGCGCTCAAGCTTCAATTCGCGCAGCCGCTCAACCATCACGTCGGCATAACGGCCGCTGCGGCTGTGGCGCACATCCTTGACCGCGACCTCGACCTGCCGGCGCACCGCCTCGGCGTGGGTGCCGCCCATCGAATAGATCATGGTCGGCTCGCCGTCGCGCGGCACCAGCACGTAGCTTGCCAGCGCGTGCCATTCCCAATGGCCGGTCAGCCACAGCATGCCGCCGCCGAAGCTCCAGTGGCTCGGGCCGCCGGGCACGATCACAGCATCGAGCTTGTGCTCGTGCATCTTCGCCCGTAGCGCCGCATAGCGGCGCGCGTATTCGGCCGCCGAGAACTGCTCCCACACCGCGTCGCGGTAATACGGCGTGTCGCGCATATTGGCGAACGGCAGCGACTGATCGAGCTTGGTCCGCACCTGTTCCCACGGCTGCGGCCCGATACGCGGCGGTCTGATGTTCATGTTAAGCCGTAGCCTCTTTTTATTGTGGCGCCCAAGTCGGAGAATTGTCTGGGATGGTGCTGCCGGTCAGGATTGAACTGACGACCTCTCCCTTACCAAGGGACCGACGATCAGTACAATCAATGGCTTATTGTCCCTGTTGGCGGCATTAGCAGCAGATATTAGCGGCAGTTGAAGTCTGGGCCTCCGTCGGCTGCTCCGGACCGTGTAGGCCATATTACACGATCCGGCGCGTTGGCGCGTCCTCAGCCATTGAGGGATGTTGCGCAACGGTGACGTATGAGACTAACTCGAACGGCGTTCGATTCGGGCCCCAAGATGCGTTTCCGGGTGCCTCCAAACTACGAATCTGGGGGTCAGGAGTTCGAATCTCTTCGGGCGCGCCACTCCCGCCGCATCAGGCCTGCCAGAAAACTGGCGAACGGAATGGCGCTTGGGATTATGCGGCTCGCCGGTGGGGTGTCTTCAAGTCGGCGGGAATTCCCAAAAAAATCTCATCAGATGAATGCGGTTGCGCCCGGCATCATCGAGACGCCGATGCATTCCAGCGAAAGTTACGCGCAGCTCGCCAAGATGCACCCGCTCGGCCGGATGGGCGAGATCTCGGACATTGTGGGCGCGATGCTCTATCTGGAATCGGCGGGTTTCGTGACGGGCGAGACCATTCACGTCGATGGCGGCCAGAGTGCGGGCCACTGAGCCTCTATCGCAGCAACTGCTTCGCGCCGCATTCATGCGCCGACGGGGAGGGCAGAGGAGTTTTGAACACACATCGTCGGGAATACTGGTCAGCCGGCAGGCTGGCATGCGCATTGGCAAGCGCGTACGCGGGCGGCCATACCTTGTATTAGCATAAGGATTATCGGACATTTGTAACGATGGGTCGGCAGATCGCGCTTCGTCGATCCACAGTGCGGTGCTGACCATTCGGCCGGTTCATGAGTGATCACACTATCGCGTGTGGCGGAGCATCATGTCGTTACTATTGCAATCTGCTCTCGAGCAACGCCGCGATCAGGTATTTCTCAAATTTGATCCGGTGGAAATTGAGCGCATGCGTGGGTTTGGTGACGTACGCTCGTTTACGGCG
>DATAVX010000110.1:0-169070 GCA_036267535.1 Steroidobacteraceae bacterium
AAGGTCTCTAAAGGGCCGTCGAAGACTACGACGTTGATAGGCTGGGTGTGTACGCGCAGTAATGCGTTTAGCTAACCAGTACTAATTGCCCGTGAGGCTTGACCATATAACACCCAAGCGATTTGCCTAACGTCGAATCGTATTGGAGTGATCCAATTGACTTGAATGCGACTAAACGTCGAAACAAATTGTACGAATTGGCGGTGGGGCTAGACATGACTAGCCCCATTGCGACCGGTTTGCCTGGCGGCCATAGCGAGTGGGAACCACCCGATCCCTTTTCGAACTCGGAAGTGAAAACGCTCTGCGCCGATGCTAGTGTTGGCTTTGTCAATGCGAAAGTAGGTCACTGCCAGGCTCTTAATTTGATGAAAATGAAACCCTCACCGACGAAAGTTGGTGAGGGTTTTTTCGTTTCAGATCCCAGCAAAAAATCCCAAAATCCCTAAGTTGCGCTATTGATCATTGATCGTAACCGTCGGGTCATTGCGCATTGATCTGCGCAGGGAGTTTTTTCATTGCTGCATTTTCGCACACGACTTCGCCCGCATCTCGAGCATGCAACGCGACCTCCGCGGCGATCGAGCGGCCAAGAATTCGCTGATCGATGCTGCCGTACGGCCCGGGCACGAGTTTTCCCAACCAACCGATCCAGCCCGGAGTATGAGCGTTGCCGGCGATGATGCCGGGGCGAAAAATGGCGAGTCGCGTAAAGCCGACGCTGCGCACGGTGTCTTCCTTCATTCCCATGATCCGAGCGTAACGAATCCGGCTCCGCGGGGTGCTTCCGGCCGCGGAAAGCAGGCAGAACTGGGCGATTCCAGCGTCATGGCAGCCGCGCGCAAAGGCGCCTACCATGCCGATTTCAAGACGTTTCAACTCTTCTTCGCTCCAATGCATCGATCCTGAACCGACGCCCACGCAGCTCACTGCGCTCACGGGACCTTCACTCAAAGCCTCGCGCGCAACCGCGGCAGTACGCTCGGCAAAGTCGGCGTCACCGGTATCAAGAACGATGTTGCGCACCCGCGCTCGCGCCGCGATGGGTTTTCTCGTGACCATCACCACGCCCCGGCATTCTTGAAATGCCAGCAGCTCTGCGACGGCTGCGCCACCGACCTGCCCGGTACCACCGAGGATGACTGCGGCGAAATCCTGCTTCATAACTTACCGGACAGCATTCTTTTAAGTATCGATCTCTTTACCGTGTTCGGGGAAACTTTGAGACGCGCCGCGATTTCCTTGTTCGAGCGTCCCGCCGCGATGGCCGGCGGTATCGATGACTATGTGGACGCGATCCCAGGAAACATATTCTCGCTTCGCCACCAACGCTCGAGTCAGCATTGATTCTGGTGATTTTCATGGCGCTCCGGAAAACTAGGCTGCCAGCAAAAGTTCCGCGGCCCGCATCGCACCGTTGCCGCGAATCGTATCGGCAACTGCGAGTGCTTGCGCGCGGGTTTCCGATGTCAAGGAAGACTCAATCGCACCCGACAATGATTCGGCTGTCGGCGTCGGACCGTCGTGCGCCGAACCGATCCCTAAGTCGCGAACGCGGCCGGCCCAATAAGGCTGATCCGCCAGTTGCGGCACCACCACCTGAGGGACCCCTGCTCGCGCGGCTGTCGTGGTCGTGCCTGCGCCACCGTGGTGGATCACTGCCGCCACCCGGGGGAACAGTGCCTGCTGGTTGACCTCGCCGACAATGAAGCAGTCTTCACATTCATCGGGGAGCGCAAGATCCGCCCATCCTCGGGAGATGACGACGCGGCGGCCGTGCGCTCGTACGGCCTCGATCACCGTCCGAGCAAAGTCCTTAGGCGCCGGCAAACTGCCTAAGCCGACGTACACGGGCGGCGTGCCCGCCTCGAGAAAAGCCAGCAGATCAGGCTCGAGAGGGCGCTCATCCGCCAGAATCCACGCGCCGGTCTGCACGACATCGATGTTCTCCGTCGGCCGCCATGGCGCGAGCACGGGATCCGCAGCGAGCCATGGCTGGTTGGTGAAGACATGATCGCGGACATTATCGACCTTCGGCAAACCGATCGAGGCGCGATGACGATTGAACCCTTCGCCGAACAGGCTGTTCATGACGTTCGCGTTGAGGTCCCAGAGCGCCTGATTGTCCGTCATCCCCGGCGGATAGGGGTGATTGAGATATTCGTAAGGCCGCTGATAGGGCGAGGGCAGAAAGAACGGACAGTAGGCCGCGAGCACGTAGCGCAGACCTAATTTCTCCGCTACTGACTTCGCGGCGGCCGCACAGGAAAAAAGGCCGGTCGCCACCAACACCTCGCATTCTTGCGCCGCCGCGCTGAGCGCCTGGTACTGGGCGGCCATCACCTCGGCTGCAAGCTTGCGCAAGTCGAGCGTCTTTCTTTTCGGCAACATCTGCGCCAACCAGGGACGCACCGGCGAGAACGCAGGCAGCAACGGCACGCCGGCAGCGGTAAGGAGCTGTGCGAATTCCTCATCTGCGGGCGCGCAAACGCGCGCATCTGCTCCAAGTGACTGCAAGGCAACGGCGAGCGCGATTAGAGGCTGGACATCGCCGCGCGATCCAAAGGTGGTCAATAATACACGCATGTCACGAGCTCCTGTTGTGGACAAGGCGCGGGATGTTGAGGCACGACCCGGGGCTTACGGCAAGTCCCCCGATGCGGTATATTCTTAACACGAGGGGCGCAGGATTTTTTGCCGCCGCGCAAGCCCGCCGTTCGGCACCGCCTCAAAGCCTTTGCCCACCAGCGCCATACATCGTTATTGCGCGTACCGCCTTCCACTCCAACGGTTTCGCTCACACGGACATGGTTTCATGAAACATGCAAGCATCGACGCATTGCGTGGACTGTCGGATCATTCCATGCTGGTTGATTAGATCGAAGAACAGACAAAAGAGTCAGGGAGGAATCGCCTCATGCGAAACTTGAAGATCGGCGCGGCTGCGCTGGCGCTACTCGTGCTCGTCGGACTTATCGCAGTCGTTGCCCAGGATCGGTTCAGTCAACCAGCGGCACCGTCCCGCGCGAGCTTGATCGCTCAGGCGTCGCACTACCATGCCCGCATCCAGCGCGATCATTTCGGTGTGCCGCATATCAGCGGACCTACCGATCCGGACGTGGCATTCGGATTGGCCTTCGCCCATTGCGAAGATGATTTCGCGACCATTCAGCAGGCGGCTTTGATTGCGCGCGGCCAGCTGGCGAGCGTCGAAGGCGCCAAGGCCGCGGTTACGGACTATCTGATTCGGCTGCTCAAGGTGCGCGAGACCGTGGCCTCTCACTATGACACCGCACTGCCGGCCGATGTCCGCGCGGTCCTTCGGGCGTACGCAGATGGCGTCAACTATTTTGCCGCTCTTCACCCTGAGAAAGTAGCGAGAGGTCTCTTGCCGATGACCGGCCGGGACGTTGCCGCCGGATTCGTGTTCCGCACGCCTTTTTTCTATGGACTCGATCATGTGTTCGGAAAGATCATGGCGCCTGCGCCCAAGGCCACCCGTGTCGCGATGAAGGGATCTTTGATGACCGGAACCCTGCCGACCGGATCGAACGGCATTGCCGTGGCCGCTTCGAGGTCGGCGGACGGTGCCACGCGTCTATTGGTGAATTCACACCAACCTTATGTGGGCCCGGTGGCTTGGTATGAGGCCGTGCTCGATTCCGGTGAGGGCTGGCATGTCGCCGGCGGCTTTTTCCCCGGCTCTCCCTTCATGCTTCACGGCCACAACGCACACTTGGGCTGGGCCAACACCGTCAACGCACCCAACCTGTCCACGGTTTATCGGCTGGACGTGAACCCCAACAATCCTGGCCAGTACCGCCTGGACGGGCAGTGGAAGGATTTCGAAAAAGGCGATGCGGCCATCCGCGTGAAAATCTGGGGGCCACTGATTTGGACGGTGCACCGCCCGCTGCTGTGGTCGGTGCAGGGTCCGGTGTTCAATACCGATCACGGAATGTTCGCGGTGCGCTATGCCGGCATGGACGAGGTGCGCCAATCGCTGCAGTACTATCGGCTCAACAAAGCAGCCGACCGGGAGCAATGGTTGGCAGCCATGCGCCTGCAGGCGCTGCCCAGCATCAACTATATTTACGCCGACGAGAAAGGGAACATCGGCTATGTCTACAACGGCGAGTTCCCGGCTCGCGCCGACGGAAGAGATTGGACAGAAATCCAGCCCGGTGATCGTTCCGACCTGATTTGGCACGGCTATTTGCATTTTGACCGTGTGCCGCAGATCTGGAACCCCAAATCCGGCTATGTGTTCAATTCCAATAACACTCCGTTCGAGGCCACCGGAGCAGAAGACAATCTGAAGGCGTCGGATTTCAACCCAAGCATGGGCATCCAGACCGACATGACCAATAGAGCGTATCGCGCGGAGGAGACTTTCGGCGCCGATGCAGCCATCACCGCCGAGGCCTTCCGCAGATACAAGTTCGATGTCGCCTACAGCGAACGCTCCGATGTCGCCCGCGAAATCGCCGAAGTGATCAAGATCGACCCGCGTTCCGACCCTGATCTCAGTGCCGCCCAGGCGCTGCTCAAAGGCTGGGACCGGCGTACCAATGTCGGCAGCCGGGCAGCCGCGCTGGCGGTGCTGATGCGCGCGGAAGCCGCTCACTCGGACAGTCATCCCGACGTGCCGCCCATCGATGCACTGCGCCATGCCATCAAAAATCTGAAGACTCACTTCGGCCGCATCGATCCGGAATGGGGCGAGGTCAACCGCATCCGCCGCGGCAACCTTGACCTGGCGATCGACGGCGGCCCGGACACCTATCGCGCCGTTTACGGCGTTCCGCAACCGGATGGCACCTTGAGCGCGGCGGCGGGTGATACGCTGATCATGTTCGTGAGCTGGGACAAGTCGGGGACCCTGAGCTCAGAAAGCATCAACCAGTTCGGTTCCGCGACCTTGGATCCGCATTCTCCTCATTACGCCGACCAGACGCCCCTGTTCGTGGCCATGAAGACCAAACCGGTTCTGTTCACCGAAAGTCAACTCGCCGGAAACGTTGAGGCCGACTACCATCCGGGCGATCGAGAAAAGACGGCGCGTTGACGGAGAGAAAGAGCAGGCACGGGAGACGCTGACGATGCGGCGGTCCTGAGGTCATCGGGAGAGAATCATGGATTCCAATTCTGTGCTGGATCTCAAAGTCTTCTTGCCCGCAAAAGACCATGCACTGGCGAAGCAGTTCTACTTGGACCTGGGCTTCACAATTGCCTGGGAAGGTGAGGGACTGGCCGCCTTTCAGGTCGGCGAGTTCCGCTTTCTTCTACAGAACTACTACGTCAAGGAATGGGCCGGCAACTTCATGATGCATCTCATGGTCAAAGATGCGGACAGCTGGTGGAAGCACATCCAGAACATGCGGCTCGCCGAGAAATATCCCGGCATAGTGGCAAAGGCGCCGACATTGCAGCCTTGGGGCCTTCGCGTTCTGTACTTGAGCGATCCAAGCGGAGTTCTTTGGCACATCGCGGATGACCGGAAGACATGAGGAGACATGATGCGCGGTGTCGCTGCAATGATTTCGATTTCGCTCTGGGAAGCGGCCTGTGGCCCGGCGGTGGAATCGATTTCGTTTCACGATGCGGCGCTGAAGCACTAGAATAACGACTCAGGATTGTCGAGAGCCGCCCCCAAACGGCCGTAGAGGAAAATGCATGCCACGGACTGCGCGCCTCGCGTTGCAACGGTTGATCGTTTCGCTCATCTACTGCTGCGCGGTACCCGCAGCTCTGGCTGCCGCTTCCCCGCCGCCGCCCGAAGTGTTCGGCGCCATGCCGGCGGAAAGCGATCCAGTGTTGAGCCCCGACGGGCATTGGTTGGCATGGCTGGATCGCAAGGAGGCGAAACCTCGCGTCGTCATGTTTGACGTGGTGGGCAGAAAGGTCCAACGCTTTCTGGCGGTTCCGGAAAAGGTCAAGCTTCGGGAACTCGTGTGGAACGACAGCGAAACGCTTCTGATCGTGCTCAGTCAGACCAGCGAAAGCAAAGTGAGCGACGAGGTTTCCAGCGAGTACTTTCGAATAATTGCGCATGACGTGTCGGGTGGCGATGGCCGCATGCTGCCGATGAATTCGATGGCGGACAGCCTGCCCAACGAGCCGCCTCCCACGGGGACGCGTACGATCGCGGACCGTTCTCATGACGCCTTGCTGGCCGTTCCCGTCAGGGTACATATCTCGAAGCCCTACACCGTGATCATGTCGACTGCTTTTCCCTGCAGATGTCTCTGGGAAGTGGATACGCGTACGGGGAAAGGCAGCATCATCAGGCATGGCAGTGAATTTACCGCTGCATGGGTAGCAGACAGGGATGGCCGCGCCGTGGCGCGCGAGGACTGGGATTGGCGGCACCATGCTTATCGGTTGCTTGCGCTCGGCGCGGCGGAGAGCGACAAACCGAGGGAGATCCTTCGCAAGGACGACAGCGAGCATCCGTGGCTGGCCGGACTCCTCGCGGATGGAACGGCGGTGGTGGTTCTAGCGACCAACGGGCGCCCGCATCAGGCTGCCTGGGCTCTGCCGCTCGATGGCTCACCCGCGAAGCTCATAGCAGAGGACCCCGATGCTGACATCACGAACGTATACACCGACCGGCACAGCGGCGCGATTGTGGGTATTTACGTCAGTGGTAGCGTCACGAGTGTGCACTGGCTCGAATCGTCTGCCCAGCATCGGCAGGAAGTGCTGCAGCGCTCGTTTCCCGGCCGCGATGTTTCCATATTGGGCTCGAGTACCGACGGCACAAAAACCCTCGCGCGCGTCGGAACGCCATCGAGCCCGCCGGTGTACTACTTAGTCGACTTCACCGCGCATCGCGCGGATATCGCCGCAGAAGAGTATCCGGCACTGGCAAGCCTCGCGTTGGGTGACGTAAAGCAGATCTCATACAAGGCACGCGACGGCACACCCATTCCTGCGTATCTAACCACTCCGGCGACAAAACCGAGCACCCCCATGCCGCTCGTTGTACTTCCGCACGGAGGCCCGCAGGCGCGGGACTACCTTGAATTCGATTGGCTGACGCAGTTTCTCGCCTCGCGAGGCTATGCCGTTCTGCAGCCGCAGTTCCGTGGTTCCACGGGTTTCGGTGATGCCTTCCGGGAAGCGGGCTACCGCCAGTGGGGCGGCTTGATGCAAGACGACATCACCGATGGCATCCGGGCCATGATTGAACAGGGAGTGGCCGATCCGCACCGCGTCTGTATCGTGGGTGCCTCCTACGGCGGGTACGCCGCGTTGGCAGGCGCAGCGTTCACTCCGGAACTTTATTCCTGTGCAGTCAGTATCAGCGGTGTGTCGGATCTGCCGGCGTTGATGCGCGAAACCATTCCGATTTATGGGGGCGCACTGTCTACATCGCTGTCGGTATGGAAAGCACGTATTGGCGCGCCAAACGATTCAAACCTCGCGGCGAAATCTCCGATCAACGCGGTGAAAGCAATCAAGGTGCCGGTACTCATTATCTACGGAACGGGCGACGGCGTAGTGCCGAACGAGCAATCCGAGCGTATGGCACGGGCACTCAAGGCTGCCGGAAAGAACGTCAGCGTCGCCGTGTTGCCAGGCGAGGATCATTGGCTGTCGCGGACGGACGCTCGTGTTCGAGTGCTCAAGGAACTCGACTCCTTCCTGGGAAAGAATCTCTGATGTCACCGCACGCTACGCGAGTCGCTTTGCTTCGATGAGCTGCTCGCCTCTCATTGGTCGGCCGGCGCGGCCCCGACCTTGATCGGCGCGCTCTCCGGCAACGCGTGCAACGCGATCAAGCCGACCAGCACCCCGCCGATCATGTACCACGCCGGCGCGAGCGGGTTGCCGGTGAGGCGAGTAAGCCACGCAACGATGAATTGCGCCGATCCGCCGAAGATTGAAATCGCCAATGCGTAAATGACGGCGAAGGCGCCTGAACGTGCCCGGTGCGGCAGCGATTCGTTCACCGAGATCAGCGCTGAGGAAGCGGCGAGCGTCGAGGCGCATGCCAGTATTCCACAGGCGAGATACAGCGCGAATTTGCTGCGCTCATGCTCGAGCAACGTGAAGCAAGGGAAAACGGCGACCGCCAAGCACGCCCACGGCACGATCATGACGGGCCTGCGTCCAAACTTGTCGGAGAGCCATCCTCCCAAAGGATCGCACACCACTCCGCACAGACCCACTACCGCGGTTGCGCCGAAGGCAATCCTGGCCGACATTCCCAATGTCGAACTCGCATACGTCGTCATGTAGTTGAGCAGGTAGCTCGTGGTGGTGCCGGAGGCAAGCAGAGCCAGGCCCGCCGCCGCAACACGGCCGTAGTTGCGGATTCTGGGAACATCGGTTGGACGCTGCGCCGGCTGCAACGTCTCGACCAGCGTCCGGCGCAGCACCAGGCCCACGGGAATGATCACCGCTCCAGCCAGGAGCGCAACGCGCCAGCCCCAGCTATCGAGCGCCGAGGCATCCAGGGTGCTCGCCAACCCCAGGCCGACCAGGCCGGCGACCATGACAGCGACATCTGCGCTGGTCGCCTGCAATGAGATATACAAACCGCGCCGCAACGGCGGTGCGGCCTCCATCAGGAACGCGGTGCTCGGACCGACCTCTCCACCCAGCGCGAATCCTTGAATGAGCCGAAACCCGATCGCCAGAATGGGTGCCGCAATGCCGATGGAAGCGTAAGGCGGTACCAGCGGCAGGCCGGTGACGCCGATACCGATCAACGTGAAGGAGATGACCATTGCCGGCTTGCGGCCAAGCCGGTCGCCGAGCCGCCCTAACACGAATGCACCCAGGGGCCGCGTTAGAAACCCGACGCCGAAAGTCGCGAGCGATGCCAGCAGGCTGGTGCCGGGCGTATCGGAGGGAAAAAACGCGCGGCCGATTTGAGCCGCGAAAAACGCGTACGTCACGAAATCATAGAATTCGACCGCATTGCCGAGCGCGACGGCAAATACATGTCGAGCCGGTATCCCGGTTGATGACGTATTACTAATGCGATTCTCGCGCAGCTCCCTGATCGCGCACTATGGCCGGTAAATTGGAGTTTTAATAGTCCGTGCCCGATACTCGCCCGCTATTGCGCGAAAGCGAGGCGGAGATTTCAAATGCGGTATCTGAGCCTGTGCCTGTTGTGTGCGAGCGGCTTGCTTAGCGCCTCGCCCACCGATAACAAGAAAGATGCTCTGTTGGTTGCACCCGACGTCTACAAACTGGAATTCGAGAATGAGCGAGTTCGGGTTCTAAGCTTCGTCACGCAGCCCGGACAGAAATGGGGGTTGCACTCGCACCCCGACAGCGTCGCCGTCGCTTTGAGCGAATACAGCGTGCGCGACTTCGTCGCCGGCCAGGCGCCGAGCGAGCGGCACAGCAAGCTCGGCGATGCGCGGTGGATTCCAGCCACGACGCATACCAGTCAAAATATGGGGACCACCGAGATGCGCGGTCTGCTGGTCGAATTGAAGGATCCCGTGCCGAGTGCGTCGAGCGAGGAGAAAGCGGTGCTCGCAAGCTTCCAGGCAATGCTCGACGGCCTTGGCAAGCGCGACAAGGCGGCGATGATGGCGCAAATGCTGCCCGGAGGGAGCGCGGTGCTGGTGCGCAAGGACAAGCCGGCGCAAATGACCTTTGAGATGCTGACGGACCGCTTATCGCAGCCCGGTCCGGCCAGCCACGAGGAGCGCATTCACGATGCCGTGGTTCATGTGGACGGCGATGTCGCCACGGTGTGGGCACCGTTCGAATTCTTGGTGGACGGCAAAATCGATCACTGCGGCCGGGATATCGCTAATCTGGTCCGCATCGACGGCCGCTGGATCATTGCCGCGATAGAAGACAATGGTCGGTCGGACTGCGGCACCCATTAGGAGCGGGATTGCTGCCTCAAGCCGATATGTTCGGCCGTCAGCTGTTCGTGGCGTTTTCGGCCAAGTGCTAGCGTTTAGTGCGCCGCGATCACCGCCGCTGCGCCGGCCATCATGGTCGCGCCGGTGCGGTTGACGATCTTCACGGCCCTGCGGCTGGTGAGCATGCGGCGCGCACGCACTGCCAGCAGCGCCCACGCGAGATCGACGCTCACCAGCACGAAAAGCGTGACGGCGGTCAGCTCCAGCCATGCGGTACCGCTGACGTGATTGAGATCCACGATGGTCGGCAAGAGCGCCAGATAAAACACCATGATCTTGGGATTTCCGAGCGCCACCATCAATCCGGCGCCGAACATGCGCCAGACTGACTGACCCGATGGCAGCTCGCCCTTGGAAACGTCGGTCGGTGCAAACCACATTTTCCAGGCGAGATACAGCAAGTAAGCGACGCCGATCAGCTTGATCGCCAAGAACACGGCGCCGAGTGTGCGTGCGACCACCGCAAGGCCTGCCACGGCACAGCTCAGCCAAAGCGCCTCGCCCAGCCACATCGCCGCCAAGAAAGGCAGCACATCGCGCAGGCCGTTGGTGAGGACGCGCGCAATCAGTGCTGCGACGCTCGGGCCCGGGGAACCGGCCGCGATGGTCAGCGCCAAGGCGAAAACCAACAGATTCGCGAGTGTCATGAATTTTATTTTGCAACCGGCAAGTCGATGTAGCTTGCCGCGTCCGGCTTATGAAACACCCGCTGCGTCGCCTTCACATAGTCCGTGGGCTTGGCGAAGAAGATGTTCGGCACAAACGATTGCGGGTTGCGGTCGTACAAGGGAAACCAGCTCGACTGTACCTGAACCATGATCCGATGGCCCGGCAAAAACACATGATCCGCGTTCGGCAGCTTGAGCGTGTAGCCGACGATCTTGCCGGCGGGAATTGCCGACGGATTCGCCGGGTCATCGCGGTAGCGGCCGCGCAGAATGTCCATCGCGATCGGCAGCTGATAGCTTCCCATCTGCACGTTGCCGGGCACCTCGTCCGGATAGACGTCGATCAGCTTCACCACCCAGTCGCTGTCGGTGCCGCTGGTCGAGGCGAATAGATGCGCCACGGGCTGTCCCGCGATGCGCAGCGGCGCCGTCAACACCTCCGAGACGTAAGCCAGCACATCGGTGCGGTCCGCGGCAAAGCGCTGATCATCGACGAGCCAGCGTCTCCAGGTCGAGTCCGACGCATAAGTCGGCCGGATGGGGCGGAGCCGATACGTAACCGGCTTTGCAGGGTCGGAGACGTACTCATCGAAGGCCGCGGCACCGGCACCTTGCTTGTCGAAGGACAGTTTGCCGCCGGCCGCCAAATACAGCGGCGCCGACTTGAAGGGGCAGCCGCTTGCGCATGACTGAGGCCATTGATCGTATCGGCGCCATAGGTTCGCGCCTGTCTCAAACGCGGTGACCGGGGCGATATCGGCCTTCGCCGCACCGTCCTTCAGGTGCGAATCAAAAAAAGGCAGCAGTACATGCAGCCGGAACCAATGTCCGGTGTCGCCGTCAAATTTGACCGCTCCCAGGGAGGATCCGTCGCCGTTGCCGCCGCCGTGGTGCCAGGGTCCGATGACCAGATGAGAATTGTCGTGCCCGGGCCCGGATTGCGAGCGGGTTGCGGCAAAGGCAGCCGTTGCACCGTAGATATCTTCTTGGTCCCACTGGCTGTGAACGTACAGGGTCGGCACGGTCAAAGGGCGCGCGGCGAGGATCTTATCCACCGCCTGCTCGCTCCAATATCGATCGTACGCGGGATGTGCGGTCAGACGCTGCCAGAAAGGCAGCTGATCCATGCCGAGCGCCTTGCCGAGCGTGCCCGCGGATCCGATGGCGAGCCAGGTGTCGTATGCGTCGTAGCGCGGCGCGATCCATTTGTCTTCGGAAGACTTTTCCGCGGTTTGCTCGAAAATATAGTCCGCATAGGTCTGGCGCAGCGCGCCGTTATGAAACCAGTCATCGCCTTTCCAAGTGTCGACCATCGGATTGAATGGGGCGGCGGCCTTCAGTGCCGGATGCGGATTGACCAGGCTCATCAGCACCGTAAAGCCGTCGTAGCTCGTGCCCATCGTGCCTACCTTGCCGTTGGATTCCGGCACGTTCTTCACGAGCCAGTCGATGGTGTCGTAGGCGTCGGTCGAATGATCCACCGGCGTATGATTCAGATCGCCCGACAGCGGCCGGTTCATCACATAGTCGCCTTCGGACTTATATTTTCCGCGCACATCCTGCGCCACGATGATGTAGCCGGCGTCCGCGAGTTCGCCGTAGCTTAAAGGCAAGATCAGAGCACGGCGCGGACTCGCCGCTTCTGAGGTAAACTTGCTTGCGCTGTACGGAGTCCGGTCCAGGATCATGGGTGCGTGCGCCGCGCCCTTAGGGATCACGATGACCGTATGCAGCTTCACCCCGTCGCGCATCGGAATCATCTCATCCCGCTTGATGTAATCATCCGCGTCCGAGACGATTTTAAAATCCTTGGGGATATCGCCGCCGGCCGGCGGCGGCGCGGGCACTTGGTCCGCCATGATTGACGCGGCGCGCAGCAGCCAAGCGGTCGAAGCCAGCGCGGCGAACAATATCCGGACTTTCTTGGAATTCATGATGTTCGATCCCGTCCCCGTGTGAAAAATGAAACGTTATGTCTGGCGCAATCCCGGCGACACGTCCGGCGCGGACGCGTCATGCGCGTAGGCCGTCTTGATGCCGATGAAGGTGCTTCGACCCGAGGTGCGATAGCTGCCTTGGGTCATCTCGACTGCGATGTTCCGCCCCAGACCGTCGAACTGCTCGAGCACCAGGTCGAATCCTGAATCGCGCATGGCCTGCAGCAGATACTCGCGTTGTATCCAAAACGACTGCCGGTTGTTCCATGACGCCCAGCGGCGATTTTCGCGGTCGAGAAAGGCGCGCTTGCTGCGAAACTCCGGCAGCCAACGGCCGGGCAATCCCTCGTGCCGGGTCATAAAGGAGAGCTTGTGGGTCGTGGTCCCGGTGTTCTTGAGAGGCAGGAATTTGGCCAGCGCCCGCCGCAAGCGCCGTGGCCGGATAAGTGGCGGCGAATCCTTCGCCTCCGAGAAGTGCGTCTGCAGGATCAATAAGCGCTTGGTCACCTGCGACATCAAATCGAGAAATCCGCGCGGCTTGTCGAGATGATAAAAAAGTCCGCAGCAGAACACCGCATCGAAACTGCCGTGCGCCGCGATGTTCCACACGTCGTCGCGCGCGAATTCCAGGTTCGGGAGATTCACCTTCGATTGAACGTAGCGGCATGCCTCGATATTCAGCTCCCGCACATCGAGGCCCAGCGCCTGCAATCCGAGCCGCGCAAACTCGACCGTGTATCCGCCCTCGAGGCAGCCCAAGTCGGCGATGCGTAAATGCCGCTTATCGCCTGGAAAGGTTGCGTCCAGAATGCGCTTTGCCGCAAGAAACCAGGGGTGCACGTCCATCGAGTAGCCGGTGTCGGGCTTGGTATAGCTGCCATCGTCCAAGCGGATATTATGTGATGTAAAGCTGACCGGCATTCACGCTCCAGGGCGATTCTTGGCGCGGAATCTTAACCCCTTTTCGGCACCCGCATCGATTCAGGTGGACAGACAACACCGGAGGCCGATATGAAATTCGCTGGGATCGGAGTCTTGCTGATTGGCTTGGGGGCGATCGGGGTCAGGGTTGACGCACATGCCGCCGGCAGGCTGGCGGATGTCCAAATCATCGACCGAGACACGGGCGGCGTGCTGCCCATGTACCGATCGCACGGTGAATATTGGGTTGCCGGCAGACCGCGCGCCCGCTATTCGATCATGATTCAAAATCGCCGTGGCGAGCGCATTCTTGCGGTCACCGCGGTGGACGGCATCAACGTGATCAGCGGTGAAACCGGCGCCTGGGGCCAGAGCGGCTATGTGTTCGCCCCGGGAGAAAACTACGAAATCGCCGGCTGGCGCAAGAGCAATGAGGAGATCGCTGCCTTCAATTTCACATCCTCTGGGAGTTCTTACGCTGCCCGAACGGGTCGCCCGGCCAACGTCGGCGTCATCGGCGTCGCGCTGTTTCTCGAGCGGCCGGTGCGTATTCCGCGTTACGGGTCATTCGATCGTCGAGCCGAGCAGTCGGGATACGCGCAGAACCGAATCGAAGGTCCCGCGGCCGACAGCGCCGCTCGCGAAGCGGCGCCCATCGCGGGGAACTTGGCGTCTCCTGCGCAGAAGCTGGAAGAGATCAAACCCTATGCGATGCCGGCGCCGAAACTCGGCACCGGACACGGGGCGCGCGAAGCCTCGTATGTAGAGAACACCACCTTCGACCGCCTGTCGAGCACGCCCAACGAAGTCATCAAGATCCGCTACGACAGCTACGAGAATCTGGTCGCGATGGGTGTCGTGCCCTCGCGCCCGTGGGCTCAGGCGCCGAATCCCTTCCCCGATTCAGTCCTGCCGAGGTATGTACCGGATCCGCCGGGGGGCTGATAATGGGGTAAATGAGCCTGTCGCAGGAGAGCGATGAGAGTTTGATGTTGCGCTACGGACGCGGCGAGGTCGCCGCGTTCGAATTTTTATATCAACGGCACGAGTCGCGGGTGTTTCGCTATCTGCACCGCAACGTCCGAAACGAGTCGAGCGCGAACGATCTGATGCAGGAGGTGTGGTTTGCCGTGGTGCGCGGCGCTGCCAATTATCAGCCAAGCGCAAAATTCACGACCTGGCTGTTCACGATTGCGCACAATCGCATGGTCGACATGATTCGCGCCAATCACCGGCTGCAAAGCCTGGATGCCTGCGATGATGCGGATCCGGAGAGCTCGAGCATGCTGGACCGGCTCGCGGTGGAGGGGAAACTCGAGCCTCTGGCGCAGGTCCAATCGCAAGACGAGGCAGCGGCGTTGCTGAGCGCCGTGGCGCAGTTGCCCGCCGACCAGCGTTCCGCCTTCTTGCTACAGGCCGAGGCCGGCCTCAGCGTCGAGGAAATTGCTGCGGCAACCGGATCGAACTTCGAGACGGTGAAAAGCCGGCTGCGATATGCCAGGGCCAAACTCCGTCAGCTGCTGTGGGAATACGCATGATGTCGAAAGACAGCGCTCAAGACCAGGAATTGCTCGATCGCTACCGGCAGGCCAGCGACAAGGACGCGACCGCGCCGAGCGATGCCGTGCGCAGCGCAATTTTTGCTGAGAGCCGCCGCGTGGCCGAAGAACTCGCGCCCGAGCGATCGGCGCCTCCCTTTGACGTCTCGCGTCCGGCAGCCAATGATTCGCGCTGGAAAATCACCGCCTTCGGCACCGCCGGCGCCGCTTTGCTCGCGGCACTGCTGATAGCGCCCCGCTATTGGGAAAGCTTGCCCACCACCCGAAATAACGCGGCGCCGGCGAGCGCCCGCACTGCCGCACCCGCCGCCGCATCAGAAGACAAATCTGCAAATGCGGATGCCGCCGCTGTGGCTGCCGCCATGCCGCGCCCCAAATTGGAATCCATCGTTCCGACGCAACGTTCCGAATCGCCGCAGGAGATGGCTGTGCCGCCTGACAGCGCGCGGCACGCGGATTCCAGGTCCTTCAAGCGGGCGCAGAATTACGCGCCCGCGCCGCTAGCCCTCAAGCCGTCAGCCGCGCCGCCCGTGGTTACGGACGCATTTATTCCTGCGCCGACGCCGGCGCTTGAGCCCGCACCTGCACCGACGATTGAGCCTGCCCCGGCGTCAGCGCGTGAGCCAGCGTCTGCTCTGGCCTCTGCCCCGAACGCACCGGCCCCGAACTCGGTACGGGCTTCCGGCGCGGCGCTCGCCATGAGCGCCGATCGCGCGGCTCGCGTTTCTCGCGAACGCAGTGAAAACGAGGCTGCCCGTCTCGAGTCAGCAGCCGCTGCCGGTAACCTGGCTCAAACCACATTGCTGCTCGATCAGGGCGCGGCCGTGAACACGCGTGACGCGCTGGGCCGCACCCCGCTGTTGGTAGCGGTCACGCACAATAAACTCGAAGCGGTGCGCCTGCTGCTGGCGCGCGGTGCGGATCCCAACGCCGCGGACAACGCGGGGTCAACCCCGCTGCAGCTCGCAAGAAACAAGGATTTTCGGGATATTGCTGCGCTGTTGGTGCGGGCGGGGGCTCAGCAGAACTAGCCTTAAGCGCTGCTCACCGAGCGAATGCGCGCCTGACTCTGGAGCGCCCACCATTTCTCGGCGCTGGCCGTGAGGCCCGCAAGATCGAGACCGGCTCTCGCGAGGCAGGTATCCCGCGTTCCATGCTCGATGAAGCGATCGGGGATGCCGATGTGCAGCGTCGGCAGCTGCAGACCGGCGGCGGCAAGGACTTCGCTGACTCCAGCGCCGGCTCCGCCGATGATCGCGTTCTCTTCTATGGTGATGAGGGCGCGGTGCCGCGCCGCAATCGACACGATCATTTTCTCATCCAGCGGCTTCACGAAGCGCATGTTGACCATCGTTGCGTCCAATCGCTCCGCAATCTTTTGCGCCGAGTCGGCCAGCGCACCGAAGGCGAGGATGGCAAGGCCGCAACGGCCCTCGCGGCGCAGCTGCGCTTGGCCCAAAGGCAAGGCGGTCATCTCGGCGACGAGCGGCACGCCGGGCCCGGTGCCGCGCGGATAGCGAACCGCCGAAGGCGAACTCAAGGTGGTGCCGGTGTATAGCATCTGGCGGCATTCGTTCTCGTCCGCCGGCGCCATCACCACCATGTTGGGAATGCAGCGCAGGAACGACAGATCGTAGCTGCCTTGATGCGTCGCGCCGTCGCTGCCGACCAAACCTGCGCGGTCGACGGCAAACACCACGGGCAAATTTTGCAGAGCGACGTCGTGGATGAGTTGATCGTAGGCGCGCTGCAAGAAAGTCGAATAGATGGCGACGACCGGTTTCAGGCCTTCCACGGCCATGCCCGCCGCCAAGGTCACTGCGTGTTGCTCGGCGATGGCAACGTCGAAGTAGCGCGCCGGGAACCGCTTGGAGTATTCGACCAATCCGGAGCCTTCGCGCATCGCGGGTGTAATGCCGACGATCGCCGGATCGCGCTCCGCCATGTCGCACAGCCACTTGCCGAATATTTGCGAGTAGGACGGCCCGCTGCTGGTTTCTTTGAATATCTGACCGCTGGCAGGATCGAAGGGGCCGGGTCCGTGCCACTTGATCGGGTCCGCCTCCGCCGGGGCATAACCCTTGCCCTTGCGCGTCACGATATGCAGGAATTGCGGACCGCGCAGCTTCTGCAGATTGCGCAAGGTGTTCACGAGGGCTTTCACGTCGTGGCCATCGATGGGTCCGACGTAGTTGAATCCCATTTCCTCGAACAAGGTGCCGGGGAGGACCATGCCCTTGAGATGCTCTTCGGATCGGCGCGCGAGTTCCCATACGGTCGGCATTTGCCGCAGGACTTTCTTGCCGCTCTCGCGCAAATGCGAATACATCCGGCCGGACAGCGCGCGCGCCAGATAATTCGACAGCGCCCCGACGTTTTCCGAAATTGACATATCGTTGTCGTTGAGCACGACCAAGAGGTCGGCCGGCAATGAGCCGGCATGATTCAACGCTTCGAACGCCATGCCCGCGGTCAGCGCGCCATCGCCGATGATGGCGACGACCCTGCGGTTATCGCCGCGTTGCGCAGCCGCCACGGCCATGCCCAATGCCGCGCTGATCGAGGTGCTGGAGTGACCGACGCCGAATGTGTCGTATTCGCTCTCGCTGCGCGTCGGAAAGGGGGCCAGTCCTGCGTCTTGCTTGATGGTATGCAATTTCTCGCGGCGCCCGGTCAGCACCTTGTGCGGATAGGCCTGGTGTCCCACGTCCCATACCAACCGGTCATCCGGGGTGTTAAAAACGTAGTGCAGGGCAATTGTCAGCTCAACCGTGCCTAATCCGGCCGCAAAGTGTCCGCCGCGGGTTGCGACGCTGTGAATCAAAAATTGACGCAATTCCTGCGCCAGCTCGGTCAATTTCGCTGCCGGCACCTTGCGCAGGTCCGCCGGCGACGCGATAGTCTCGAGCAGAGGATAGCTGGCGGTCGGCACGTCCATATTGCTCCAGTTTATACTGCCGGGGCCAGGTAGTGGCAATGGACTACAGCGGCTGTTGCGGGTTTGTCCCAGGGCTAACTGCCTGACATGATGCTATTTTTGCGGGTTTCCGAGATACTGACAACATGGATTCCGTCACCTCAGATGAGGTCTACCAGGATCAGATACTGCCGCATGTTTCGCGCACTTTTGCGCTGACCATACCGCAACTGCCGCCTGCCCTGAGCATTCCGGTCACCAGCGCGTATCTGCTATGCAGGATCGCCGATACCATCGAAGACGAACCAGCTCTCTCGGCGCCCGAGACCTTGGCATTCCTGCAGCGCTTCAGTGACGTGGTGGGCGGAACCGGCGAACCGGCCGCCCTGGCGCGCGATCTTGAACACCGGCTGTCCGAGCGCACCCTGCCGACCGAACGCGATCTGGTCAGCAACATGGATCGGGTGGTGCGGGTAACCGCCAAGTTAGGCGCAACCCAGCATGCGGCCATCCGCCGTTGCGTCGAGCTCATGTGCTATGGCATGCCGCGCTTCCAATTCAACGCCAGCCTCAAGGGGCTGGCCCGGTCGAGCGATTTGGATGATTACTGCTACTACGTGGCCGGGGTGGTGGGCGAGATGCTCACGGAGCTTTTCTGCGACTATTCGCCCGATATCGCGCGCCGGCGCGCCGGCCTCGGCGCTCTTTCCACGTCATTTGCTCAAGGCCTGCAGATGACGAATATTCTCAAGGACGTCTGGGAAGACCGCAGCCGCGGCGCCTGTTGGCTGCCCCAGGACGTATTTTCACGTCACGGCGTCGACCTCGCTCAGGTTTCAAGCGGCGCCGATGATCCGCGCTTCAAGGCAGGCATCGTTGAACTGGTGGCCGTGGCGCACGCGCATTTGCGCAATGCCTTGGATTACACATTATTAATCCCGGGCCGTGAGCGGGGGATTCGCCGCTTCTGCCTGTGGGCGATCGGTCTCGCCGTCCTGACGTTGCGAAAAATTGCGCATAATCCCGGGTTTACCGCCGGCGCGCAGGCCAAGGTAACGAGAACAGCCGTCAGCATGACCCTGTTTATGACCAACACTTTCATCGGCAGCGATTGGATTTTGCGGCGCTTGTTCGCGGCCGCGGCGCGCGGCTTGCCGCTCGCGCGGCTGCCGGAAATGCGGCTTCCGCGGCCTGCACCGGTGTTGCAGGACAGCGGTGCCGACAGCGAGCAAGAGCACACGCTGCGGCGCTACGGGAGTTCCGGGACGTGAATCGCACCGCCCCGAAACCCACTCCGTTCTCCGCGGAGCTGAAGGACGCGCGCAGCGACATCGTCTCGCACACGCTCAAGCGGATCGCGGATTCCTCGCCGCTGGACCATGCGATTGCCGCGGCGCGCGATGCGCTCATTGCGCACCAGCACGCGGACGGTTACTGGCTCTACGAGCTCGAGGCAGACTGCACGATTCCCGCGGAGTACATCATGATGATGCACTTCCTCGACGAGATCGACGCGGCGCTGCAGACGAAGATCGCCAATCATCTGCGCGCGCGGCAGGCTGAGCATGGCGGCTGGCCGCTCTATCACAACGGTGAATTGGATTTGAGCTGCACCGTCAAGGCGTACTACGCCTTGAAGCTCGCGGGCGATGATGTTCATGCGCCCCATATGGCGGCGGCCCGCGCCGCCATTTTGGAACGGGGCGGCGCCGCGCGGACCAATGTGTTCACCCGAATTGCACTGGCGCTGTTCGGCGAGCTGCCGTGGCGCGGCGTGCCGTATATTCCTGTGGAAATCATGCTGCTGCCGAAATGGTTTCCGTTTCACATCGATCGAGTCTCGTACTGGTCGCGCACCGTGATGGTGCCGCTGTTCATCCTCTGCACGCGCAAACCGGTCGCCAAGAACCCGCGCAAAATCGGCATCCGCGAGCTGTTCACGACGGCGCCTGAGAAGGAACGGCATTATTTCCGGCGTGCAGGCTTGCTCGCGAAAGCATTCCTGCTTTTCGACCGGTGCGGGCGCCTCATAGACCCGTTGATACCCGCGGGCATGCGCGAGCGCGCGACGCACCGCGCCGAGAAATGGTTTGTCGATCGCTTGAACGGCGCCGATGGACTCGGCGCCATTTTTCCCGCCATGGTCAACGCGCTGGAAGCCATGGCGATTCTGGGCTACCCGCCGGACGATCCGCGGCGCGTCACTGCGAAGCGCGCGTTGCAGAAGCTGCTGGTGGTCGGTCCGACCAGCGCTTACTGCCAACCCTGCGTTTCGCCGATCTGGGATACCGCGCTGGCGGCGCTCGCGATGCAGGAGGCCGGCGATGATGCGGCGCGGGATGCGTCGACTCGTGCGCTCGACTGGCTGAAAACCAAGCAGCTGCTCGACGAGCCCGGCGATTGGCGCGTACGGCGGCCCAATCTTCCCGGCGGCGGCTGGGCATTTCAATTTGCCAACGATTTCTATCCCGACCTCGACGACACCGCGGTGGTTGCCTGGGCGATGCACCAGGCGCGCGATTCGTCGCGCTACGCCGAGAGCGTGCGCCGCGCGCTTGATTGGCTGGTGGGGATGCAAAGCCGCGACGGCGGTTTTGCGGCGTTCGATGCGGACAATACCTGTTACTACTTGAACAAGATTCCTTTTGCCGATCACGGCGCACTGCTCGATCCCCCCACCAGCGATGTGACCGCGCGGGTGGTGACGGTGCTCGCGCGAATCGCGCGGCCGCAGGATAAGCCGGCGCTGGATCGGGCAATCGACTATCTGCGCGAGCGGCAAGAAGCCAACGGTTCCTGGTTCGGCCGCTGGGGCACGAACTACGTATACGGGACCTGGTCGGTGCTCATGTCGCTGGCGCAAGCGCATATCGGGCCCGACGATCCCATGGTGCGGCGCGCGGTGGCATGGCTCAAGCAAACTCAAAATGCAGACGGCGGCTGGGGCGAGAGCAACGACAGCTATGCGCTGCAATCACGCCCTGCTGAAAGCTTGGGCAGCACTCCCTACCAGACCGCCTGGGCTCTCTTGGGCCTGTTATCCGCCGGAGAAGCAGCAGCGGATTCAGCCCGGCGCGCCGCCGAATTTCTGTTGCATACGCGGCAGGCGGATGATCTGTGGACACATCCGAGCTACACGGCACCGGGTTTTCCGCGGGTGTTTTATTTGCGCTACCACGGCTATTCGGCCTACTTTCCTTTGTGGGCGCTTGCGGCTTTTCGCAACCTGACGCGCCGCGGAACCGCTCATTGAGGCCCGGAATCCATCCTTAAGCACCGTGGGCGTCGTCGCCGCGCTCGCTTCGGAGGCACGTGCGCTGGGCCCCTCGCTGCCGCGCGGCGGCACCGTCCCCTTGAGTGACCTTGCACTGCTGGGCGGCGGCTCCTTGCTGGCGGTGAGCGGCATCGGCCTCGTCGCAGCGCACGCGGCGGCGGCAGCGCTGGTGGAGGCCGGCGTATCGGCCCTGATCACCTTCGGGATGGCGGGAGCATTGGATCCTGCGCTAAACCCCGGCAGCGTCGTGCTGCCGCGCGAATTGATTTCTGCGGAAGGCAGACGCTATGCAGCCTGCGCAAGCTGGCGTGCCTCGGTGGCAGCCGCGGTCAGTCCGTTGCGCGCCGTGAGCGAAGGCAACCTGCTGAGCAGTGTGCGCGCGATCGATACGCCCGCGGAAAAAGCCGCCGCATTTCGCGGCACCGGCGCGGCGGCCGTGGATATGGAAAGCACGGCGGTCGCAGAAGTCGCCGCCAAACACAATCTGCCTTTCATCGCGGTGCGCGTGATCGTCGATACCGCCGCGGACCGGTTGCCGCGCGCGGTCGTCGCCGCGAGCCGTGCCGGCCGGATGCAATTCGGCCGATTACTGATGGGCGTGCTTTTGTCGCCCGGCGAAATTGCCGGCTTGGTTCGCCTGGCGCAGCGCTATCGAATCGCGATGCGCTCGCTGCGCGCGATCGGTCCCCACTTGGCATGAGAGTGTACCCTGGCATGAAGGCGCACCTGGCATGAAGGCGCTGGTCACTGGAGCGACCGGGTTCGTCGGCGCGGCGGTTGCGCGCGCGTTGCTCGGCAGGCAATGGCGGGTTCGGGCACTGGCGCGCTTAGGATCGGAGCGACGCAATCTGCGGGGCCTCGATGTCGAAGTCTGCGAGGGCGACCTCGGCGACATAGGTTCCCTGCAGCGCGCCGCCGAAGGTTGCGAAGCGCTGTTTCATGTTGCCGCGGACTATCGACTGGGCGCGCCGGATCCGGCGCAGTTGTATCGCACCAATGTCGAAGGAACTCGCAACGTTCTCGATGCGGCGCAGCGATCGGGTGTGCAGCGCGTGGTTTACACCAGCAGCGTCGCGACCATCGGTATTCCCGCCGACGGCACGCCGGGCGATGAGCGGAGTCCGAATTCGATCGACAACATGATCGGCCACTACAAGCGCTCGAAATACTTGGCCGAGGAGGTCGCGCGCGAGGCGCGCGCGGGCGTTTCCGTAATCACGGTGAGTCCCTCGACCCCGGTGGGTCCGGGGGATGTGAAACCCACGCCCACCGGTCAACTGGTGCTCGACGCGGCAGCCGGCCGAATGCCGGCCTATGTGGACACCGGCTTGAATATCGTTCACGTCGACGACGTCGCGAACGGGCACCTGCTCGCGTATGAGCGCGGCAAGCCCGGTGAGCGTTATATTTTGGGCGGACAGGACATGAGCCTGCGTGAGATTCTCGGCGTTATCGCGGCATTGGTCGGGCGCACACCGCCTCGCTTGCGGCTGCCCTACGGCGTGGTGCTTCCCATCGCCCATCTCGCCGAAGTCATTGCCAAGCTGTCGGGGCGCAGCGGCCGCATCACCTTGGAAGGCGTGCGCATGTCGCGCAAGCGCATGTTCTTTTCCAGCGCCAAGGCCGTGCGCGAGTTGGGATACAGCGCCCGCCCTGCAGTGCAGGCATTCGAAGATGCCATTCGCTGGTTCCGCGACAATGGGCTGCTGCAGTAGCATCGCGCATGAACAGTTTGACGTCGGATCCGGATGCGCTGATCCTGGTTGACGAGACCGATCGCAGCCTGGGGCTTCTCAGCAAAACGTTATGCCATGAGGGGCAGGGTGTCCTGCACCGCGCGTTCTCTTTGCTGATCTTCAATGAACGCGGCGAACTATTGATTCAACAGCGCGCCGCCGGCAAGCGGCTCTGGCCGATGTACTGGTCCAATAGTTGTTGCAGCCATCCGCGCGCTGCCGAGACCATGGAGACGGCAACGCAGCGGCGCTTGTACGAGGAATTGGGGATTCGCTGCCCGCTGCAATTCTTGTTCAAGTTTCAGTACCAGGCTCAATTCGATGCCACCGGCGCGGAGAATGAGCTCTGTTCGGTGTTTGTAGGACGTTGCCGCGAGCCTATTAGGGTAAATTCCGACGAAATTCACGAGTGGCGCTGGATCGCTCCTGAGGCGCTGCAGAGGCAAATTGCAGCCGAGGGAAGCCGAACTTTCACCCCCTGGTTCATGCTGGAATGGGCCAGAATCTGGCGCGACCACCGGCAGGCCGTGCTGGTAATATAGCTGAATGGCCATCCCACTCCTGCAAATGTACAAAGTCGCCCGCTACATCGCGGGCCGCAAGCTGCGCGGCGATAGGCGCTATCCGTTGGTTTTGATGCTGGAACCGCTGTTCCAGTGCAATCTGGCCTGTGCCGGGTGCGGCAAGATCGACTATCCGAAGGAGATCTTGCAGAAACGGGTGGGCGTCGAAGATGCATTGCGCGCCGTTGATGAATGCGGTGCGCCGATCGTTTCGATCCCCGGCGGCGAACCGCTGATCCACAAGGAAATGCCGCAAATCGTCGCGGGCATCGTGGCGCGCCGAAAGTTCGTGTACCTGTGCACGAACGCCATCCTCTTGTCCAAGCACATCGATGAGTACACGCCCTCGACCTATTTGACGTTTTCGATCCATTTGGACGGCAACAAAGAGCGTCACGATGAATCGGTGTGTCAGGAGGGCGTATTCGAGAAAGCGGTCGCTGCCATCAAGTTAGCCCGCGACAAGGGTTTTCGGGTAACCGTGAATTGCACCCTGTTCAACGGCGAAGACCCGGACGATGTCGCCGAATTCTTCGACACCGCCATGGCACTGGGCGTGGAAGGCATCACTGTCTCGCCGGGCTATAGCTACCACCACGCCCCGCGTCAGGACGTGTTCCTGGGGCGCAATGCCAGCAAGCAACTGTTCCGCAATATATTCAGCCGCAGCCAAAGGCCTTCCGGTAAGCCCGCCTGGTCGTTCAATCATTCCGCGCTGTTCCTGGATTTCCTGGCGGGCAATCAAACCTATCAGTGCACCCCCTGGAGCAATCCGACCTACAACGTATTCGGTTGGCAGAAACCCTGCTACCTGTTGTCCGACGAAGGCTATGCGCCCACCTATAAGGCGCTGATCGAGGACACCGAGTGGGAGAAGTACGGCGTTGGCAAGAATCCGCGCTGCGACAACTGCATGGCGCACTGTGGGTTCGAGGGAACCGCCGTCAATGACGCCTTCAGCAATCCAGTCAAGGCGCTGCTGACCTCATTGCGCGGCCCCAAGGTAGCCGGTCCAATGGCGCCCGAACTGCCGTTTGAATACACCGATGGCGGCGCGCGCCATGCAGCCGTCACGGCGATTCCGGTCAGCGATATCAAGCGTGTGAGCCGCGGGCCGTGAACGACTCGGCTGATCGGCGCGTCCTGCAAGAGGATGTCGACGATTTCGGCAATCAACTCGAAACGTGGCGCCTCCGGATGGAAAGCGCCTTGGCGGCGCGGCTGCCGCAAAGCGATGTGGTGCCTGCGCGCCTGCATGAGGCCATGCGCTACAGCGTTCTTGGGGGCGGCAAGCGCATTCGGCCCGCGTTGGTGTTTGCCACGGCGCGTGCGGTGGGACTTTCAGAGGATGAGGTCGAGGCCGCGGCTTGCGCCATCGAATTGGTGCACGTGTATTCCCTCGTACACGATGACCTTCCCGCCATGGACAATGACGATCTGCGGCGCGGCCGGCCCACCTGCCACAAGGCCTACGACGAGGCGACGGCACTGCTCGTCGGAGACGCTTTGCAGCCGCTGGCATTTCAGCTGTTGGCGCGCGATCCGCACCTGCCGGCCTCTCCCGCCATCCGCTTGCGCCTGATCGATATGCTGGCTCAAGCCATCGGCACGCTGGGAATGGCGGGAGGCCAGGCGATCGACCTGGCGGTGCAAGGCAGGCGGCTCGACATCGGCCAGGTGGAAGACATGCATGCGCGCAAGACCGGGGCGGTCATTCGCGCCAGCGTTCTGATGGCTGCCGAGTGCGCGCCGCCGCTGGATCCGAATCTCTATGGTTCTCTGTCGCGATTTGCGAATGCCGTCGGCCTCGCGTTCCAAATCCAGGATGATTTGCTCGATGTGACGGGCGATGCCTCGATGCTGGGCAAAGCCACGGGCGCCGACAGCGAGCGGGCCAAGCCGACCCATCCGGCGGTTATCGGCATCTCCGCCTCACAGCAGCGAGTCAAGCTTTTGCACACGCAGGCCGTCCAGTCGCTCGCACCCTTTGGCGAGCGAGCAGACGCGCTGCGCTCGTTGGCCCACTGGCTCTTGTCGCGGCAGTATTGATCGTCCCTACCCCTTGCGCGCTCTCCTCGCCGCCGGCTTATTGATCTGGCTCCAAACTCTGGCCCCTACGCAAAGCTTCGCCGCCGAAACAGTCATTAAGTTAAGAGCCCTTGCGCCCGCGGACACGCACCCGACGCTGCAAGCCGTCGCGAGCGGATCGCTCGATGATGAATTTCAACCGTTCTCGAAAGCTCCGGGACACGACACCTGGCGCGACTACTGGCTGAAAATCAGTCCGCAAGATCCCCCGGAGATCAAGGGGCTGCCGGTCGTCATCTTGAACACCACGCGCGGCCTGAACGCCGAAATCGTGGCATTCAGAAACGGATCCGCCGTGCCGCTGCGGCGAATCACGCAACTGCCGGCCTTCCTGGGTGGCCGCGACAATCTGTTCACCTTGCCGGAAGGCGTGCCGGTGACGCAGCCGTTGTACGCTCATCTGACATCCGGCAGCAGCACCCGGCAGTACCTGACGGTGTCCTTGGGCTCGCTCGAGAACACCCTTGCGTTGGGTACCGAGCGCGCCCGCATGATCGCGCTGACCTTCGGCGCACTCATGGCCGTGTCGCTCGCGGCGCTGCTCATCTGGTTCGTGCTCAAGGATCCGCTGTTCATCTTGTATGCGACCATGTTCTCGTTAGAGGCGCTGTATGTCGCTTATATATCGGGACAGGGGTTCGAATGGCCGGTGCTGTCTTGCGCCGTCAATCTCGGCGCCTTCGCCTGGAATGTGCCGGTGGCGCTGAGCGGGGCGGTCGCGTGTCTGTTCACGCGCGAAATTGCCGACCTGAAGCGTTTCTCGCCGCGCGTCTACAAGATCTTCGGCTGGTTCGCCGTGGCGTTCGTCGTCATCAGCGCTGCAAATCTTGCCGAGTTCGTGGGACTGCTGAATGTCGTCAACGTGCTCGGCAACGTCATGTTCATCGTCACGCCGATATTCACCGTGATCGTGTGCTTTCTCGCCTGGCGCCGAGGCAACCGTGCGGCGGGTTGGTTCCTGATCGCCTGGTGTTTGCTAGAAGGCTTCACCATCACCGCGGCGGTGCGCCTGCTCGCGTCGTCCGCGGACTCTGATGTTTTGTACTACTACGGCCTGCCCTTATCGATGGTCGCGGCGTCGATTCTGGTGGCGCTCGGCGTCGCCGACCGCCTGCGCGCGCAGCGGGCGGCGTTGTCGGAGGCGGAGCGGCGTGCACAGACCGATCCTTTGACCGGCGTGTTGAACCGGCGCTCATTGATCGAGCGGCTCGATGCGGCATGCGCGCGCGCCAAGGCGCGCGGCCTGCCGATCGCTTTGCTGTTCATCGACCTCGATCACTTCAAGCAGATCAACGACACCTTCGGCCACCAAGCCGGTGATGCATGTTTGCGCGCCATCATCGGGCCCATCCACGCGGAATTGCGGCAGTCGGACGTCATCGGACGTTACGGCGGCGAGGAGTTCGTCGTGATCTTGAGCAGCGCGGACGCCGCCGCGGCAACGCCGATCGCCCAGCGCATCTTGGAGCGCGTGGCCGACGTGCGGGTCGCCGGTTTCGGTCAGCTCATCAGCGTGACCTGCAGCATCGGCATCGCCACCAGCGATATGCTCGGCATTTGGGGCGAGCCGCTGCTGGCGCAGGCCGATGCCGCGGTCTATGTTGCAAAGCGCTCAGGGCGCAATCAGATCCGTCTCGCGCCGCCGGTGCTCGCTTAAGACCGCCGTACACGCAGCGGCTGCCATCGAGTTTGTCCTACACGGCGAGAGACCTGACGTCGCGCCTTGGCGACTCTTATTCATTGCGCGCGATTCCGCCTAAGCTTATCTTGGACATAATAACTGCCCGCGGCAGCAAGGGGACGTTACTGGTGCAACGCAGCGCGTTCAGTCACGCCAGACTCATGCGCGAATCGACGAATCGCATCGAGGGCGCATTGCGCAGCAACGACGCTCAAGAGCACGTCGTCGCGCAACGCGTTCTGGCGACCGCGACGTCGTGGAATGCCTGGGAACTCGAGCACTCGGTATTGATGCGCCAAGTCGCGGATTTCGTGGCGTTGCGCAATCAGGCGGTGGCGTTGAGGCACGCCGCGCTTCGGCTCATTCATGGCAAGGCGCTGTTCGAATATCTGAAAAAGCACAACGTGCGCGGCGAGGCGCGCAGCCGGGTCATTGCGCACTTCCACCAGACGCTGCTCTATGAGCACGCGGTCGTCGCGGAGCACACGGTCTACGTGCGCAAGACAGCCAGCTTTTTGTGCGCAAGCCACCTTGGCACCGAATTGGTTCATGATCCTGCGTTCTTGGATCCGATGGTGCAGTATGAAACTCTGTTCACGGAATATTTCGAACTCTACTGCTCGACGCTGCTGCCGCAAGAAGACGGCGAGTCCAGTTCCGAGCCGGCGTTGTTGCCGTTGCTCAAGCATCAGCTCAACGAGTGGCGTTGGATAATCCTGAATCCGAAACAGGCGCTGCCGCATTTGCAGCGCGAGACCGAGCTGCGCAGGGCGACCGGCGAGACCCAGAAATTGCGGTTGCTCAAGTTCCAGAAAGCGGGCAACAAGTAGCGCAACACCGCAAGCCGCCGCGCCGGGAGCGTCCGCGCATCGGCGCGGACGGTTGAGACTATCCCAGCGCCGCTTTGCGATCCTTCACCGGCGGCGGCATCCATTGGTAGATCCAGGTTTCCGTCAGCGGCCTGCCGTCGATGCGCAGATACAGGCGCAGGTCGATGGCCTCATTGCTGTCATCCGGCGGCCGGATGTCGAACAATGCGCGATAGCCCTTGAACTCATCGACGAAGTGCGCGGTGACGTGCTCGGTGGTGCCGCGCGAGGCGCTGATCACCGCTTCGACAGCGGTGTCCCGCGGGAGTGCGCCGAGTTCGCCGCCCGAAAAGTCGACCGCGAAATGCCAAGAATAGTATTGGCGCTTTTGCCCGATGGTGCCGCCAATGCCGGTACGCGTCGCAATGGTTTGCGCCAGCGGCGATGCGTAGGGCATGTGGGTGCCCCAGTACAGCCGATAGCCGAACAGCAGCTCCTGCCCGGCCTTGGTTTTCTCGCCGGGGTTCCAAAAAGCCACGATGTTGTCCGAGGTTTCGTCGGCCGTCGGGATTTCGAACAATTGCACGGCGCCCTTGCCCCAGCCGGTGTGGCCGCCGGATTTGGGCTCGACCCACAAACTCGGCCGCCGATCGTAGTACACCCCGTCATCCTGATAATGATCCCAAACGCGGTCTCGCTGCATCAAACCGAAGCCGCGCGGATTTTCGTCGAAATAGGAATTCAGATGGTTTTGCGCCGGATTGGTCAGGGGCCGCCAAATCCACTCGCCGCTGCCGGTCCACATCGATAAGCCGTCGGAATCGTGAACTTCGGGCCGCCAATCGTTCACAGCGCGCCGGTCGTTCTCGCCGTAGTAGAACATGCTGGTGAGCGGCGCGATGCCCAGCCTGTCTATGGGCTTGCGCGGATACAGCGCCGAATCGATATCCATCGCCAGCGTAGCGCCGGGTTCGATGAAGAAGCGCAGCGCGCCGGCAATGCTGGGCGAGTCCATCAGAGCGTACATCGTCAGCGTATCGGAACCCTGCGGCGGCCGCTCGAACCAGAATGAAGTGAAGCGTGGAAATTCCTCTGGGCGCGGGTAGGCGGTATCGACCGCAAGCGCGCGTGCCGACAATCCATATTGACGCGTATCGCCTCCGACTGCGCGAAAGTATGCCGCGCCCAGGAATGCGCTGACATCGTCTTTCCAATCGGTGACAAATTGCACGCGAAATCCGGCGAAACCCGCACGATCGCGCATCACGGCAGGATCGATCCCTGCCTTGTCGAACTCGAACATCGACGGATCGTAAAGGATCTCGCGTGCGCGGCCATCGACGATCTCATAGAGATGCACAGCCTGGGAGAAACTTCTGCCGACGTGAAAGAATTGCAGGCGGAAGGGCAATCCCGCATCGCCCCAAAGCGCATGATCGGTGCGGAACCGCAACGACTGAAATTGATCGTAGCTCAAGCCCGCCATGCTGGGAGGGAGCACGTCCTTGGAGGCTTGAAAAGCGTTGCCGGCGAGAAAACGCGCGTGGCCCTTGAGCCACGCGTAGTCAAACGGTTTTGCAGGGCCGCCGCCTGTTGCGGCGACGGACTTCGGCACCGCAGTGGGCGGCGCCGGCTTCTGCGGCGCGGCTGATTGCGCGAACTTGGCATAGGACAGTTGCGCGGCGGCGAACACCATGGCGGTTTTCAATATTTCTCGGCGACGAACCATGAGTTTTAATCCTAGATCGAGAACGTGGGTTGTATGGAATCAGGAAGCAGGGAGAGCTGATTGAGGAAGCGCGGTTCGGCGGCAACCTCGACGCACTCGATCGGCGTCAGCCATTGCAAGGCCTCGTCCAAGGTTCGTGCGTCCATCAATTTCTGTTCGGCCGTGAGGGCGTGCGGGTCGGGCTGGCCGCGCGGATCGGAAGGGCGCGGCAGATTGCCGCTGATGTGGGCGAGGCGCGCCTCGCGATACCGCGCCAGGTAGCGCAATCCGTGGGCCGGCAATTCTTCGCTGGCGCGCACCAGTTCCTCGCGGCGGGCAACCACGGCGGGCATTTGGACTTCCTCCGGTGTGCGCAGCAACGCGAATCGCGACAGGAACGAGCCCAACCCCTCGCTGCCGCTGAGCCGCGATAGCGGCACGGCGAGAAACAAGCCCAGCAGCGCCGGCGAGACCCAGGCGAGCAATGGCGGCGAGATGGAGTACACGATGACGGCCGTGACGCAGCTCAAGGCCATGTGGCGCCGGTGAAAACGCCAGGCGTCGGCCCAGGTGGTCGAATGGCCGGCATCCCGTCGTTGCGTTTTCCAGCCCGAGTCGCGTCCCATGAACACTTCGAACACATGGCGGCACTGCACGACCATGAGTATCGGCGCATACAATGCCGAGAGGATGGCCTCGAGCAGAAAGCTGGCCGTTATGCCGATGACCCCGCCCGCGCCGCGGCGGATGCGCCGCGTCAAAAGGGCGCGCACCAAGCCGAGCATCTTGGGGATGAGCAGTACCAGCATGCTGAACCAGAACAGCGCCATCATGAGTGCAACGTCGAACCGCGGCCAGGTTGGGAACAGCTGAAAATCGTGGCTGAAATATTCGGGCCGGATCAGGCGCGACTGAATCGCAAGCGCGAAGCCGATGCCGATCATCACCAGCCACATCGGCGATGACAAATAGCTCATGATGCCCACGCCCAAGTGCATGCGGCTGATGAATCTAAGACCCGCGCTGCCGATGATCTTGAGGTGCTGCAAGTTTCCTTGCGCCCAGCGGCGGTCGCGCACGGCAATGTCGATCAGCGTGGGGGGCGATTCTTCCCATGAGCCGCCGCAATCCGTGGCCATGCGCACCTTCCATCCGCCGCGGCGCATGAGCGCTGCTTCGACGAAATCGTGCGACAGCACGAAGCCGCCGAACGGCTTGCGGCCCGGCAGCTTGGGAATACCGCAGTATTGGGCGAACGCGGCTACGCGAATGATGGCGTTGTGCCCCCAGTAGTTGCCGCTATCGCCGGACCAGGCGGACAGGCCGCGCGATATCACCGGACCGTAGACGCAAGCGGCAAATTGCTGCAGCCGGGCAAAAAAGGTGCGCGCACCGATCAGTTGCGGCGCCGTTTGCAATATGCCCAACTTCGGATCGTCTTGCATCGTCAAAACCATCTGCTTGAGCGTGGTTGCATCGATCAGGCTGTCGGCGTCGAGCACGATCATGTGGTCGTAGCGGCCGCCCCAGCGCGTCACGAAGTCCTCGAGGTTCCCGGATTTGCGTGCGACGTTCTGCCATCGGCGCCGATACCAGACGGGCATGATCGCGCTCAATGCAGCGCGCAGCCTGGCGACGCTGATCGTCTCGCGAATCCACGCATCGGAATCGGTGGAGTCGGAGAGAATGACGACCTCGAAGGCGCGATGCGCATCGCTGTCACGCAACGCCTCAGCCATTGCCTGCAATCCCGCCGCAGTACGGGTCGGGTCCTCGTTGTAGATGGGCATGACCAGGGCCGTCAGCGAAGCAACCGACGGGAGCCCCGCGGGAACGGGATCGCGGCGTTTCGATGCGCCTGCCAGGACCGAACCTGCAGCGAAGCCAATCCAACCGAGCGACACGGCAAAGAAAAAAATCATCGTGCCTTGCAGCAGCGTCATGCTTGCGAAGCGCACGACCTGCAGCATTTGATACACCCCATAAGTGGTCACGCCGAACGTCACCACGATCAGAATGAATCGCGCATAGAGCACCGCGCCGGCAATCAGGTGCCGTTCAGTCCGCCAGGGCTTGAAGCGCAAATCCTGCGCGGGCATGCTGAGCGGCGCCTCCCGCGGCATGGCCCCCGGGGCAGCAGCATTTTCAAACGCCGCGGCGGGATTCAGCTGGGGGTCCATCGATACAGCCAGGTTTCGGATGCCGGGTTATCGCCGCGCATGACCCTCAGGCGCAGCTCTATCAAATCCGCATCTTTCGGATCGAGCTCAAAGCTGGCTCGAAGTCCGTGCAGTGCACCGTTCGAGACCAGCGTCGAATTGGAGATCGCACCCGCGGAAGAACTCAATTCCAGCCGCAAGCCGTCGAGCTTCTCGCCGGCGCCGACGATGTCGAGGATGAATACGCGCCGCTTGCGGTCGATGCTGGCGCCGGAACGGGTTGCAATCACTTTGCCCAAACCTTTCGGCAGCGGAGGTTCATCGTTCCAAGTGATGTCATAGGCATACTTCGCCGGATGGCCGGCCGTCAGCGGCTGCGCGGGACGCCAGAAAGCCACGATGTTGTCGTTGGTTTCGCGGCCCGAAGGAATCTCGACCAGTTCCACCGCACCGCTGCCCCAATCGCCTTTGGGCGTCACCCAAGCGCTGGGACGGCGTTCATATTGCATATCGATGTCCTGAAAATCGCTTTGTTGCCGCGATCGTTGCACCAACCCGAAACCCTGCGGCATTTGCGTCGTAAAGGCGGAGACCTGCAGCTTGAGCTGATTTGCCAACGGCCGGAACAATTGCTCGCCCGATTTGGTGGTGATCTGCAACCCGTCGGAGTCGTGAACTTCGGGACGATAGTCGTCGAGGCGTCCGCGATTGGTCTCATCGAACAGGAACATCGAAGTGAGCGGTGCAATGCCCACGACGCGCATCTCGGCGCGCGGAAACAGCGTCATTTCCACCTCGGTGTGCGTGTCGACCCCCGGCGTCACGGTGAACTTGTAGGCGCCGGTGGTGGATGCGCTCTCCAGCAAGGCATAGATCACCAGCGAACCGGCACGCGGGCCCGGCCGCTCGATCCAGAAATGCGTGAATACCGGAAACTCCTCGCCCGACGGCTCGCCGGTGTTGATCGCAAGGCCCCGCGCCGACAGTCCGTACAACAGATTTTTCGCGACCGCGCGAAAATAACTGGCGCCCTGGAACACCAAGAATTCATCCCATACTTTGGGCGAGTTGATGCGGCTGCGGATACGGAAGCCGGACAGCGGCAGGGATATCTTGCTGAGCTGCGCGGGTATGGTGCCGGTCATTTGAAACATCGCGGGCGTTGCCACCAAATCCTTGGCGACACCATCCTCCACCGTGGAAATTGTCACCGGTGTCGGCAGATTGGGCGCCGCGCGCAAGAGCTCCAGCCGGAAGGGCAGCTTTTCCGCACGCCATATTCCCGCGTCGGGATTGAAGTGAATGCTGCGATATTGCTCGGGACTCAATTTATCGAGCGCCGAGGGAGCGCTGTTGCGCTGCGGAGCATAGGACGTCGCGGCCCGGCGCTTGGCATCCTCCAGCAGCGTATCGAAAGTAAAGGGGTACGTGGCCGCCGGTTTCGCCGGTGGCTTTGGCGCGGGTTTCGCGGCTGTCGGAGCTTTAGCGCCATGCGCCTGGAGGGCGAGCAGTAGCGTCAGCAATCCCAGAGAATTGGCAATCGATACCCGCAAGGCGTCCCTCCAAAATTAGCTAGTATAGTGCCTGCTCTATGTCGGTCGCAGATCACTCCGGGCAGGAACCGCAAAGCGCCGGAGCCGTGCTTATGGTGCGGCCGGCGAGCTTTGGCTGCAATCCGCAAACCGCCCGCAGCAATGCCTTCCAGGCAGACCCTGCTCGCAGCGCGGAAAATGACCCGCAGCGCGATGCATTGCAGGAATTTCAAAGCCTGGCCGATGCCCTGGCGCGAGCCGGCGTTGAAGTGCTCATCGCCCCCGACAGCGCTGTTCCGCCCAAGCCGGATGCGATTTTTCCCAACAATTGGGTGAGCTTCCACCACGACGGCACGGTGGCGCTCTATCCGATGCTGGCGCGTAATCGGCGCTGGGAACGCCGCGATGAAGTCCTCGAGCAGGTGGTGCGCAGCGGCGGTTTTCGCATTACCCGCACCGTGGATCTCACCCATCGGGAGTCGGAAGAGAAATATCTCGAAGGCACCGGCAGCGTCGTGCTGGATCGAACGCACCGTGTGGCATATGCCTGTTCATCGCCGCGCACCGACCTCGATGTGCTCGGCGAGTTCGCCCAGCAGCTGGACTACGACCTCATGACCTTTGATGCCATGGACACGGGCGGCCGCGCCGTGTATCACACCAATGTCTTGATGGCGATCGGCACGGGCTTTGCCGTGGTCTGCGGCGAATCGATTCAGAACGGTGCACACCGCGGCGCCGTGCTGTCGAAGCTCCTTGCCACCGGCCACGAGGTCGTCGACATCAGCCAGTCGCAAATGCTGCGTTTCGCCGCGAACGTTCTTGAGTTGAGTTCGTCCAAGGGCCCTCTCATCGCCCTGTCGACGACTGCGTTGGCGAGCCTCTCGCAGGCCCAGCGCCGCGTGCTGGAAGCACACGCGGCTCTGATCCCCGTGGAAATTCCCACCATCGAACGAATCGGCGGCGGCGGGGTGCGCTGCATGCTGGCGGAAATTCACCTGCCCAAACGGCATGCGGCGGGCGCCTGAGGTTCAGTCATAATCTTTCCATGCTCGAACTCGGCGTCAAACTGCTTCTGTCCTATCTGCTCGGTACTCTGCTGGGCAGTCTGATATTGGGACGTATGCGCGGCGTCGACATCCGCAGCATGGGAAGCGGCAATGCGGGCGCAACCAATGCGCTGCGCACGCAGGGCAAAATATTCGGTTTTCTGGTTCTGCTCATCGACATCGTGAAAGGCGTCATCGCGGCGCGCTGGATCCCATCGGCCGTCTTGCCGGGCATCGGCATCGATGCCGACGTGCCGCGCGAATGGCTTGACGTAGCGTGCGGTTTCGCAGTGATAGTCGGCCATGTCTATCCCGTGTGGTTCGATTTTCGAGGCGGCAAAGGCGCCGCCACCGTGGTCGGTGTGGTTGCGGCGCTGGAGCTGCGCCTGCTGCTGCCGCTGCTTTTGAGCTGGATCGTGGTGTTGCTGCTCTCCGGCTACGTCGGCCTCGCCACGATGCTGGCAACCGTTGCGCTCGCCATCGCGGTGCTCGTGTTCCAACCCCACAACCTGGCGCTGTGCACGTTCTGCGCCGCAGTCGCGGCGTTTGTAATTTTTACCCACCGCAGCAACATCACGCGCATGCGCGCGGGAAAAGAAAATCGTGTCCGGCGCTTATGGCTATTTCGCTCGCGAGCGGCATAGCCCATCCGCCGCTGCTCGTGCTGCTGGCCGACGGCGAGGTGCATTCGGGCGAGTGGCTCGCCAAAGAACTGCGGCAGACCCGTGCGGCGGTATGGAAGGGCGTGGAGCGATTGCGCACCGCCGGCATCGAGGTGCAAGCCTTGGCGCGGCGCGGCTACCGTCTGGCAAAAGCGGTGGAACTGCTCGATGCACGCCGAATTGCCGCCGAGTTGGACGCCCAGCGCAAGCCGCATTTGCATAGCTTGGAATTGCTGTTCGAGGTCGGGTCGACCAATACCCGGCTGCTCGGCAGTGCGCCGCCTCCGGCGAGCACAGCCGATGTGTGCATTGCGGAGCTGCAGCACACCGGCCGCGGGCGGTTGGGAAGGCGTTGGATCGCGCCCTTCGGCGGGGGTATTGCCATGTCCTTGGGATGGACCTGCAGCGATGTCGTACGGACCTTGCCGGCGCTCAGCTTGGGGGTGGGCGTCGCGGTGGCGCGGGCCCTGGCCCGCGCCGGAGCGGAGGGAATTTCCCTGAAATGGCCCAACGATATTTGCTTCAAGGACGGCAAGCTGGGCGGAGTCTTGATCGAACTGCGCGGCGAGGCGGGGGGACCGGCGCACGTGGTAATCGGCGTCGGCATCAACGTGTCCTTGCCGCAGGAAGCGCGCCGGGAAATCCAGGCTAGCGGGGTGGCGGTGGCGGCGGTGACGGATGCCTGCGATGAGCCGCCTTCGCGCAATTTGGCGACCGGGGCCATCTTGGACGAACTTTTGAGTATGCTGTTGCAATACGAGCGCTTCGGGTTTGCTGCGTTTCGGGATGCCTGGACCGCCCTCGACGGCTTGAACGGCCGCCCGGTGAAAGTGGTCGTGGGAGAGAGCACGGTTCTCGGCATCGCTCGCGGTGTGGATTCGGATGGCGCGCTGTTGCTTGAAACGGGCGATCGCATGCAGCGGTTCGTGTCCGGCGAAGCTAGTTTGCGCTTGGTTCATGGGTGACGCTTGACGCTATTGAAAACCCTTGTCGTAAGCCTGGTGCTGGCCAACGTGTGCTACTTCCTGTGGCAGCATGGCATTGCCAAAGCGCCGGAGAGCGCCGCGGCGCCGGTCGCACACGGGACGCTGAAGCTCGCATCGGAGAGCCCCGAGACCGCGCGCGGCGATGCGGGCGGTAACGGCGCTGCGTCTGCGCCGCTCGCTGCGGGCAGTACGCCGGCGGCCGCGGAGGGCGCGCGCGACGCCGGCAGCGCCGGCCTGTTGACGAACGTGAAGCGCTGCATAAGCGTCGGACCCTTCCGAGACGTGTCGGAAGCAGCTCACGCGGCGTCCACCTTGCGCAGCGGCGGATACGATCCGCGCCAGCGCGTCGCCGATGGCGAGGTCTGGGCCGGCGTCTGGGTCTACCTGCCGCTGCCGGCGACGCGAACCGTGGCCGAGCAGACGCTGGCGAAACTCAAGGCCGCCGGGATCGACGATGCACTGGAAATGCCGGGGCCCAACGAAGGCTCGGTGATATCGTTGGGCTTGTACAGCGAGCCGAAACGGGCACAGAGCCGGGTCGCGCAGGTACAGGCGCTGGGATTCAATCCGGGCATCGCCGATCGCAAGCGCAACGGCAATGTCTATTGGATCGATATCGACTTGAAACCCACCGACAGCTTGCTGAATCCCTCCGATTTGCAGGGCGAATCCGGCCGGATCGTGCGTCTCGAAGTCAAAGGCTGCCCATCGGCGGGCGGCCAGACATGAGCGTTCGAACTGCGGCGCTGCGCGTGATGGGCGGCCTCGGCGCCGTCATCGGCTACGGATGTCTCGCCGCATTCCTGTATCTCATCAGTATGCAGTTGTATCGCTGGTTTCGCCAAGGAGAATGGACGCACATCGGCATGGGCGACGGCATCCGGATCGGTCTGGTGCATTGCTGCATCAAGGATGACGGCGTCGGCCGCATCGCCGGTTTCTTGCACTGGTGGGAATCTCCGGCGAGTTGGCTGGGTCTGCACAAGATATTCGAGATAATTCCGGCATCGCTGGCCCTATTCGCCGTGAGCATTGCAGGCAACAGCTTGTTTATATATTGCAGGGACCGGCTGCACGCGCGCAGCGCAAGCGTACCCAAAATCTAGCGCGCCTGCGCTTCGCCGCGCTCTTTGAGCCGCTGCGGCCGTGGCCGTGGCCGCGGCGGCTATTTCTCGAGCTGCTTGCGCAGGGCGTGCAATTCGCGGCGGTGCGCCGCGGTGGGCTTAGGAAAGTGCAATTGCATCGCTTCCAGCGTATCGAGCAGGATGCGCGACACAATGAGGCGCGCGTTGGGTTTGTCGTCCGCCGGAACGACGTACCAGGGCGCGTAATCAGCGCTGGTGGCGCTCAAGGCCTTTTCGTAGGCCTTCATGTATTGCTTCCAGTAGTCACGCTCCGCGATATCGGCCGAGGAAAACTTCCAGTTTTTATCGGCGGTCTCGATTCTGCTCAGAAATCGCTTGCGTTGCTCCTCTTTGGAGAGGTGCAGGAAGAATTTGATGATGCGCGTGCCGTTGTGCGTCAGGTGCCGTTCCAGGTCCACGATGGAACGAAAGCGCTGCTGCCATATCTTCCTTTCATCCAGGAGTTCAGCCGGCAGTCCTTGCGCGCGAAGGATTTCCGGATGCACTCGCGCGATCAAGACTTCTTCATAATAGGATCGATTGAATATGCCGATCTGGCCGCGCTCGGGCAGTTCGCAGGTCGTGCGCCACAAGAAGTCATGCTTCAGCTCGGCCGCTCCCGGGTGCTGGAAGCTGACCACACGGCAGCCTTGCGGATTGACTCCCGACATGACGTGGGCGATCACACCGTCCTTCCCCGCCGCATCCATGGCCTGGAATATCACCAGCAACGCGTAGCTATTCGAGGCATAGAGCTTTGCTTGTTGCGCGTTCAATTCCTTGACGTGCTCGCTCAACAGATCGCGGTACCGGCGGTTGCTTTGGTAAACAGCAGGAACAGTTGTCGGCCACTTTTTGAGATCGACCTTCGTCCCCTCTTTCACCCGAAAGCCGTCCGGCCTGATATGCATGGCCTCAAGCATATCCGAGGCTGGTGTAGTATCGGCAAAACTCATAACGAAATACCGGGGTTGCCCCTTGCTCGACTCGAATCTCGCGCCCGGTGCGCGGCAGGCGCGCCGCATTCTTTTGGCCAGCATGGTCGGAACCACCATCGAGTTCTACGACTTTTATATCTATGCCACCGCTGCAATACTGGTATTCCCGCGCCTGTTCTTTCCCAAAGGCGATCCCGCGATTGCCACCCTGCAATCGCTGGCGACGTTTGCGCTGGCCTTTGTGGCGCGGCCCATCGGTGCGGCGATATTCGGCCACTTCGGCGACCGGGTCGGACGCAAGACCACCCTGGTTACGGCGCTGATGACCATGGGTATTTCCACCATCTGCATTGGGCTGCTGCCGACCTACGCCTCCGTCGGCGTGTTTGCCGCGGTGCTGCTTGCGCTGTGCCGCATCGGGCAAGGCATTGGATTGGGCGGCGAATGGGGCGGCGCGGTACTGCTGGCCACCGAAAATGCCCCACCCGGCAAGCATGCATGGTACGGCATGTTTCCGCAGCTCGGCGCGCCGCTGGGCTTGGTCATTTCCATTGCCGCGTTTCTCCTGATGAGCAACGGTCTGTCGGACGCGCAGTTATTCAGCTGGGGCTGGCGCGTGCCGTTCTTGGCCAGCACCGTGCTGGTCGCGGTTGGCCTGTATATCCGGCTGCAGCTGGTGGAGACCCCGGCGTTCAAGCGCAGCATTGCGCAGGGCGAACGGGTACGCGTGCCTTTCAATGCCGTGTTCGCCAAATTTCCCCTGCAGCTGCTGTTAGGCGCCTTGGGATCCTTGACCACGTTCCTGGTGTTCTATCTCGCGAATATTTTCGCGCTGGGATGGGCTACGAATTCGCTCGGATTTCCCCGTCAAGAATTCCTGATCATGCAAATGCTGGCGGCGGTATTTTTCGGCGCGATGATTCCGCTGGCCGGGTCGCTCGCGGACCGCATCGGCGGCCGCACAATGCTGATCGTTGCCACCGTGTTGATCATTGCTTACGGGTTCAGCTTCAGGCCGTTGTTCAGCGCCCACCGGACGGCACCGGTGTTCGTATTTTTGGCCTGCGGCTTCGGCTTGAGCGGCCTCTCCTACGGGCCGTTGGGAAGCGCGCTCGCGACGCTGTTCCCAACCCCGGTCCGTTACACGGGCACCTCGCTCACCTTTAATTTTGCGGGGATACTAGGTGCCTCGCTCGCGGCCCCCGTGGCAACTTGGCTGGCGATTCACTACGGCCTCGCGTTTGTCGGGTACTATTTGTCCTCGGCCGGACTCATTACCCTCATTGCTCTGATATTCATCAAGGGTGAAAAAAATGACTCAACATAAATTCTCATTTGTCATCGCATTGATGTACGCCGCGCTGCTTGCCGGCGCCGCTGCGTATGGTGCGGATGAATATGATGTGGCTCTCACTCACCCCGGCCGCCCAGCGGCGGATTCGGCGCGCGACGTATTGGACCATCCTGCGGAAATGCTGCGCCTTGCCGGCATCAAGCCGGGGATGAAGGTTGCCGACGTGCTTGCGGGCGACGGCTACTACAGCGAATTGTTGAGCTACATCGTAGGCCCGAAGGGCCGGGTGTACCTGATCAACAATCCCGCCTTCGATAATTGGAGCCAGCCTTCCTTGAAGGATCGGATGGCCGGCGGCCGCCTGCCCAACGTGACGCAACAGACCGTCGACCTAAACGACATGAAGCTGCCCCCGGCGAGCTTGGACGCGATATTGCTGGTGAAGGTCTATCACGACATGTACTGGGTGGATTCGACTCCAAAAAGCCCCTGGCCGAAGATCGATGTAAGCGCGGTGCTCGACCAATTGTCGCGCGCGCTGAAACCCGGCGGCGTCCTGTTGTTGATCGATCACTCGGCAAAAGCAGGGCATGGCAAAGCCGATGCGGGCGAGCTGCATCGCATTGAAGAGGCGTTTGCGGTCCAGGATTTCACTGCGCATGGCTTCAAGGTGGCGGCGAAAAGCGACCTGCTGAGACGGCCGGATGATGCGCGGGATCTCATCAGCTACAAAGGTCCCGCGCTCGGCAAGACGGATCGATTCGTACTGCTGTTCCGCAAGGCTTAAGCCTGAAGGTCAGACCACCGAATCAAGCCATCGGGACAGCGTCGCGGAATCCATGGCGCTCATGCGGCGCTATTTCGGTTGGGCAATCAGAATGAGGAAACTGTCGGGCACGACGGTGGCGCGCGGCCGCGGCTGATCCTGCGCTGACGCCTGCGGCGGGCCGAACTGTGCGGCGGCGAGATAAATCTTGTGCATGACCGGATCGAGCGCCATGGTGCGGGCGCTGACCTGCGTGGTGACCGTCGCGACCACCCGATACTCATCGGGCGAATCCTGCTTTATCACGGTGAGGGTGCCGTCGATGCCGTTCGAACTGAAAACCAAGCCCAGTTCCGGATCGTATACGGTGCCGTCGGAGCCCCTGCCGATCACCACCCGCGCGATGGCCTTGCCGGACACTGCATCGGTCACCGCCATGACCTGATTCCCGCAGACCGAGAATAATCGATGATTCATGATATCGATGGCCATCGCCGTGGGCCCGGCGCATTCCTTCAGCAGCCATTTGGCCTTTACGGTGAGCGATTTCGCGTCGACGAGAACCAATCTTCCCGGCGCCGTGTTGATATTCACATAGACGTGTCCGGCGTCGTCGGTGGTCATGGATTCCGGCGCCCCGGGCAGCGCCACGGTCGCCACCACCTGCAGCGTTCCCGCGTCGAGCACCGACAGATTTGCGCTCTCCCGGTTGGCGGTGAAGATGTGATTTTGCTGGGGCTCGTAAAGAATTGCGCCCGGCGATGTTCCGGAGATGGGCACTTCGTAGGCGACGCGCAACGTGTCGAGCTCAAATACGGAGACCGAATTGGACCGGCCGTTGCTGGTGAAGCCTCGCTTCAACGGCGGCGCGAATGCGACGCCATGCACGCCGGCGGTGCGCGGTATGTTGCCGGTCAATTTGCCGCTGGCGGTTTCAATCACATCGACGTGGTCGTCGCGGGTGACGAACAAGCGGCCGCCGCCCGCCTCCAAGGTAAGCGTGTCCCAGCCGTTTATTCCGCCGATCCGCCAGGATTTCGCCAGGGTATAATCCGCGGCTGGAATAGGCGAAGTCTGCGCCCCCGCCATATCGGCCGCTGCCAGCGACGTGCACGCTACAGCCAAGAGAAAATTCCGCAGCATCGGCAGCCTTGACGACCTTCAGGAGGGCTAGTTTACGCATGGATTGCAACAGAAGAAATCGGGCGCGACGGCAAGTGTAATATCTACAGCGGGTCTCAAGGTTCCTTTTGAATCATAGCCGCGCGGCGGACAGACATATTCTTTCCGCACCGCCAACTACGCAAAGGGCACTTCACAGCGACGGGCGCGTCGCGGATGATGCGCGCTGCTTATTGGCCTTGGGATGTCAGGAGAATGGGATGTCAATTCGGATCATGGCGGCCGCCGCGCGTATCGGCGCCATTCTCATGGCTGGTGTGGCCGGCGCGCCGAGCATGGCCGCCGCCGCTTCCTCGTCATCGCTGGGCGACAACGGTCTCGAGGAGATCGTCGTGACGGCGCAGCGGCGCGTCGAGTCGGCGCAAAATGTCGGAATCGCCATGTCCGTTCTTTCCGGCCGGAGTCTCGCGGAAAAGTCGATCAGCTATGTCAACGACTTGCAAAATGCGGTGCCGAACCTGCAGGTGGAACCCGCGTTCGGCAGCAGTCAGCCGCAATTTCGGCTCCGGGGTGTGGGATTTATCGACTATACCTCGAACAACACCTCGCCCGTGGGCGTGAGCCTGGACGGCGTTGCTTTTGCGCTGCCGATCCAGACGCAAGGCCAGCTGTTCGATATCGATCGCGTTGAAGTCTTGCGCGGACCTCAGGGAACCTTGTATGGGCGCAATACCACCGGCGGGGAGATCAATTTCATCAGCAATCGGCCGACTGCGGAGCCGCATGCGGGATTTTCGCTGGAGTACGGCACGCACAATGCGCTCAACGCTGAAGCTTTCGTGTCCGGCAAGCTGGCCGACGGCTTGATGGGCAGGCTGTCGGTGGCGACGGAACAAGGCGGCGCATGGCAGCGCAACCGGATTTCGGGTCAGTCGCTGGGCGACAAGGATAAGATTGCGGTGCGCGGACAAGTGCAATGGGATCCGGCGGAGGCGCTGGATTTTCGGCTCGCCGTGCACGGAGCTCAGGATAAATCCGAGGAGCAGGGCCTGTACCTGCTGCAAACCTATATGCCGGGCAGCGGCCCACCGTCGATTCCGGCGGACTCGTCGCGCTATGCCACGGGCTGGGCGCTCAATCCCGCTTTCGCCAAGCTCATCGGCATCGATGCAGGTTCGAAACCCGGCCTGAACAACGGCAATGATGGGATCGATCTGACCGCCAATATTGATTTTGGCGGCGCGAAGCTGACCAGCATCAGCGCCTACAACAAGCTCATCCGGCGCGAATATGCGGACTGGGACGCCACGCAATTCAATGACTCGGACGAATATCTGAACAGCGATTTCAATGTGTTCTCCCAAGAGCTGCGCCTGGCAGGAAGCCGCGGCGCGATCGACTGGGTGGCGGGAATCTTCTACTCGAACGAAGATCTGCACGAGAACTTCTATTCCGACCTCACCGATCGCTTGGGGGGAATCGCGGTGACCACCTACGAACAGGCGGGCAACTCGGTGGGCATCTTTGCGCAAGGCAACTACCGGCTCACCGACGATCTGAAGGCGACACTGGGGCTGCGGGAGGATCACGAGAGCCGCGAGCTGATCGGGCTCAATACCGCCTTCCTTCCCGGCGCGCCGTCCCTCACGGGAGGCGCGCTCGGCGGCTCGATCACCTCGAACCTGCCGTCGGGCAAGGTGGAGCTCGACTACAAGCCGCTGAGCAGCACCCTGCTGTACGCGAGCATCAGCCGCGGCGTGAAGTCGGGCGGCTTTACCGCTCACAATACCGTGACGGCGCCGTCGGCCGATCCATTCGAGCCGGAAAAGCTCACCGCCTACGAAGTGGGCGCGAAATCCGACGTGACCGGCACGCTGCGCGCGAACGCGGCGGTGTTTTATTACCGCTACAAGGACCAGCAAATATTGGGCAAGGTGTTCGACGACACCTCGCAATCCTTCATCGGCCGATTCGTGAATGCCAATTCGCGCATCAGCGGCGCTGAGGTCGATTTGGAATGGCGGCCGCTGGCAGGATTTTCGATCTCGCAATATGCGGGATTCGCGCAAGGCTACTACACCAGCCGGCTGCTCAACGCGCCGCTCGATCCGGCACTGCCGCCGGTCGATTACAACGGCAGACCCGAGAGCTTTCCCAAGTGGAGTTATGGCGGCGACGCCGGCTATTCCTGGACTCTAGGCTCCGTCAGCCTGACCGCGGAAACGAACTACAGTTTTCACGACACCTACAGCCAGTTCTTTCTGTTGGGCAGCAACGACTTCACCATCCCCAAATATTGGCTCGCGAACGTGAACTTGTCCGTGGCGCCTGCCGGCGGCGCGCCTTGGACCGTAACGCTCTGGGGGCGAAATATTTTCGACAAGTCCTACGACATCACGCGGAATTTCTTTTTACCGAGCAGCGAAGTGGCCGCGGCCGGCGAACCCACGACGGTCGGGATTCGTCTCACTTACAAATACTAGGAAAATCCATGTGGAAATTTCTGAAAATCGCCTTGGGCGTCGTCGTGCTGATCCTGGCCGGCGCCTGGCTCGTTCTGCGGGGACCTGACATCCCCTACGTGACTTTGGAAGCGAAGTATGCCGGCACCGACTCGCACTTCGTAGACCTGCCGGGCGGCTATCACGCGCACTATCGCGAGAACGGCGATCCGAATCTGCCGCTGTTGGTTTTGCTGCATGGCTTCGGCGATTCCTTCGCCACATGGGACGGGTGGGTGCGGGAACTTCAGCCTCGGTTGCACCTGATCAGTCTCGATTTTCCCGGTCACGGATTGACGCGCGCTCCCGAAGACAGCCGGCTGGATGGCGCGACCTTGGCGGATTTCGTCGATGCGTTCGCCAAGGCATTGGCGCTGCCTAAGTTTGCGGTCGCCGGCAATTCCATGGGCGGCGCCGCCGCTTGGCAGCTGGCCGTGCGGCATCCGGAGCGCCTCAACGCCCTGATCCTGGTCGACGCCGCCGGATTTGCCAACGACAAACCCGCCGGCGCGGAGCCATTGGCATTCAAGATATTGCGCTACCGCATCGGCCGCGAAGTGTTGAGCCGGATCGACAACCGTCCGTTGATCGATCAAGGCCTCAAGGCCGATGTCTACGACAAAGCGGCGATCACGCCGTCGCTGGTGGATCGCTTCGCTGCATTTCAGCGCGCACCGAACCATCGGAAAATTTTGATGGGCATCTCGATGGGAGGAGCGCGGACCGCCTCAACCGCGGCATTGCTCTCCACCATCAAGATTCCGACCTTGATTCTGTGGGGACAGAACGATCCCCTGATCGAACCGGCGGCGGCGAGCAAGTTCGCTGCCGCGATTCCCGGTTCCAGAGTAATAGCCTATCCAAACGTGGGACATCTGCCGCAGCTCGAGATTCCGCAACGTTCCGCGGCGGACGTCACGGCGTTTTTGAAGGCCAACTAGTCTCCCGGTATCATCGGGTCATGCAGCGAGACTACCTAGGCAACCCGCTCACCGGCCGGCGCGAGGCCACGCTGCAAAGCATCGATGATTTCATCGAAGGCTACCTGGCGTACGAGACTCGCGCCGAGCGCATCCTGCTGGCCGCCGATGCGGATCCCGAGTCCTGCATGGCCAATGTGTACGCGGGGATGCTCTGGATGCTGCTCGAGGCGCCCGAGGCGCCTGCACGGGCCGCGAAATACCTGGCCGCTGCCGAAAGGACGGCGCCGAGCGCATCGCGCCGCGAGCAGCTCAACACGGCGCTGTTGCGTGCTTGGGTGGACGATGATCTGGAGCGCGCCATTCGTCTATGCGATCAAGTGTCGGATGAGTTTCCGCGCGATCTCGCCGTCGTCAAGACTCACCAGTACTTCGAATTCAATCGCGGCAATGCGCCTGCAATGCTGCGCGTCGCCTTGAAGGTGGGCGCGGCGAACGTCGACGTTCCCTACGTGTACGGCATGAAGGCGTTCGGCTATGAGCAATGCCACCTGCTCGAGGAGGCGGAGACGGAGGCGCGCTCGGCTCTTGCCATGCGCCGCAAGGAGCCGTGGGCGCAGCACGCGCTGGCGCATGTGTTTCTAACGCGCGGACGCATGGACGAAGGCGCGCAATTCCTGGAGGACGCCAAGGACACCTGGTCCGGACTGAATTCCTTCATGATCACGCACATTTGGTGGCATCTGGCGCTGTTCTATTTGAGTCAAGGCCGAGCGGCGGAAACGCTCCACATATATGACGCGCATTGCTGGAGCGTAGCCAAGGATTATTCGCAAGATCAAGCCGGCGCCATTTCGCTGCTTGCCAGGCTCGAGCTTGCCGGTATCGACATCGGCTCGCGCTGGCAGGATCTCGGCGATCACCTGACGGCGCGTGCCGAAGACACGGTCCAGCCGTTTCTGACCTTGCAATATCTCTACGGTCTGGCGCGGGCGCGGCGCCCGCAAGCTGAAATTTTGCTCGAGACGGTTCGGAAGCATGCGCGTAGCGCGCCGCAATTCACGCGCACCGTCTGGCGCGAAGTTGCGCTGCCGGCATGCGAGGGCCTGTATCTTCACGCGCGCGGCGAATACGATCGTGCCTGGCATCTCTTGAGCATCGCGACGCCGCGCATGGCGGAAGCCGGCGGCAGCCACGCGCAGCGCGATCTATTCGAGCAAATCTTGCTGGATGCGGCGCTGAAGAGCGGCCGGTCGACTGCGGCGCAGCGCACGCTGGAGTTGCGGCGCGGCAGCGATCCCTACGGCGTGCCGGCGAACGCGGCGTTGGCTGCACTTTATGATGAGCTCGGACTGGACGCCTTGGCGGATCAAGCGCGCCGCCGCGCCGCCCTCACCCGTGCCCGGCACCCCGGAACGGACCGGTGGCGCGCAGCACCGCGGCCGCGATTCAGCAAGTGATGGGCCGCGCGGCGCAATTCGTCGGTTCCCATGAGCTCAGCAAAAGTCATGGCGCTGGCGGCCCGCTCATTGCTGCTAAGGTCCGACTCACTGTGCGTCGATACTGCATGATTGTCGGCTTTGGCAAGCCTTAGAAACCTGACGCTGGCGCTGTTCGGGGCTGCGTGGTTCGCGGCGAGCCCGGCCCATGCTGCGCAGCGGATAATCATCGGCACGCAGCTCGAACCGCCGGTTCTCGATCCGACCGCCAATCCGGCCGCGGCGATCTCTGAAGTCCTCTATGGCAATGTGTACGAGGGGCTGGTGCAGTTCGCCGCCGATGGTTCGGTGCGGCCGATGCTGGCGCTGTCTTGGGATGTCTCCGCCGACGGCTTGATCTACCTGTTTCATTTGAAAAGCGGCGTGCGCTTCCACGACGGCCGCGCCTTCGATGCCGCGGCGGCGCAGTTTTCCCTGCAGCGTATTGTCGCTGCCGGTTCGACAAATCCGCAGCGGGCGCGGCTGCGCGCGATTCGCGCCGTTGACGTGGTCGATCCGCTCACCTTGAGAGTGTCGCTCAGCCGGCGCTCCGCAGGAATGCTGCAGGGTCTCGCGTTCGGATCAGCCGTGATGGTCTCGCCGCAATCCGCCGCGAGCAACGCCGTGCGGCCCGTCGGCACCGGTCCGTTTCGTTTCTTGCGCTGGCGTCGCGGCGACTCCGTTACCCTGGAGCGCAACCCGGACTATCGGGGCAAGCCGGCGGTGCTGGACCAAGTCACCTTTAAATTCATCACCGACCCCACGGCGGCGTTCGCCGCACTGATGGCGGGCGACGTCGATGCGTTCTCCAATTATCCGGCGCCGGAGAGCTTCGCGCAGTTTGCGGCGGACCGCCGCTTCAAGGTGTTCAATGGAACGACCGAAATGGAGACGGTGCTGGGGTTCAACGAGCGCTCGGCGCCCTTGAGCAACGTGTTGGTGCGCCGGGCGATTTCCTATGCGTTGGATCGCCGCGCCATCATTGATGGCGCGATGTTTGGCTATGGTACGCCGATCGGCAGTCATTTCCCGCCGCGAAATCCTGCCTACATCGACCTGACCGGCGTGTACCCGCACGATGTCGCCAAGGCCAGGGCGCTGCTCGCGCAAGCGGGGTACTCTCGAGGCTTTGCGCTCACCCTGAAGCTGCCGCCGCCCAGCTATGCGCGGCGCAGCGGCGAGATTGTCGCCGCACAGCTGGCGCAGGCCGGAATCCGAGTGCGGATCGAAAACCTCGAGTGGGCGCAGTGGCTGGACCAGGTCTATACCCGCCACGACTTCGATATGAGCATCGTGGGCCACGCCGAGCCGCTGGACTACGACATCTATGCTCGCGATGACTATTACTTCGGCTATTCCAACGCCGAATTCAAAGCGCTGATCGCGGCATTGGACGGCAGCACCGATCCCGATGAGCGCACCAATCTGCTGCACCGGATACAGCGCAAGCTCGCCGCCGACGCCGTGAACGGATTCTTGTTTCAGTATCCGAAATTGGACGTCTGGAACGCGCACCTGCACGGCATTGATTTCGACAACGTGCTCGGCGTGGTGGATGTCTCCGGCGCCCATCTCGACGACCCGGCGCTCCTCAGCCATGGCGCCGAGTCGGCTGTACCGGCAATTCGCCGGCCATTGATCGAGGCGGGCGGTGTCGGCATCTGCATTGCATCGCTGGCGCTGCTGTTCGCGGTGGCCCGCCGCTTCGGCAGTGCCTATCTAACCACGCGCCTGGCGGTACTGCTCGCGACTCTGCTGGCCGCGACAGCGATCGTGTTTGTCATCGTCCAGGTCGTACCGGGCGATCCGGTGCGCTACATGTTGGGGCTGCAAGCCGATCCTGGCACGGTAGCGGTCTTGCGCCATCAACTCGGCTTGGACGCCGCGCCCCTGCAGCGCTATCTGTCGTGGCTTGGAGGATTGCCGCGCGGAGATTTCGGCCTGAGCTATACCTACCGTATTCCGGTAAGCGCGCTGCTGGCCGAGCGGTTGCAGGTCTCCTTGCCGCTGGCCTTGTACGCGCTGTTGCTGTCCACGGCGTTCGCCTTCCCCTTGGCCTTGTACGCGGCGGCCAGGAGAGGGCGCCCCGGCGACAGCCTCGCAAGCGGCGTGATGCAACTCGGCCTGGCCGTGCCCAATTTCTGGTTAGGGATGCTGCTGGTAATGTTTTTTGCGATCGGCCTTCGCTGGGTTTCGGCGGGCGGATTCCCGGGCTGGCAGGCCGGGTTTTGGAGCGCCATGAAAGCTTTGACCTTACCGGCCATTGCGCTGGCGATGCCGCAAGCCGCGATTCTCGCGCGCGTGCTGCGCGGCGCACTCATCGATACGCTACATGAGGATTACATTCGGACCGCACGTGCGAAGGGCGCGGGCGAGTGGCGGATATTGACCCGCCATGCGCTGCCCAATGCGCTGATTCCGGTATTGACCATCCTCGGCATGCAGTTTTCCTTCCTGTTGGCCGGCGGCGTGATCATAGAGAACGTCTTCTTTCTGCCCGGCTTGGGAAGGCTGGTGTTTCAGGCAATCGTGCAGCGCGATCTGATCGTGGTGCAGAGCGTGGTGCTGGTCTTGGTCTTTGCCGTGGTAACGGTAAGTTTCCTGGTTGATTTAGGTTACGCCCTTGTCAATCCTCAGCTGCGGGCGGCGCGCGCAACATGAGCGGTTCATCGCGTAATCCCAGCCTCATCTTGGGCGCAGCGATTACCGCGGTTTTCATCGGCATGGCTGCGCTCGCGCAGTTCTGGACGCCCTTCGATCCGCGTGCGCTGTCCATCGTCGACAAATTGCAGCCGCCCGGCGCGTACCACTGGTTCGGCACCGATCAGCTGGGCCGCGATGTCATGTCGATGATCATGCTGGGCGCCCAAACTTCGGTGGGGGTGGCGTTGCTCTCCGTGGTCATCGGCGTATTTGTGGGCGTGCCCCTTGGCCTGATCGCCGCCGCGCGGCGCGGTGCGGCCGACGAGTTGCTGATGCGCGGCAACGATTTGATTTTCGCCTTTCCGGCGCTGCTGCTGGCGATTTTGATCACGGCCGTGTTCGGCCCCGGCGCGGTCAACGCGATTATCGCCATCGGTATTTTCAATATCCCGGTGTTCGCACGCGTCACCCGCGCGGGCGCTTTGCAGCAGTGGACACGCGACTACACTTTGGCCGCCCGCGTTGCAGGCAAAGATTGGCTGAGAATCTCTTTCGAGCACATCCTGCCCAATCTGGCCGCGCTGCTGGTCGTGCAGGGCACCATACAGTTTTCTCTGGGCGTGATCGCGGAGGCGGGCTTGTCCTATGTGGGCCTGAGTGCGCAACCGCCGACGGCCAGCTGGGGACGAATGCTCAACGAAGCGCAGACCCTGACCGCGCTCGCGCCTTACCTGGCGCTTTTTCCAGGTCTCGCGGTGTTGCTGTTCGTGTTGGGGTTGAATCTGCTCGGCGAAGGACTGCGCCGCCGCACGGGCCGCGGCGCATGAACGATCGTAAGCTGCTGGAAGTGGTCGGCTTGAACATCGGCTTTGGCGCGGCACGCGTCGTCAAGGATCTGTCGTTCGAGCTGCGCAGCGGTGAAATCCTCGGCTTGGTCGGAGCATCGGGTTCGGGAAAATCAATGACGGCGCTCGGCATCATGCGTCTCTTGCCGCAGAGCGCCGTCTCGAGCGGCGTGGTACGCGTGAATGGCGAGACCTTGAGCGGCATGCCTGAGACGCAACTGCATTCCATCCGCGGCCGAGACGTCGGCATGGTGTTTCAAGAGCCCATGAGCGCACTGAACCCGTTGATGCGCATCGACGATCAGGTGGCGGAGACCGTTCGATTGCATCGCCAGGTGCCGCTGGCCGAGGCGCGCCGCGCCGCAGCGGAGGCGCTGGTCGACCTTGGCCTGGAGCAGAATGCGCTCGAGCGCTTGCCGTACGAATTGTCCGGTGGCCAGCGCCAGCGCGTCGCCATCGCCATGGCGGTGGTCATGTCGCCGCGCTTGCTCATCGCAGATGAGCCCACTACCGCGCTGGATGTCATCACGCAGGCGCAGATATTGCTGCTGCTGCAGCGATTGGTGCGTACGCGCAATATGGGGCTCATCTTGGTGACACATGACCTTGCCGTGGTTGCGCGGCTGGCCGATCGGGTGGCGGTGATGCGCCGAGGTGAAATTGTCGAACACGCTACTGCCGGCGAGATTCTGCGGCAGCCGCGCCATCCCTACACTGCGGCGCTGTTGAAGGCGGCGAGGCTGCAGCCGAAACGCACCGTGCCGCCTGCGATGAGCATGGCGGCAAGTACGCCGGCCGTGCTCGAGGCACAGGGCATCGTGCGGGAATATCCGCGCAAGAGAACCTCCCTATGGCATCCGGCACCGCCCCTGCGGGCGCTCGACGGAGTTTCCCTCGCGGTGCATGCCGGGGAAACGGTGGGGCTGGTGGGCGAGTCAGGGTCGGGTAAATCGAGTTTGCTGAAGGTGATCCTCGCGCTCGAAACGAGCCAAGCCGGCGAGGTGAGCTTGTTCGGTGAATCGTTGTCGAGCGCCAAGGGCGCAACCTTAAGCCGCTTGCGGCGCGGCATCCAAGCGGTGTTCCAAGACCCATACGGCAGCTTTGATCCCCAATGGAGGGTGGAACGGCTGATCGGCGAACCGTTCTTTTTGCTGGCCTCGCCGCCGCCGGCGGCAGAGCGTCGCCGCAAGGTCGCCGCGGTTTTGGAACAGGTTGGATTGTCCGCGAGCGATGCGCAGCGCCTGCCGCGTGAATTTTCGGGCGGCGAGCGCCAGCGTATCGCGATCGCGCGGGCGCTGATCACCGAACCTAAGGTGATCGCATTCGATGAAGCGGTTTCGGCGCTCGATGTGCTGATACGCGAACAGGTCTTGAGTCTGCTGGCCGAACTCGCGCAGCGGCTCAAGCTGTCGTACCTTTTTGTGTCGCATGATTTACAGGTCATGCGAGCGGTCGCAGACCGTATTTATGTGATGCAGCGTGGGCGCATCGTCGAGGAAGGCCCGACGGAAACGCTATTTGAGTCGCCGCGCCACGCATATACCCAGGCTCTGATCGCCGCCACCCCGAAGCTACCGGTTAGTTGAGTGCCAACCCCGCGTCTCTTGTCGGCAAGGTTGATGTGGCGCAATCGCAAGGCGCGGTGGCGTCATGGCAAGGCGCGGGCGAGACTCGGCGCTGCCATGGCGCTGCTGCTGGCCGGCGCGCTCGGCGCGTCGTTCTGGGCGGCGGGCAGCGTCATCGCGCCGGGCCTCACTGCATTGCGGCGGCATGGCCTTCTGTGCCTGGGACTTGCGGCCGTCGCAACCGCCGTTCTGGTGGCGCGCCGGCGCTCGCTCGAGCGTGCGCGCTTCTTGCGATCCTGGCTCGCGGCCGTGCCGGTCAGGTCATCTGCCGCGCGCTGGGAGGCATTGCTCATCGAAACTTTTCCCGCGAGCGCGGCCCTCATCCTCATCGCAAGCCTCGCTCTGATTGCCGCGCTCGCATTTGCGCGGCGCGCCGACATCGTCGCGGTTTGGGCTAATTTGAGCGGCGGTGTGGTGCTCGGGGTGATCATCAGCTACCTGGCCCCGCCGCCGAAACCCGTCGATCTGCCGCCGGGCTCGCGCTACGTTCCTCACCGCAATGTGAGGCAAGCGGCCCCCGTTCATCCCTCGCTCGCGGCACTGGGACAATGGCCGATTCGCCAGCTGTTTGCATGGGCACAACCGAAAGCAGTGGCGCGGGCGATCATTCCGATTCTCGTCATGATGCCCTTGGGCACCACGGCCGATACGGCCATGATAGTGATTGCCCTATTCGCAAGCACCGGCGCCCTGTTGCTCGCGTGTTCTGCGGGGCTTTCTGTGAGCCGCTTGGCGATGCGCTGGCTGGCGCCCCTGCCGGTCCGCTCCCGTGCGGTCATACGTGCATTCCTGCTGCCCTCATGCGCCTTCATCCTAGGTGCGGGCGCCATGACGGCATTGCTCTTGATTGCGTTCAATGCTTCGTTCCGCAGTTCCATCATGGTGGGCGCAAGCTCGGCACTGATCGGTTGCTTGTTGTTCGGCGCCGCGTTGTCGTGGAATGCGCGCGCGAGGGGAGCCCGTTGAGCGCCATCCTTGAAATCCGCGGGCTGCGCGCAGGCTATGGACGGCGCACCGTACTCGAGGATATTTCCTTCACCCTGCCGGCGGGAGAATGGTTCGCCTTGTTGGGCCCCAACGGCTGCGGCAAGAGCACGCTGCTCGATTGCGTGGTCGGCCGCTTGGCGCCGTCCGGCGGCGAGATCGCTATCGACGGTTTCTCCCTCGGCAAAGATGCTTACGAAGCGAAGCGGCGGCTCGGGTACGCGTGCGCCCCCGACGTGTTGCCGGCGCTCCTGACCGGGCGCCAATGCTTGGAGGTTCATGCCGCGGCCAAGCAACTCGGCGGCATCGGCCCGGACCTGTTGGCGCTTGCCGAGGAGCTCCGATTCACACCTTACCTCGATTCCTTCGTCGATACGCTGTCGCTCGGCACGCGTCAGAAACTATCGGTGCTGCTGGCGTTGGTCGGCGATCCGCTGTTGATCGTCCTCGACGAGGCGTTCAACGGCTTGGATCCCGCTAGCGCATTGATTCTCAAGCGTCATCTGCGGGCGCACATTGAACGCCGGGGCGGCGTGCTGCTTCTGGCAACGCACTCCTTGGATATCGTTGAGCACTATGCGGACAGCGCCGCCGTTTTGATCGACGGCAATCTCAAGCAGGCGTGGCCAAAGCCGGAATTGCAACGGCTGCGGGCAGGGCAAAGTGATTTCGAGGCGGCGCTGGCGGCGGCGATAGGCAAGTTCTGAAGTTTCAGTGCTTTTCCTTACAACAGCGTCCAGGCCAACAATGCAGCTTTTTTCTGGTCGGCACCCCAGGGAGGCCCGACCTCGCGGCCGAGTCCGTTGACGGTGTCGAGCAGGCGCTTGCGCGGCAGCTGCAAACACTGCATCGCATGCTCTTCCAACGCGCGCGTTTGCAGCCGGCACACCTCGATCCGAAGCTGCTCCGCGGCCGCGGATAGCGCGTTTCTGAAAAGATCGCCCTCTGCCGCATGAATCAGTGCGTGCGATGCCAGGATCGACGACAGCGCAACATGCTTGCGGCTTGCCGACTCGAGAATGCCCACTGCCTGCACCGCAACGCCCAGCTTCCCGAGTTTTTCGGCTTGCGCATGCATGGATGTCCGCGCCATGCGGGTTGCGACGCCTAAGTACCCGTCCAACCTCCCGGTCGCTTCCTCGACGCATAGAAATTCAACCGCATGGTACGGTTGCTTGGCTTCCGGGTCGCGATCATCGATCAGCGATACGCGGGATCGATCCAGAACACGAGGCGCCGCCGGCGTGCCGCCGAGCACCACCATGGCCGCCCAGCCGGAGTGTACAGAGAAGCCGAGTGCCGCGGTTTGCGCCGACATGGGTCCCGATTGACTATTTGCTGAAGTGCACCGCCCTGGCGATCGCGCGGGCCAAGCAGTCGGCCGCCGCAGATCCGATACGCCCGATCTGCGCGGCACGCAGAACATTCTGGTCCAGCTTCAGCTGCGAGCTTGCCAGCGTGAATACGGTGTCGCCGTCGAAAGGAGTGTGCGCCGGCCGCACCGCGCGCGCAATTCCGTCCTGCGCCATCATGGCAATTCGTTTGCATTCCACCGTGCTCAGCTCGGCGTTGCACGCCACTATCGCGATCGTCGTATTGTTGCCGGGTCGTAGCCGGCCGATGGCCGACAGACGCGCCTCGTCGGGCGCGGGATTGCTTGCATCCACGGCGCCCTGCGGCGGACCGCCGCCGCCGAATTCCTGGTCCAGCTCAAAAGGCCAGGCCCAGTAGGACTTGCCGTCCGGCATCAGCACCGAGCCCACGGAGTTGACGGCTACCAGCGCGCCGACGACCAAGCCGTCGTGCAGATCCAGTGATGCCGATCCGATGCCGCCCTTGCATAGTCCGGCCGATGCGCCGCGTCCGGCGCCCACCGACCCCAAGGCAAAATCAGAATGTGCGGCGCTCGACGCCTTCACCCCTAATTCGCGATAGGGCGGAGTGAGTCCCCAATCCTTCGCACCGCCGTTGCTGAGGTCGTGCAGAACCGCACAGGGTACGATGGGGATGGCCGGCGAACCTGCGCGAAATTGCAGTCCGATGCCCTGCACCGACAGCCACGCCGCGACGCCGTCCGCCGCGGCCAGTCCAAACACGGAGCCGCCCGCGAGCACGATCGCATGGGCACGGCCCACCAGATTTTCCGGGGCGAGCGCCTCGGTCTCGCGCGTTCCCGGTCCGCCGCCGCGCACGTCCACGGCCGCGGTCCAGCCGCTCGCGCTGAGAAGCGCCGTGACGCCGCTCCGCACGGCTTCATCGGTGGCGTGGCCGACCTGAAGACCCGCGATATCGGTAATGAGGTTCCTGGGTCCGGGATGAAACACGATGTTCTAGCGGGGTTGTGCCGCGATCTCGGCCAGCCCTTGCAGCACCAAATCCGGCACGATCTCGCCGTGCGTGCGCATCGTTCCCGCGATCATGCTGGCGTCGCCGCCGGTGATGAACAGCCTGGGTCTGGTGCCGGTGCTCTGCTCGATGACCTCGCAGGCGCGATCCGCCATGCCCGCCAGCGCAAACACGGCGCCGCGCGACACCGCGGCGATGGTGTTGTTCGCCAGCACCCCGGCAAGCGAGGGCGTGCTGTTGAACGCTGCCTCGGCGATGTCGCTGGTATTGCTCATCAGCACTTCTCGCATCATGTGAATACCCGGCGCGATCAGACCTCCCAGGTGCTGGCCGTCGGAGTCCACGCTGTCGACCTTGACCGCGGTGCCTGCGTCGACGACGCACAGCGCCGCGCGGGCGTGGGTCCAGGCACCGATGAGTCCGAGCCAGCGGTCTGCGCCGAGCAGCGACGGGTCGAGATAACCGCTGGTGAGTCCGTGAAACTCGCGGCCCGCCGTGATGACCTCGACGTCGACGCGGAAGTTCTTGCGGGCCAGCTTGGCCAGCATCTTGGCCATGACAGGTCCCGCGACATTGGAGACCAATACCCGCTGCGGCTTTTGTCCCGACTCGAACAACGCCGTGGTCCAAATTCCGGGCTTGGCGTCGCGGTGGACCACCGCTTGTTGGTGGGATAGTCCGGTGCTGCTGAGCCAAGCCCATTTGAGGCGGGTATTTCCGACATCGATGACCAAAATCATGCGAAATTGTTTGCCTTGAAATGTCGCCGACGAGGCCGCCAAGCGCGCAAGGATAGCATCGTTAGGAGGGAATCTTCGCCGCTTAGCCGCTAAACTCGGGACCGGGATGCCAGCCAGCGAGCATTTATGCCGGACCTGAAGCGTGCAATTAGAGATGTGCCGGATTTTCCGCGCCCGGGAATTTTGTTCCGCGACATTGCGCCGCTGTTGCGCGATCACTTCGACGCCACGTTGGCAGCCTTGGATGCGCTGCTCACCGCTCGCGAGTGGCAAGAGATCGACGCCCTCGCCGGAATCGAATCGCGCGGCTTTATTTTGGGCGCCGCTTTGGCGATGCGCCGGGGCAAGGGATTTGTGCCGGTCCGCAAGCAAGGCAAATTGCCCCCGCCGGTGGTCGATATCCCCTACGATCTGGAATACGGCTCAGGAGTGCTGGAAATGCAGAAGGGCAGCGGCCGCGTCGTGCTCGTCGATGACGTTCTCGCGACCGGCGGAACGATGAGCGCGGCAGCCGAGCTGTGCGATCGTGCGGGCTATCAACTCAAGGCGCTGGTGGCATTGATAGATTTGCGCATCGTCCGGGATTATTCCTGGCGCAATCTGCCGCTGCGCTCATCCATCAACTACTAGTATCGAGCGGCCAATGGTTAAGTTGCCTCCGATCATCGTGGTGATGGCGTTGAAGGTGGAATCCGCCGGAGTATTCGAGACGGCCGGGGTGCCGGTGCTTTTTTGCGGCGTAGGCAAGGTCAATGCGGCCATTGCGCTCATGAAGCAGCTGTCGCGATACGCGCATATCGGGCAGCCCATGCCATTGGTCGTGAATTTCGGCTCTGCGGGGAGCCGCTGTCATCCATCGGGAATGCTGCTGGCTTGTCGTGAATTCGTACAGCGCGATATGGATGTCGGCGGTTTGGGTTTCGCGCTCGGTGTCACGCCCTATGATGAGGCGCCGCCGAAGCTCATTTTCGATCCGGTGTTTACCGGGCTGCCGGCCGCTGTCTGCGGCAGCGGCGATTCGTTCGCAACGACGCATGTCGAGGTGGCATGCGAAGTAATCGACATGGAAGCGTATGCGCTGGCCAAGGTTTGCCGGCACGAAAAGGCAAGGTTCGCCTGCGCCAAGCATGTCACCGACGGTGCGGATCACGCGGCGGCCGAGGATTGGCAGCGCAACGTGCACAAGTCGGCAGAGGAGTTCCTGCGGTTGTTTCGTGGTATTGAAATACCGGGTGCCCAATGAAGCATGGCCTGCTGTCTTGTTTATTCCTTTTCATTTGCTCGCAGCCGGCGGCCGCGAACGCCCCTGGCAACACGCCCTTCGTGCTGCTCATTTCCGTGGACGGCATGAAGCCCGAAGCCGTGATCGCCGCGCCAAGCCACGGTCTCAAGGTACCCAACCTGCGAAGCTTCATGACGGAGGGTGCCTACGCCGACGGTGTTCGCGGCGTTCTGCCCACCCTGACGTATCCGAGTCATACCACGCTGTTGACGGGCGCTTCCCCCGGCAAGCACGGCATCTTTGACAACACGACGTTCGATCCGCTGCTGCGCAATCAGCGAGGCTGGTACTGGTACGCCGAGGACATCAAAGTCCCGACGCTCTGGGATGCGGCCGCCGCCGCACACCTCAAGACCGCCAACGTGTATTGGCCGGTGAGTGTGGGCGCAAACATCGCCTACAATCTGCCGCAGATTTGGCGCGCCGGCACCAATGACGATCTGAAATTGCAGCGCGCTCTGAGCACGCCGGGATTGGAGCAGGAGTTATCGGCCGGGCTGGGCCGCTATCCGGGCGGCATGGAGGAAACGGTTGCGGAGGATGAGGTGCGCGCGCGTTTTGCCATCCGGCTGCTGGAGAAAAAGCATCCCAGTTTCCTGACCGTTTATTTGACGGGACTGGATACGGAAGAGCATTTATCCGGGCCGTTCAGTCCGAAATCGAACCAAACCTTGGAAAGACTGGATGCCGTCGTCGGATCGCTGCGCGCCGCAGCCGAAAAAGCGGCACCTGGACGGGCCACGGTCTGCGTGGTCTCAGACCACGGCTTTGCCGCAATCGAGCACGACGTGAATCTCTATGCCGCGTTCCGGGAAGCGGGACTGTTCAGCGTCGATAAAGACAATCAGTTGACCGGCTGGAGGGCGATGCTCTGGCCCGCCGGCGGCAGCGCGGCGGTGATGCTCGCCGATCCCAAGGACGAGCAGCTACGCGCGCAGGTCAAGACGCTGCTCGACAAGCTCGCGGGCGATCCGGTCAACGGCATCGACCGCATCTGGTCGCGCGAGGAGATCGGGCGCGCCGGGGGCTTTCCGCAGGCCGCCTTCTTGGTATCGCTCAAAATCGGCTATGAAATGGCCTACGGCCTGTCGCTGCCGCTCATCACCAAGCCCAGCAACCTTGGCATGCACGGCTACGTGCCGGAGCGTCCTGAAATGCGTTCCTCGTTCTTTATCGTAGGACCGCAAATCTCCAAGGGCCGCTCCTTGGGCGAAATCGACATGCGGCAAATCGCGCCCACGATCGCCGCTATTCTGCGCATTCGCCTGAGCGGCGCGGAAATGGCGGCGCTGGCGCTGAACTAGGAGAGGTGAATCATGTTCGACGTGCATCCGCCTAACGCGTCCATCCATGGATGGCGCGATTTCTTCATTCACATGGCGACGATCACGATCGGATTGTTGATCGCACTGGGCCTCGAAGGCACTGTCGAATGGTTTCACCATCGCCATGTCATGCATCAGGCCGAGAAGAGCATGTTGGCCGAGATAAAAGCCAACGCCGGCGGCATGCATGCGCGGTTCGAGGAACTGCAGACTCATCAGAAAGAGCTGAAACTGGACATCGAATTCTTGAATCGAATCATCGCCAATCCCAAGATGGATCACGGCTCCCTGTCGCTGAGATTCGATATCAACGGCTTCGACAATGTGAGCTGGGCGACGGCGCAGTCCACCGGAGCCGTCGCTTATATGTCCTATGCGGAAGCGCGGGAATATTCGGATATCTATAGCGAGCAGGCCGAGGTTGATCTACAGGCGCGTCAGGCGGTGAGGGACTTGACCGTCGCGCTTGGGCCGGTGCTCAACCTGGCGGAGGGACCGTCGCTCGATGCGGACGATGCCCGTTCGATGAAGCAGCACATTGAGACCCTGCAAGGGCAGATTTACTTGGTGGATTCGTTGCTTCACAGCATGGATAAGTCGTACCAGGCGTTTTTATCCAGGCACTAAGCGCTAAAATTAGGCATAAATGCGGGTAATTTCTAATTAGTAGCCTATTTTTAGCCGTATATCTCACCATACGTCCCTTATTAGATATTAATCGCCCGATAGACGATTTAGGAGCCCAACGCGCGGTTCAGCACCGCCGCCATGCGCACGCCGGCCTTGAGCAGTTGGCTTGCTGCTGCCTTTTTGGCTTGCGCTTGATAGGCGGCGGGCATGACGACCGACCCGCTGTGATTGCAAGTCGGCTTCGAAGCCAGCGCGTACGCGTCGCGGCGGCCGACCCCGAAGCTCTCCATCGCCCAGGTTCGCGGCGTGCCTTGCGTCCAGCGTGCAATATCGCCGGCCGCGAGGCCATTATCGAGCTTATCCGCGATTTGCTCCGGAGACGATCCCAGGGCACCGACCACCGCCACGTCCCAGTAGGCATGAAGGTTGGTCTGTCGATCTTGCGCAGGCTTCAGGCCCACGCAGTTGCCTCCCTTGTCCTGGTGGTCGGCCGCGTGCAGCGGCTGGTGCAGATCGCCGATGAAATGGATCAGAAACTTCAATGCCAGCAGCTTCTCGGCGGGCGGGGTAGCGGGATTTTGCAGCTCGAGGGTAAATTCTTCGATCTTATTCACCACGCAATCTTGCGAAGGTCCCTGGCTTGCCCATGGACCCGGCGCCAAGGGCGGAAATCCGAAGCAGGCAGTTGCCAGATCCGGATTGTCGATCTCGATGTCGACAAAATGCCAGGCAGCGGTCTCGCGATGCGCGATGCGGTACTTGTCGGCCCAGGTCGCGCGGCTGGCAAAATCCTTGGGCGTGAGCGGATCCAAGTCGCCTGCCAGCATCGCATCCAACGACGATCGCGCCTTTGCCCCTAAGTACCGGTATGCGATCAAAGCGGTGACCTTGTGACCGGCATCGCCCCACGCAGCGGCGTGCGAGGAGGCCAGCGCGGCAAGCACGGCCAAAATGAGCGCGCGCTTGCTCAATTATTGCGGGACGTCGGTCAACTGCCTGAACAGAATGACCCTGGCTTTTTCCCAGTCGCGCTGCACGGTCTTCTTCGAGGTGCCGCGCTGTGCGGCGATATCATCGAAGGTGTAGCCGCAGAAGTACTTCAGATCCACGACCTCCGCGAGCCGCGCATCGTGCGTGGCCAGCTCGTCGAGCGCGTCGGACAAGCGCGTGAGCGTTGCCTCGTCGCCGTCCGGGGCACCGATTTCCGTCGGAAGTTGCGTAATGTGGAAGGCGGCGCCGCGCTTCAGGGCGCGTCGTTCCCGCACCAAATCGATGATCAAACCGCGCATGACGCGGGCTGCGTAGCCGATGAATCGTTCGCGATCGGGAAACACGGCTTCCTTCCCCGACATGTCGAGGTAGGCTTCATGCAGAAGGGTGGTAGGGCTGATCGATGCACCGGCGCTGCGCCGCAGTTGGCGCTCGGCAAGTTGCCGCAAATCGCGATATAGCGCGGCAAACCGCTGAGCATTAGGCGTCTCGGTCCCTACCGGATGCTCGGGCAGCGCGGATGACTCCTCCGAACCCATTCCCTGTACTCCTCAGGATATCGCTCTTGAGGATGCCGAAATTACGCCGGGCTGGCAAATGCGCAGGTCGGCGATTTAACACTTATTTGCAACCGGCTGCGCCCGAGGCGCACACCACCGTGCCTATACTGTCGAACTCAGCGGATTTGCGTTCGCCCGCCTGGCGGACGGGACCGTCGCCTATGCGTTGCGCCGGCGGCGCGTGTTGCGCAGCAATGCGCTCGGGGCGCATGATTTTCGGTTCGGACCAAGTTTCAAAGGTTTGTAGGAGCGACTCATGTCGATATCGAGCGGAGCAGTGGCCTTTTCAGAAGTCGCGCAGACTGAACGTGCCGCGCTGGTGTTTCTATACGAACACCCGCAATGGTTCGCGCAGATATTTGCCGAGTTGGAGCGGCGCAAGGTGCCGTTCGAGAAGATTTTCATACCCGACCATTTTTACGAGGTGGGCCCGCAGCAGGCGCCCTTCAAGGTGCTATTCAACCGCATGAGCCCCTCGGCGGACAGCCGCCGGCATGGCTCCGGAATTTTTCATACGTTGGCTTATCTTGAACACTTGCAATTGCAAGGCGTTCGGGTCATCAACGGCGCCAAGGCGTTCCGATACGAAATATCCAAAGCCGGGCAAGCCTCGCTGTTGAAATCGCTCGGCCTGCGCTTCTTGCCGTCGCGCATCATCCACTCGCCGCATCAGGCGCCGGCCGCCGCGGCAGGGCTGCGCTATCCCATCATCGTCAAAGCCAACACCGGCGGCAGCGGCAAGGGGATCACACGCTTCAACACCCAAGCGGAACTGGCTGCAGCGATCGCCGCAGAACAGCTGGACTTGGGTTACGATAGTGTCGCTCTGGTGCAAGAATTCATTCCCGCGCGCGGCGGCTACATCACGCGCGTCGAAACCTTGGGCGGCAAGTATCTATATGCCATCAAGGTCCATCTGACCGGCGAGACGTTCGATTTGTGTCCGGCGGACATATGCCAGACCTCGACGGGACAAAGTCTGGAAAACGCTTGCGTGGTGGAAGCCTCGAAGGCCGGACTCAAGGTTGAAGGCTATGACGCGCCGGCCAAGGTGAGGCAGGACATCGAGCGAATCGTGCGCGCTGCCGGCATCGACGTCGGCGGCATCGAGTACATCATCGATGACAGGGATGGCAACATCTACTACTACGATATCAATGCGCTGTCGAATTTCGTGGCGGATGCGCCTCGGGTCATAGGTTTCAATCCGGTCGAGAACCTGGCCGATTATTTGCAAGATGAGGTGCGCCGTGCCTCCTAAGAAAGGAATTCGCTACGGCTATTGGATGCCCGTGTTCGGCGGCTGGCTGCGCAATGTCGAGGACGAGCACATGCAGGCGAACTGGGAGTACACCAGCAAGCTCGCGCGGCGCAGCGAGGAGATCGGATTCGATCTGTCGCTGATCGCGGAGCTCAACATGAATGACATCAAGGGCATCGAAGCGCCCAGTCTCGACGCCTGGTCCACCTCGGCGGCGCTCGCGGCGGTCACCAAGACGCTGGAACTGATGGTGGCGGTGCGCCCGACGTTCCACTTGCCGGCGCTGTTCGCCAAGCAGGCGGCGAACATCGATCGCATCAGCAACGGCCGTCTGGCGCTGAATGTAGTGTCATCCTGGTGGGAGCAGGAGGCAAAGATGTATGGCGTGGATTTCGAGCGCCACGATGACCGCTACGGGCGTACCTCGGAATGGCTGGACGTCGTGAACGGCGCCTGGTCGCAAAAGGCCTTCAATCATGCCGGCAAGTACTACCACACCGAGAACACGGTGCTCGAGCCGAAGCCGGTGCGCTCGCCGCGTCCGCCGATCTACGCAGGCGGCGAATCGGAAGCCGCGAAAAATCTCATCGCACAGAAGTGCGATGCCTACGTCATGCACGGCGATTCTCCGCAGCACGTGGCGGGCAAGATCGCCGACATGAGCGCGCGGCGCGAGAAGTTCGGACTCGGCCGGATGCAGTTTGGCGTCGCCGGCTACGCGTTCACGCGCAGTTCGGAGAGCGAGGTGGCCAAGGAAATCGAGCGCATCACCGACGTCAAGCAAAATGCCAAGGGCTACGCCAACTACCAGCAATGGCTGCAGGGCACGCAACTCGAGCAGAAGATGTCGATTCAGGAATATTCGGTGTCGAACCGCGGCTTGCGTTCCGGTCTCGTGGGGACTCCCTCGCAAGTGCAGGATCAGATCGGCAAGTTCGAAGAAGTGGGGGTCGATCTGCTGTTGCTGCAGTTCAGCCCGCAGCTGGAAGAAATGGAAAAATTCAGCGACAGCGTGATTCGCTAGGAGCCGGCGTTGGCGCCGCACTTCTCTCCGCGGCCGCTGGCGCTGCGCTGCGGGGCGTTCGGCGATATGGTGCTGCTGACTGCGCTGATCCGGGTTCTCCATGCCGAATTCCGCACGCCCGTCGATATCGTCACCTCCGGTTCCTGGAGCGAACCGCTGCTGCATGGGCAGCCCGGAGTCGGCGACGTATACCGTGTGCGCAGCCGCAAGACCCCCTACTGGTTGAGCCTGGATCAGCGACGCGTCGTCAGGTTCCTGCGGGAGCGCGGCGCCGGACCTACCTGGTACTGCGATGGCGATCGGGCGGCCATGCCGATCCTCGAGCGCGCCGGCATCCCCAGCCGTTGCATCGTGGACGTGAAGGATCACCCCTTGCTGCCCGGCGAACACGCCACGCAGCAATGGCGGCGCTTCGCGCAAATCATGCCCAGCGCGTTTGCGAGCGCCCCGAACCCCGGCATCGAAGCGGTCATCCCGGGCTGCTACTTGCAGGTCACGCAAGCCCAGCGCGGCGAACTCGACACCTGGCTTCGCATGCGCGGTATCGGCGATCGGCGCTTGATCCTGATCCAGATAGGCAACAAAAGGACCATGCGGCGCGGACCACGCCGCTTGGCGGTCAACAACAAATTTTGGCCCAACGATCGCTGGGCGGAAGTGTTGCGATTTCTGCGGCAGCAACATCCGCAACACGCGGTGGTCTTGTTGGGCACCGGACCCGAATTTGCCCTCAACCAAGAACTCGCCGCGCTCGCGGGAATTGCCGCACTTTACAATGTCGCCGATGACCTGCCGATACCACGGCTGGTGGCGTTGTTGGATCGAGCCGCCGGTCTGGTTACGATCGATTCCGGGCCCGCGCACGCCGCAGCGGCGGTCGGCTGTCCCCAGGTCGTGCTGTTCGGCAAGGCGCTGCCGTCATTGTATCGGCCTTGCGGCACCGCCGGTGCGGACGTGCGTCTGCTCACAGGAGAACTCGACGGCGAACCGAGCATGTTGGGAATCGACGCGCGCAGCGTGATCGCCGCTTGGTGCAGACTCGCGTTGCGCGGCGCTTAAGGCGAGACCGGTGCGGCGGGTGCGGTGGCCGTGGCGGGCGGGGGGCCCTGAGACGCACGCAGCATATCCTGAGTCACCAGGACCACCCCGCGTTTGGTGACGAAAAAACGCTTGGCATCCGCGCCCAAGTCCTGTCCGATCTGCAGGCCGTCCGGTATCACGCAGCCCTCATCGAGTATGCAACGCGTGATCTTGCAGTGCCGGCCGACAGTCACGCTCGGCAACAGCACCGAGCTTTCGATCGTGCTGGCCTCCTCGATTCGCACGTCAACCGACAAAAGCGATTGCCGTACGCAGGCACCGGAGATGATGCAGCCGCCGGCCACCATGGAATTCACGGCCATGCCGCGCCGGCCGTCATCGTCCAAGACGAATTTCGCCGGCGGCCGCTGGGCCTGGTAAGTCCAGATGGGCCACTGATGATCGTAGATGTTCAATTCCGGATTGAGCGACACCAGCTCCATGTTCGCTTCATACAGTGCGTCGACGTTGCCCACGTCGCGCCAATAGTTTTGAGCGCGCGTCTCGACGTCGTGAAACGGATAGGCGAATACGCGCATGCTCTCGATGGCCGGCGGAATGATATTGCGGCCGAAGTCATGGTTGGTCGATTCGCGCGCCGCGTTCTCGATCAGCAGCTTTTCCAGCCGCTCGGTGGCAATCACGTAGATTCCCATCGAGGCGCGCGCATGATTTTCGTGACCGGGGATCGAATCAGGATTCTGCGGCTTCTCGGCGAATTTGCGCACCCGGTTGGTGTCGTCCGTGGTCATGATGCCGAACTCGTTGGCGCGCTCGATCGGCACATCCACCACGCCGACCGTGATGTCCGCGTCGCATTGCTCGTGGTAGGCGATCATCGGCCCATAATCCATTTTATAAATATGATCGCCGGCCAAAATCAGCACGTACGTCGGATGATGCGAGCGGATGAAATCCAAATTCTGGTACACCGAATCGGCCGTGCCGCGGTACCAATGCGTTCCGATTTGCTGTTGCGCCGGTATCAGCTCCACGAATTCGCCGAGCTCGCCGCGCAGATAGCTCCAGCCGCGCTGGATGTGCTGGATCAGCGATTGGGATTTGTACTGCGTCAGGACGGCAATTTGGCGTATGCCCGAATTGACGCAGTTTGACAGGACGAAGTCGATGATGCGGAACTTACCGCCGAAGGGGGTCGCCGGTTTACAGCGATGCTCAGTGAGTGCCTTGAGGCGTTCGCCGCGGCCTCCCGCCATGATTACCGCCAGCGTTCCACTGGTCAGACGGCTGACGTAGCGTCCGGTGTTGGTGCGGGCAGCGTGTCGCATTAAGCCAAGCCTGACATACTCAGCCGGAGCCTGCACCAGGTTTCGCTCGGCCTGATCGGCTCTTTGTTAGACTGCTCGCATGACGGCACTGAAGCTGTGCATCTTGAGTTCCGAGATGGTTCCGTACGCAAAGACCGGTGGCCTGGCCGATGTCACCGGGGCGCTGGTCAGCAACCTGGGCGCGATTGGCTACCATGTTCGTGCCTTCATGCCGCTGTATCCTGTCGTGCGGCGCAATCACGCGGACCTCAAGCCGGTGCCCGGTGCGGAGCGCCTGGCGGTTTTCATCGGCGATACGCAATACCGGTTTTCCTTGCTGACCGCGCACTACCCGGGAAGCGAAGTTCCGGTGTTTTTCATCGATTGTCCGGCGCTGTTCGAGCGCGGCGACCTATATACGACCGATCCGGACGAACACCGCCGCTTTCTTTTGTTTGTCCGCGCCGTCCTCGAAGGTTGCCGGCGCTTGGGATTTGCACCGGATATATTTCATTGCAATGACTGGCACACCGGCTTCTTGCCGTTGTACTTGAAGACGCTGTACCGCTCTGATTCGCTGCTTGCGCGCGCGAAGTCGTTGCTGACCATCCACAACATAGGTTACCAGGGCATCATGCCGAGCGCGGCCGCCGCGGACTTGAGCTTGGGCGGAGCTGGTTCTTTGGACCAAAGCGACATCGCACACGGGGTCGTCAATCCCTTGAAGACGGGGATTCGGTACGCCGATGCCGTCAGCACCGTGAGCCCGACCTATGCGCGCGAAATCCGCGACACACCGCTTGGCATGGGTATGCAGGATGCCCTGCGCGAGCGTGCCGGTCCGATCATCGGGATACTGAATGGCGTGGATTACCGCGAATGGGATCCGCGGCACGATCCGCATCTCAGCGCTCACTTCAGTCCGCGGGATTTGCGCGGCAAATTGATCAACAAGGAAATGTTGATCGCCACCCTTGGGCTCAGGATGGCGACTTCGCAGCCTCTGATCGGCATGGTGACGCGGTTGGCCGAGCAAAAAGGCATTGATCTCTTGTTAGACTCGATACCGCCGCTGCTGCAGCGGAGGGATTTTGGTCTGGTCGTGCTGGGCAGCGGCGATGCAAAATATGCCGGGTTCTTCGAGAGTTTGGCGCAGCGATTTTCCGGCCGCGTCGGCTACCGCTCCGGGTTCGACGAGCCTCTCGCACACTTGATCGAGGCCGGTTGCGATATCTTTCTCATGCCCTCGCGCTACGAGCCTTGCGGACTCAATCAGATGTACAGCCTGCGTTACGGTACCATTCCGGTTGTGCGCAATACCGGAGGCCTTGCGGACTCGGTACAGCATTTCGATCCGAGCACCGGCCGCGGCACCGGGTGCGTGTTCAATGACTATGATGCGCCGGCTGTGACCTGGGCCATCAACACCGTTCTCGATTGGTACGCCGATGCGCGCAGCTGGCTGCCGCTGATGCAAAATGCGATGGCCAAGGACTATTCCTGGACTCGGCAAATCAAAGAATACGAGTCCCTATACCAGAGCTTGATCAGGACTTGAGCCGAAGCAGCAGGTAGCGGCGCCCGTTGGGCACCCTATAGTTCTCGACCACCACCAGGTCGGCCGCGCGCATCCAGCCTGGGATCGGCGCCTCAGGAGGCGGCCGGCGCCAAGGCAACTGCAGGGCGGAACGCGTCGGCAACTGCACGAGAAAGAAAGTGCCGGGAGCTGCGGCCGCCGCCGCTCTCATTCGATCGACCGCCGATGCGTCGAGCGGCCCGGCGATTCTCCCGACGGAATTCCTCGTATACATATCGATCACGGCTCGAGTTGTTTCGTCCGGCGCGAGCAGGGTCAGCGGCCTGCCGGAGGTATCGCGCTCCACGGCGCGGCCGATCTTCGCCAGATTCTGCCAGGCGTCGACTCCGCGGTATGCCTGAGAGGCAGGCCCGATGAGCAATGCGCAGTAGGCGAGCAGCAGCGCCCATTGAGCCGGGACGGCCTGGTTGCGAGCCGCCGCCCACGCGCGCACGGCCAATACCGCGGCAGCGAGCAGGCCGGCGCACGAGATTGCTGCGTACAGCGAGTGGTGGGTGAGACCGCGCCAATCATCGGCGCCGATGATCGCGATAGCCGCCGAAAATACGACGACGCCGAGCAGCAGTAGAACCGCGGTGGCGCGCATTGCCCTAAGGTCCCAGAGGTCGGGGCCCGGCACGATCTCGTGCGCCCACCAGGCGAGCAGCAGCGCGATTCCCGGAAGCGCGGGAGCGAAATAAACGTTTCGTGCGGTCGCCGCCAGGGAGAGCAGAAGCAACGGCGGCAGCGATGCGGCCAGAGCAAAGCGCAGCGCGCGGCTGCCCTGCAGCGAGGTTCGACGTTGGCGCCAAGCGCGCCGCGCCGCTGCCAAGACGAGCAGCGTCCACGGGAAAAGATACACGGGCAACTCGAACAGGTATTTGCCCGGGAAATTGCGGTGCGCCGCCGCGTACTGCAATTCGGGCGGCGCATCGACGGCGGCAAAGCGGCCGACCAGGTTGTTCCAGAAAAACACCTTGAGATGCGCAGGTCCGTCCGCGCCCCGGTACACGAACCACACCCAGCTCAAGATCAGCACCGCCTGAAGCAGCAGCCCCGCGTACAGTTCCCACCGAAGGAGTTCTCGCCAGCGCTTTTCCCAAATGCTCAAGGTCACGATGGCCATGGCCGGCACCATCCAGGCGATCGCGCTTTTGGAGAGAAATCCCAATCCCAGGGCGGCGTGCATCAAAAGATAACCGCGCAAGCGCTCTTTGCTGCCCGATGCATAGAAGCCGATATAGGCGCCGAGCAATGCGACCGACACAGCCGCGAGCAACGGTGCATCGGTCGCCAGCCAGATCGAGACTTGATAGGACAAAAGGAAGGTGCTGATCGCGGCGCCGCCGACGAGCCCCGCATAGCGGCCGGCGCTGCGAGACGCGAGCAAGCCGACGCCGAGCGCGGTTATCAGTGCATACAGGAGGTTGGGCAACCTTGCGGCCCATGCCTCATCGCCCAACGCGGCGATGGGCAGCGCCGCCAGCCAATAAGTCAAAGGCGGCTTCTCACAGAACGGTTCGCCCCCCAACAGAGGCACGGCTTTGTCCGCTTGCCAACTCATGCGCCAGGCGATGTCCGACTCGCGCGGCTCATCCGGTGTCCAGTAGCCTCGGCCAAACATGCCGACGCACCAGGCGAGTAACACTGCGACACCGGTCCAGACGATGAGTGTTCGAGGGGCATTCGACAGGCCGAGACGCATTTGCCGACTATACTTCACGCCGGCCTTGCCTGGACGCTGCGCGCCCTTCAAAGTAGGCGCTCCAAAAGACCTGCGGTGGCAAGTGATCGAACAGTTTTGCGATTGGTTGTCGAGGACCAGCCTCAGCATCGCGTTTCAATCGGCGAATTGGTTCGTTCCCGTGGTTCAAACCGTGCATATCATCGCGATCGCAATACTGCTGACGTCGGTTTACGCCGTGAGTTTTCGGCTGATTGGATTGACGCGAAGCACGCAACCGCTGGCGGCCCTCGCCGCGCGGTCCGCGCCGTGGGTCTGGATCGCGCTGTGCGTACTGCTCTGCACGGGCATTTTGCTCACGATCACCGAGCCGGCGCGCGAGCTTCTCAATTGGGTTTTTCGCGTGAAAATGCTGCTGGTGTTGGCGCTTGCCGGTTTGTTGCTGCTCGTGCAGGGCCGCACAGGGCGCAACCCTGATTATTGGACGCAATCCGCGCCGCGCCGCCGCGCGGCGCGCGCCCTCGGCATCGCCACGGTGCTCATCGGTGCGGGCATCGTGACTGCGGGCCGCTGGATCGCCTATGTTTGACCGACCCTGCGCGGCGTCTTGAAGATATGGCCCTGGAACAAACGCTGGCGAAACTGCAGGATCTAAATTTACCGACGCAGATCCGCGAGTCGGTGTGGATGTTCCCGACGATCGAGACCGTGCATGTGTTTGCGCTGGTCCTGGTCGTAGGCAGCATCATGACCGTGGATCTGCGGCTCTTGGGTCTCACCAACAAGGAGCGTCGTTTCAGCGAAGTAGCGGCGGAGATGCTGCCATGGACTTGGACGGCCTTCGCGGTTGCCGCGCTCGCCGGCATGATGATGTTCTCGTCCAAGGCGCTCACCTATTACGGCAACATTCCATTTCGATTGAAAATGGTGTGCCTGTCGTTGGCCGGCGTCAACATGCTGCTGTTTCATTGGCTGGGAGTTCGCCGGCTGGCGAGCTGGGATCATCAGCGTCCGCCGTGGACGGCCAGGATGGCCGGCGGCGCATCGCTGCTGCTGTGGACCACGATCGTCGCGGCCGGCCGCTGGATAGGATTTACGACTTGATCGTGGACGCCCGGCGAGTCACTCGACGGTAGCCCAAGATCGCGCCCGTTACGCACACCGCGGTTACGCCCAGCATCGCTGACAGCATGAATGCGTCCCACCAAGGTCGAACGCGCATCAAGGCCGTAAAATCCAGGCGGTGCAATCCTTGGTGCAGCCAGCGGTAGCCTCTGGCCTGCGCGTCGAACTTCGCGACAAGATTTCCAGAGACGGCATCCAGGTAGTAGCGCGTTCCGGACGAGAGCACGGTGCGATACACCGGCAGCCTCACCCGCTCTTGATGGTGGCTGAAGTAAAAGCTGTCCTCTTGCGTCAGGAGTTCCGGCATCCGGCTTGCCGCAGTGCCTTGCAAAACAGCGGACAAAAAATTGAGGTCTGAGCGGCCCAGCGGGGCGGGCGCGCCGTCGGCGTCGAGGCGCTGACGCATGCCGTCCGCGGAGCTCGCGATGATGTACAGCCGATCGTTGAGCGGCGCCGCGCGCAGTTGCACTGCAGTCGGATGCGCGTCCGCCACGGACTGCAGTGCCGCTGTGAGCCGCGCGATGGGAACGGCGGCCGCCCCCTGAAGCCTGGCGTTTTCAGACTGTACGCCGGCGCCTTCGAGCCATCCCCAGGGATTCATGGACAACAGCCCGCTGAAGACCCAGGACAACGTGAACAGTCCGAATACCAGTCCGGCGGCGTGGTGCCACAGGTTATATCCGGCATACGGCGACCAGCGGCCCGCGGGCCGCGCGGCCATCTGGCGTACGCCGAGATAAACGCCGATTCCCGCAAGAAAGCACCCCAGCAGCGAGGTGTAGATCACGAGCTGGCTCCAAAGCCCGGCATGGCGCCGCAATTCGGTGAAGTACAGCCAATGAGGAATCGCGCCCAGCCGGTTCCAGAACCGCTCGCGAGCGGCGGTTATCTGCACCGCTCGGCCGCTGACGCTCGATATGTAGAGTTCGCTGCCCGCTGCATCGCCCAAATCGAACCGATATAACGGGCGCTGTGAGTCGAAGTCGCCCGAAACGGTCCATTGGTCGCGCTCCAGAAGCCCGCGCATCCGCAGTCCCGCCGGCGCGCCCGCAATGAAGGTTTTGGCCGTGTCGGTTGCCTGCTCCGCGGAGATGCTCTCGATTCTGGCACCCGTGGACAGATCGATTGGGTACGCATCGTGCGAGCCGCCCAAAAACAACACCGGCCGGCCGGCGAGCATCTCAATGGTGGATCCGCCGGCGGGCTCAAGGTTGCTGAGCAGCGCCGCGGGAAGTTTGCAACAGCCGTTCCAGTCGAGCGGCTGCAGATGCCTGACACGTTCGCTCTCCGCCAAAGCAGGGTAGCTTACGTACATCATCACTACGCCGGACAGACACCACATCACCATCAGGGCGCCCACGCCGATCCCCAAATAACGATGCAGCAGCAAGATCAGGCGAGCCATGGTGCCTATATATCACGCGCCGGCCGCGCTTCCGCAGACACCGCGCTTCCGCAGACACCGCGCTTCCGCGGACGCCAAGATTTAGAACGAGTGGGTGTAATTGACGCCGAACGTGCGCGGCAGCGCTCGATTGTGAACGACATAGGCATCCCCGGAGACATCATCGACGCCGTGTCCGAGTTCCGATGAATAGCTGCGATCGAACGCATTGTTCAAATGCAGATCGATGCGCTGGCGGTGCCGGCTGTCGAGAAAGAGCCGTGTACCGATATCCACCACCGTGTAGTTGCCGTAGCCGAATCGGCCGTTGCCGGACCCCAACGGTTCATCGTCGACATCGCCCAAGTGAACGATGTTGATGCTGGCGCCGTAGGGTACGCCCCCAGGATGATAGTCGAAGCCCAGCTTCACTTGAGTCACGGGAATCTGCTTGAACTGTAGGTCCGAGCCGCTCTCGCGGGTCTTGTTGTAGGTGGCGCTGAAGTTCACCGACAATGAGCTCGCGATGGAGCCGTCCAAGGTCAGCTCGGCACCGCGCGTGATTACGGTGCCGGGCACGTTGCCGAACACATCCTGGTCGGTATTGGCATCGAAGGTTGCGAAATCGATGAGATTCTTGATGTCCCGATAGAAGCCCGTCAGTTCCCATTTGATTGAAGCCGCACCGATCGCTGCGCTACCGCCCACCGACAAGTTGGCGTTGGTGCTGGTCTCCGGCTTGAGATTAGGCTCGCCCCGTTCATCCTCCGGATCATTTGCGAACAGCTCCTCGGCGGTGGGCAGCCTGAAGGCCGTTCCAAAATTTGCGCGTACATACAAGGCGTTCGAAAAATCATATTGTCCGCTGCCGTTCCAGACCACCGCGGACTCGCCGACGCTCGGAATGTTGTAGCGCAGGCCCGCGGCGAAATGCGCGTTCGGGATGAGATCCGGCGTCGTGCGGATTTGGCCGAAAAAGGCATTCACATGTTCGGTCTGCTGCTGGATCACCAGCACCACGTCGCGTCCGCTGTAGTTTTGAAAGTCATAGCCTGCCAGATATTCGAAACCGCGATTGACGGCTATCTGCGTCAGCAGGTTGATCCCGTAGTCCTTGAATCCCCAGAAGTCATGGTCGTCGATCGTGGTCAGTGCGCCGGGCGTGCCGATGACATTGTCGAATTCGGTGTAGTGCGCATACCACCAATGATAGTAATCCTTGATATACAGCTTGAATTCGTCGCTCGGCGCGTAGTCCAGCTTGGCGCTGACCAGATCTTCGTTGCGCTGGTTGTATGCGATCGCGGTGAGCTCCGGCTGCGCGAAGTCGAGATTGGCATTGGTATGGTCGTATGCGGCGGTGAGGGTGAGTTTGTCGGAGAAATCGTGTGCGTACTTGCCGCCGACGGAGGTCACCTTGTAAAAGCGCCGCGGGTCCGTGCCGCTGGGCTGAAACTCCGGGTCCGCAAAGGGTTCGATTCCCGGCGCTTGATCATGTGTCGCATAGACGACGAAGTGATTGTTGCCGATGGAGTCGCGGTAGAAGCCGCTATATTGCTGCGCCTGGTTGGTGTCGTAGCCGGCGCTGACCGCACCGTCGGGATGATCGGAGAATCCCTTCGTGACGATATTGATGGCACCCGCGACGGCTTGCGTGCCGTAGAACAACGCCTGGCCGCCGTTCAACACTTCAATCCGGTCGATCATGCCGGCGGGCAGCGTATCGAGCGGCGTCGTGCCGGCGTACAGGCGGTTGTTGATGCGGATGCCATCGACGAGCCAAAGCACATCCGTGGTGCGTGAGCCCTGCAAGGAGATTTGTACATAATCGAACGGCCCGTTGCGTGGACTGATATAGAGTCCGGGCGCCAAGGCCTCGAGCGCTCCGGCCACATCGAGGTAGCCGCCGTTCTGAATTTTGGCGGCCGAAATGGTATCGACGCGCGTGCCGTACTGGGATAGCTGCTGCGGCAGCTCATCCTCCAGACTCTTGGCGGTCACGAGCACTTCGTCGAGCGACGCAGCGCTTTCTGCCTGCGCGCAGGTCGCGCAGAGTGCCGCCCAGCCGCAGGCAGCATAGACACTCAACTGCATCCCGACATCTCCGATGGTTCGTTGCGGCCGGCCGGCCGGCCGGCTGCAAGTATTCCACACTACGGCGGAGCCGCGGCAATTGTTGCGCTCCCTGCAGCGGGGAATTCCGCACTACCGAACGATTGCGGCGAAGGGCTGCGCTATGATTGCGCGGATGCGCGTTGCCGTCGTCGTCCTCCTATCGGTGCTGCTCGGCACAGCGGTCTTCGCTGAACTTCGCTATCTCGAGCGGAACCTGCTGCGTGCCGATCCCGATGCTTTGCCCGCAAACGCCTCACTGCTGCGATTCGCCGTCAGCCGCGGAGAAGCGCTGTTTGCCGCACATTGCGCGGTATGCCACGGTCTATCGGGGTCGGGCGATCCGTCAACGGGAACGCCGGACTTGACGGACCGCGATTGGCTATACGGCGCCGGCCGCGTGACGGACATCGAAAAAGTCATCGACTACGGTATCCGCTCGCACAACTCCCGCGCGTGGAATCTTGCAATCATGCCGGCCTATGCACGACCGAGACCGAATCCGTCCGACAAGAACATTCAGCCTCTCTCGCCCTCCGATATCTCCGACCTGATCGAATTTCTAATGCGCCGGCAAGCCCGGCGTGCGGACTCGGACTCGGACTCGGACTCGGACTCGGACTCGGACTCGGACGCGGCGTCGCGCGGGGCTGCGCTCTTCGCCGGACCGGCGGGCTGCTATGACTGCCATTCCCTGGACGCCAAAGGCGATTCCGCGATCGGCGCCCCCAACCTAACCGATGGAATCACGCTCTACGGAGACGGCAGCCGCAATGCGCTTTTCATGTCGATTGCCTACGGCCGCCAAGGTGTATGCCCGGCGTGGGCGACGCGCTTGAAACCCGCGGGCATCCCCGAGCTGGCCTTATACGTTTATTCCCTTTCACATCCCGGTGCGATTCAACATGCTCACTGATCCCAAGCCGGACGCGCCGTCCTGGCGCAGTCCTTCGCAAATCAACAATGCGCGCTCGTTCGTGCTGATGAGCTGCGGCGTTCTGCTCGGTCTCGTCCTGGCCGGGTATTCGCTCTTCACCGCGCGCAGCGCTTCGACCCTCATCGTGCCCGCCGAGGACGTTGCGCTGGTCAATCAGCAGCCCGTGTCGCGGGCCGACTTCACCGCATTGCTGCAGACGCTATACGGCGTCGATTGGAGCCACGCGACCAAGGAGCAGCGCCGCAAGGTTCTCCAGGACATGATCCGCGAGGAATTGTTCGTGCAAAGAGGCAAGGAGCTGGACGTCGCATCGACCGATCCCGATGTGCGCGGCGCGCTGGTAAATGCGGTCGAGCTGGAGATCGCCGAGAACGCGATCACCACGCAGCCCAGCGAAGCGGCATTGCGTCGGTACTACGCGGCGCATCAGGATCGCTACGTCAGCGAAGGCATCATGAGAGTGAAGGATTGGGTATTCCCGGCAGCCTCGCTTGCTCAGCTGCCGAGCGCGGCGGGGGCGCTCAAATCGGCAATCCGCGACCCGCAGGCGCTGGCAAGGCTCGATGGGCGCGATTCGGGCCGCACCAAGGGCGATGAGTTCTATTTTGCCGCCAAGATTCATCTGGGCGATGAGCTCTTCGCCGGCGCCCGGGACTTGTCCGAAGGCGCAATTTCGGCGCCGATCCGCATGGCCGACGGCATCCACGTTCTGGAGATGGAAAAGAACCGGCATCCGGTTCCGTTCGACTTCGCGGCGGCGCGCGCACAGGTTTCGACCGATTACCGCAACCAGGCGATCGAACGGTCCAAGGCCGGCGGCGAATCATTCTTGCGCAAACGCGCCAACGTGCTGGTCGCGGACGATCTGCGTTGAAACGCGCCGCGATTCTCGTGCTGTCCTGTGCCGCGGCTTGTCTGTCGCCGCCTGTGCTCGCCCATGTACGCAGCCAGTCGCATTCGGTTTGGGAAGTCAACGGCCGATTTGTCGATGTAGTCGTCACAGTTCCGGACATCGAAGCCAAGCGCTTGTCCACGGATGCAAGTCCGGTCGCGCCGGAACGGGTCAGGGACTATCTGACGCCGAAGATCTATGCCATTGCAGACGGCAAGCGCTGCGAGCTAATACCGCCGGTGGAGATTTTATCGGCGCTGACCGGATTCAGTAAGTTCGACTTCACCTTCAAGTGCGCGGCAGATACCAACCTGCAGATCCATTTCGGCGCGTTTTTCGATCTGGTATCGAGCCATACCAACTTTGCGCAGGTGCAAAACGCGGCGAGCGGCGAATTCACCGAGCAGCTGATCACCCGTGAACATCAAACCATCGATGCGACGGGTGCGGAGGGCGGCCGCCTCAAGAATGCCGGCTTCTTTGAGTTCATTCGCATGGGAATGATGCACATTTTCACCGGCGTCGACCATATGTCATTCCTTTTGGGACTGGTGCTGATCTCGCGGCGGCTTCGCGATCTGGTGTTCGTCGTGACCGGATTTACGATCGGACACAGCTTGACGCTGGCATTGGCCGTCACCGGCGTATTGAGGCCGCACGCGGAATACATCGATGCCCTGGTCGCGCTCACCATCGCATTGATCGGAGCGGAAAACATCGTGGTGCAGACGCGGCGGCCCAAGCTGCTTGCCGTCGGCATCGGCGGCTGTCTGGGGTTGATGGCGCTCTGTCAGTCTCTGGGATTCGGCGGACTGCCAAGCCTTTTGTTGCTTGGCGCAGGGTTGTTCACGGCGAATTATCTGCTCATCTCAGGCAACATACGCGATGCCGGCCGATTGCGGATCCTGGTGACCCTGGTGTTTGGGCTGATTCATGGCTTCGGCTTTGCCGCCGACCTGCTGGAACTGCAGCTGCCGACTCAGCGGTTGGCGGAATTGCTCGTTGGTTTCAATCTGGGCGTGGAAATCGGCCAATTGGCGCTGGTGGTGGGCGCGGCGTTGCTGGTGCTGGGATTGAAGCGCTTCAAGCTCGCTCTGCCGCGCCCGATCGTGGTTGATGTGGTCTCGACTTTTCTGGTGGCTTTGGGTGTGTTCTGGTTTGTCAGCAGAAGCTATGCGTAATCCCCGGGTAATCAGCCTCTTGCTCGTGCTGCTGTTGGCCGCGATGTTCGTGATCTCGCTGCTGGCGGGACGCGTATGGCTGCCGGTAGCGGAAGTTTGGCATGGCTTGTGGTCGAAGGATGCCAATCTTGCCGCGACGATCGTCACGCAGCTGCGGCTGCCCCGAGCCATCCTCGCGGTGGAAGTAGGCGGGGCATTGGGGATTTCCGGCGCCGTGCTGCAAGGTGTGACCCGCAACCCCTTGGCGGAACCTGGGCTGTTGGGCGTCTCGGCGGGGGCCGCGCTGGGCGCGATTATCGCCGTCTACTTTGGTTTAGCGTCGCATTTCATGACTGCCGCGCCGCTGCTGGGATTGCTCGGCGCGTTGGGCGCGAGCGCGCTGACCTTTGCCTTAGGAAGCGGCGGCGGAACGATTACCCTGGTGCTTGCGGGCGCCGCGGTTTCCGCGCTCGCCGCGGCGGGAATCGCTCTGGCGCTGAATCTCGCGCCCAATCCGTACGCGGCCTATGAAATCATGACGTGGCTGCTGGGTTCGCTGGCGGATCGCAGCTGGGTCCATGTATTTCTGGTGACGCCGTTCATTCTGTTCGGGTGCGCCATGTTGCTGTTCACCGCGCGTGGCGTTGATGCGTTGGCTTTGGGCGAGGCTCAAGCGCAGAGCTTGGGAGTCGATCTCGGGCGATTATACTTTCTGGCGGTGTTCGGCACGGCGCTCGCCATCGGAGCGGCCACCGCGGTGACCGGGGTGGTGGGATTCATCGGGCTGGTAGCTCCTCACATTGTTCGGCCGCTGCTGAGGCATCAACCCAGCCGCATCCTGTTTCCAGCCGCGCTCAGCGGAGCCTTGCTGCTTTTGCTCGCCGACGTGGCGACGCGCTTGATTCACGTGGGAACGGAACTGAAGCTTGGTGTGTTGACCAGTCTGATTGGAACGCCGTTTTTCTTTTGGCTCATCGTGCGGCTGCGCAAGACGGCGCCTTGAATTTCGCGAAGGAGAATCCTGTGACACAGCATGTCGTGGTGGAAAAGTCCGATAAGCTCTTGACGCTGACGCTCAATCGGCCGGACAAGAAAAATGCGCTGACCCGTGCCATGTACCGTACGCTGGCCGCGGCGATCGCCGATGCCGACGGCGACCCGGATGTCCGCTGCATATTGATCAAAGCCAACGGCGACATGTTCACCGCGGGCAATGATTTGGCCGATTTTGCGGCGGTCGGCAATTCCACGACGGCGCCCATACCTACGGATGCGAATCCGCTGCTGCCCGCGCTCGCCAAGGCCGGCACCCCGATCGTTGCCGCCGTCAACGGCCGCGCGGTCGGTGTTGGCGTCACCATGCTGCTCCATTGCGACATGGTCTTTCTCGCCGAGGACGCGTCGCTGATTGCGCCGTTCGTCAATCTAGCGTTGGTACCCGAGGCGGCCTCGAGCCTTTTGATGCCGCTGCGCATCGGACATGCGCGCGCGTTTGAAATGTTCGTGCTGGGTGAACCCGTGAGCGCGGAAAAAGCCGTCAATTGGGGAATCGCGAATCGCTTGGTGCCGGCGGCGCAGCTGCACTCGGCCGCGCGCGCAGCGGCAATCGCCATCGCCGCACGCGCACCGGCGTCGGTGCTCGCCACCAAGTCGCTGATGCGCGACGAGGCACTGTTGTTGGAGCGGATGAGCCAGGAGTCCGGTCACTTCCTTCGCCAGCTCAAATCGGAGGAGTTCAAAGAGGCCTTTACGGCGTTTTCCGAACGCCGGGCGCCGGATTTCAGCCGGTTTGGGTGATACTTGAGCCGCGCTCTGCAAATTTTGGCGGGTTGGGCACTGCTGCTCTGGGCAGGCGCCGCCATGGCCGCGGATCCGGGTCCCCGGCACGTGATGTCGCTCAGCATGTGCACCGACGATTTGCTGCTCGAGCTGTTGCCTCCGGAGCGGATTGCTTCGGTGACCTATTATTCGCGCGATCCCGGTATTTCGCGTCAATGGCCGCAGGCCGCGAAAGTAGCGATCAATTGGGGCACGGTCGAGGAGGTCCTCGCCGAGAAGCCCGATCTGGTGCTCGCGGGAACCTACACCACGCCGGCGGCGCGATCGCTGCTGAAGCAACTGCACTGGCCATTGCTCGAAATCCCACCCGCGGCCGATTTCGATGCCATTCGCGCGGTGACCCGGCAGGTCGCGCGAGCTCTTGGCCGAGAGGCGCAAGGTGACGCCTTGATCCGGAAAATGGATTCGACCTTGCAAGAGCTGAATGCCACCAAGCCTAGGCAGCTCATCCGCGTTGCGGCCTGGGGCGAGGGCGGATCGATTCCCGGCAAAGGCACTATGTTCGACGCCATTCTCAACGCGGCGGGCGGCGTCAATATCGCAGCGTCCTTGGGCGCTGGGTACACCTCCTTCGACCTGGAACAGCTGCTCGCGGCGCAACCGGACATACTTGCCTACGCCGGCAATATCAGCGACACACCGGGCCTCAATACGAATCTCGCGCAGCATCCGCTGATCCGCAAGCTTTATGCGGGCCGGCGGGTCACGTACCCCAGCGCCCTTTACAACTGCGGCGTGGCCGAGAGCGCCGATGCCGCCGTGGCGCTGCGCGCGGTTCTTTCGAAAGCAATGGGGCGGCGCGGCTCATGAGCGTTCTCGACGCATCGCGGCTTTGCGTCCGGCGCGGTGCGCGCGCCATTCTCGATCATGTTTCGCTGCATGCAGAGTCCGGAGACTTTGTGGCGATCATCGGCCCCAACGGCGCCGGCAAATCGACGCTGCTGTCGGTCCTCGCGGGATTGCAGAAACCGGATTCGGGCACGGTCGCGCTGGACGGCATCTCCATCCATGCGCTGTCCGGCAGGAAATTGGCGCAGCGGCGCGCCTATCTGCCGCAAAATCCCCGCTGCGAATGGCCGATTTCGGTGGAACGGCTGGTGGCACTGGGACTTACACCGACGCTGCCGGCCTTGGGCGGCTTACCTCTGAGCTTCGGTCCGCGGATTGCGCAGGTACTGGATGCGTGCGATCTGCTCGATCATCGCGGGCAGCCCGCGACTACCCTGTCGGGCGGAGAGCTCGCACGCGCCATGCTGGCCCGCGCGCTGGTCGCCGATCCCGACGTGCTGATCATCGATGAACCCATCGCGGGTTTAGACCCACGGCACGCCCTCGACACCGCGCGCCGGCTGCAGGGGCTGGCGAAATCCGGCAAATTGGTGATCGCTTCAATCCACGACCTGACGCTCGCAGGCCGCTACGCCAGCCGTATCTTTGCGCTGTCGAACGGCTGCGTGCAGGGCGACGGCGCGACCGCGACGACACTGACGCCCGCGTTGATCCGTTCCGCTTTTGACGTAGAAGCTTGCGTGTCGGGTGCGCCGGGAAGCGTTTACGTCGACTACGTGCTGCCTCCTTGAGGCCGTCAGCGCTGCCGGCTTACCGCGGCCCCGTCAGGGTCGTGAAGGCGGCGGTGATCGTCAAGATGAACGCACCGACCCCGATTTCCGCCGCCAGCGAGCGTCGGAACAGAACGGTGGCCCGCGCCTGATGACCCAACATCTTCGGCGTCAGGGACAATTTATTCCAGGCGGCGAGCCCTAAGAGCACGGCGACTGCGAGCAGCTTGATCGACATCAAGCGGCCGTAGTCGCTGCTCCACAGCTGTGCCACGCCGCCGATGAGCATGAAGAGCAGGCTCAACCCGGCCGCCAACAGCAGCGCCACGACCCGCAGCGCCAGCTTCCCAAAGCGCGCTGCGGCGGCCGCGATTTGCACCTCGTTGCCGCCCGCCGCGATCACCCACAGCGGCGGCAACGCTCCGAGCCAAAACGCAGCGCAAAGCAAGTGCAGGCAGAGCAGCAAGATCGGCGTGACGTTGGGGGTCAAGGCATGCACATGTCCGACCCACGCGAATGACGTTGCGGCGATGATGCCGCCCAGGACGGCGGGCCCGCGCAGCTTGGGATTCGGCGACAGAGCAAGCAGTGCAAGCATCAGACCTATGATTCTCGCGCCGCTCGCCCGGCCTTCGCCGGCGCCTAAAATCATGCGCGCAAAGCGGCTGTCGACCATGCCCGCAAACTCTCCGCTCACGGATCCGGAGAGCAGCAAGATTCTGCAGACGCTGAGCAGCGCAGCCGCGCCGATGAGAATTCCGACGAATCGGCGGATTACAATGCGCTGACTGTCCCGCAGCAGCGCGCTGCAATACGCGAGAAAGAAAATTGCGCCGGCCGCGGCAAGCGTCGCCGCATACGTGGCTGCTTTCGCGAACACGTCCGCGATGTCCCAGCCGCTGATCTCCATGAGCTAGTGCGCCGAACGGCTACGCGGCGATGGAGAAAGCAAAGGATCCTCTGGTGACATGCCCGTCATCGGCCGCTACGGCGGACCACTGCACCGTGTAGTTGCCCGGGGAAAGCGCCGGCAGCGTGAGCGTAAAGGTTTGGCCCGGCTTTGCGCCCTTGTCCAGGGGCACCGGGATCTCCTGGCCGTCGCGTGCCAGCTTCAGCACCGCAAGCTGCGCGGCTTCGCTGAATTTGAGGGTGAGGGTTTTCGGCGCCTGAGTCAGTTTGGCATTGTTCGCCGGTGTCGAACTCTGCAGTTTCGCATGCGCCAGGCAGGGCGCGGCTATGACGATGCCGCAGAGAGTCAAGGCCCGGAGTGCGTTCTTGCGCATAAAGTAAGGTCCCATTCGTGTCGAAGCCAATGACCGTGCAATATACTCCCACTAATGATTCTCTATGGCTACGGCTTGAGTTCGGCATCCTACCGGGTACGAATTGCCATGGCGCTCAAGAATCTCAAATACACATCGGTCATCAAGAACCTACGTTCCGGCGAACACCGCCTGTCGCAATTCCTGCAGATCAACGTTCAGGGCTTCGTTCCCGCCCTGGGGTTGGACGATGGCGTGGTGTTGACGCAGTCGGTGGCCATCATCGAGTACCTCGATGAGCTGCATCCCGAGCCGCCCTTGCTGCCGCCCGAGCCTTTGGCGCGTGCGCGCGTGCGCGCAATCACACAGGCAATCGCCAGCGACATTCATCCGTTGAACAATTTACGGGTGCTGCGTTATCTGGAAGAAAAGCTGATGCTGGACAAGCAGACGCGCGACACCTGGTACCGTCACTGGGTGAGCGTCGGATTTGATGCCTTGGAGCGTTGGCTGGTACGGGACGCGGCCACCGGCCGCTTCTGTCATGGCGATGCGCCGACCTTGGCGGACGTCTGTCTGGTGCCGCAGGTATTCAATGCTCGCCGCTTCTCGGTCGATATGAATGCATTTCCGCGCATTCTGGCGATCGACGCCGCTTGCCGGGAATTGGCCGCCTTTCAGGCGGCGGCGCCGCAGACGCCCGCATGATTCCCAAAAAGCGCCGGCGAATTCAGAATCGGTAGCGCAGAAACAGCAATCGACTGCCGAGCCGGGCATCCACCAAATGGCCCCAGAGGGGATTGCGCGGCGCGAAGGTCCTGCCCACCACCAGGCTTAACCGCGCGTCGCCGCTCTGGCGGCCCGCGAGCTGCGGCGCCAGCGACAGGAATTGCTCATCGAGCAGATGCTCCTCATAGAACTGGCCAAGCAATCGAGGGCCGCCTTCGACCAGGATGCGTTTGGCCGGCGCTACCCGATGGATCTCGTCGAGTATCCTCGCTGCGGGAATTTTGGCGGTCTGCCGGCGAATCGCCCGTATCTGCACTGAATCGGGGACGGTGCGTTTGCGCAAGTGTTTCGCGCCGCCCGGCGTGGTGATGATGAGCACCGGGGCTTTACGCGACGCGAAAACCGGCATGCGAAGGTCGATCGAGCCCGAGGCGCTGACGATCACATTCAACGCGGCGGAACACTTGCCCATCGCCGCCTCGAGCCGGGCGTACTCATCCTTGAGTTCAGGACAGATGGCAGCCGGAATCCAGACGTGCTCAGGGTCGGCGGCGAGGGTGCCGGAACCGACGATCACGGTATCGGCAGCGGCGCGCAGCAATCCCATGACCATTCGATCCTGGGCGCTGAAGCCGCTGATGTCGCCGCCGCTGCTGTGTCCCTTCACTTGCAGCGACACGACGCCGTCCAACGTGCTGACGAAATTGCTGAAGACATGAACTCCGGAGCGCGGCGTCGGCAATCGGAAGCTTCCGTACAGCTGCGATAACTTCGGCGGCAACGGCAACGCGTGACCACGCGCCGAATCAATGAGCGTCCGTAGGGGCTTGAATTGCGCAGTGTGGCGGGGAGCGTGATGCACGGGAAATTTCCTTGATCTTGCGCAGCGCCGTGCTGACGTAGGGGTCGTCCTACGCGCGTCGGGCGTCGAAACCGCGAGCGGTTGCTGCTATGGTATCAACGATGCCAATGACGGTGAGTGCCTGCTTGCAGCTGATTCCATTCGCGCTGCTCCTAAGCATCTCCGCCGCTGCCGCGCAGCCCATTCAGCCGCAATCCCTGTCTGCTGCCGGACCCGCAACGGGTCTTGCGGATTCCGCCGGTCTGCGGGCGACCGTGTTCGGTACCCCGCCTCAGGACATGGCGACCCTACCGGCAAAGGTACCCTTGTCCGAAGTCAACATCGAATTGCCATGGCGCCTTCCGCTGCCCGAGATTCTTTGGTTCGACGGCAAACTGCGCGTTTGGCTCTCGGCGCAAGACAAACCCGCGCCCTTGGCCATTGTCATTTCCGGCACCGGCAGCGATGGCAATACCAAAACCATGTCGGTGCTGCGTGCGGCGCTGTACGGCGCGGGCTACCACGTTCTGACCATGCCGTCTCCGACGTTTCCGGGGTTCATCGCGTCGGCCTCGAGCACAGGCGTGGCGGGCGATCTTGAGCAGGACGGGCACGATCTGTATCGCGCCATGCAGGAAATTCTCGCGCACCTGCCGCGCAGGGTTCACATCACCCACATCGACGTGCTGGGCTACAGCTTGGGCGGCGCGGATGCCGCCGTCGTCAAATCGATCGACTCGGCCGAGGGCAAGCTCAAAATAGAGCGAGCCGTGATGATCAATCCGCCGGTCAGCTTGTTCTCGTCGGTGGGGCGTCTCGACCGGCTCTTCGCCGCCAGTATCGGACCCGGCGATCAGGCGGTCGAACTCCTTTATCGCCGGCTATACGCGCAGATCGCCAACCTGTACCGGGCATCGGACCGGCTCGAACTCGATGAGGATTTTTTGTTCGGCGCCGCGGCCGCCACGCTCAAAACGGATGCGGAATTCTCCGCCGCGATCGCGCTGACGTTACGTTTGCAGCTCATCGACATGTTTTTCATCGGCGACCTGTATGCCAAAACCGGCGTGATCACCGATCCTAAGCACCCGCCGCGGTTGGGCGACTCTCTTGCCGATGTGCAACGCGATTTGCGTGCCAGACCTTTTGCCGACTATTTCAGCGGCGTGTTTGCGCCCTATTACCTCAAGCAGCGGCCGGGTGCCACCAGCGCCTCCTTGATCGCCGCGAATCGCCTGGACATCATCGGCAATATCTTGAGTTCCGACGGCAACTACTTCGCACAAACCACCGGCAATGACCTGATTCTCAATCAGCGCGAGCTTGCGTGGCTCGAGGAGACGATGGGTTCGCGCCTGGTGGTCTACGACCATGGCGGGCATCTCGGCGAAGTAGGGGAGCGGCAACAAGTTGCCGACATGCTGGCTATGCTGGCGGGCCGCTGGCCGCGGAGCGGCCCATGAAATGGGCCCTGCTCAGCGGCTGCATCGCGCTCGGCCTCGGCGGCTGTGCATCGACTGTGATATCAATCCGCAGAGTTCCGGACCAGACGCCGGCCGCCGATAACGCCGCCGCGGTCGCCAGCGCCAAGGCTTTCGCCGATGCCGTCGCTGCCGAATCCGCGCCCGGTTCCGCCGGGGAAGCAAAGGCAGCGCCTGAGCCGATGCCGCTCCTGTCGCCCGCAGACGCGCCGCCGATGTACACCTATGATCCGTGGGAACGTTTCAACCGTTTTACATATCGATTCAACGCGCGCTTTGACGAGGCCGTTTTCCTGCCGGTCGCGAACACCTACCGCCGTGCACCCCGTCCGATTCGCTCCGGCATCCATAATTTTTTCGGCAATCTCGCGGAAATCGACAGCGTCATCAATTACACGCTGCAGTGGCGGCTCAAGTACGGCCTGCGCAGCCTCGAGCGGCTCGCGATCAACACGACCATCGGCGTCGGCGGATTATTCGACGTCGCTACCAAGCTCAAGCTTGCGGGAACGCCCACCGGATTTGCGACCACTTTGGCGAAGTGGGGCATGCACCCGGGACCCTATCTGGTGATTCCGCTGCTGGGGCCATCCACGCTGCGCGACGGCATCGGATTTGGCGCCGACTATGGCGCGGAATACGGCATCAATCCCGCGGGCCTGTATCGGGGCAACGTGTCGTGGGGCTTGGGAACGCTCAATGCCGTCGATCAGCGTGCCAACATCAATTTTCGCTACTATTCCAGTGGTTCGCCGTTTGAATACGAGACGATTCGCTTTTTGTATGTCCACAGGCGACTGATCGAGGATCAGGGTCTGCATTCCCGGGAGCCCGTCAAGAAGCCCGCCGCGGATGCGCCGGCCGGCAAGTGATCGGCGGCAATGTGTGGCAGACTAAACGGCGCGGGGAAATCGGCCCCGGACGAGGGAGTGGTCGTCAGTGAAATGTCCGTCAATCCTGTGTTTTGTTGTCATCGTCCTTTCGGGACTCGCAGCGTGCCAAAAGAATAACGAAAACGCTGCGGCTCCGGCTGCCGCAGCCGTGCCTGCGCCCGCGGCAACATCGGCGCCGCCGCCCTATCAACTCGTGGCCAGCATCCAGGAACTGATGGACGCGGTGATTGACCCGTCGGCCGATGCCTTGTGGGACTCGGTCAGCATTATCGAAACGGCAAAAGGTACAGTGTTTCACCAACCCAACACGGACGAGGAATGGCAGGAGGCAAGGCGCCATGCCCTTGCACTCATCGAAGGCACCAACTTGCTCGTGATGGACGGGCGCAAACTCGTTGCTCCCGGCAGCCCGGTGCTCGATCAGGGCACCTCGGGAGTGCTCAGCGCGGAAGAGGGGCAGAAGAAGTTCGACGCGCAGCATTCGACCTTTGTGCAATTTGCCAAGGCACTGCGCGACGCGGGCACGCAGATGTTGACCGCCATCGATAAGAAGAACGCCGCCGGCATGATGAATGCAGGCTCAGGGATGGACGGCGTGTGCGAGAGCTGCCACTTGACGTTCTGGTATCCGAATCAAGTCATCCCGCCGCTGCCGGATGATTTTGGAACGACGAAGGCGGTACCAAAGCCGAAGCGGATACCGCTGAGCCCCGGCTGAGTGCCGGCCGGCGCGAGGATCTCGCCAGGAGCTTCTATGCCGGCATCTTGGGCATTCCGGAAATGCCGAATGACCCGCTCGGCAATCGCCTCGGGTTGATGGAGCCGCGCCGGGCTTGAACTCAAGCCGCGCCGCGTTGTTCGAGAAAATCGCCCAAGATTCTTGCCGTATGGCTCCTGCCGGGCTTGCGCGCGATTGTCTCGGGCGAACCTTGCGCCACGACCCGTCCTCCGCCGGCGCCTCCTTCGGGCCCCAAGTCGATGATCCAGTCCGCCTCGGCCATGATGTCGAGATTGTGCTCGATCACCACCAGCGTATTGCCGGCATCGACCAGACGGTGCAGTACACGCAGGAGCTTTTCGACATCGGCCATGTGCAGACCCACCGTGGGCTCGTCGAGCACATAGAGGGTGTGTTGCCCTTCGCGGCGCGCGACGTCCTGACCGAGCTCATCGGTGCGCACCTTGGCCAGTTCCGTCACCAATTTGATGCGCTGGCTCTCGCCGCCGGACAAGGTCGGACTGGGCTGGCCGAGATTCAAATACCCCAGGCCCACGTCGGCGAGCAGGCTCAAAGGATGATGCACACTGCGCTGCGCGGCGAAGAATTGCAGCGCATCCTCGACGCTCATCGCGAGGATCTCGCCGATGTTCTTCCCTTTGAACAGAATGCCCAGGGTCTCAGGGTTGAAGCGTCTGCCCCCGCAGACATCGCAAAGCACTTGGACATCGGGCAGGAAGCTCATCTCGATGCGCTGCATGCCCTGACCCTCGCACGCCTCGCAGCGTCCGCCCGCGGTATTGAAAGAAAAGCGGCTCGCGCTAAATCCGCGCATGCGCGCTTCCGTGGTTTCGGCGAACAATCGGCGGATGGCATCCCAGAATCCAATATAGGTGGCCGGGCAGGACCTGGGCGTCTTGCCGATGGGCGTTTGGTCGACCTCGAGAACGCGGCTGATCGATTGCCATCCCGTGATGGCATTGCAACCCTGGAGTGCCGCTTCTGCCTTGCGCGCGCGATCGGCGCGTTTGGGACGCGACAGCAAGCGCTTTAGATTGTCCAGCAGCACATCGCGCGCGAGCGAGGATTTGCCGGATCCCGATACGCCGGTAATGACCGTGAGCCGCCCGCGGGGAATGCGCGCATCGAGTTTGCGAAGATTGTGCAGCATCGCGCCGGCGATTTCGATCATCGGCATGCTGCGATCGACGGCGCGCCGCCGGGATCGAGAGTGCATGAGCGGCGCCGCCAGACAGCGGCCGGTCGCGGAGTTCGGCAGATGCGCGAGTTGGGCCGCCGTGCCTTCCGCGATCAGCCGGCCGCCGCGCGTGCCCGCGCCGGGACCCAGGTCGACCACATGGTCGGCGCGCCGGATCGTGCCCTCGTCATGCTCGACGACCACCAAGGTATTTCCCTTGGCGCGCAGCCGGTCCAGCGTATCGAGCAGCGTGACATTGTCCCGCGGGTGCAATCCAATGGTCGGTTCATCCAAAACGTAGCAGACGCCCTGCAGATTGGAGCCGAGCTGTGCGGCCAGGCGGATGCGCTGCGCTTCCCCGCCCGACAAAGTGGGCGCGGCGCGATTCAGCTGCAGATAGCCAAGTCCTACATCGCATAGAAACGCGGTGCGCGATGCGAGTTCCGCGAGCAGGTCGCGCGCAATGTCGCGTTCGCGGCCGGCCAACTGCAAACCGGCCAGCAGGGCGGAGAAATCCTGAACGGACAGGTCCGTGAGCCCGGCGATCGAATGGCCGCGAAACAAGACACCGAGCGCGATCGGGTTCAGCCGCTGCCCGGCGCATTGCGGGCAAACCTCGGGCGGCGCGTCCGAGTCCTCGCGCCACAGCGATTCCTCGCCGCTTTGCTCGGCGTCGAATTGCGGCAATTGCAATCCGCTGCCGAAGCAGCCCTTGCACCAGCCGTGCCTGGAGTTGAAGGAGAAAAGCCGAGGATCGAGTTCCGGAAACCCCGTGCCGCAGTTCGGGCAGGCACGCTTGGTCGAGAAAACATCGGTCGCGATTTTCGATCCGGATTGGGTTTGCACGTGTACCACGCCGCGTCCGTGCTGCAGGGCCACGCCGAGCTGTTGACGCAGCGATGCTTCGCCGGCGACGCCGACCTTCAAATCGGCAACCGGCAGTTCGATGTTGTGCTCGACGAAGCGGTCCAGGCGCGGCCATTTTTTCGTCGGAGTGAGATTGCCGTCGACCCGCAGGTGCGAAAAACCCTTGCCGCGCGCCCACTTGGCGAGCGCGGTGTACAAACCCTTGCGTGCCACGATCAGCGGCGCGAGCAACGTAATGCTCTTGCCTCGATACTCGTCGAGGAGCCGTGCGGCGATGGCGTCGGCGCTTTGCGGCTCGATGCGCGCGCGACAGTCGGGACAGAATTGCACTCCCAGCTTGACGAACAGCAGCCGCAGAAAGTGATAGATCTCCGTAAGCGTCGCCACCGTGCTCTTGCGGCCGCCGCGGCTGGTGCGCTGTTCGATGGCGACGGTGGGCGGAATGCCGAATATGGCATCCACATCGGGGCGCGAGGCGGGCTGCACGAATTGCCGCGCATAGGCGTTCAAGGATTCGAGGTAGCGGCGCTGGCCTTCGGCAAACAGGATGTCGAATGCCAGTGTGCTCTTGCCGCTGCCGGAAACGCCGGTGATGACGGTAAATTTATTGAGCCCCAATTTCACGTCGACATTCTTGAGGTTGTGCTCGCGAGCACCGCGAATCTCGATGGCCGAGGGGACGGCCGCTCGATGCTCCGCCATGTTTGCATGGGCATGCTCGCCTGAGTCGCGCACTCCTGCGGCGGCGCTGTCGTCATCCAACAGCGCACGTCCGGTGTGCGAGGCGGTGAGGCGCGCGAGTTCCGCGGGCGTGCCGGCACCCACGATTTGGCCTCCGGCCTCGCCTCCCTCGGGCCCCAAATCGATGACCCAGTCGGCCGCACGGATCACGTCGAGATTGTGCTCGATCACCAGCAGCGAGTGTCCGGCCTCGATGAGCCGCCGAAAGGCGCGCAACAACTTGGCGACGTCATCGAAGTGCAGGCCGGTGGTCGGTTCGTCGAATAGGAACAAGGTTCCCCGCGGCGATTCTCGCCGCGCTGCGCTCGCCCGCTTTGCGGGTTGCAGCCGCGCGGCACTCTCCGCCAAATGACCGGCAAGCTTGAGGCGCTGCGCTTCGCCGCCGGACAGCGTCGGCACAGGCTGACCCAAGTGCAGATAATCGAGGCCGACTTCCGCGAGCGGCGCGAGCCGCAAACACACTTCCGCATCCGTGGAAAAAAATGCCAGCGCTTCGGAGACGGTCAGATCCAGGACATCCGCGATGCTCTTGGGCGGCGCATTGCCCCGGGATAGCTTGACGTCGAGCACGTCGGCTCGGTAGCGCCGGCCGTCGCAATCGGGGCAGCGCAGGTACACATCGGACAGAAATTGCATCTCGACGTGTTCGAATCCATTGCCGCCGCACGCCGGGCAGCGGCCGTTGCCGGCATTGAAGCTGAACGTCCCCGCTGTGTATTTGCGCTCGCGAGCCTCAGGCAATCGTGCGAATAGAGCGCGAATCGCGTCGAACGCGCCGACGTAGCTCGCCGGATTCGAGCGGGTGGTGCGCCCGATCCGGCTCTGGTCCACCATCACCACATCCTCGATGAGCTCTGCACCGCGCAGAGCGCGATGCTTGCCCGGGTTCTCCGTGGGCCTGCCCTTGGCGCGCAGCAGCGCCGGGTGGAGCACGTCATGAACCAGCGTCGACTTGCCCGAACCGCTGACGCCGGTCACGCAGATCAGCCGCTGCAGCGGGACCGCCACATCGATGTTCTTGAGGTTATGCTCCGCGGCCCCCTCGAGACGCAAGCTAGCGGATGCGCGCGCCGGGCGGCTCGGCGCCGCTGCTGCGCCGCTGCTGAGCGCGTTGCCCGGCGACGCGTTGCGCGGTGGCTCCAGCCGCTTGCGGCGAAACAGATAATCAGCGGTGAGGGACTCCGTGGCCGCGCGAAAATTGCGCAGCGGTCCGTAGAAAACGACTTCGCCGCCGTGCTCGCCCGGTCCGGGTCCGATATCGAGAATCCGATCCGCCGCCTGAATCACCTTCGGATCGTGTTCCACCACCACCAGGGTATTGCCCGAATCGCGCAGCCGGTGCATGACGCCGACGATGCGATCCATGTCGCGAGGATGCAGGCCGATGGACGGCTCATCGAGCACGAACAGCGTATTGACCAGCGAGGTGCCCAATGCGGTGGTGAGGTTGATGCGTTGCACTTCGCCGCCGGACAAGGTGCGCGACTGGCGGTCGAGATTCAAATACCCCAAGCCCACATCGGTGAGATAGCTCAGACGTGCGCGAATTTCCCGCAGCAACAGATCGGCGGCTTCATCGAGCGGCTTCCGGAGTTGAAGCCCCGCGAAAAATTGGCTGCAGCCGTCAATCGACAGCAGCATCAAATCGCGGATGCTCATACCGGGATTGCCGATGCGCCACAGCAACGCGTCAGGCTTCAGGCGCGCGCCGCGGCAGGCGCTGCATTCGGTGTACGAGCGGTAGCGCGACAGCAGCACGCGGATGTGCATTTTGTAGGCTTTGGTTTCGAGCCATGCGAAGAAGCGCCGTACGCCGTACCAGACCTTTCTGGTCCATTCGCCTTCCCCTTCGATCACCCAGGTGCGCTGCGCCTCGGTCAGGTCGCGCCAAGCGGTATCCACCGAAATGTCGCGCTTGCGGGCGAAGCGCATCAGATCGGTCTGGCATTCCTCGTAGGATTCGGTCTGCCAGGGCTTGATGGCGCCGTCGCGAAGGCTCAATGAGGTATCGGGAATGACCAAGCCATAGTCGACGCCGATACTGCGGCCGAAACCGCGGCAGGTGTCGCAGGCACCGATAGCTGAATTGAAGCTGAAAGTGCTGGGACTCGGATCCTTGTAGTTGATATCGCAATCGGGGCAATGCAGTCCCGTGGAAAAACGCCACGGTTCTCCGGGCAGGCCTGCGGCAGGCTGCGGATAAACGTCGATCCGGCCCTGACCGACCTTGAGTGCGGCTTCGATCGCATCGCCGATGCGCGCGGGATCGGCCGATGACCAGCGCAGCCTATCCTGAATCACCTGCAGCGTGTCGTCGCGCTTCTCGTGAATACGGCTATAGCCTTGGGCTGAGAGCAGACCCTTGATTTCAGTCTCGCTGAAATTCGCAGGGATCGGCACCGGAAAGGTCAGCAGCAGCGGCGGGTCGCCGTGTTCGCGGCAGAGCGCGCCCAAATGTTCGCGAACGCTGGCGGGAGTGTCGCGCCGCACCGGCCTGCTGCAACCGCGGCAATGCAAAACGGCCGCGCGCGCAAACAGCAACTTCAAATGATCGTTGAGCTCCGTCATGGTGCCGACGGTGGAGCGCGAGGTGCGCACGGGATTGGTCTGATCGATGGCGATCGACGGCGGTATGCCCTCGATCCGATCGACCTGCGGCTTATCCATGCGATCCAAGAATTGGCGAGCGTACGGCGAGAACGTTTCCACGTAACGGCGCTGGCCTTCGGCATACAGGGTGTCGAAAACCAGCGAGGATTTTCCTGATCCGCTGACGCCCGTGACGACGATCAGTTCGTTGAGAGGCAAATCGAGGTCCAGATTTTTGAGATTGTTCTGGCGCGCGCCGCGGATGCGGATCGCATCCGAGCGGGGAGGATCGAAGGGTGGCATCCTGTCAGCTTACAGGATGTGTCAAGTTCAGCGTCCCGCGAACTGCTCCATCATGAGGCCGGTGCCGCCGCGAGTGACGTGCGCGACGATCGCGGTACGCCGATGAATTTTGGTCACCAAACCTAGGTTAATCGCGAACGCCAACTGCACTTGCTGGCCCTTGCGCAAACCCAGGTTTTCCGTCTCGACGAACACGCCGTTTGCGCTCAAGTTTTTGGCTTTGCAGATCCGGCTTTTACGGCCGGACATCACCACGTACACAGTCGTGCGCGCGCGGTGGCGGGTGTGCAATCGACGCTCCATCCGTACGATCTCTCACTGAATTGTTCTTAGAGGCGCCATTATGCACATCGCCGTTGCGATAGCGAAGGGGTGAGTGAGATCTCAAAAGATATGTCAGCCGATTTCCCGATAAGTAAAATCCGACCGCAGCGCGGTCAAGAAATGCGGCTTGAGGTTAAGCGACGTCTTTACGCCGAATGGCGAGCTGCTCGGGAGCTTCGATGCCCATTTTGACGCGGCGCCCGGTGCCGCCGAGCAGGGTAATCTGAATCGGGCCGTTGGCGAACAGTTGCGCCATGGTCATGTTGGCGTCGACACCGTCCGCGGGCTGTATGACGATCGATTCATCGGCTCGACGGCTGAGGACTAGCATAGATTCAGGCTCGGGCTATGGCGCGCAGCGCCTTGGTAAAGGTTTTGCCGTGCGGATCGTAGGTGATCGACGGACCGCCGCGCACGATGTCGATCAATTGACGGATCTGGTGCCGGCGCACGTGAATGATATGGCCGTTGACTTCGTTGGCCGCGCGGCAGCGGGCCATGAGTTCCATGAGCCGGCGCCAGCGCTCGACCACCGTTGCTGCAATTCCAGGACTCGCGGGACTTGCGCACAAGGCGCGGCGTTCTTGCTCGAGGTGCTCGATGGTCTCGAGCACGCGGATTTTTTCGGCGGCCGTCTTTTCGACTGCGGCAGGCGAGTCGCCCGTTAAAGCGGCTTTTTCGTCCGCAATCGCGCCTGCCAAGACGCGCGCAAACTCGATCTCGCGATCCAGTAAGTCTTCGAGACGGCGGCGGGCATCCGGAATCATGGGGGCTACTTGAGGCCGCGCTCGTACTTCAATAACTTGCCGGCGACGCGACCCGCGTCGATCTTATAAGCGCCGGAATGGATGGCATGCTTGACGGCAGCCACTTTGTCGGTATTCACAACCGGCGTCTTGGCGACGGCTTCTTCGATCTTCTGTAAAGAGCGCGCCGAATTGGTCAGGGTGAGGTGATCTGAAGGCGGAGCCGATGCGGCGGCCGCAGACCCTTCGCCCTGCGACTTGTCAGTAACAACGCCGCTGCCCGAACCCGCGGGTTTCGCGACCGGCTCAGCCGTTGATATTCCACTGATTTTGTCAGTCACCGAAATCTCCTGGGGCCGCAACGTAAGCCCATGCATAGTTATCGTCAGGGTATGGATGAACTTTAACGATTCGCCCAAGACCACCCGCTACCATCCTTATCGGCTGTGACGTGGATCACTGAAGGGCTACTGGGAAATAATTTCGACGACTTGCTCGGATCGCGCGATTCCCTCGACGATCTTGCCGGACGACAGATTCTGGACCCTAACCCTCTGATTCATCAGGCCATCGCTCAAGGCCCGGCCCGCCATGCGAACGCTGATTCCGCCGGCGTCAGCCAATAAGGTCACCGATTGACCGCGCTGCACCGCTTTTGCGGCCACGAGCAGCTGATTAGTAATATAGGCGCCGCCCGCAATCGGCCGTGCGGCGGTCAGTCCGACGGCAATGTCCGGGTCGTCCAGGAAGCCCAACGGCAGCTCCGAAACATCGTGTTCCTCGACCTTGAGGTCGCTGCTCTTCAGCACCGTTCCCGCGACAATGGCATGCAGGGCGACGGCAACCGGTGATGTGCCGACAATCCTGACAGGTACATAAAGGTGCCAGGGTTTCGGATCCTGGCAGCGCAGCTCGATCGTCAGGCGATCCTTCATGTGCTGAGGCGACGCGAGGATCGCGCCAATTGGGCGATTGCACTTCTCGAATTGCAAATGCGGCTCGATCGGCCCGACCAAAAATCGCTGCCGGTCGGTGAGCCTTGGAAATTGCACTGCCGCTTCCGACTTGGCCAGCGCCTCGAGCTGTGCGATGTCCTGCGGATGGGAGATTTCCATGGCGGCCACCGCGGGGCTGGCCGGCAGCGCGGGAAGGGACAGTGCGGCGAACGCGAAACCGAGCATGCCGCGACGAAAATTTGGCGCAATTCGCATAGGTACCTTAGACCAAGCAAGCACCGTGCCAGAGCTTCGGCGCGCATATCATAAGGCTGGCTTGCCGCATTGGGGTCCAACGCGGCGTCGAGCGGCAAGATCTTGCCGCCGGCCCGCCGCAATGCCGCCGAGTCGGATCGCCGGGCGGTGTTTCCCCCGGCCGAAGCTCCGGTTGAGCGCCGTCCACGCCGATTCTTGAGGTTGGCACAGCTCTTGCTACTGCCTAAGCCCAGAGGAGTCGATCACATGTTCGAGAGCATTTTTGGAATTCATGAACAAGCGCTGCTGCTGCAAGGGCAACGCGTCGGAATATTGGCGACGAATCTCGCCAATGCGGACACGCCGAACTACAAGGCGCGCGACATCGATTTCAGCGCGGTGCTGAGCAAAAGCGATGCTGCGCCGCTGCCGCTCACCGTCACCGACGGCGCTCACATCATGCTGAATGATCCTCAAGCGCCCTCCGCAGACCTGAAGTATCGCAATCCCTTTCAGGCCTCCCTCGACGGCAACACGGTGGAAATGCCGGTGGAACAAGCGGCTTTTGCCGAAAACAACGTGCGCTACCAGGCGAGTCTCGGCTTCATCAACGGACGGATTGCAGAGCTGACGCTGGCCATCAACGGCCAGTAGCCGCTCAAAGGAGAGAACATGTCGCTGTTCAATGTATTCAATACCGCCGGCAGCGCGCTGAACGCCGAGACGATCCGCCTCAATACGACGGCGAGCAACCTGGCAAATGCCGAAAGCGTCAATGGCGATCCCAGCAAGATCTATCGCGCGCGCCATCCGGTGTTTCAAACCATGATGGATAACTCGGCGTCCAGTTTCGATCAAGAGGATGCCGGCGTGGGCGTGCGGGTGCTCGGCGTGGTCGAGAGCACTGCGCCGCCCTTGATGCGCTATCAACCGGACAACCCCGCAGCGAACAAGGACGGTTATGTCTTCAGTTCCAACGTCAATTCGATCGAAGAGATGACCAACATGATTTCGGCGAATCGCACCTTTGCCACCAACGTCGATGCGATCAATACGGCGCGAGATTTGCTGCTCAAAACAATTGCCATGGGCCATTAGGCGAGAAGGTAAGCACCAATGCTAATCAATGGAACACACGCCGCCACGCCGCCCACGGGCACGGGCACCGGAACCGGCGGCACAGGCAGCACCGGCAGTTCGGGTTCGACACCCGCGACCAATGGCACCACATTGGGCGGCACGGATTTTCTGACGCTGATGCTGGCGCAGTTGAAGAATCAGGATCCCACCAGCCCGGTGGACAGCAATACATTCTTGCAGCAGCTCGCCTCTTTGAGCGAAGTGCAGGGCATCACCGCGCTCAATACCTCTTTCGGCACCCTCTCGAACTCGCTGACGTCGAGTCAGGCGCTGCAGGCATCCTCGCTGTTGGGTCACCAGGCGTTGGTCAACAGCAGCACCGCGAATTTAACGGCCGGCGCGGCGGTGACGGGCGCAGTCAGCATTCCGCAGACCACCTCGCAAGTGGTGCTCAACATCAGCGACGCGAGCGGCGTGCTGGTGAGCCAGATCAACTTGGGCGCACAGCCCGCGGGCCTGGCGAGCTTTTCATGGAACGGCAGTACCGGCAGCGGATCGCAGGCGCCTCCGGGAACCTACACGCTTACCGCGCAGTATGCCGGAGCGGCTTCGGGCACTGCGGCCACCACGCTGGTCAACGGCACGGTGGAGAGCGTCAGCATGGGCGCGGGATCAACGGGACTGACTCTGAACGTGGCGGGAATCGGCAGTGTGCCGTTCAGCAGCGTTCAGCAGATCTCCAACTAAATTCATCAGGAGTAAACAATGGCTTCTTTCGAGATCGCGTTATCCGGACTGACCGCGGCAAGCACCGACCTGGACGTGACCGCGAACAACGTCGCGAATGCCGACACGGTCGGTTTCAAGCAATCGCGCGCGGAATTCGCCGATGTGTTCGCCGCCGGCGCGGTGAATCTCAATACCTCCCAGGTCGGCGAGGGCGTGCGGGTGTCGACCACGGCGCAGCAGTTCACGCAGGGCAATATCAGCACCTCGGGATCGAACCTCGATCTCGCCATCAGCGGCGACGGCTTCTTCACCTTGCAGGATCCCAGCAACGGCACCGTCTACACGCGCAACGGGGAGTTTTCCGAGGACAAGAACGGCAATGTCGTGACCGCGACCGGCGCGGCTCTGCAGGTCTATCCGCCCACCGCCACCGGCGGCTTCAATACCGGTGCGCTGACGGACTTGAACCTGCAAACCGCGCAAAGCACGCCGCTGGCCACTTCCGCCGGAACCGTGATCTTGAATCTGCCGGCGGGCTCGACGCCCCCTGTCGGCGGTGCGTTCGATCCGAACAATCCGGCAACCTACAACCAGTCGACGTCGACCACGGTGTATGACTCGTTGGGCAATTCCTTCCCGGCCACGTTCTTCTTCACGCAGACGGCCACGCCGGGATTGTGGAACGTCAATATGACGGTCAACGGAGTGTTGAATGCCACCACGAACCAACTGCAATTTTCCAACACCGGCGCCCTCACCACGCCGGTGGGCGGTGGGCTGAATTTCCCCGGCTTCACGCCTCCCGACGGCGCGGCGGCCATGAACATGACCTTCAATTTCGGGCAAACCACGCAATTCGGCGGTGGCTTCGGGGTGTCATCGATCATTCAGAACGGATTTGCCACGGGGCAGTTGAGCACTGTGTCGATCGATCCCACCGGAGTCGTATCGGCGGTCTACACCAATGGCCGCTCGACCCAGCTCGGTCAGCTGGCGCTGGCGAATTTCCCGGATCCGCAGGGCTTGAAGCAGCTGGGCGACACCAACTGGTCCGAAACCTTCGGCTCGGGCACGCACATTTCCGGCACCGCCGGATCGGCAGGATTCGGTTCAATCCAATCGGGCGCTCTCGAGGCCTCGAATGTGGACCTGACCACGCAACTGGTGAACATGATCACCGCGCAGCGCGCCTTCCAGGCCAATGCGCAGGTCATCACCACTGCGAATCAGCTCTCCCAGACCGTCATCAACATCACGCATTAATCATGGACAGAGGACTCTACGTGGCGATGACGGGCGCGAAGCAGATCATGCAAGCGCAGGCAGTGAACAATCACAACATCGCCAACATCAGCACCATCGGGTTTCGCGCGGACGCGGTGGCCTTCGACAGCGAGCCGATCTACGGGCCCGGCTATGCCACGCGCGTCAACGCCGTGGCCGGCGACGCCGGCACGGACTTTTCCGCCGGCACCATGGAAAACACCGGCCGCAATCTGGATATCGCGGTGAACGGCAATGGCTTCATTGCGGTACGCGGCAGCGATGGCCAGGAAGCCTATACGCGCGCGGGTGACTTAAGGGTCTCGCCGGTCGGTGCGGTGACCACCGCGAGCGGCCTGGCAGTGCTCACCGAAAGCGGGCCTCTGGTCATTCCGCCATCGACGAACGTGAGCATCGGCAGCGACGGCACCGTATCGGTTTTACCCCAAGGTTCAGCGCCGCTCGCCGTCACGCAAGTCGATCGCATCAAGCTGGTCAATCCGCCGACCGCCACGCTGCAAAAAGGCGATGACGGCTTGCTGCGCCTCAAAGGCGGCGGCAAGGCGAAAGCCGACGACACCGTGTCGGTTACCCCGGGAATGCTGGAGTCCAGCAATGTCAACGCGGCGCAGTCGCTCATCAGCATGATCGAGCTGCAGCGCATGTACGAATTTCAGATCAAGAGCATCAACTCGACCGACACCGATGAACAGAGTGCGGAACGCATGATGTTGAGCTCGTAACAGACAAGGAAATATCCGATGAATCTTGCATTATGGGCCGCAAAGACCGGACTGGACGCGCAAAACACGCGCATGGCGGTGATCGCCAACAATCTGGCGAACACCAATACCACCGGGTACAAGGCCGGCCGCGCCGCGTTCCAGGACTTGATGTATCAAAACATCCGGCAGGTCGGCGCGCAGAGCACGCAGAACACCCAGCTCTCCACGGGATTGACCTTGGGAACGGGCGTGCGCATCGTCGCCACGGAAAAGGACTACACCCAGGGCAGCATTCTGCAGACCAACGGCTCGCTGGACATGACCGTGAACGGCCGCGGCTTCCTGCAGATCACCATGCCCGACGGCACCATCGCCTACACGCGCGACGGCAGCTTCTCGCTCGACAACCAGGGCAACGTCGTCACGGCCAGCGGCTATCCGCTGCAGCCGGCCATCAATATTCCGGCCGGCACGCAGTCGGTCACCATCGGTAACGATGGCGTGGTGACGGTGACCTCCGCCGCCAACGCCAAGGGCACTCAAGTCGGCCAGATTCAATTGGCCGACTTCATCAACGTGGAAGGCTTGCAGCCCACGGGCAATAACTTGCTGGTGGAGTCCGCGGCCAGCGGATCGCCGCAAGTCGGCACCGCGGGCACCAATGGACTCGGCACCCTCACCCAAGGCGCGCTGGAAACTTCGAACGTGAACTCGGTGACCGAACTGGTTTCCATGATCGAGTGCCAGCGTTCCTACGAGATGAACTCCAAGGCCATCAGCACCACCGATCAGATGCTGCAATTTCTGACGACCAACCTGACATGAGCCGCTTAGCCGCCATATTTTTGTGCTGCGCGCTCTCGGCATGCGGTCTGATGCCGCATAAGCCGCCGAAGCCGGATCCGCTGGTCGCACGCGTGCTGCCGCCGCCGACGCCGCGTACCGATGGCGCGATTTATCAAGCCGGTCAGCAAATCGAGTTGTTCGCCGACCTGAAGGCGCGCCGCGTCGGCGATGTCTTGACCATCCGCTTGACGGAAACCACCAGCGCCAGCAAGAGCGCGACGACCAAGACCGCCAAGACCACCGCCGTGAACAACACCGGCCCCACGGTCCTGGGCAGAACCATCACCGCATCGGGGGTGCCGATTTTCACCACCACGCTTGCCGGAGCGGATAGCTTCGACGGCGAGGGCTCGAGCACGCAGGCGAACAGTCTCGCCGGCAGCCTCACCGTCACGGTGATGGAAGTGCAGCCCAACGGCAATCTGGTCATCCAGGGCGACAAGACCCTGAAGCTCAATCAAGGCGATGAATTCGTGCATGTGTCGGGCGTGGTGCGCCGCGCCGATATCGCGACCGACAACACCGTCACTTCCGACAAGGTCGCGGACGCGCACATCAGCTACTCGGGCAAGGGCGTGATCAACAGCTCGAACAGCATGGGTTGGCTCGCCCGGTTCTTCAACTCGGTATTTGCGCCGTACTGATCATGCGCTCGAGAAATCTCATCAAGGCAAGTCTCGCGGCGTTGTTTGCGTTCGTCAGCGTGCCGCAGGCGGTGGCCGAGCGCATCAAGGACATGGCGCAGATCCAGGGAGTTCGCACCAACCAGCTGGTCGGCTACGGCCTCGTCGTCGGTCTCGACAGCACCGGCGATCAAACCAGTCAGGCGCCCTTCACGGTGCAGTCGCTCAACAACATGCTGGCGCAACTCGGCGTCACCGTGCCGGCCAACGTCACGCCGCAGCTCAAGAACGTGGCGGCAGTCGCGGTCCACGCCGTGCTGCCGCCCTTCGTCAAACCCGGCCAAACCATCGACATCACGGTGAACTCGATTGCGAACGCCAAGAGTCTTCGCGGCGGATCGCTGTTGGTAACGCCCCTGCATGGACTCGACGGACAGATCTATGCGATCGCCCAGGGGAATCTCATCGTCAGCGGCTTTGGCGTAGAAGGCGCCGACGGCTCGAAGCTCACCGTCAATGTGCCGAGCTCGGGCCGCATTCCGAATGGCGCCACCGTGGAACGCGCCGTGCCCTCGCAGATCGCGCAAGGGGATTCGGTCACCTTCAATTTGAACGATCCCGACTTCACCACCGCAACGCGTTTGGTGGCGAGCGTCAACAAAGGCATGGGAGACGGGGTCGCCTCCGTCATGGATGGCGGTTCCGTCCGCGTGCGTGCGCCGATCGACATCACGCAACGCGTGGCGTTTCTCTCCACCGTCGAGAATCTTCAGGTGGACCCCGGGACCGCACCGGCCAAGGTGATCATCAATTCGCGCACCGGCACCGTCGTCATCAGCAGCCACGTCATCGTGACACCGGCGGCGGTATCGCATGGTTCGTTGTCGGTGACCATTAAAGAAGAGCAGACCGTCAGTCAACCGAATCCGCTGTCCAAGCTGGGTCAGACCGTGGTGCTCAACAATTCGACCATCAAGGTGGATCAAGGCTCGAACCGCATGTTCCTGTTCAAGCCCGGCGTGGAACTCGATCAAATCGTGCGTGCCGTCAACGATGTCGGCGCGGCACCCGGCGATCTGGTCGCCATTCTCGAGGCCTTGCGCGAGGCGGGCGCCCTGCAGGCCGAGCTGGTGGTCATCTAATGACGACTCTGTCCATTACTCCGACGATGCCGGCACTCGGCGAAGCGCCGGCGGATCTCTCCGCCGCGACCACTTACACCGATGTCAATGGCTTGGCGGCCCTGAAGCGAGATCCGAATTCACCGCAGGCCATCAACGCCGTTGCGCAGCAAGTCGAAGCTCTGTTTCTGCAGATGATGCTGAAGAGCATGCGCGATGCGACCGTCGCCGAGGAGACCGACAGCAACGAAATGGGCATGTATCAGGACATGTTCGACAAGCAGGTGGCACTCTCCATCAGCCAACATACCGATTTGGGCATTGCGCGCCTGCTCAAGCGCCAGTTGGCGGGCAAGTCCGCACCCGGCGCACCGAAAATCGGCGCGGGCGGCAGCGCACCGGCCGATGGCGGCCCCGCCGTTACGTCCCTGCCGACCGCGGCAATTGCGCACTCACCGGCTGAATTCGTGAATCGCGTCATGCCGTCGATTCGCCGGGCTGCCGCCGCGCTTGGCGTAAACCCCGCGGGCATGCTCGCCCAAGCAGCGCTCGAAACAGGCTGGGGCCAGCGCATGCCGCGCAATGCCGACGGCTCGGCCAGCCACAACCTTTTTGGGATCAAGGCGGGCGATGAGTGGGCCGGAGCAAGGGCGACCGCCGACACCCTGGAAGTCATCGATGGCGTCGCCAGTCCCCGCCGGACGAGCTTCCGCGCCTATGGATCGATTGAAGAAAGCGTCAATGATTTCGCAAACTTACTCAAGAATTCGCCGCGTTATCGGCACGTGATTGCAAGCGGGACCGACGCCGGCGCCTACGCCGCGGGCATCGCCAAATCAGGCTACGCCACCGATCCGGACTATGGGAATAAGTTAAATCAAATTCTGCGCAGCGACACGCTGCAGTCGGCACTGGCCGCCCGCGTCGCAGCATTATAGAAAGCCGTCCCGATGCCGATATTGGCAGTCAGGACCGGAGAAGCAACGTGTCAGATGTTTTTGGAATCAGTGTCTCGGCGCTGCAGGCGTTTCAGCAGGCGATCAACGTCACCAGCAACAATGTTGCGAATGCCAGCACGCCGGGCTATGACCGGGAAACCGTAAATTTAAACGAAGCGATACCGCAGGCCAACGGCGCCGCCACGGTCGGGGCGGGCGTGGTCGTCGCGGGCATCAACCGCGCATTCAGCCAGGCTGCCGCGAACCAGCTGAATACCTCGCAAAGCACGCTGGGTCAGCTCAACGCGATGCAAAATTACAGCAGCCAGATCGACAATCTTTTTGGCACCACCGTCGGCGGCTTGAGCAGCGCATTGCAGGGCTTCTACAGCGCATTTGCCGATGTCGCGAACAATCCGACGTCCATCGCCTCGCGCCAGGCGCTGATCGGTCAGGCGCAAAGCGTGGCGAGCGGATTTACCAATGCCAGCGGCGAGCTGAGTTCGCTGAACACGGACGTAAATTCCCGCATCACGGCGGACGTGACGCAGATCAATTCCATCGCGAAAGCGATCTCCACTTTGAACAATCAGATCGTGACGGGCACGGCACAGCAAGGCGGCCAACAGCCCAACGAGCTGCTCGACCAGCGCGACCAGCTGGTCTCCAACTTGTCGCAATTGGTGGGCATCACCACGACCACGGATACCAATGGCGCGCTGAACGTATTCGTCGGCAACGGCCAGCCGCTGGTGCTGCAGGGCCAAGTCCATTCTCTGACCACGGTGCCCAATCAATTCAATGCGACTCAGCTGGACATCAGCACATCCGCCTCCAGCGCCGTGATCAGCAGCAGCATCACCTCGGGCGATTTGGGCGGACTGTTGTCGGCACGCACGCAAATAATCAATCCGGCGCTGAACCAGCTGGGGCAGATTGCCACGGCATTGTCGCAGACGGTCAACTCGCAGCAGGCGCAGGGCTTGGACCTGAGCGGCAATTTCGGCGCGCCGATTTTCTCGCTCGGCACGCCGCTCGCCGTCGGCTCCTCCCGCAATATCGATGCGGTGACCGCGACAGTGAGCGTGGATCCGAGCGGTTTGGGTGCACTGACCGCAAACGACTATGTGTTGTCATTCGTCGGCGGCACCCCCAAGTTGACCAACACCAGCGACGGTACCAGCGTGACGCCGGCCGGCGCAGGCACGCTAGCCAGTCCCTACACCGCGGACGGCGTTTCCATCGTTCTCTCGGGCACGCCGGCGAACGGCGATCAATTCCTGGTGCAGCCGACCGCGAGCGCGGCCGCAAGCCTCAAGGTCGTGATCAGCAACCCCTCGCAAATTGCGGCCGCGGGCGCCATCAAGGCCACGGCGGCAGGTACGAACACGGGCGCCGCAAGCATCAGCTCCGGCACCGTTCTCGATGCGGCCGACCCGAATTTGCTCACGCCGGTCACCATCGCCTTCACGGGTCCCGCCACCTACACGATCAACGGCGGTGCCCCCAATGCCTATACCAGCGGCGGCAACATCGACGTGAACGGCTGGGAGGTGCAGATCAGCGGTGCGCCGGCGACCGGCGATAGCTTCAATGTCGGCAGCAATGCGGGTGGAACCGGCGACAATCGCAACGCCCTGATCGCGGCGAATGCGCAGAACGTCGGCGTGCTGCAAAACGGCACGACCAGCATCACCGGCGGCGTCAGTGCCTTGATCACAGGACTAGGCAGCCAGGCACAGCAGATAAACACGGCGCAATCGGCCCAGTCCGCGGTGAACGCGCAGGCGCTCAGCAGCGTGCAATCGACCAGCGGCGTGAACTTGGACGAAGAGGCGGCGAGTCTCTTGCAATGGCAACAGGCCTATCAGGCAGCGGCCCAAGCCTTGAGCATCGGCAACACGCTGTTTGCAAGCTTGCTCGCTGCGGTTAACGGAACGTAAGGAGGCTGCACCATCATGCGCGTCACCCAAAGCCTGAATCAAACGCAGTTTCTGACCTCGATCAATTTGCTGGAAGCCAGCATCAACCAGACGCAGAATCAAATGTCGGCAAGCTTGAGCTTCACGACGGCGTCGCAGAATCCGATAGGCGCGGGCAGCGTCAACAACTACAACCAAGCCCTGGCGCAAAGCAAACAGTACGGCACCAACGCGACCAGCGCGCAGACGAATTTGAATACCGAAGACAATGCGCTGTCGCAGGTGCAGACGCAGTTGCAGGCGCTGCGCACCTTGGCGCTGCAAGCCAACAGCGGCACCTTGACGAACTCGAACTTGAGCGCCATCGCCACGCAGGCACAGCAAATACAGAACAGTCTGCTGGCGCTCGCCAACACGCAGAACGGCAACGGCGAATATATTTTCGGCGGGTTCGCCGCGCAAGCGCAGCCCTTTACTTCAAGCGCAACGGGAGCGACCTATAACGGCGACCAGGGCCAACGCCAGGTGCAAATCGCGGCCGGCCAGACGGTCGCCGACGGGGACAATGGCGATACCGTTTTCAATCAGATCAAAACGGGGAACGGCACCTTTGCGGTGGCCGCCGCGGCCGGCAATGTCGGATCCGGCATCGTCGGCGCGACCACGGTATCCAATCCGGCCGCCTACGACGGCGGCACCTATGTAATCAAGTTTACCGCGCCCGGAACCTATCAAGTGACCGAAGGTGCGGCCGTCGTGAGCACCGGTTCGTACACCGACGGCAGCACCATCTCATTCAACGGCGTACAGGTGACTTTGAGCGGGCAGCCGGCGACGAACGATTCCTTCACGCTCGCACCGAGCACGAATCAGAGCCTCTTCACCACCGTGCAGAACCTGGTCAGTGCGCTGCAAACCGGGGTGAGCACTTCGGCCTCCTCCACGGCGCTGAACAATTCAATCAACAGCGCGATCAACGACCTCGATCTGGCGCTCTCCAAGACTTCCGATGTGCGCGCCACCGTCGGCGGCCGTCTGAATTCGATCACGACGCAGCAGTCGGTCGCTACCGGCCAACAAACGCAATTGCAGCAGTCCATCACCAATATTCAGGGACTGGATTTTGCCGCCGCGATAACCACGCTGGATCAGCAAAACACCACGCTGAGCGCGGCGCTGCAGGCCTACACGCTGACGCAAGGCCTGTCGCTGTTCAAATTCCTTTAGGGCCGGATTTCCCTGGCGCCTTCCGCCTAGTGATGATGGCCGCCGGCGCCGTGCACGTGGCCGTGTTCCAACTCTTCGGTCGTTGCTTCGCGTACGCCCACGACCCGCACATCGAAGTGTAAAGTCTGATCGGCGAGCGGATGATTGCCGTCGAGCGTCACCATGTCGCCCACGACGCCGGTCACCGTGAAGAGGCGCATGCCTTGCGGTGTTCGCGCCTGGAATTGCATGCCTTTTCGCACCTCGCCGGAGCCTTGTAACGTGCGCTTCGGCACCCGTTGAATCAAACCCGGTTCATGCTTGCCGTAGCCTTCTTCCGGCGTCACCGATACCGCGACATTGGCGCCGTCGGGCTTGCCCTCGAGCGCTTTCTCGAGGCCGGAGACCAAGCTACCGTGCCCTTGGATGTAAGCCAGCGGCTCACCGCCGGCCGAACTGTCGATTACGGTTCCTGCATCGTCCTTGAGGGTGTAGTGGATAGTTACGACTTTGTCTGCAGAAATTTCCAAGCGTGTCTCCGGTACGAAGTGCGTTGCACCTTTTGGTTACGACATCAATGAATCGGGCCGATCAAGCGTGCATCCAGATCATAATCGCCCGCCGCGCTGATCTGCACTTGAGCCATGGACCCCACTTTGAGGACAGCGGCGCCGCGGCCGGCGTCGGCGATACGTACCGTGCCGTCGATTTCCGGGGCGTCGCTCGAGGAACGCGCGATGGCGACATCGGCATCGCGGTCGATGCGATCAATGAGCACCGGCATTTCCCGGCCGATTTTTTCTTTCAGGCGCTGTGCACTGATCTGCGCCGCGGTTTCCATGAAGCGCGCGCGGCGTTCGGCTTTGATCTCAGCGGGGACCGGCGTTTGCGGAAGCCGGTTGGCCGCCGCGCCTTCCACCGGCGAGTACTCGAAGCAGCCGACCCGATCGAGCTGCGCCGCGCGCAGCCACTCGAGCAGCTCCTCGAAGTCCTGTTCGGTCTCGCCGGGAAATCCGACGATAAACGTGCTGCGAATGGCGATGTCGGGGACCGTACGCCGCCACGCGGCGATGCGTTCCAGGGTATTTACCGCGGCCGCGGGGCGCTTCATCAGTTTCAGGATGCGGGCGCTGGCGTGCTGAAAAGGAATATCCAGATACGGCAGTACTTTGCCGCCCGCCATGAGATCGATCACTTCATCGACGTGGGGATAGGGGTAGACATAGTGCAGGCGTATCCAGACCCCCAATTCGCCGAGTGCGGCCGCGAGGTCGTAGAAACGCGCGCGGCGCTGCACGTCGCGCCAGGGTTGCGCGGCATATTTCAGATCGACGCCATATGCGCTGGTGTCCTGTGAAATCACCAGGATTTCCTTCACGCCGGCGCGCACCAGCTGCTCAGCCTCGCGCAGCACCTCGCCGACCGGCCGGCTGACCAGATCGCCGCGCATGGAGGGGATGATGCAGAAGCTGCAGCGGTGATTGCAGCCCTCGGAGATCTTCAGGTAGGCATAGTGCCGCGGCGTCAGCTTGATGCCTTGCGCGGGCACCAGATCGAGGAAGGGCTCATGCTTGGGCGGCAGATATTGGTGCACCGCGGCGACCACTTCCTCGTAACGCTGCGGGCCCGTTATTTTGAGCACCTGTGGATGCCGATCGAGAATCTTCTGCGGCTGGGCGCCCAAGCATCCCGTGACGATGACTTTGCCGTTCTCCGCCAGCGCCTCGCCGATGGCCTCCAGCGACTCATCGACGGCCGCATCGATGAAACCGCAAGTGTTAACCACGACCAGATCAGCCTTGGCATAGCTCGGCGCGACCTCATACCCTTCAGCGCGCAGGCGGGTCAGGATACGTTCAGAATCGACCAGTGCTTTGGGGCAGCCAAGGCTGACAAAGCCCACCTTGGGGCTTTTGCGTTTGACGGATTTCACGCTATTTCGACGGTGGCGGGAGGGCTGTGAATTGTACTCCAAATGGCCTCGTGTTTGCCTCTTCGCGGCCGCTACGTAAGGCGCCGGCGGAGATTCCCGGCGCTGTTCACGCCATTTCGCACTGTCAAATTCGACTCGCAAAATCTGCGACTTGGCGCAAATAAAAGCCCGCGAAAGACAACCAGTACCGCCTAAAGAACCCCCGCGGCGATCCGATAAAGACTTTGAATGTGTCACCGGTCCGCCCTAAGTGGGTGAAGTGAACACATAGGGCCTAAGAGGGGCCGGTGGTTAAACTTTCAGGAGTCATCAATGTCACTAGTTCTAAATACCAATATCGCTTCGCTGAACGCGCAGAACAACCTGGCGGGTTCGCAGGCGCAGTTGTCGCAGTCCTTGCAGCGTCTGTCTTCGGGTTTGCGCATCAACAGCGCCTCGGACGACGCCGCGGGCCTCGCGATCAGTCAACAGTTCACCACGCAGATCAACGGCACCAATCAGGCCGTGCGAAATGCGAACGATGCCGTCTCGGAGGCCCAGACCACTGCGGGTGCTTTGAACACCATCGTCAACAACCTGCAGAGCATTCGTACCCTGGCCGTCGAATCTGCCAACGGTTCGAACAGCGCCTCGGATCGCGCCGCGCTTAACAACCAGGTGCAGCAGCAGATTGCCGAAATCACGCAGATCGCGCAGCAGACCACGTTCAACGGCTTGAACGTGCTCAACGGCTCGAGCGGCACGACCGTGTATCAGGTCGGCGCGAACGTCGGCAACACGATTGCGGTCAGCTTGCAGCAGGGTGTTGCGTCCAACCAGATCGGCCAGTTCTCGACGGCGACGGGCGGCGTGGTAACCGCCGGCACATTGTCGGGTACCTCGACGGTCACCATCGGCGACGGCACGTCCACGGTCACCGTGGGTCCGACCGCGAGCTTCGTTGGTTCGACGTCTTACCAGGGCGCCGCTTCAGCGTATGCGAAGGCGGGGGCCATCAACGGCGCCGGCTTGCAGGGGCTCACCGCGAGCGCGGCGACCAGCGTGGTCGACAACACCGCGTTCTCGACCATCTCCGGCGGCACCAATGGCGCCGGCAGCACGGGCGCCACGGCTAGCACGTTCGACCTGAGCATCAATGGCACGGCCATTTTCTCAGGCACCGGCAACGTCGGCGTCGGGCAGACCTTGACGAGCGCGGCAGTCGCGGCGCAGATCAACCTGTTCTCGGGCACCACCGGCGTGACGGCTTCCGTCAACACGGTTGCCGCGAACGGAACCGTGGGCGCGCTGGTTCTCAGCGATACCGACGGTAGCGACATCGTGACCACGCAGACCGTCACTTTGGGCGTTGCGGGCAGCACGGGCGGCGCAGCGGGTGTTGCAGGTGCGGGCACGGGTCTCGGCACCACTTTGGCGGCCGGCGGCACGGGTTCTTCGCTCACCGGCAAGGTGACTTTGACCGACTCTAAGCCGGTCACGATCACCGACGTCGGCACCACGGGCGGCGCGGTGACCTTGGGCTTCGTCAGCGGCAGTGCAACAGCATTGAGCTCTACCGCGGCAGGGGCGACAGCGACCCTGGCCAACCAGGACGTACTGACGGTGGCCGGCGCCAACAGCACCATCTCCTCGGTCGATGCGGCGCTGGCGACAGTGTCGGCTTTCCAAAGCCAATTGGGCGCCATCCAGAATCGCTTCACGGCGGCGGTCGGTAACCTGCAGTCAACTGCACAGAACCTGACCCAGTCGCGCAGCACCATTCAGGATGCCGACTTTGCGGCGGAAACGGCGAACTTGACCCAGGCTCAGGTGTTGGAACAGGCCGGCATCTCGGTTCTGGCCCAGGCCAACCAGCAGCCCCAGTTGATTCTCAAGCTTCTGCAATAACAGCCGATAGCTTGGAGATAGGCGAAAATCCCACGGCTCGACCGACTTAGGTCGAGCCGTGGTCTTCGAACGGAATTCGAAACGAACGAAAGAGGTATTGGGTTAAGTAAATAGGTGGAACCATGGCTAGTGACGGACAACCGGTAAAGATACCGGCAGTGAGCCTCGTGCACGGAAGTCAGGCACCTACGACGGTTTCTGTTCAGCACAGCGGCAATGTCTTGCCGCCGAGCGGCCGACCCGCGGCGCCGCCGGCCAAGCCGCACCTGCAGGCGCAGGTTCAGCTCCTCAATAAGTATCTGAACGACTCGGGTAAGCCCTATCAGTTCCGAATCGATCCGACCTCGGACGGCAAGACCATCCAGCAGGTCAATCCCGCGAACGGCGCCGTAGTCGCCGAGTTTCCGGCCGACGAGTTCGCCGCCCTGGCACGCAGCCTGGGGATTTCCGGCGTCATCGTCGACAAGCGCGCCTAGCCGCGGCGAGCGGCGCCGGGGTTGGTACGGCGCTTGCTTAAGTTCGGGCAGTGCGAGCCGATAACTTGAGCAAGACAACGCGCGGGCCAATCACATGAGTTCAGTCATCTCCTCCAGCAGCGCAACGCCGAGCGGCAATGCCCTGATCACCTCGACCGGCATCGGTTCCGGTTTGAACATCAGTGCCATCGTCTCTTCGCTGACCACGGCGTTCGGAGCGGCGCAAACGACCCAGCTGACTGACGCGCAAACCACGTTGGATGCGCAAGTTTCCGCATACGGCACCTTTACCGCGGCACTCGATACCCTCAAGCTGGCGCTGCCTGCCCTCGAAGATCCGAGCCAGCTGGCTGGATTCGCGGCGACGGTGGCCGACAAGAACATCGCCTCCGCGAGCACGAGCTCCGATGCGGTTGCCGGCTCCTACTCTCTGCTGGTAAACAACCTGGCCACGGCGGCGACCGCAACTTCCGCGCCGCTGTCGAGTTCTGCGGCGGTCGGCACCGGTACCCTGACGATCGCCGTCGGCGGCATCTCGGCCGATATCAGCATCGATTCAACCAACAACACGCTCGCGGGGATTGCCGCGGCCATCAATTCGGCGCCGAACAATCCGGGCGTGAGCGCCAGCGTCATTACGACCACGGACGGTGCGCGCCTGGTGCTGACCGGCACGCGCACCGGCGCAGCCAATCAGATCACCGTTACCCCTTCGGGCGGCGACGGCGGCCTGGCCGCGCTGGCGCTGACCACGGTGCCTGCGCAGAATGCGAGCTTCTCGATCAACGGCTTCCCCGCCACCAGCGGCAGCAACGTGGTGACGGGCGCCATTACCGGCGTGACCATCAACCTGTTGGGCGCCTCGGCCCCGTCGACCCCGACCACGTTGAGCATCAGTCCCGATACTTCCACGGCTCAAGGCGCGATCGACAAATTCGTCACCGCGGTGAACGGCGTGCTCTCCAGCATTCAAACGCTGACCGGCTACGATCCCGCGACCCAGACGGCCGGGCCGCTCAACGGCAATGCAACCTTGGAAGCTTTTCAAAATCAGCTGCAAAGCATTCTCGGCAAGGTGGTCTCGAGCAGTGCCGGCGGCGTGAAGTCGTTGACCGATCTCGGCATCAGCGCCGGGACCGACGGTACTTATTCCACCGACGATACCAAGCTGGGCAACGCTTTGAGCGCTAGCCTGGCATCGATCGGAAATCTGCTCGGCGGCACCAACGGCATCGCCACGCAGCTGGCCAATCTCGTCGATGGGTACATCAAGCCGGGCGGGTTGCTCGACACGATCAACCAGGGCCTGCAGACCAGCTTGAGCAATGTGGCCGACCAGCAGGACGCGCTCCAGGCGCAATTGGCGGCGTACTCGGCGCGCCTCACTGCTGAATACAATGCGATGGACACGGCGGTTGCCCAGCTCAAGCAAACCCAGACCTTTCTCAATGCCGAGTTCAATCCCACGGCCAACGCGGCCTCGGGAACCTCGCAGCCCAACACCAGCTTGGGCAGCGGTAACTTAGGGGTCGGCGGCTAGCCATGTACGCGCAACGTGGGGCGGCTCAGTACCGCTCGGTTCGCAACCACGGTTTGGTGGCGGATGCCAGCCCCGCGAGGCTGGTACAGATCATGTTCGAACAGATTCTCGCCCAGCTCGCGACGGCGCAAGGCTGCATGGGTCGGATCCAAAATAATCTGCCCCTCAATGATGTGGTGGAAAAGGGCAAGGCGCTGGGCAAGGCGATCCGCCTGATCGATCAGCTGAACAACACGCTGGATATGGAGCGTGGGCAGAAGATCGCCGAGAACCTGCGCGCGCTGTATGTATACATGCTGGCGCGTCTGACGCTGGCCAATGTCAGCAACGATGCGAAAATCGTCGCGGAAGTGATGTCGCTGGTGCAGAAGATCAAGACCGGCTGGGATCAGATCGTCGAGCCGCGATGAGCCGCGGCACCTCAAGTCCGGATTTGGCAAGTGCCTTGGCGCTTTCCCATGAAATGCTGAGCGCCGCCGAAAGCGGCAAATTGCAATCCTTGGAGTCGCTCGACCGGCAGCGATTGGAACTGCTAAAGTCCTTTCGCAACGCTACGCCGCAGGCGGCCGCGGCGGATCTAGCGGTGCTTCAAGAGATCGCACAATTGAACGACCGGACGATCGGATTGCTGGAACACCAGCGGCGCAGCAAGGGCAGGGATTTGGATATGGCCGCGGTGGGCCGAAAGGCAGTCGCTGCGTATGCCGGAAATCGGCCGCAGCGCTAAAGAATTTCCAAAGGCTTAAGGGAGCCATGCCTGAACCATTTCTGGGCGATGGTCTGATATTCGAGGAATCGCTGCCGGTCACTTGGACGCCGGGAGCGCTCGCCGACGGAGTGCAGCTCGCGCGCCTCAATGCCGACAATCATCAGCTGCTGGGCGCCGAGTCTTCCTTGGACGAGGTGCGCGTGCACGAGGCTCTCAAGGACGAATCGCCGGCCTTGCTGCATGAGCTGCAGCGCCTCGAATACAAGGTGAATATATTGCTGCGCCTGACGGCGGAACTTGCACTGCGCAGCAGCGGACTCCCCGGCGCCGAACGGGTGCGCATGTCCTCGCGAGCCTTGGAATGGTTCGGCGAGCATCCGGCCGCCGCCGACGCCACCGGCATGGTCTCGATCTATATCAATTCCGCACTGCCGCAGCCGCTGAAGATTCCCAGCGTCGTTGCCGGTATCCGGGTCCTCGAGGGCACGCGCGCGACCCAGTTCCGTTTCGTCGGATTGAGCGATGCGGTGGTGGAGATGATCGAGAAACTCATTTTTCGCCACCACCGGCGTTTGATCGCCGGCGCCAAGCACGCCGCATCATAAAAGCCCTTAATCCGTTAAGACGACAAACTCGGCATCGAATTTAGGGGAATTCCCTACACTCTTTGCGGGGGTTTGCCAACTGCTTTTGTCTCAAGTTGATCAGTTAGTATGGCGCCGTGCTCGAAATTGATTGAGCTATGTCAAAGGGTTAGACGAAAAGCTTAAGACGGAACGAGAGATTTGTGCGCTCCGTCACACTTTGATTATTGGGAAGGAGTCCCACTCGTGGTTGAAGCGAAAGTTATTGTGATCGAGCCCTCAGATTCGGAGGCCCATACCCTCCAGGCTCTTTTGCGTTTTTTGGACTTGGAACCGCTGCATGTGCGCAGCGTGGCCGAGCTGCGCCAGTCAGCGCACTGCAACACACCGGATTGTTTGGCTGTGATTGCGCGGCGCGAGACCGTGGCGGCGCTGGGCCAGGAGATGGTCACGCAGCTGCGCGCGATGCGCCAACCGTTGCCCGTCATCTGCATCAGCGCGGACGGCCTGCCGAAAATCGCCGAGAGCAGCAGCGACCTCGCGTGGTTCCAACTTGAAACGCCGGTCAAGCAGCGGCGCCTCTCGGCCGTGCTGAATCAAGCGCAGAACGTTCGCAGCGGCCATCCGACGCAACCGGGCAGCCATCGCTTTCGTCCCAGCGGCGCCTCCAAAGCGATGCGCGCGGTGCACAGGCTGATCGAGCAAGTGGCGCCCTTTGATACCAATGTGCTGATTCTCGGAGAATCCGGCACGGGCAAGGAAATGGTCGCGCGCCACATCCATGAACTCTCGGGACGCGCCGCGCATCCTTTTGTGCCGGTAAATTGCGGCGCGATACCTGCCGACCTGTTGGAGAGTGAATTGTTCGGCCATGAGAAGGGCGCTTTCACCGGCGCGCTCTCGACCCGCATGGGCCGCTTCGAGTTCGCGGAGGGCGGCACCCTATTTTTGGATGAGATCGGCGATATGTCGCTGCAAATGCAGGTCAAACTGCTGCGGGTGCTGCAGGAGCGCAGCTTCGAGCGCGTCGGCAGCAACAAGACGATCCGCTGCAATGTGCGGATCATCGCCGCAACGCATCGCGACCTGGATGCCGCCATCATCGCAGGCCGCTTCCGCGAAGATCTGTATTATCGTTTGAACGTCTTTCCCCTGCAGATGCCGCCGCTGCGCGAACGCCTCGACGATCTACCGGTGCTGATCGAACACTTGGTGCAGCGCCAAGGCCAAGGCGCCGGGCGCGCCATTCAGCTGGATCAAGCCGCGATGAGCTGCCTTTCCCGCAATCGCTGGCCGGGCAATGTGCGGGAGCTGGCTAATTTGCTGGAACGGCTGGCGATCTTATTTCCGGCGCAAACCATCACCGCCGCCGATCTACCCGATCGCTACCGCAACGCCGCCGGCATGGGCTGGCTCGGCAGCGAGCTGCGCATCGATGCCCGTTCCGGGCCGGTGGAGGCGCCTGTGCAGACCCAGGAATGCGAATCGGATTCTGAACAGCCGCCGGAGCCGGCGCTGGCATTGGTATCCGCGGGGGCCGGGCAGGCGCCCGTATTGGAGCGTGAGACCGAGCGAGAATCGGATGCCGTGGTATATGAAATGCTCGATACCGCGCTGCCGCGGGGCGGCATCGATCTGAAGGACCATATGTCGGCCATCGAGATCGGCCTCATCCGTAAAGCGCTCGAGGAAGCTGACGGTACGGTGGCGGGCGCGGCGCGCCTGCTGCGCATCCGGCGTACGACTTTGGTCGAGAAGCTGCGAAAATACCGCTTGAGCGCCTGACAAATTATTGACGCCGCCATGCGGGCGGCTGTCCGACGAACCCGTAACTGATTGATAGGCAGGGCAAATACTGCCAAGGCACAGAAGTTGCTTTCCGCCTAGGCATGGCAGCCACAAAACTCGAGCTGATCGAAAACCGCCACTCTGAACTTCAAGCGGCGTTCCTGGCCTTCGGGTCGGTCTCCGATCAATTATCCGACGCCTTCGAGTCGCTACGCCGCGAGGTGGCGCAGCTACGATTGGATCTTTCCGAAGCGCATGCGGGCAAGGAGCATTTGGCCGCGCGCCTGTCGGCCCTGATCAAGGGACTGCCGGGCGGCGTATTGGTGCTCGACGGGCGCGGTGCCATCCAGGAATACAATCCGGCGGCGCTCGCGCTGCTGGGCGAGCCGCTCCTCGGCGAGCTCTTTTCCGCCGTGCGTTCACGTTCGACGCTCATTTCCCGCGGCATGGGCGAACACACCGAGCTGCGCAACGGCCGCTTCGTCAATATCTCGAGACGCGAACTCGAGAACGGCGCCGAGGTGGTGCTGCTGACCGACGTGACCGAATCGCACCTGATGCAGGTGTTCCTGACGCGTCAACAACGTTTGCTGACCCTGGGCGAGCTGGCGGCAGGACTTGCCCATCAAATTCGCACGCCGCTCGCGGCCGCATTGCTGTACGCCTCGCAAATGACGCTGTCGGAGCGAAATCCGGCGGATCTCGCGCGCTGCGCAGACAAGACGGTCGGCAGCTTGAAGCAGCTCGACAAGCTGGTAAACGACATGCTGGCCTTCGCGCATGGGGGTGCCGCGCGCGAGCCGGTCAGTGTGAGTGCCTTGCTCGAACAAGTGGCGCAATGGCTGCGCCCGGCATTGGGCGACGACATCCGCTTGACCATCCGCACCCAGGCACCGGATTTGATGGTGCGGGCGAACGCGCCGTCTTTGGTATCGGCGGTATTGAATCTCGCGACCAATGCCCTGCAGGCGGCGGCCGGAGCGCTGGACTTGGAATTGCTGGCGCGGCGCGCGGCATCGGGACGGGCGCAAATCCTTGTGAGCGACAATGGTCCCGGCGTGCCCGCGCAAATCCGCGAACGCATCTTCGAGCCTTTTTTCACGACGCGTGCACGCGGCAACGGCATCGGCCTGTCCATCGTCAAGTCCGTGATCGAGGCGCATGGCGGCAACGTTTGCCTGGCTGAATCGGCCCGCGGCGCGACCTTCGTGATCGAACTTCCGGCAGAGGACCATTCATGAGCACGGTGAGCGATGCGGTACTGGTGGTGGAGGACGACGCCGCGCTGCGCGAGGCGTTGATCGATACGCTGCGCGCGGCGGGAATCACGGCGCTCGCGGCCGCGGAAGCGCAGGGCGCGCTGCAATTGCTCGCGAGCCAGGACATCGGCCTCGTGATCTCCGATGTTCACATGCCCGGCGCCAATGGCTATGAACTCCTATCATCGATCAAGCGCATGCGTCCATACATGCCGGTGGTCCTGATGACGGCCTACGGTACCGTGGCGCAGGCGGTGGCAGCCATGCGCGAGGGCGCAACGGATTACATCGTCAAACCCTTCGACGCTCACGCGCTGATCGATATGGCGCGGCGCCAATTGACGGCACGCGTCATGCCGAATGAGCTGATCGCGGCCGATCCCGAATCGAAGCGCTTGGTGGGTCTCGCGCGCAAGATCGCCGGGAACGACGCCACGGTGCTGATCACCGGCGAGAGCGGCACGGGTAAGGAAGTGTACGCGCGCTTCATTCGCGACAATTCGATGCGCGCCGACAAGCCGTTCGTGGCGATCAATTGCGCCGCAATCCCCGAGAACATGCTCGAGGCCAGTCTGTTCGGCCACGAGAAGGGTGCCTTTACGGGAGCGCTCGCCTCGCATGCCGGAAAATTCGAGCAGGCGCAGGGCGGGACGTTGCTGCTCGACGAGATTTCGGAAATGGACTTAGGACTGCAGGCGAAAATCCTGCGCGTCCTGCAGGAACGCGAGGTTGAGCGGCTGGGCAGCACCCGCACCATCAGCCTGGACGTGCGCGTCATCGCCACTTCGAACCGCGACCTGCCGGAGGAAGTGCGCGCCGCCCGCTTTCGCGGCGATCTCTATTACCGTTTGAACGTGATGTCGCTGCGGCTGCCGGCGCTGCGCGAGCGCCGCGGCGACATCCTGCCGCTGGCGCGCCGAGCGATCCAGGCCTGCGCGCGTCCCGGGCAAGCGGCCTTGAGCCTGTCGGCAGAGGCCGAGCGCAAACTGCTGGGCCACGACTGGCCGGGAAATGCGCGCGAATTGAACAACATCGTGCAGCGTGCCGCATGGCTCGCCGCGGGCGGCATCATTGATGCATCCGATCTCGACACGGGCGCGCCGAGTGCGCCGGCCGCCGCGGTATCGTCGGTCGTCGAAGGATCGTCGGCCGCCGCAGCCTCTCAGGCCGCGTTGCCGTCAGCGGCGCAAGATTCCGGCTTGGACCGCGGGCTCAAGGACCGCGAACGGGAACTGATTCTCGCGACGCTGCGCGTCACCGGCGGCAACCGCAAGCTCACGGCTGAGCGCTTGGGGATAAGTCCGCGCACGCTGCGCCACAAGCTGCAGCAATTCAAAGCCGCCGGCGTCAACGTGCCGCGCGTCCACGATCATCAATTCCTGGCGGTGCAGTCATGAGCAGCATGCAAATAACTCAGGTGCTGGCGGAGATGCGTGCGCTGCAGGCGCGGGCGTCGGGCGGCATCGCGGAAACCCCGATGGCAGCTGCCGTGCCGTCGGATTTCGCCAATCTCATGAAGAATTCGGTCGAGCAGATTGCCGGCATGCAAAACCAGGCAACCGCGCTCGCCAACGCCTACGAAGCGGGCGATAAGAGCGTCGATCTGACCAAGGTCATGTTGGAGGTGCAAAAGGCCTCGCTGGCGTTTCGCGCCATGACCGAAGTACGCAACAAGCTGGTCGATGCCTATCAGCAAGTAATGAATATGTCGGTCTAAGGACCGCGAGGTTAAAGCATGGCGGACATCGTACCCACCTCAGTTCCGGCGCGCGGCTTGGCCGACATCCCCGGACTCAAACAGGTCGGCCTGCTCGCGGGGGTTGCCGCCGCGATCGCCGCGGCGATTTGGCTGGTGATGTGGTCGCAGGGACAGAACTACAGCGTGCTCTACGGTCAACTTTCGGAGCGTGAAAGCGGTCAAGTCATGGACGCGCTCACCGCCGCGGGCATCGAATTCAAGCTCAATCCTTCAGGTGCGGTGTCCGTGCCGGAGTCCAAGGTGCAGGAGGCGCGCATTCGCCTGGCGAGCCAGGGCCTGCCGCAGAGCGATTCGATGGGAATCGAAATGATTCAAAAGGATTCGGCGCTCGGCAACAGCAGCATGATGGAGAGCGCGCGCTATCAGTCGGTGCTCGAGACCGAATTGGCGCGCACCATCATCAAGGTGCAGGGAGTGCAGAGTGCGCGCGTGCATTTGGCGCTGCCCAAGCCTTCGGTATTCTTGCGCGACTCGCACAAGGCGACGGCCTCGGTGATGCTGCAGCTGTATCCCGGCCGGCGGCTCGACCCCGGCCAGGTCGCCGCGATCGTGCATCTGGTTGCTTCGAGCGTGCCGGAATTGTCCGCGAACGATGTGACGCTGGTGGATCAAGCCGGATCCTTGCTCAATTCTCCCGACGACGATGCGGAGGCCGCGGCAAGCACCCGCCAATTCGAGCAGACCCGCAAGCTCGAGGAGAGCTATCAGCAACGCATCATCGAGTTGCTCGAACCGCTGCTGGGTGCAGGACGGGTGCGCGCCACGGTCACCGCGGATATGGATTACACCGTCACCGAAGAGACTCGCGAGAATTACGACCCGCAAAGGACCGCGGTGCGCAGCGAGCAAACCAGCAATGAAACGCGCAAGAGCGGCGACGGCGCCGAAGGGATACCGGGCGCCCTGAGCAATCAGCCGCCCGGCACGTCGGGCGCACCGGCGATTCCGGGCGCGGCGACGCCGGGCAATCCGGTGACGCCGCCCGCGCCGGGCGCCGCCCAAACCGCGGCCGCGAACCCGGGTCCGACCTCGAGCGCTCAGCGCAGCACGCGCAATTTCGAGGTGGATCGAACGCTTTCCTACATCAAGCAGCCGGTGGGCAGCCTGAAGCGCCTGAATGTGGGCGTGGTGCTCGATGATTGGCAGAAAGTGGATGCGGACGGCAAGCTGACCACCGCGCCCATGAGCGATACCGACATCAAGCGCTTCACGCAGCTCATCAAGGAGTCGATCGGGCTCAAGGACGATCGCGGCGATCAAATCAACGTGCTCAATCAAACCTTCAAGAGCAACGCCGCGCTTCCGCCGGTCGAAGGGCTGCCGCTGTGGCAACAACCGTGGCTGATCCAGCTCGCGAAGCAAATCGTCGGCGCGGCCCTGGTGCTGGTGGTGGCATTCCTGGTATTGCGGCCGTTGATGAAATCCTTGACCAAGCCCGGCCGAAGCTCGGCGCGCACGGGCGAGGACATCGAAGGCGATCGTCTCAGCCTGTCGGGCCAAGGCAAGCCCATCAAGCTCTCGCCCAGTTTCGAGCAGCAGATCGCGGCGGCGCGAACCCTCGTGGGGCAGGATCCCAGGCGTGCAGCACAGGTCGTGAAGGACTGGGTCTCCGCGGATGGCTAACGACGAACTCGCCGGCACGCAGCGCGCCGCCATACTGCTCATGAGTCTGGGCGAGCAGGATGCCGCCAACGTGCTCAAGCAATTGAGCGCCCGCGAGGTGCAGAAATTGGGCATCGCGATGGCCGAGCTCAAAGAGGTGTCGCGCGAGCAGATGAGCTCGGTGCTGGATAAGTTCATCGGCATCGCCGACGCCAAGGCGAACATCGCAGGCGGGTCGCAAGAATATGTGCGCCGCGTGTTGACCCAAGCGGTGGGCAAGCAGAAAACCGACATGCTGCTCGACCGGGTCTCGAGCGGCCAGGCCGGCCAAGGCATCGAGGCCCTGAAGTGGATGGAAGCCAAGGCGGTCGCGCAAATCATCAGCGGCGAGCACCCGCAGATTGCCGCCATCGTTCTGGCGCATCTCGAACCGGAACAAGCCGCCGCCATCCTGCCGCTGCTCAACGAAGACTTGCGCACCGAGGTGCTGATGCGCATCGCATCGCTCAACGAGGTGCCGCAATCCGCACTCACGGAACTCGACCAGCTGGTCGAGAAGCAGGCCAATGTGGCGGCGCCCGCGCCTCTGCGGCGCGTCGGCGGAGCGCGCAGCGCGGCCAACATCTTGAATGCCATGGAGCGCGACAAGCTCACCGACGAGATGGGCAAGATCGAGAAAGCGGACGGCGAAATGCATCAGCAAATCAAGGATCTGCTGTTTGTCTTCGACAACCTGTTGGACGTCGACGATCGGGGCATTCAAGCGCTGCTGCGCGAGGTGGGGTCGGACACCCTGGCGGTGGCGCTGCGCGGCGCCGAGCCCGAGGTGCAAGAGAAGGTATTGAAGAACATGTCGAAACGCGCGGCGGAAATTCTCAAGGACGACATGGAGGCGCGCGGTCCTGTGAAGATCACGGATGTCGAAGCGGCGCAAAAGGAGATAATCGTGATCGCGCAGCGCATGGCCGAAGAAGGCACGATCAGTCTGGGCGGCAAGGGCGCGGGCGAGTTTGTCTGACGCCAGCACAAAGCCCGGCGCGACTGTCGCCCTCTGGACGGCACCCGACATGGAGGGCCCGGCGCCGCAGCCAAAGTTGGCGACGGTCGGCGGCCTCGCCGATTTGCAGGCCGAGGCGCACCGCGAAGCCTTTGAACAGGGGCTCGCCGAAGGACGCCAAGCAGGCCGTGCCGAGGTTCAAGCACAGGTGGATCGGCTTGCCGGCATGTTCTACGACCTGGCGAAGCCTTTCGAGGTTCTCGATCAGGATGTCGAACGGGAACTGCTCACGCTGGCCATGGCCTTGGCGCGGCAAATCGTGCGTCGCGAGTTGAAGACCGATCCGACGCAAATCATCGGCATCATCCGCGAGGCTATCGCGGCATTGCCGGTGGCGACGCGCGACGTGCGCGTGCACTTGCATCCCGAGGATGCGGCCGTGGTCAAGCAGCACCTGGCGCCGACCGAAAACGAGCGCGCGTGGACCATCATCGAAGATCCTGTGATGGCGCGCGGCGGATGCCAAATCACGACCAACACCTCGCGCATCGATGCGCGCTTGGAGACGAGGCTCGGCGGCATCTTGAGCGAGTTGCTGGGAACCGAGCGCCACGCAGCGCCGCGCGGGTCGGAATGAGCGCCGATGCCGCGCAGCTGCGGCCCAAGCGCTGGGCCGCAGCGCTGGTGCAAGCGCGCCGGCGAATGGCGAGCGCCGCGGAATTCGTGGTCGAGGGCACCTTGAGCCGCATGGTCGGCATGACCTTGGAAGCGGTGGGGTGCGAAGCCGCGGTCGGCGGGCGTTGCCTGGTCGATGCTGCGGAAGGCAGACAGATCGAAGCCGAAGTGGTCGGCTTTTCCGGAGATAAATTATTTCTCATGCCGACCGGAGACATCCGCGGCTTGATGCCCGGCGCGCGCGTCATTCCCACGCGCAGCGAGTCCTCAGTGCCGGTCGGGGATGAGCTGCTCGGCCGCGTTCTCGACGGCGCCGGCCGGCCGCTCGACGGCTTCGGCGAGTTGCGCTGCACGGATCGCGTCTCCTTGACCGGCGAGCCGCTGAATCCGCTCATGCGCCGCGCGATCCGCGATCCTCTCGATGTGGGCGTGCGCTCCATCAACGCTCTGCTCTCCGTCGGCGGCGGTCAGCGCATCGGTCTGTTCGCCGGTTCCGGCGTCGGCAAATCGGTGCTGCTCGGCATGATGACCCGGTACACCAAGGCCGATGTCACCGTGGTCGGACTGATCGGCGAGCGCGGCCGCGAGGTTCAGGATTTTGTCAGCAACACTCTAGGACCCGACGGCATGCGGCGCGCCGTGGTTATAGCGACGCCGGCCGACAATCCTCCGCTAATGCGGCTGCACGGTGCCTGGCTCGCGACGGCCATTGCCGAGTATTTTCGCGACCGCGGCCTCAAGGTGCTGCTGCTGCTCGATTCGCTGACGCGCTTCGCGCAGGCGCAGCGCGAGATTGCGCTGGCAATCGGCGAACCTCCTGCGACCAAGGGCTATCCGCCGTCGGTGTTCGCACGGCTGCCGCAATTGGTCGAACGTGCCGGCAACAGCGATCGCGGCGTGGGATCGATCACGGCGTTCTACACCGTGTTGGTCGAAGGCGACGATCAAAACGACCCCATTGCGGATGCGGCACGCGCCATTTTGGACGGGCACATCGTGCTGTCGCGCCGCTTGGCGGAGAACGGCCTGTACCCGGCAGTGGATGTCGAGGCATCCATCAGCCGTGCGATGCACCAAATCGCGACGCGCGACCAGCTCGATCTGGCGAACCGATTCAGACAGGTCTACTCGAGCTATCAGCAAAACCGCGATCTGATTACCGTGGGGGCTTACCGGCGCGGTTCCGATGCCCGCGTGGATCTGGCGGTCGAGCAGTGGCCCAAAATGCTCGAATTCCTGCGTCAGGACATGTATGAGCCGGTCGGAATCGAGCGAAGTTACGCGGATCTCAAGCAACTCGTGACGCAGTTCTCGGCGCCGCCTGCGCCAACCGGCCGATAGTGGACGAGGAGCCTAGCCCATGATCAAGTCCAAGAGATTTGAGCCTATCCACGAGATCGCATCGACCTCGGCCAGGGATTTGAGCCGTATCATGGCTGACGCCGGACACAAGGTTGCCGAGTTGGAGCGCCAGCTCGAGCAGCTTCAAGCCTACCGCGACGAGTACGTTCGCAACTCCACGCAGACCAAGGGCGCCATGGATGCCGTCAAGCTGCAGAACTACCGCTCGTTCTTGGATCGCTTGGGCGATGCTTTGAACCAGCATCAGAGGTCTCTGGACAATGCCCGCAAGGAATTCGACAAACGCCGCGCGCAGTGGAGCGAGAAGCGGATTGAGGCCGAATCGTTGAACCGCGTGGTTGACCGCTTCCGCAAAGAGGAACAAAGCGCCGCCGATCGGCGCGAGCAGCGCGAAGGCGACGATGCCGCGATGCGCTTGATGCTCGCCCGCACCGACTGAGGGAATGCCTGAACAGTCGTGATACGCTTCGGCTCGATGCCGAGCCAAGAAGCTCCCGAAATCCCTCCTGAACCCGTCGAAGTGCCTTACGGTGAATTGTCGGCGGAATTGCTGCACGCGGTGGTCGAGTCCTTTGTCCTGCGAGAAGGCACCGACTACGGCGAAAGGGAATTCTCGCTCGCAGACAAAGTGACCGGCGTGATCCGCCGGCTGAAGCAGGGCGAAGCCAAGATCCTGTTCGACCCGCAGTCCGAGAGCGTGACCATCGCGGTCAGGCAAAGCAGCAAATAGCAAGAAGCAATGCGGCGAAGAGGCCGAGCGCGCCGAGCGCGCTGTGATCCGTCAAAATGCCCGTGGCCACGATCGAAATCAGCGGAAACACCAGCATGAGCGCAATGACTACGGGCACGTACATGGGCTCACCTCGCCGGCATTACAGCATTGCGCGCGAACGGTTCATAGTTCGCTGATGCCGCGCAAGTCCGCCAAGCTCGCGCGCCGCGGCGCAAAGCCGGCACGCGTGGCCGCGAAACTCGCGCGGCGCGGCAGCAAGTGGTGGCGCCGGGCGCGACGCTGGTGGCGCCGGACGCGACGCTGGTGGCGGCCCGCGCCGCGCCCCGCAAAATTCATCATGGCGGCGCTCGGCATCCTCGTTCTGTGGCTCGGCATCAATTGGATCTACCAGGTGGTACGCAAGCCTTCGGAATTGTTTTTTCCCGTGAGCGGGACGTTGTTCAAGTCGCCCGCCGAGACTTGGGCAAAGTACGCCCCGATCTTCAAGAAGTTTTCCACCAATGTGATGACGCCCGATTTTCTGGCGGCGATCGCGCAGGTCGAAGGTTCTGGAAATCCCGTGGCGCGCACTTACTGGCGCTGGTCTTGGTCATCGCAGCCCTTCGAGGTCTATCGGCCCGCATCGAGCGCCGTCGGCATGTATCAGATCACCGACGGCAATTTCGCCGAAGCGCGCCGCTACTGCATTCACGATCATGTGGTCGTCGCCGACGGGCCTTGGAACGACTGGCACTCGTGTTGGTTCAACAGCTTGTACGCCCGCGTGCTGCCGGGCGATGCAGTCGAGCTCACCTCCGCCTATCTCGATCGCAGCGTCGCATCGATACTCGAGCGCCGTCGAATACCTTCGGCGTCCCTATTGCACAAGCAAACCCTCGCCGCGCTGATCCATTTATGTGGCGCCGGCGCCGGCGACGATTTCGCCCGGCGCGGATTCAAGTTGGCGGAAGGCCAGCGCTGCGGAGATCATCCGGCCCGCGCCTATATTGAGCGTGTGGAAACGATGCAAAGCGCGTTCACGCGCCTGAACAACGCGCCAGCGCAACCTTGACGGCGATTCGCGCGACGGTGCCGCCGTGATAATCAGGCGATGCGGGCGCACTCGCTGGTGTATCCTTTCAAAACAAGAATTCGACCCTTGGGAGAGCGCCGTGCGATTAGCTGCGTTGTTCATGGTTCTGGCCGGCGTGCAAGTCACCTACGCCCAAACGGCCGCCCCTGGCGCCGAGCCTATCCAGCACGAGTTCGTCATCAAGAATTTCAAGACGGAAAGCGGCGTGGTCCTGCCGGAGGCGCACATCGTCTACGGCACCTACGGCAAATTGAACGCCAAGGGCGACAACGCCATTCTCTTGCCCTCGCACTATATGGCGGAAATGCACGGCTATGGTTGGTTGATCGGGCAAGGCAAGGCGCTCGATCCGAAGAAACTGTTCCTCGTCACCAGTGAACTGTTCGGCAATGGCCGTTCATCCTCTCCCAGCAACACGCCGGAACCGTTTCACGGGCCGCGATTTCCCGTGACGACCATCCGCGACAACGTGCAGGCGGTGCATGCCATGCTGGCCGAGCAGCTGCACGTGCAGCATCTGCGCGCCGTCATCGGCTTTTCGATGGGCGCTCAGCAGGCATTTCAGTGGGCGGTAAGCTATCCCGACTACATGGACGGCATCGTGGCGACTTCGGGAACCGCCAAGACTTATGGTCATGGCATCGTGAGGCTGGAAGGTCAAATTGCGGCGCTCACCGCGGACCCGGCCTTCAACGGCGGCGACTATCAGGCGCAACCCGTTAAAGGCATCCAGGCTTTCTCGATGGTGTGGGCGGGATGGCTGTTCTCGCAGGAATGGTGGAGGCGTGAGTTGTGGCGCAACAATGAGTCGTTAGGCAAGACTTTCGACGAGGTGGTCGGGCACTTCCGCACTAATTTCATTCCCGGGGCCGATGCCAATAACCTCATCCTGCACATGCGCACCTGGGAACAGCACGACGTCGGCAGGACGCCGCCCTTCAAGGACGTCGAAGCGGCGCTGCGCTCGATCAAAGCGCCGGTGCTGTACATGCCGTCGGAAACCGACCTGTACTTCCCCGTCAACGATGCAAAGTATGAGGCCGCCTTCATTCCACACTGCACGCTCGCGATCATTCCCTCGCTCTGGGGACATCCGGCAGGCGCCGGAGCATCGCCGGCGGACGGTAAATTCTTGAACGAGCATGTCGCGAGCTTTCTTGCGGGCATCGCCAAGGATTGACCCGCGTTTTCATGCAATCCCTGCTCGATCACGTCTATCCTTGAATTGAGATCCGGCTTCGAGGTTTCGGCCAGCGACCACAGGGATGTTCAGCTACTACCTTCATCTGGCGCTCGGCAACCTGCGAAGAAACATCGTATTGACCGCCTTGTTGGTCGTTGTGATCGGTGTCGGAATCGGCGCGTCGATGACGACCCTCGCCGTGTTTCGCGCCATGTCGGGCGATCCAATCCCGCGCAAATCGAGCGAACTGTTCATCGTCCAGATCGATAACTGGGGCCCGAACAAGCCCGGCGAACCGAGCGAGGATCAGCTCAAGGACAGTCTGAGCTATATCGACGCGATGGCGCTCATGCATGCGCACGCCGCGAAGCGGCAAACCGTCATCTATTCCACCTTCTTGAAGGGGCGCGCGCCCGATGCGCCAACGGTCCCATTCGAGATCATCGCACCTGCGGTCTATGCGGATTTCTTTCCCATGTTCGATGCTCCATTTCAGTTTGGCGGGTCCTGGAGTCGAGACGACGACGCGGCCGGTGCGCCCGTGGCCGTCATTCCGCGCAAGCTCAACGATAAGCTCTTCGGCGGCGCAAACAGCGTGGGCAAAACGCTGGTGCTGAACGGCAGCAGCTACCGGATCGTCGGCGTACTCGACCGTTGGCCGCTCGTGCCGCGCTTTTACAATCTTCACATCGGCGCGTATGCCGACGTCGACGAATTATTCATTCCGTTTACCCGCGCAAACAACATTCACGCGCTGACCCTGTCGGGCATCGGCTGCCAGGCCAAGCTCACGCAGGCGTGGGACGAACTCATCCCCTCCGAGTGCGTGTGGATTCAGTTTTGGGCCGAGCTTCCCGCACGCGCGGACGCAGATAGATATCGTGCCTTCCTCAATAACTACGCCGCCGATCAACAGCGCGCCGGCCGCTTTCACTGGCCGCCGCACACGCAGATGCGCAACGTCACGCAGTGGCTCGAATACCAGCATATCGTGCCGAGCGAGCTCAGCATCCTGGTGCTCGCCTCATTCGGCTTCCTGTTTGTCTGCCTGCTGAATGCCATGGGATTGATGCTGGCAAAGACCATGGCCCGCACGCAAGACATCGGCGTTCGGCGCGCCCTGGGAGCGACCCGGCGCGCCATTGCCGCACAGTGCCTGGTGGAGTCCGCGGTGATCAGCAGCTTCGGCGCCCTGCTCGGCCTGGCGTTGACCATGCTCGGCGTGCTGGCGATGCGTGCCGTCTTCGCGGAAGGCTACGCGAGGCTGACCTACATCACGGTCCCGACGGTTGCTCTGGAAGTGCTTGTCGCCATCGCGGCCACGATGGCGGCCGCGCTGTACCCCGCCTGGCGGGCGGCAAACGTCGAACCCGCTCTGCAGCTGAAGGCGGAATAAGGCTGTGGCCGCCATTCGTTCGACGCGGCTCGCGATTTATCGAAAGCGAATTGCAGCGGTCCTGATTGCAACCCAAATCGCCGTGACCCTCGCCATTCTCACCAATGTCGCCACGATCGTGGTCGAGCGCCTGTCATGGAGCACACAGCCGACCGGCATCGATGAAGCCAATATCTTCTTCACCTATTCGGAGAATATCGAGACCGAGACGCCCGCCGATCTCGCCGCTTCGAAGGCGGCCGGCTTGGCCGCGCTGCGCGCGATGCCGGGGATCGTCGATGCGTTCCCGACCAATTCCTTTCCCCTGCAAGGCGGAGGATGGAGTTTGATCGTCAACCTGACGCCTGACCAGAAGACGCCATCGGCCATGGTCTCGTACTATTTCGGCGATGAACATGCGTTGAATACCTTCGGTTTGAAATTGATTGCCGGGCGGAATTTCACCGCCTCCGACGTCGTTGATCGTGATGAGGAGTCGGTTGCGCCCGTCGGTGGAGTGATCGTGACACTTGCTCTGGCCAAGAAACTGTTTCCCAAGGGCGGTGCGCTGGGCAAGCCGATCTACATCGAGACGGTCGCGACGCCGGTCTTGATCATCGGCATTGTGGATCGTCTACAGGGGCCATTTGTGAGCGCCAGCGGCTACTTCAGCACCTTCGCGGAGAATTCCGTGATCGCTCCTTATCGGTTGTTGAACGATCAGGCGTGGTTTGCCGTGCGCACCAAACCCGGGCAATTGAATACGGCCATGCAGGCAGCTCAAGCGATGCTGGCTAGGATGGGCTCGCATCCCATCGTCAAGGCCAGGCCCATGATCGAGGTGCGCGCCGGAGCCTATCGCAGCCAGCGCGGCCTTGCGTTGCTGCTGGCCGCGGTCGCACTAATCTTGGTGGCCGTCACCACTTTCGGTATGGTTGGATTGACGAGTTACTGGGTGTCGCAGCGGCGCCGGCAGATCGGCGTTCGGCGCGCCCTCGGCGCCACCCGGCTCGCCATATTGCGATACTTTCAGAAGGAGAATCTCGCCATCACCGCGGCTGGTGTCGGGGCCGGCTGTATTCTGGCGATTGCACTCAACATCTGGCTGGTCAATCGCTTTGCAATGGTCCGGATCGGCGGCGTTTACTTGATTTGCGGCAGCTTGGCAATGCTCTTGCTGGGACAAATCGCGGTATTCTGGCCCGCGTCCCGCGCCATGGAGATCCCGCCGGCGACCGCGGCGCGTGGCGGTTGAAGATTCGATAAGCCGGAGCGCACCATGCTGCAACGGGCGCGCGGGGCCGTCGGCTTGCCATGATCGGGATGTGGGTAGATTATTGCCGCCCTATGAAAATTGAAAAGCCGCATCGGCGCGCCGGCATTTGCGCGTTTTTATTCGACCAGCTTGGAATGCATCTGCCGCAGAAGTGAGCACCGCGCCTGAATGACCTTCAAGACCTGGTTGCTGTTCTTGGTGATGGAAACCGCGCTGTCGCTGTCGCCGGGCCCCGCAGTGTTCTATACGGTTTCCCAGGGCGTGCGCGGCGCGCTCAAGCGAACGTTGCCGGCGGCGGCGGGCATCCTGAGCGCCAATGGCATTTATTTCGCGCTCTCTGCCACGAGCTTGGGCGCCATCATCGCCGCCAGCGCGCGGTTTTTTACCATCGCCAAGTGGCTCGGCGCGGCGTATTTGATCTATCTGGGGGTCAAGGCGCTGCGCTCGGCCAACTCGATGCACTCGGTCGCGCTCGGCGGCGATCCTGCGCAAACGGATGAGGATCTGCGCGGCGTGTACTTAGGTGCGCTCACCTTGCAGTTGGCAAATCCCAAAGCGCTGCTGTTTTTTCTGGCGCTGCTGCCGCAGTTCATCGATCCGTCAATTCCGGTGGTGCCGCAGATGCTGATTCTGGCGGCGACCTCGATGCTGCCGGAATTTTGTATTCTAACCGGCTACGGCTGGCTCGCGCACCGCGCGGTGCACGCCACCGCGAAATTCGGCGTCACCGGCAACCTGAACAGGTTGCTCGCGCGAATCGAGGGCATCGGCCTCTTAGGTTGCGCGACGCTGGTATTGAAGTTCAATCGCGGCTGACCGCTATCAAAGGCAACGAGGTATGACATGAGATTCGTAATTGCAGCGGCGCTGATGTGCATCGGGATCGGGCAGTGGTGTGAAGCTGCGGAGACAGCGCCGCAACGGCCGGTGCATCGATTCCTCGGGGTCGAGATTTCCCCCAACGGAGAACTGGTCGCCTCGATCGAGGGGAACTCCTCGAAGAGCGGCGGCGCACCCACGATCCGCGATTTGGTGATCAGGCCGGCGCGGGCAGGCGGCAATGCAATTACCATCCCGATGCCCTGCGGCCGCGTGCCGCAGTGCTGGCCGGATTCACCGGCCTGGAGTGCGGACGGAAGGCATCTGGCATTCACGCTGCGAACGCCCGGCAGCCATGCGCGCACGCTGTACGCGGTGGTCGCCGACGGCAGCGGCCTGACGAAGCTGCTGGATTTCAGCGGTACCATCGTGCATTTACGCTACCTCCCGGATGGCCGTCTCGCCATGCTCGCGATCCAAAACGCCACCAAAGAGGTGGGTGCAACTCAAGCGGGCGCGGCCATTGCGGGCGACTTGGACGCGGCCCCGCCCGAGCAACGGATTGCGACGTTGGAGGATGGAACGCTGCACTGGGTCTCGCCCCCGAACTTATTCGTCTACGAATATGACTGGCGAGCCGGCGGCAAGGGGTTCGTGGGAACCGCCGCGCCCGGAGACGGCGACAATAATTGGTGGACTGCGAAGCTGTATGCCTTTCCGGAGGCCGGCGACGCGCGCGTCATATACACGCCGGCCGATGCGCGCCAGCAGCTGGCGATGCCCAAGGTTTCCCGCGATGGGTCGCGGGTTGCTTTCATCGCCGGCATCATGAGCGACTTCGGCTCCACCGGCGGCGATGTGTTCACATTGGACTTGGCAGGCGGCACCGCGACGAATCTCACGCCCGGCATGCACGCGTCGGCCACCGCGGTCGCGTGGCGCTGCGATGATCATCTGCAGGCCGAGCTGCTTGCCGGCGACAAGACCCAGTTCGTGGATTTGGGTGCGGGGACGAAGGCGGCGCCGGCCGGCATCCTATGGAGCGGACAGGAATCGTTCGGCGATCGCGCCGGGGGCATTTCAACCGCGTGTCCCTCCGGCATTACCGCCGATGCGCATGAGTCGTTCACTCAACCGCCGGAGATCGAGACCGGCACAATCGGTCACTGGAAGAATTTGACGGCCATCAATTCGGGCTTGAGCGTGCCGGCGCACGTGCAAAGCGTGTGGTGGAAGAATGATGGCTTCGACATTCAGGGCTGGCTGTTGCTGCCGCTGCATGCCGAGGGCAAGCTGCCCATGATTACCATGGTTCACGGCGGACCGGCGGCGGCTGTGATCCCCGGCTTCGCGGGCCCCGGCACCCTCGCCGCGCTGCTCGAGCATGGCTACGCCTTGTTCCGACCCAATCCTCGCGGCAGCTATGGCCAGGGGGAGCGCTTCACGCAAGCCAATGTCCGCGATTTCGGCCACGGCGACTTGCGCGACATCATGGCCGGCATCGACGCCGCTGCCAAAGCCGCGCCCATCGACACCGCGCACCTAGGGCTGACGGGCGGAAGCTACGGCGGCTTCATGAGCATGTGGGCCGTGACTCAGACCGATCGCTTCAAGGCAGTGGTCGCGGCCGCCGGCATCAGCGATTGGCTGTCCTACTACGGTGAAAACGGCATCGATGCGTGGATGATTCCCTATTTCGGCAAATCGGCATATGACGATCCGGCGGTCTATGCCGCCTCATCGGCCATCAATTACATCCACAACGTGAAGACTCCGACCTTTGCCTACGTCGGAGAAAAAGATATCGAATGCCCGGCGCCGCAAACCCTGGAATTTTGGCATGCGATGAAGGCGATGAATGTACCGACGTCCGTGATGATCTATCCCGGCGAAGGTCACGGGCTGCGGGATCCGGAGCATCTTGCCGACGCTGAAGCCCGAACGCTGGCCTGGTTCGACAAGTATCTGAAATAGCGATGCTGGGCGTACTCAATGGACCGGCCCGCGGCGCGTTGCTCGCCGCGCTTTACGGCTGCCTGATCGCAACGGTGAGCGATGCGCAGGGAAGCGAATACGATCTCGTCATTGCCAACGGACACATCATCGACGGCACCGGATCGCCGTGGTACGAGGGAGATGTGGCTATCCAAGCCGGACACATCGCCGCCATCGGCAACTTGTCGCGGGCACAGCGCAAGCGAACCATCGACGCGCACGGCATGATCGTCGCTCCGGGGTTCATCGATATGCTCGGTCAATCCGAGCTCACGGCGCTCGTCGACCCGCGGCTGCCTTCCAAGATCTATCAGGGCATCACGACGGAAATCACCGGTGAGGGCAATTCCGTGGCGCCGATGAACGATGCCATCCTCAAGGAGGCTCAGTCGGAATTCAATCACTATGAGATCAAGCCGGACTGGCGCACCTTTCAGCAATATTTCGCCCGCGTCCAGAAGCAGGGCATCGGCATCAACATGGGCCATTATGTCGGCGCGACTACGGTCCGCGAGATGGTGATCGGCTACGACAATCGCGCACCGTCGCCGGATGAATTGAAGCGCATGCAAGCGCTGGTCGGCGAAGCGATGCAGCAGGGGGCGCTGGGATTGTCGAGTGCGCTGCAATATCCGCCCGCTCCCTATGCGCGTACCGATGAGCTGATCGCCCTGGCGAGCATCGCCTCGCAATACGGCGGGATCTATGCGACACACATGCGCAGCGAAGGCGATGCGGAAATGGCGGCTCTGGCGGAAACCTTTCGCATTGCCTCCGGGGCGCATATTCCCGTCGAGATTTTCCACTTGAAGGTGTCGGGTCAGCACAATTGGGGCAAAGCACCGCTGATCATTCGCAGCATCGAAACCGCACGTGCCCATGGGGTCGACGTCGCGGCCGATACCTACGCATATACAGCTTGGGAGAATTCCTTCTCCGCGTTCATTCCGCCGTGGGCTCATGAAGGCGGAACCGGGGCGTTGATCGGACGGCTCAGGGATCCGGCGACGCGCGAGCGCATCCGCAAGGACATGCTGACTGCCAGCAAGCAGTGGGACAACGAGTGGTTGGAGATCAAAGGCCCGCAGGACATTCTCATCACCGCGGTCGTCAATAAGGAACTGCTCAAGTATCAGGGCAAGCGCCTCAGCGATATCGCGGAGGAGTGGAAAGAGGATCCGGTCGACGCACTCTGTGATTTTCTGATCCGGGATTCCGCCGCGACCAGCGTGGCGGTGTTCGGCATGGGCGAGCCGGACGTGCGGCTGATCTTGCAGCAACCCTGGGTCTCGGTGGACAACGACGCTCCCGGTGCATCGCTCGAAGGATTGCTGGCCACTGAACACCCGCACCCGAGGGCCTACGGCACCTTTCCGCGCATTCTGCACAAGTATGTGCGGGACGAGCACGCCCTGACCCTGAGCGATGCGATCCGCAAGTTCAGCGCGCTTCCGGCGCAGCGCGAGCATCTGGTTGACCGCGGCGTGCTGAAGCTGGGAATGTGCGCCGATGTGGTCATCTTCGATGCGGCCACGATTCACGAGGTCGCCACCTACGAGGAACCGAACCAGCTATCGGTCGGCATGAAATATGTATTGGTCAACGGCGTACCGGTGATCGACATGGGCGGTATGACCGGCGCGTTGCCCGGCCAGATCCTTCACGGGCCGGGGTTCAAGGCGTCGCGTTAGCGGGTGCTCGAATTGGCACGTCGCTTGCAATTTCAGGGGCATGAGTGCAACGCCGCCGATCTTTCAAGCGCAACGCAGCGATGCCCAAAGCAGCACGCAGGTTTCGTCCGCCCAACCGCCTCGGGGCAGCCGCGATTTCGCGGCTACTTTACGCGATGCGGGACCCAAGCCGGTGCGCAGGCACACATCGCATAAGCAGTCTGGGCCCGCCGCGCACGGCAGCCAATTGCCGCTCCCCGGCAATCAGCCGCCGCCCGCCGCCGCCCCGCCGCCGGCAGCCGGCACCGTGGCTCCCACGGCGGCACAAGCCAAAGAAGCAGCCGACGCACCTCCGGTCGCTCAAGCCGGCAGGGCGGCGGCCGATCCCAACTCGAAACCCGTCGCGAGGGCGGTCGGCGATTCCGCAGCTGCGAAATCCCCGGATGTGCCAACCGCCGCCGGCGACTTGGACCACGCTGCCGCGGCGCTTTTAGCAGCGGACCCCACCGCGGCAGATGCCGCTGCTGCATCCGGGCCGGCCGCAGTGCCCGCAGCCGTATCTTCAGGCAGCGCGCCGACTGCGGACCCGACGATGGCGCATGCCGCCGGTATTCGCGCTTCGCCAAAGGCGGGTGCGGCGACAGCCGGCGCTGCGTCCCCGGACCCGCAGGCCCGAGCCAAACTGCGCGACCCGGCGATGAGCGATGCGGCGCCGGCTGCGGCAACGTCGCGGCCGACCACCGCCGATGGGAATTCAGCTTTGAATGATCCCGCCTCGGGCAACGGCCCAGCGGCGTCGGACGCCGACGCTTCGGCCCAGGCGCTCATGGCGGCCGTGGTCGCGCAAACGCAGAGCGCGCCTGCGAAGGATGCGGCTTCGGCCGACGACACGGTCACGGCCGACGGCGGCGCCCCGCTTCAGGGGATGGCGGCGGCAAACGACGCGCCGTTTCTTACGCCCGCTGCCGGACCTCGCGCGCCGGCCGCACCGTCAGCCATTGCCTCAGCAGCCGCGGCGGCCGTGGTGCAGGCAGCCCAGGGCGCAGCCGACGCCGGAGCCGCGGAACGGCGTTCGCACGGCAACGCTCAGGACTCGTCAACAGCTTCAGCGGCCGACGGGACCGCCGGAGCCGCGCAACTGCTCACATCGAACCCGCCGACCGATGCGGCGTCCGTGCCCACGTTCAAGGTTCCGGCCGGCGTCGACACGTCGGACTTCGGACAGGGGATTGCGGATCGAGTGTCGCTGATGATGGACGGAAACATGGGTCTGGCGAAATTGCAGGTTAATCCCCCAGCGCTCGGGCCCATCGAGGTTCGCATCGCCTTGCAAGCCGGACATGCGCAAGTTTCGTTTTCGAGCCATAGCGCGCTAACCCGCGACGCGCTGGAATCGAGCGCGCCGAAACTGCGGGAGATGCTCGGTTCGCAAGGTTTCGCGCAAGTGAGCGTCGATATTTCGCACCGTTCCTTCCAGGATCGCACGCCGCCATCGCACGCCTACGAGATGGGCCGCGCAACGGCCGATTCTCCAATGAATCTCCCGGTTTCCACGCCGGCTTTGAGGACTGCGAGCGGTCTGCTCGACGCCTACGCGTGAAGCTTGCGCCGGTCTCGGCAGCGAGTCCGGAAATATTCAAATCATTCCGCCGTTGATCGAAATTATTTGCCCGGTGATGTAGCCCGCCTCCCGCGAGGCGAGATACGCCACCAAGCTTGCCACTTCATCGGCTGAACCGGCGCGCTTCATCGGCACGATGCCTTTGATGGCGGTCTCGTCGAAAGCCGCCTTACTCATCTCGGTGGCAATGATCCCGGGAGCCACGGCATTGACGGTGATTCCGCGGCTCGCGACCTCGAGGCTCAGCGCCTTGGTGGCGGCGTTGACCGCGCCCTTCGCAGCCGCATAGTTGACTTGGCCCCGATTACCGAGCAGGGCTGCCACGGACGTGACGCTGATGATCCGTCCCCAACGCGTGCGGATCATCGGCAGCATCAGCGGCTGCGTGACATTATAAAATCCATCGATCGAGAGGTCGATGACGCGGTGCCACTGCTCCGGGCGCATTCCCGGAAAAACGCCGTCATCATGGATGCCGGCATTGTTGACCAGTACCTGAATGGGGCCGGCCTCGAGCAATGTGTCTATGCTCGAGCGAGTCGCGGAAGCATCGGTCAGGTCGAACTGCACGGCGCTTGCGCGCCCGCCCGCACCGACGATCGCGGCGGCGATCGATTCGGCCGCCGCAATGCTGCGATGGGCATGCACATGGACATGGTGACCTTGCGCGCTCAGGGCACGGCAGATAGCGGCGCCGATGCCGCCGCTGCCTCCGGTAACCAAGGCGCGAGTTGCCCCGTCACTCATAGCCGCAAGCGCTTGCCCGCATCGAGCACCACCGAGGCGCGTCCGCTAAGCAAGAGCCTGTCTTTGTCGCGAAGTGAGAACGCATATAATGCCGTCAGGCTGTCTCCCGCAAGGTGAGCAGCCTCGCAAATCAAGTCTGATTCGATGTCGTCCAAACGCAGAACATGCAACCGCACGTCGCGCACGCCGGCGAGAAGGCCCACCCGCGCCGGGCCCGCAACGCACGCGCCCGCCAATGCTCCGTGCAGCGCCATGGCTTGCGCGGCGTATTCTATACCGCATGCGATTCCCAAGCGGTCATGCGAGCGCAGGGGATTGTCCGGCGTGCGATGCGTGCCCGTGCGGCAACGGATCTGGCGCGGGTCCCACTCGATCACCTCGTCGAGCAAGCACATGCGGCCTTGATGCGGGATCCGCGCCTCGATCCAGGCGCGGTTCATGAGCATGGTGCAACCTGCACGGCAGCGCGCGATACGTCGAGATAATCGAGAATCACGCGGCCGTTGCCGCCCTTGGCGAGCATGAGCAGCAGAGGCAGCGCACGCGCCGCGGGGATCGCGGTTCGCAGCGCCTCAAGTTCGGGATCCAGCAACTTGTCGGCGGTCTCGTCGGTGAGGGCCAAGTCGATGCGGGCGATCGAACCGGAATGCCGCTCCGAGCTGAGGATCATGGCCACACCCAACGCGTCGGGTATCGGCCGCTTTGCTTGCAGCGGCGGCGGGTACTCGGTGTCATACGCCACGAACAAAACCGGGTGCCGGTCGACCGCGATCTGCGTCATGGCGTCCAGCAGGCCGGCAACGAAACTGGCATCGAACGCGCACAGCACGTTCGATTCGGCCATGGAATTCGTTGCGATGCTCCAATAGCCGGCAGCGACGTTGTGGACGGAATTGGAGAAGCGCGTCGGCGAAACCTCGCGAGACGTCAAGGCCAGAGCCTCGCAGATCTCGTGGCAAATATGTCCGTCGCTGCCGGAGGAAGAGAACACACTGGGAAGATGCGCCGGGTCGGCGCCGGCATTCGAGGTGGCTTCCCAGGCCACCGCCAAAGCCAGTTTCACCACGCGGCCCGTGCGGCGCCGTTCCGCGGGCGGCAACATCGCGGGAATGGGCAGCACCGTGGGCGCCGTGACGTACGGCCGGCTGCCGGACAGGACTGCGGCGGCGTGCGGCCAATTCTCGAGGCCGGGTCCCAACACGCCGATCCCGCCGATAAATGCCGACAAGTTCATCCGGCGCGGCCAAAAATCAGACTGCAGTTCGTGCCGCCGAAGCCGAAGGAATTGCTCAGCACGCGCCGCACGGCTGCACGCCTGTTCTCCTTGATATAATGGGCCGTCAGCGTCGGGTCGATTCGGGTGGTCCGTACGCCGCCCGGCATCAGGTCATTCTGAATTGCAAGTGCGCTGATCACCGCCTCCAGAGCCCCCGCTGCACCCAGGGTATGGCCGGTCGCGCCCTTGGTCGAACTGCAGGGCGTGGTCGGACCAAAAATACTCGTCACCGCCTGACTCTCCGAGCGATCATTGCTCGGCGTTCCCGTGCCGTGCAGATTGATGTAGTCGATGTCGCCAGGCTCGAGCGATGCGGCGGCCAGCGCCGCCTGCATGGCACGCTTCGCGCCCAAGCCCTCGGGGTGCGGCGCCGACATGTGATAGGCGTCGCTCGATTCGCCCACGCCATAGAGCAGTACGGAATCGCCGCTGGTCCTGTCCGAGACCCGCTCGAGCAGTGCGAATGCAGCCGCCTCGCCGATCGAGATGCCGTCGCGCGCGATGTCGAAGGGGCGGCATGGCGCTGTCGACGAGAGCTGCAAAGAGTGAAATCCATACAGAGTTGTCAGGCACAAAGAGTCCGTGCCGCCGACCAGGGCCGCATCGATCAATCCGGACTCGATCATGCGCCGCGCAGTGCCGAATACCTTGGCGCTGGAGGCGCAGGCCGATGAGGCCGCCATGGCTGGACCCTCGATCCGGCAACGTTGGCGGACGTAATCGGCGACCGAGAACGAATTATGCGTGGGGCCGTATTCAAAGCTCGGCGGCAGCGCACCGCTGACGGGATCACGGGCGCGATACGCCAATTCGGTCTGCATGATGCCGGCGGTGCTGGTACCGATGAACACACCGATGCGGCGGCGGCCCCAGCGTGCGGCGAACTCGCCCGCCGCCTCAAAGAAGCCGTCTTGCCGCAAGCCCAGCTCAGCCAGCCGGTTGTTGCGGCAATCGAATTTGCGCAATTGGCCGGGCAGCCGCTCCGCATCGACGCCCGCAACCTCGCCGATGTGGGTGTCGATCGTCACGCTTTCGAAATGGCAACGCGACAAGCCGCTGCGTTGCGCGGCCAGACTGGCGAGAGTCGCACTCAAGCCGGTGCCGATGCAGCTGGTCGCGGTGAATTCCGCGAGCACCAAAGGATTCATGGGCTTCACGGCAACACCGAACGCAAGGTGATGCTGTTGAGGCCGCGCGCCTGCAACGTCTCGAGCAGCCGCGGCAATACTTCAAGAATCACGGGCCGGCCGTTGCGGCCGCGTGCGGCATGGCCATCGTGCAGCAAGAGAATGTCGCGGCCCTCGAGCGGCATCGCCAATCGGCGGAAGACCGCATCGGCGTCGGCGCTAACGGTGTCGAAGCCGCGCCGCGTCCAACTGGCAAGGCGCAAATTCAAGCGTGCGAGCACCGGATCAAGAAACGGATTGCGCAGTCCCGCCGGTGCGCGGAAAAAAAGCGGGCGGCTTCCGGTGACGCGAAAAATGCTTTCCTGGGCGCGCGAAATTTCCGAGCCCATGCCGGCGGGTCCCAGCAGAGAGAAATTGTGACGATGGCGCTGGCTGTGATTCTCAATGACGTGTCCGCGGCGCACGATTTCCTGCGCGATGTCAGGGTAGCGCAGCACCCGATCGCCTATGCAAAAAAAGCTGGCGCTTGCCCGGTAGTCCTCGAGCTGCCGCAACACCTGCGGCGTGACATCGGGATCGGGCCCATCGTCGATGGTGATGGCGACGTCCGTCGGCGCGGCTTGCGCAAGGCCGTGGGACGGTAGGCGAACCCAATTGGGCCCCAGCAGCTGACTTCGCGGCCAAAGTCCCGCGGCCGCCAAGGCGGCGTGATTGGCAATGAGAGCGCCAAGCGCCCACGGCCAGAGCCGTGGACGCGCCAGCCACGCCGCCGCCGCGCCAAGGTGCGCTGCACCCGAAGCCACCAACAGCGGCGGCGGCATCCAGCGGCCGAGCTTGGGGCCCCGCGCGTTCATGCGAAATGCGAATCCAGAAAGGTCTCCCAGAGCCTGGTCCAAGTACGCCACTCATGGCCGCCGCCAACGACAGCCACCGAGCCGGCCGGCAGCGCCGCCGCCAGCAGGTCGTGCCCCCCGGAGAACCGGTCGCCCCGTCCGTATCCCAGAAGCAGCGGCCGCGAATCGGCTCGCGTTTTGATATAGCGCCATATTCGTCGTTCCGCGTCGGACTCCGCAAGTTCGCCCGGTTCCCACGCGGCGAGTCCTACCGCGGCGATCTCATTGATCAGCATGCGGTTTCCCAGATACGGCGCGAGCAGGCATAGCCCGTCGATCTCGCCCAAGTGAGAGCTCGCATAGTCCATTGCCATCAAACCGCCCAGCGAAATTCCCGCCAGCCAGAGCGACGCGCCCGAATCGCGTGCCGGCAGGACAATATCGGATTGCAGGCGTTCGAGCGCGTCTTGGTCGTTCAGGTGCTGCATTTCCAGGTCCACAAACCGTAGGTCCAGGGGTTTCCGGCGCCGGCTGACGGCTTGCGCAAAACCCTCTCGTTCGAAATCCTGCGCCCGATGATACGCACCCGGCAGCCAAATCATCTGCGTCGCGGCTCGCTCGGCTGAATCCGCCGCGCAAAAAATGCTACGCATGCACTTTGCCGGAACGATGTCCGATTGCGGCGAACAGCAGCGCGAGAAACGTACCCGGCGCAACCGTGGTGCCGAGGGCAACCAGTACCGGGACCTGCGAGAAGGACAGAAGTCCGAAGCCGATGACCGTGCTGGCATTGGCGATGAGCAGCGATGCGAGGGTGAGCGATTCGTTGCCCGGTTCCTCCGCGTGAGCTTGACGATCGAAAAATAGCGCGTAGTTCGAACCGACCGCCACGATCAGCAGCATGCCGACCAGGTGCAGGATGTTCAAGTGCACGCCGGCCACCGCAAGCCCGGCGGCGACGGTAAGCACTGCCAGCACCAGCGGAGCCAGGACGCGCGCCACGCGCAGCGGCGAGCGCAACGCGGCCAGCAGCAACACGGTCAACGCCAGGAAACCCGCCAGCGAGAAGTGAACCGCCTCCGATAGGTAGCTCGCGTAGAGCGCGTCCGACTCCTGTTTGAGGTCGAGCACTTTGGCGTTCTCGATGTTGCCCTCCTTGAGTGCCGCCGCCACTCTCCCCAGGTCGATTTGACCGCCGACCGCCGCGCTGCGAAGCGGCAGCAACGCGTTCCAGCGATCCCTCTGATGCAGAACCAGCGCATCGAAGCCGGCGCTCATGGAAGTGCCCGCCAAATCGCGCGGCGTAACCAGTGCAGCATGCCGCGTCGTTTCGACATCCTCCAAGAAGGGCTGCAAACTGTCGGCACGCACGGGCAGATCCTCGACGGCTTGCTTGAGATTGGCACGCAGCTCCGCCGCCTTCGGCAGGCTGCTGCGCCGGCTCTCTTGCGTGGCCAAGCTCGGCACATAATTGGCGGGGCTTTCGAAACCGCCGATCATATTTTGATCCACCAGGGCCTGCAGTGCGGTTCCGGCTCGTTCGGCGCTGCGCAGAATTGACTCCAGGTCGGGCCCGGAGACGATTACCATGTCGCGGACGTCGGCGGCGCCGAGATCCGCGCGCAATTTGGCATCATAGTTCTGCTCCGCGACTGAAACGGGACTCAAGGCGGAGAGTTCGCGGTTCCAGAGCGTCGCTCGATCGCGATACAGCACCATCAATGCCGACGCCGCCATCACAATGGCGCACAACAGGAGCGTGCCGCCCTTCAGGCCCTGCGCACGCCGCACCAGTCCGGCAACGCGCATGCCGAGCGGCGTCACGTTGCGAATCGAGAAGCCGGCCGGCAACAGCGCCGGCAGCACAAAGCGCGTCACCAACGCGGCGGCTATCAACCCGCTGATCGAATAGAGCCCGAGCTGCTGGAGGCCGGGAAATCCCGAGGGCAGCAGCGACGCAAATCCGCACACGGAAGTCAGCATCCCCAGGCGTATCGTCGGCCACCACCGCTCCTGCCACGTTCGGCTGGCAGCGCCGCCTGCGGACTGGCGCGACTGAATGAAGAAGTAGATCGAATAGTCGACCGATTCACCGATCAAGGTAATGCCGAAACCCAAGGTTATGCCGTGCACTGCGCCGAAACCCAACGCTACGGCGGCGACGCCGACCACAGCTCCAGTGGCCACCGGCAACAGCCCCAAGCCAAGAGCCGTCATCGATCGATAGACCAGAAGCAGCAGCGTCACCACCAGGATGCCGCTGGCGATCGCCAAGCGCACTGCGGCGCGCTCGATTTTGTCGCGCGCCGCCACGGCGAATACGCCCGGACCGCTCAAGTGCAATTGCATGCTGCCCGATTGCGGCGCATCGGCCGCGGCGGCGGCAAATGCCGCGCGAATCGCATCGATCGCTCTACTCTGAGCGTCGCTGTCGGATCCGCTTGCCGCGGTTTGCGCGACCGCCAAGGCACGGCTGTCGTCGCTGGATACCCAAACGCCGTCGCGGCTCTGCGGGGCGGGCGAACGTGCCAGCTGATCGACGATGTTCAGCAGTTCGCCGGTTGGATCGCGCGGCAGAAGCGACTTGAACAGGAGCCCCGCGGGCGAAGCCAAGTTATCGATAGTCTCGCTGATGGCGGAATTCAGGCCCGCCGCGGTAAAGCGCTGTGCATTGACCGACTCGCTCAGCAAGTAGCGGTGCTGAAACAGAAATTCGCGGTCGCTTTGCCCGGCGGCGGCCTCGCCGTTGTTGACGCTGGAGAATTCCGGATCCTTGCGTAAGCGCTCCACCATCCTCAACGAGGCACGTGCCCGCGACGCCGCGTTGCCGCCTTCGATTGCAATCAGTATCAGACGCGAAGCGGGCCCGTCGCGTAGCTGATCGACCAGCAATTGTTGCGCCGGCGTGGGATGGGCCGGCAGGAAAGCGGAAAGATCGGTGATGTAGCGGGCGCGCAGCACGATGACCGCCGCGCATGCCGCGCAAAGCAGCCAGATGAGGAGCATGCGCAGCCGCGAGCTCATGGCAAAGTGGACGGCCGCAGCGTCATCAGCGACCGGTCGCCATCGGGTTGGCGAATCTCCACCTTAAGCAATTGATCCTGGACACCGTCAATGCGAATTTGCGCAACCGATTGTTTGGCCTTCGGGTCCACCGGAACCAGGGTCAAGCTCCAGCGCGCAACGGTGCCGGCAAAATCCAAATGAAACACGCGCTCGAGCGCCGCGCGGTCGCCCGCCAAAGTCGCGCGAATGCTCTCGACGAAGGGCAACACCTGCGGATAGGCGTGCAAGTCCATCACGCGGCGGCTGTGCCCGCGCTCCACGGTCAATATGCCGCCGCTGAGCAGCAGCGTCTCGGCGTGAGGCTTGAGAGTGCGCTTCTCCAGACGATCGGGCGCGTCGTAACGCAGCTCGCCGGAGGATTCGATCGGACGTTTCAGGACGCTTAGGAAATGTTGTTCGATGAACTCGACCCGGCCATGCCGTCGCGTCGCCAGCAGCCTCATCACTTCGTCGAGGTCGCTGAAACCGGCCGGCGCCGCATAGGCAGCGGTGCCGGCAAAGGCGCAATACAAGCTCAATAGAATCAGCGGCAAGCTGCGCAGCATCACTTAACCCCGCTTAGGCCAGGCTGGCGCCAGAAATCGAAGAAGTTGAACCAGTTGTAAGGATCGCTGCGGCAATATTGCTCGAGCACTGCGGCGTAGCGCTCGATCGCGGCACGAACCGCCAACTCGCGGCTGCCGACGCTGGTGGCCGAAAAATCCGCGACCTTTTCGAAAGCGACGTGATAGTGATTCTTGCCGCGGTACAACCCCACCATGAAGAACACCGGGCAGCGCAGTATGGCGGCCGCGCGCATCGGCCCGGTGGGCACGTATGCCCGCACTCCCAAGAAGCTCACGGGCTGGGCAGGTTCATCTCCAAGCGTGCGATCAGCGAGCACGCCGACATACGCTCCCTGATCGAGCCGCTCCGCGATGTTCAGCATCGCGTCGATTTGACCCAAGGGGACGATGTCCGCAACCCAGCCAGGATTGATGGCGGCGAGAATGCCGCTGATCTTGCGCGCATTCTCCTCATACATCGCCATTGAGACATGCAGTCCATGCTGGTGCCGGCTCAATGAATGCATGATCTCGAAGCTGCCCATATGCGCACCGAGCAGCATGGCGCCCCGGTCCTGCGGCTCGTGCGCCAGGACCATGTCTTCTCCTTGCACTGAGATATTGAATTTTTCGAACTGGCCGTTGATCAGATAGACCCGATCATGGATGGTCGTTGCAAAGCTCAAGACCTGCAAAAACCGGTCGCGCGCCGTGGGGACTCTGCCGAGCGCTAGACGCAGATAGTTCCGCGAGTGCCGCCGCGCGTTGGGCCCGAACAAAAAGAAATACAGGGCGATACCGTACAGAATCAGCCGGCTTGCGCGGCGGCCGCATCGCAACGAAAGAAAAGCCATGATCCGGAGCAGCCAAAGGCTGCCGCGCTCGCGATGTCCGACCCATTCGGCTGCTTGCTGTGCATCGGCGAGATTTGCGCTCTTAGGATTCATGCAGGGTGCCGCTGGCAATCTTGCGGTCCGCGACGCGAATCGCGAAGCGAATCAAACCTGCCGATGGGACTTCATGCTCGAAGATCAACGAGTCGCGCGGCCGCACCGCGTCGAGAAATTTGACCGATGCAACGCGCCAGGATTTGAGGTCTATAGCGCGCGCCGATTCCAGTATCTTGAGCATTTCATCGAGCAAGGCAGCGCCGGGCAGGACTGGGAAGGCGGGAAAATGGCCGGAAAACGCCGGATGGTCCGCGGCAATGTGCAGCGTGCTTTGCATTTTCATCGGGATTCGTAGATCCGCAATTGCTCGTCCGCGAATCCCTGCAATGCCTGTTGCGGCAGCTTGCCGGTCGCATTGCGCGGCAGGCGCTGCACCATCAACAACGGCCGCGGCAGGAAAACCGGGTCGATCAGCTGGCGCAACTGTTCCGTCAGGGCGGCGGCGCTCGTGCCCGGTGCAACGGCCACCGCGGCGAGGCGCGCCACGCCGGTGGTTCCGCTGAAATCCCCGCGCAGAAAGAATGCCCCATCGAGCACCCCGGGGATGGCGTTAAGTTGCGCGTTCAAGTAGCCGAATGAGCTGCGCTTGCCCGCGACGTTGACTAAGTCTGCGGTCCGGCCGTGCAGCAAGAATTCTTCTTCAGCCGTGATTTCGATGACATCGCACATCGGCGTCAACTGCTCGACGTGGCCGCCTTGCGCAAAGACCTGGCCGTTCGAAACGCTCAAACGCACGCCGCGCCAAAGGCGCCACGCTGCCGTCCGGGCAGTGCGCCGCAGGGCAATTTGGCCGGTTTCGGTAGAGCCGTAAATTTCCAACAGCGGGGTGCCGTACTTGTGCTCCACTTCGCCGGCCAATTCCTGGCTCAAGGGAGCGGTTGCCGACATGACAAGATCGACTGCCGGAAATTCGATCTCTGAGGACAACAGGGTGCGCAAATGAATGGGTGTGGTCACCAGTACCCGCGGCCGCGGCACCCGATTGACGGCAGCCGCCACGTCAGCGGGATAAAACGGCCGCTCGGCGCTCAACGCGTTGCCGCTCAACAGCGCCAGCAGCACGGTCGACTCGAAGCCGTACATATGCTGACCGGGTACGGTGCCCACCAAGGCGTGGCTCCGGCCGTCCAACAGCCCCAAGCTTCGGGCACCGTCGCGCACGCAGCGTGCCAGCAATCCCCAGGTTTTTTTGAAGGGCACGGGCGTGCCCGTTGACCCGGAGGTAAACACGATGGCTGCGAGCTGGGCTGCGGCAATGCAAGGCACCTCGAAGCCGGCAACCGGCGCTGCCGGGCCCGCCGATTCATCGATCAGGTGTGGATAGAAGACCTGCGGCAATTCGATGTCGCAATTCATGTCGTCCGTCAGGCAAAAGGTGTCGGGTGCGAACGCGGCAAGCTGCGCAATGACCTGAGGCGTATGCGTCGAAGGCAGCAGGCTGACGCGCTCCGACATCAGGCACGCCGCGAGTCCGACCGTGAAGCGATAGCGGTCGGCACAGACATTCAGCGCATGTTTGGCCCTGGGGAGGCGCTCCGCCAGCAGAGCAGCGTCGGCAAGAAATTGCCGAGTGCTGATGCCGATACCCGATCGATAGGCGACGATCGAGGCCGGCGAGGAGTGCGATATTAGGGGGATTGCGTCCATGCCCTACGGCGAATCCGCGAAATAAACCCGCAACGTGGCGAGCAATCCGTTGCGCTGCACCTGCGGCAGCACACGGCGCCGAACCAGGTATTCCGCCACGAACATCGCCAAGATCAGCGGCAAAGCGCAGAAATTGACGAACAACGACCAGATGCGCAGCGGCGCCAGAGCAAAGAACACGATTGACGCAGCGAGGTTCAGAAGAAAGAAAATGACCCATGCGGCGGTGACGTTGCGCGTGTAGCGCAGCTCCAGAGCACTCAAAGGGCCATGGACCCTGTCCGCGAGCTGTGTGCATAGCGGTACTCGTCCCTTGAGCAGCGAACGGCCGAACGTGACGGCCATGAGCCCGTAAAAGCCGCACTGCTGCACCAGGTACAGGATGGAAAAACTCTGAGTGAGCAACGGCCAGAATGCACGCAACAGGATGGCCGCGGCAGCTGCGCTCAAACAGGCGACGAGCGCGCCGCGCCAGCGCCAAAGCAAAGCCAGACCGAGCGTGAGCATGGGCGCGAGCGCGAGGCAGGTGCGTAAATCATGCGCTTGCGGATTGAGATTGCTGAAATGCGAGAGTACGGAGTAGGCGATGAAAAACAAGACGACGGCAGCTAGCTGCAGTCTACGTCCCGAAGTCATGGTTACTTGGTTCTCTGCGCCGCAATGTACTCTGCTAGATGCCTCAAAGAACGGAAGATCTGCTGGTTCTCCTGGCTGTCGGCCCGAAGATGAATGCCGTACTGCTTGGAGACGATCAATGCCACCTCCAAAATATCGATGGAATCCAGTCCCAACCCCTCGCCGTACAGCGGAGCGTCGGGATCGATGTCCTGAGGCAATACCTCGAGATTCAGGGCTTCCACGAACAGCGCGGCGAGTTCCCGCTGGAGACCGACGTCGGTCAGCGGCGCCGGCTGTTGCATGAGCGACGCTTTGTCGGCCATAGGCTTGAGCTTTCAATTGGAGTTCTAAGTAACTGCATTATATAGGTGCGGGCCGGTGCGGCAACTCACCGGTTCGGCGTATGCTACCGCGATGCAGGCACCGCACCCGCCGTTGCGCGAGTACTACACGCAGGAGGCGGAGCGGCGCAGCTGGGTGCGGCAGATATTTGACCGCACTGCGGGAGATTATGACCGCATCGAGCGCGTCATGGCCTTGGGATCGGGCTCGTGCTACCGCAGAAGGGCGCTGCGCCGGGCCGGCCTCGAGCCCGGCATGCGGGTTTTGGATATCGGGGCGGGAACCGGATTGACGGCCAAGCAGGCGGCTCTTTTGGTTGGTATATCTGGCCGGGTTACGGGTGTGGATCCCAGCGCAGGAATGATCCAGAGTGCCAAGGTTCCCGCCGGCGTGGATCTCTTGATCGGCAGTGCCGAGGCGATTCCTGCCGCCGCCGAATCCGCAGACTTTTTGTGCATGGGCTACGCGCTGCGCCACATTGACGACTTCTCAGCGGCGTTGCGGGAATTCATGCGAGTGTTGAAGCCGGGCGGTCGGATATGCCTTCTGGAAATTACCCGGCCGCAAGGACTGGTACCGCGTGCGGTACTCAAGGCCTACATGCGCGGAGTGGTGCCTTTTCTTGCCGGCGTTCTGGGAGAGAATTCCGATTCGCCCAAACTGATGCGCTACTACTGGGACACCATCGATGCCTGCGTCGCGCCGCATGAAATCTTGAGGGCGATCCGCGACGCCGGTTTTGCCGATGCCTATCGCTATGTGGAGCTGGGAATTTTTTCCGAGTATTGCGCGCGCAAACCGACTTAAGGGCCGGATATGCGCCGGACGATCAGAAGCGGCAGACGCGCGATAAATCCGAAAAACAACCGCACGTGCATCCATGTCAGCAGCACATTGTCGCGCCAATAGTTGAAGTGAGAAATGCCGCCTTCCTCAGGGCCGAAGTAGCGCACCGGCGCCGGTAGATTGATCGGCCGCACGCCGCGCCAGCACAAGCGTACCACCGCCTCTGCATCGAAGTCGAAACGCCGCATCCAAAGCTGCCGGCGCATGACCTTGAGCAGCGCGTCGATGGGATAGACGCGAAAGCCGAACAGCGAATCGTGAATTCCCGCCCACAGTGTTTCCAGATTTGCCCACCAATTAGAAATCCTGCGGCCCTTGACGCGCAAGCTCGGGGCACTGGCATCGAATACCGGTTCTCCCAGCACCATGGAATCGGGCGACGCCAAAGAGGCCTGCATGAACGCGGGTATGCGCTCCGCCGGGTGTTGCCCGTCCGAATCAAGGGTCAGCACATGCGTGAAGCCGAGCGCCCGAGCTTGCTTGAGACCAAACAACACCGCCGCGCCTTTGCCCCGGTTCTGCGGCAACACCCAGATTCTCAGCGCCGGCTCCGCGCCCGACATTTCGCACAAGCGGTGTTCCGAATGATCCGTGCTACCGTCGACCACGACCCAGACGGGCGCCCAATGATCCAGGGCCGCCCGCACTGTTGAGAACACCTTGGGGCCGGGGTTGTAGCTCGGAATGAGCACAAGATGAGTGCTCGATGGGATCATGGCTCGTGTTTCAGCCACCGGGATTGCAGAGCAGCCTCGAGTTCCCCGCGGTAGTATCGATCGAGTTCTGCCGTGAAGGCGGGCACATCCGTTGGTGGATCGAAGCGCCGGCCCAAGCGGACCTTGTAGATGATGGGCAACGCGGGACGCTTGAACAACGGCCAGCCTTTACTCAAAAACGGCGAGTCCGTCTCGATCACCAGAGTCTGCACGGGCACCTTGGCGTGTTTCGCGATCAGGCCGACGCTGCCGACCAAAGGGTTGATCGGAAACCTCGTGGTGCGGGTGCCCTCGGGGAAGAGCAGCAATACGCCGCCGGCCTGTAGGTGCGCCACCGACTCCTTGACCATTTGCCGGGAGGAGTCATTGCGCACGTAGCGCGCAAGCCGGGATCCGGAGCCCAAGAACACATTTTTCATGAGTTCCGATTTCATCACGCAAACCAAATTTGGATGCCGTGTCAGGATCAACAGCGCGTCGATCAGCGCCGGATGGTTAGGCGCGAGAATTACCGGCGGCCCGCCTCTCAAGGTGTCGACGGCGCGTAAATCCAGCCGATAGGTTCCCGTGATCGACAGGGACCAGGAGTAGATTCGAAAACCCGCCATGATGCCGAAGCGGCCGACCGCCGTGCCGGCGCGCGCCGGCAAGATGACATAGAGCGGCAGGGCAAACACCGACCAGGTCAGGCAGATGAGTCCCAAGAGCGTCAGGGAGCTGTATAGCGCGAAATACTCGTATATGACTTTTAGGAATCGCGGCATCGTCGCAGTCAGTCCGGTATATGCACGACCTGTGCGGATCTTTTGATCATCCAGGCGAATCCAAATCCGCCGGTCCAATAGCTTTTGCGCTGAACCAGGGGGCTGTCAACAAAGGCTGCTCCGGCCAGGGTGTCGTAACGCATGTACGCGCCCACCCAAAACCGCGGGTAACGTTTTGACAGGGCGGCGAGCGTCTGGGTGCCGGCGTAGCCGGCCGGGGCTGAGAATTGCGGCCGCGAGGCCGTCGCAAATTGAGGGGCAACAGAATAGAAGTAGCCGTGGTAGCGGCGATCTGCGAACAGCGGGCCTGCCAACAGCCCGAGATTCCAACCGGGCAGTCCGAATGGATCCCGTAGATCCAAATTCAATCGCGGGCTGAAGGTCCAACCGATGATGCGCGGCGAAGCTTCGACGGTCGCGGCGGCGCGCAGCGGCATGCGCAGGTCCAACTTGACGCGGCGATCGTCGCTGTGCAGCAGGTGGAAGTCGAACGAAGGCCCCATCTCGACCGTGGAGCGCAAATCCGGCATGCCGCTGCGCTCCCGGTCGTTGCGCACCGGCGTGGTCAAGTTGAAACTCAAATTGACCTCGAGCCAATCCTGGTTGAACAGTGTGCCGCGCACACCATCGCGATCCGCCTTGAGGAATTTGCCGTTGTAGACAATGTAGGGAACCGGAAGGGGATAAGCGTGCGTGGTATTCGAACCCCGATAATCTTGAAAGGCAATTGCACCCGCGCCGAGACCGAACTCCCACAGCGGCGCCTCTTTCGGGTAGGAGGGTGCCGGCCAGCACAGCGCGGCAAGCGCGGCAAGCGCGGCGAGCGCGGCGAGCGCAAGAGGCGGAGACTGACCGCTGGTCGCACGCCGGCGCGCAACCCCGGTCATGTCAATCTCGGGCATACACATCGCCTAGTGGGGGTCCTATCGAGTGAACCCGGGCGACCGCATCGTAGTCTAAGATATAGGCCCATGCACATTTTGATAGTCGAAGACGACGAAGTCGCGCGGGATTACCTGGCGAAGGCGCTGCGGGAGGCCGGTCACACGGTGGATGCCGCGGGCAATGGCGTCGAAGGATTGCATATGGCCTCCTCGATCGCGGTGGACCTGGCAATCGTCGATCGGATGCTGCCGAAACTGGACGGACTGGCGCTGGTGCAGTCGCTGCGCGCCACGGGGCGGAAAATGCCGGTCCTCATTTTGAGCGCGCTCGGCGATGTCGATGACCGCATCACCGGGCTGCGAGCCGGCGGCGACGACTATCTGACCAAGCCCTATCACATGGCGGAGCTGCTCGCGCGTATCGACGCGCTTGCCCGCCGCGGCGAAGCCGGCAACGCGGAAGCCAGCACGAAGTTGAAGTTGGCCGATCTGGAACTGGACCGCATGACTCGCCGGGTGGTGCGCAACGGCAAGAAAATCGAGTTGACCGCCCGCGAGGTCCAGCTGCTCGAGTTCATGATGCGCCATAGCGGACAGGTCGTGACGCGCACCATGCTGCTCGAAGGTGTATGGGACTATCACTTCGACCCGCAAACCAATGTGATCGACGTGCACATCAGCCGTTTGCGGCAGGCAATCGACAAAGATTTCGATAAGCCCCTGTTGCATACCGTACGCGGCGCGGGTTACAGCTTGCGCGAAGACGAATAACGGCGCCTGGAGTCCCCTTAGGATGGGTCCCGATCAGCGCTTTCTCGGTGTTCTCGATACGTCGCCGTTCCGTATCGCCATCGTCTATTCGATCGTTTTCGCCATCGGCGCCGCCGCCCTCATCTATGCGGTCGACTTCGCCGTATCCCGCGTGGTCGACGGCAGCACCGACAATCTCATCGAAGCAGAGGTGCAGGGATTGCGCGAGCAGATGCTGGTTCTCTCGCGCAGCGATTTCATCGAATTGGTCGAGCAGCGCTCCCAGGATCAGGATGTGCGCGGCGCGGTGTATTTGATGGTGGATCCGCAGCTGCGGCCGGTGGCGGGGAATGTGCCCGCGTGGCCGAAAATCAACGCCAAGGAAAAGTGGTTTCTATTCAGGGTGTCGGTGCCGTTCGGCGACGAGACGCGCGAGCACGAGATGCGCGCGCGCTATTTTGCCCTGCCCGGCGGCTATCAAATGCTCGTCGGCCACGACGTTCAGGAACGCCAGGACGTCAAGAGCCTGATGATGCGAGGCCTGATTGCCGCGGTGCTGCTGACCTTGCTGTTGGGATTGGGCGGCGGCTTTTGGATGGGCCGGCGCATTCTGGCGCAGGCCGGCGCAATTTCGGCGGTCGCGACCCAAATCATGCGCGGCGACCTGTCGCAACGTCTGCCGGTTCGCGACGCCGACGACGAGATCAATACGCTGGCGCGCGAAATCAATACCATGCTCGACAAGATCGAGCAGCTCACCTTGGGTATGCGCACGGTCCTCGACAGCGCAGCACACGATCTACGTACTCCGTTGAACAGGCTGCAGGCCACCGCGGAAGGGGCAATGCCCGGGCTGACGCCGGGCTCGGCCGAGCGCCGTGTGCTCGAACGCGTCACCACCGAGGTGGACCAGATGCGCAGCACGCTGGACGCGCTGCTGCGCATTGCCCTGGCCGAGACCGGTACGGTCGCGCGAGAGGCGGTCGATCTATCCGAGCTGGTTGCGAGCGTGGTCGAGCTGTATGCGCCGGTGAGCGAGGAGCGCGGCATCGTGCTCGAAAGTTCCGTGGCGCCGGGCGCGCAGGTGCAGGGCAATCGGCAATTGCTGGCTCAAGCGCTCGCCAATTTGCTCGACAATGCCATTAAATTCACCCCCGACCGCGGCCACATTCGGGTGGTGCTGGACGGATCGGGCAGCGCGCCGCAAGTCATCGTGGAGGATAATGGGCCCGGCATTCCGGCCGACAAACGCGAGGTGGTGCTCGGCCGCCGCGTGCGCCTGGACGAGGCGCGGAAATTTCCAGGCTCCGGATTGGGCTTGTCGCTCGTGGCGGCGGTGACGAAATTGCATGGCGCGCACCTGGTGCTCGATGACGCGGGGCCGGGCTTGAAGGTTTCATTGAAATTTTGAGGAGAGATCATGTTGAAGAATTTGGCAACCGTCGCCTGCATCGCCGCTGTTGCGGCGTGCGCCAGTAGTCAGCCGCCGCCTGCGCCTCCGCCCGCCGCAGCTGCGCCGGCCCCGCGCCCGGTGCTGCGCTCCGGTATCGATCTTCAATACGTGGATAGCTCAACGCGCCCTCAGGACGACGTATACCAATATTTGAACGGCAAGTGGCTGCGCGATTATCAGCTGCCGGCGGATAAAGGCGCGGTCGGATCGTTTACGGCATTGCAGGACAAGACCGAGGAACAGCTGCGCACCATCGTCGATGGGCTCGGTCAGACGGCGTCCAATCAGGATCCGGACGCGAAGAAGCTCGCGGATCTGTATGCCAGCTACATGAATGAGAGCGAGCTCGAAAGCTTGGGCGTCAAACCCGTGTTGGCGGAGTTTGCCGCGATCAACGCGATCAAGAATAAGAATGCGATCCCGGCCGTAATGGCCCGGATGGTCGAGATCGGTGCGGGCGCGCCCTTCGGCCTGCGCTTCAATTTGGATGCCCGGGACTCAACTCGCTACGCCGTCATTCTGTCGCAGGACGGTTTGGGATTGCCGGATCGCGATTACTACCTGAAAGACGATGCCAAGCTCAAGGAGGCAAGGGTCGCCTATCGGGCACACATCGAAAAAATGTTGGGCATGGCCGGCCAAGCCAAGGCCGCGCAAAGCGCGGCTGCGATTCTCGAACTGGAAACGGCCTTGGCAAGAATTCAATGGACGCGGGTGGAAGACCGGAACCCCATCAAGACTTACAACAAGACCGCCATCGCCGAATTGCCCGCGTTGATGCCCGGATACGATTGGCAGCGCTACCTGCGCAGCTCGGGCGTGGAAGGCAAGGTCGACTACGTCATCGTGACCCAACCGAGTTACTTCACGAGCTTGAGCAAAGTGATGAGCGCCACGCCGTTGCATGTGTGGAAGGCATATTTCAAATGGCGCGTGCTATCTGCCTCGGCGCCATACATGTCGAAGGCCTTTGTCGATGAAAGATTCGCATTCAGCGGCGGGGTGTTGCGCGGCGTGCCGGAAAATCAGCCGCGCTGGAAGCGCGGCATCAACCTGCTCGACGCAAGCCTCGGTGAGGCGCTGGGCAAGCTGTATGTGGCGAAATATTTCCCGCCGCAGAACAAGGCCCGAATGCAGGCGCTGATTTTGAACCTGCTGGAAGCTTACCGCCGCGACATCGACACGCTCGATTGGATGAGCGCCGATACCAAGGTCGGCGCTCAGGCCAAACTGGCTAAAATGCTGCCCAAGATCGGCTATCCGGACCATTGGCGCGACTACGGCGCACTCAAGATTTCGCGCGACGATTTGCTCGGCAACGTGGACCGCGCCAACGAGTTCGAGTACCGCCGCAACCTGGTCAAATTGGGCAAGCCGGTCGATCACAGCGAGTGGCGGATGCGTCCGCAAACCATCAACGCCTCCTACAATCCCACGCGCAATGAAATCACATTCCCGGCGGCAATCCTGCAGCCGCCGTTCTTCGACTCCGGCGCTGACGATGCGGTGAACTACGGCGGCATCGGCGGCGCCATCGGCCATGAGATGAGTCACGGATTCGACGATGAGGGCAGCCAATTCGATGCCGACGGCAACCTGCACGACTGGTTCACGAAGGCCGATCACGACAAGTTTGCCGAGAAGACCAGGGCGCTGGTGGCGCAATACAATGCCTATGAGCCGGTGCCGGGCTACCACGTCAATGGCGCCCTCACGTTGGGTGAGAACATCGGCGACAATTCCGGTCTGGCGATCGCCTACAAGGCATACCGGATTTCACTCGCCGGCCATGAGGCGCCGGTGATCGACGGCCTCACCGGCGATCAGCGCCTGTATTTGGGGTGGGTGCAAGTGTGGCGCGGCAAGGTGCGCGAGGCGCAAGCCATCGAGCGTATCAAAACCGATCCCCACTCGCCGCCGGCTGTGCGGGGCACGGCGCCGCTGCGCAATCAGGCCGGATTCTATGCGGCGTTCGGCCTGAAGCCCGGCGACAAGATGTACCTGCCGCCCGATCAACGCGTGAGTATCTGGTAAGCGTCAATTTATCGGCGCTTCGCACCACCCGGCGGTGCGCCGATATTTTCTTAAACCGATGAATATTATAGGAAAAATTCCCTAAAAATCTTCTGGCATAGAACTTGCTCGATTCTGCGGTTGCGGCACGTGCCCGCATTTTGGAATCGAACTATGGCAGACGAAGCTGACGACGCTCCTCCTCCCCCGCCGCCAAAGAAATCCGGCGGATTGATGGGTACCGTGATGAACGGGCTGGGCATTTTTGCGCTCACCTTAGGGGCTGTCGTGATCGGCGGCTTCATCAACGCCAAGCTGCACCCGCTGCCCGACCTCAAGCTCGATAAGGACGGCAAGATCACCGCCATCGTGCCGGTGCCCGCCGCGGAGAAGAGCGCCGAGCACGGCGGGGCCGGCAAACCCTCGGTTTACTACGCCATCGATCCGCCGTTGGTCGTGAACTTCGAAGAAGGTTCAGCCGTGCGATTTCTCCAAATCACCATGGAGGTCATGGCGCACGACGAAAAGGCCATCGAGAGCGTGCAAAAAAACATCCCCTTGATCCGCAACAATCTGCTGTTGCTGATGAGCAATCGCAACTACGAATCCATGATGTCGCGCGAGGGTAAGGAGAAGCTGCGGCAAGAGGCGCTGGCGGAAGTTCGTGCGGTACAAAAGAAGGAAGGCAGCCCCGACGTGGACGATGTGCTGTTCACCAGTTTCGTGGTGCAGTAATGGAGGAGTCCGCGGCGCGAATTTCCAACGAGGAAGTGCAGGCCTTGCTCGAAAAAAACGGCAAGGAAGGCCAGCTTAGCGTGCGTCCCTATGATTTTGCCGCGCAACGCATCAATCGGACCGACCTGCCGCTGCTCGAGGTGGTCAGCAAGAACTTCGGCGACCGTGCCGGCGCCTCGTTATCCCTGTTGCTGGGACGGGATGCCAGCCTGCAATTCGATTCGCTGGAATCGGTGAAGAGCGTGGATCTGCAGGCCTCCTTGCCGGTACCTGCCACGCTTGCCGTCGTGAGGCTCAAACCCTTGCCGGGATTTGCCTATGTCAGCGTCGAACCGGCGTTGTTGTTGACCTTGTTGGACGGCTTCTTCGGCGGCACGGGCCGCGCCAACGCGGATCCGCAGGCGGCGGTCGCGCCGGCCGCGCAGCGCTTTCTCGCATTGATGCTGCGCAGTTTCGCGGCGGACCTGGCGGCCGCCTGGCAGCCGGTATCGCCGGTGGAATTGGAGTTGGTCAAACAAGAAACCAATCCGCGTCTGGTGCAGCTGGGCGGGGCGCTGGAGTCGGTTATCGTCGCCAAATATACCGTCGAATTCGCGGCCCGCAGCGGCCGCATCGACTGGCTGCTCCCCGATGCGTTGCTCAGTCCGGTCCGCGAGGCACTCGCCGGCGACGGCGGCGCAGCGCCGCTGCGCAAACAAGAAGCGTGGGCGCCGGTGATCACCGACGCACTGCAGGAGGCGCGACTGGAGACGCGCGCCGTTCTCGCCCAGGCGCAAATCAGCTTGCGCGAATTGGTGAGCCTGGCGCCAGGCGACATCATTCCGATCGAAGCGCCGCAGCAGGTCACTTTGTTGGCCGGCGATGTGGCGCTCTATCGCGGCCGCTTCGGCATCTCGCAGGGGCATAACGCCCTCAAAATCCTTCCAGGAGTTCCCGTATGAGTCCGCCCGATCCGAAAAATGCCGCCGTCGCGCGCGCGCAATTCAGCGATTTGGCCCCCAACGCCGCCGGCGCCGCCGGTCAGGAAATGAATTTGAAACTCATTCTTGACGTCGCCGTTACGCTGGCCCTCGAGGTGGGACGCGCGAAGATGTCGGTGCGTGAACTGCTGCAGCTTGCGCCCGGTGCCGTGGTCGAGCTCGACCGCTTGGCCGGCGAGCCGCTCGACGTGCTGGTGAACGGCGTGCGCATCGCGCGCGGTGAAGTCGTGGTGGTCAATGAGAAATTCGGCATTCGCCTCACTGACGTGGTCAGCGAGACGGAGAGGATGGAGCAGGCCAAATGACGGCGATGGCGCAAGCCGCCTCGCCGTTATCGATCGGCAGCTTGACGCAGCTCACATTGAGCCTCATCGCCGTTGTGGCGTTGATTTTGGCGATCGGCTGGGTCTTGAAGCGCTTCAAACTGAATGCCCCGCGCGGTTCGCTCGACAGCGAAGTGCTCGACCAGCTGAGCATCGGCCCACGTGAACGCGTGGTGCTGGTGCGAATCGGCGAGGCTCACGTGCTGCTCGGCGTCAGCGCAGGCGGCATCGTCGCTCTGACGCCGCTGGCCATTCCCATTTCGTTGAAGGCGGCCGGCCGCGTGCCGCCCTTTGCCGAACGCCTGCGAGATCTGATGAAGCGGCCGGGTTCTCCGTGATCAAGTTGCCGCGCCATCGCCTGATCGCGGCTGCAGGACTCGCGCTGCTGCCGTTGGCTGCCGGCGCGCAAGCTGCGCTGCCCGCGATTGCCTTGAAGTCGGCTGCCGATGGCGTGCAGACGTATTCGCTCACCTTCCAGATTCTCATATTGATGACGCTGCTGACGCTGCTGCCGGCAATTTTGCTGGCCATGACGGCGTTTACCCGAATCATCATCGTGCTGTCGATACTGCGGCAGGCCCTCGGCATGGCGACCACGCCATCCAATCAGGTGCTCACCGGGCTCGCGCTCTTTCTCACGTTCTTCGTGATGGCAACGACCCTGGAGCAATCGTACGCTTCTGGCATCAAGCCCTATATGGATGGCCAGCTTGCCGGCGAAGTGGCGATCGACCGCACGGTCGCGCCTTTGAAGAAATTCATGTTGGCGCAGACGCGCGAAAACGATTTGCAGCTGTTCTCCAAGCTGTCCGGCAAGCCGCAGTTCGCCAGCGCCGAGGATGTGCCGCTCTCCGTCCTGGTTCCGACCTTTCTCACCAGCGAACTGAAGATCGCCTTCCAGATCGGCTTCATGGTGTTCATCCCCTTCTTGGTGATCGATCTTGTGGTCGCCAGCGTGCTGATGTCCATGGGCATGATGATGCTCTCGCCGGTCTTGGTGTCTCTGCCTTTCAAGATCATGTTGTTCGTGGTGGTCGATGGCTGGACCTTGCTCATAGGCACGCTGGCGTCGAGCTTTCACCAATGACGCCTGAAAATGTCATGGACCTGGCTCACAAGACCCTGATGGTCACCTCGTTGATCTCGGCACCATTGCTGCTGATCGCGCTCATCACCGGATTGGTGATCGGCATGCTGCAAGCGGCGACCCAAATCAATGAGTCCACCTTGAGCTTCATTCCGAAGCTTTTGATGCTGGTGCTTACGTTGTTTGTCGCCGGGCCCTGGATCCTGCGCGTGCTGATCGATTTCACGCACGAGTTGTACGCCAGCATCCCGGCGATGGTGGGATAGCATGCAGCCGTTGATCCTGAATTCCGCCGATGTCTCGATGTGGGTGAGCCGGATGTGGTGGCCCGCGCTGCGCGTCGGCGGTTTTGTGCTCTCGGCGCCCATCGCGAGCGAAGGCGTGGTGCCGGGCTTGGTCAAAATCGTGCTGACCCTGGCGCTGGCGTTTTTGCTGGGCCCGCTGATTCAGGTGCCCGCCGGGCTGTCGATCTTTTCGGCAGCGGGCCTGTTGGCCGCCGTGCTGGAGCTGCTCATCGGCGTGGCGATCGGCATGGTGGTGCAAGTCACATTCGAAGCGCTGGTCTTCGCCGGCCAAAGCATTTCGCTGACCATGGGCCTGGGCTTTGCGACCCTGGTCGACCCGCAGCGCGGCGCCCAAGTGCCGGTGCTCGGCCAGCTGTTCATGATCTTCGGCACGCTGACCTATCTTGCCATCAACGGTCATTTGATGCTGCTCGGCGCCTTGGCGGAGAGCTTCCACACATTGCCGATCGGCGCGCATTTGAATCAGAATTTTTTCCTCTCCCTGGTGCTGTGGGGCGCGCACGTATTCGACACCGGTTTGCTGATCGCGCTGCCTGCCGTCATCGCCCTGGTGATCGTCAATCTGGCGCTGGGCGTCGTGACCCGCGCCGCGCCGCAGCTCAATTTATTCGGCATCGGTTTCACCATTACGCTCATGAGCGGCTTCTTCGTATTGCTCGCCGGACTCGACGGCATCATGTCGGGAATTGCCGCTCTCATTAATAACGCCTTGATGGCCGTCGGGGATCTGGTCAGCGGCCACGCCGCGGGGGTGCCCTGATGGCTGAATCCGAAATGGGCGGCGAACGCACCGAAGAACCTTCGCTTCGACGGCTGCAGGAAGCACGCGAACGCGGCCAGATCCCACGCTCCCGCGAACTCACCAATTTTGCGGCCATGATCGGCGCCAGCGCAGCGCTGGTGGCGATCGGCGGCACGGCTGCCTCTCGATTGGCGCAGATGATGCGGCGTTCGCTATCCGTCGACGGCCGGGCCTTGGGCACCACGGACTCGATGAGCGCGTCGCTCGGCGATGCCTGCATGAGTGCGCTGACCGCGGTGTTGCCGGTGTTCGGCGCACTGGTGGTCATGGTGTTGCTGGCGTCGGTGGCGCTGGGCGGATGGAATTTCACCACGCAAGCGCTGGCGCCGGACTTTTCCCGTCTGAGTCCGCTGTCGGGTCTCAAGCGGTTGTTCGGCCTTCACGGCGTGTCGGAGTTGGGGAAGGCGCTGCTCAAGTGCTTCGTCGTCGGCGCGGTGTGCGCCGGGATCGTCTCATGGATTTTCGGCGACGTCCTGGCGCTGGGGCGCATGGCGCCGCGGGCAGCCGTCATGCGCGGCGCCGGACTCTTGAGCTGGGCCTTTGTGTGGCTGTGCGCCTCGCTCGCGCTGGTCGCGGTGGTCGACGTGCCCCTGCAGCTCTTTCAGTTCAAGCGCGCTTTGCGCATGACGCGACAGGAATTGCGCGATGAATCGAAGGAGCTGGACGGCCGTCCCGAGACCAAGCAGCGCATACGCCACATGCAGCAGACGTTGGCTCGGCGGCGCATGATGCACAAAGTGCCCACGGCGGACGTCGTGATCGTCAACCCGACGCACTTCGCCGTGGCGCTGAAGTACGACCCGAAGAAGATGCGCGCTCCGGTGGTCCTCGCCAAAGGCCTCGATCTGGTTGCGCAGAACATACGCCGCATCGCCGAGGAACATCGCGTGCCGGTGTTCGAAGCGCCGAAACTGGCGCGCGCTCTGTATCGCTCGACCGACCTGAACAAGGAGATCCCGAACGGCCTGTACGTCGCCGTGGCGCAGGTGCTGTCGTACATCTTCAGAGTCCGCACCTTGAATCCGACTTTGGCGGCGCGCGTTGCGCGGCCGAATCCCAAGGTCGGCGATGAGTACCTGGACTCATGAGCGCGCGCGGCGCAGTGGCGACCTTCGGTGAATTCGCCCGCAACGGACTCGGCGTGCCGCTGCTGGTGATGATCGTGCTCGCCATGATGGTGTTGCCGCTGCCTGCGTTCCTGTTGGATATCTTTTTCACCTTCAATATTTCGCTCTCGCTCATGATCTTGCTGGCGGTGATCTATGTGCGGCGCGCGCTCGAGTTCGCGGCGTTTCCCACCGTGCTGTTGGGTGCGACCTTGCTGCGCCTGGGCCTGAACGTCGCCTCGACCCGCATCGTGCTCATGAACGGGCACACCGGCGCCCAGGCGGCAGGCCATGTCATCGCCGCATTCGGGCACTTCGTGGTCGGCGGCAACTATGCCGTCGGCATGGTGGTATTCACGGTGCTGGTGATCATCAATTTCGTGGTCATCACCAAGGGCGCCGGACGCATCTCGGAAGTGAGCGCGCGCTTCACCTTGGATGCCATGCCGGGCCGGCAGATGGCGATCGACGCCGACTTGAACGCCGGAATCATCACGCAGGCCGACGCCATCGTCCGCCGCCAGGAAGTCCGTGAGGAAGGTGATTTCTACGGCGCCATGGACGGTGCCAGCAAATTCGTGCGCGGCGATGCCATCGCCGGAATCCTGATCGTATTCATCAATATGTTCGGCGGCACCATCATCGGTGCCGCACAGCATGGCATGTCGCTCGCCGACGCAGGCCGAACCTACGCGCTGCTCACCATCGGCGACGGCCTCGTGGCACAGATTCCCGCGTTGCTGCTGTCGGTGGCGGTGGCCATTCTGGTGACGCGCGTTTCGCGCCCGCACGACATGAGCCAGCAAATCATGGCTCAGCTGCTGGGGCAGCCCCGGGCACTCGCCGTCACCAGCGGCATCTTGACGCTGCTCGGCGTCATTCCGGGAATGCCGAATTTCGTGTTTCTCGCGATGGCGGCGATGTGCGCGGTCGGCGCCTATTTGATGAGCAGGCGTCCTGCGCCCACGGCGGCCGTGGCCGCCGCGCCGGCCGCTCAGGCGACGCCCGCGGAACAAAAAGAGCTGTCCTGGGACGATGTCGAAGCGGTCGATGTCATCGGCCTGGAGGTCGGGTACCGGTTGATTCCACTGGTAGACCGCAATCAGGGCGGCGAACTGATGGGGCGCATCAAGGGTGTGCGCAAGAAGCTATCCGAGGAGCTCGGATTCCTGGTCCAGGCTGTGCACATCCGCGACAACCTGGAGCTCGGCCCGAACTCCTACCGCATCACCATTTTGGGCGCGCCGGTGGGGGAGTCCGAAGTGTTCCCGGACCGGGAACTGGCCATCAATCCCGGCCAGGTATCGGGCACGATTCCCGGCTCTGCCACCAAGGATCCCGCCTTCGGCCTGGACGCGATTTGGATCGACAAGGTCAGGCGCGAGCAGGCGCAGTCGCAGGGTTACACGGTGGTGGACGCCAGCAGCGTCATCGCGACTCACCTGAGCCACTTGTTGCAGTCGCATGCCCATGAATTGCTGGGACACGAGGAAGTGCAGCAACTGCTCAACCGTTTGGGAAAAACCGCGCCCAAGCTGGTCGAGGACCTGGTGCCGAAGCTCTTGCCGATGAGCGTCGTGGTCAAGGTGCTGCAGTTCCTATTGCTCGAGCGCGTGCCCATCCGCAACTTGCGCACTATCTGCGAGACCCTGGCGGAATACGCGCCGCGGACGCAGGACGCCGTAGTGCTGGTGGCCGCCGTGCGCGTGGCGCTCGGCCGCACCATCGTGCAGAACATCGGCGGGCTGCGCCAGGAATTGCCCGTGATTACCTTGGATCCTGCGCTGGAGCAGGTGCTGCAAGATTCGATGGCCGGCGGCGGCGACGCGTCGCCCGGATTCGAGCCCGGCCTCGCGGACAAAATTCAAACTGCATTGGGCGATAGTGCGCGCCGTCAAGACGCAGCGGGAGAGCCGGCGGTCCTCTTGGTGGCACCGAAGATCCGTCCGTGGATTGCACGCCTCATGCGCCACTCCACGCCGTCGCTGGCTGTGCTTGCCTACAACGAGATTCCGGAAAACCGCCGCATTCGCGTGATTGCTGCGGTGGGCCGCTGACGAATTGAGTGATTCACGGAGGTTGACATGAAGATCAAACGATATACGGCGCCCAGCATGCGCGCGGCTCTCGCCTTGGTAAGGGCGGAGCAGGGACTGGATGCGGTCATTTTGTCGAGCCGTCGCAGCGACGACGGAATCGAGGTCATCGCCGCCGTGGATTACGACGAGGCCTTGTTTGTCGATGCCAAGCGCCAGAGCACCGCGCCCGTGATCGCAGCGCCGTCGAGAGATGCATCGCCGGCTGCGGCCTCGAGCGCACCGAGCGCACCGAGCTCGCCCATCGCGCCGCCCGCGAGACCAGCCGCCGCCATGAAATCGGCCGGGCCCCCGAAACCGGCTGGCGCGCTTCCGAAACCGACTGCCGCGCCCCGCCTCATGCAAGCACAGGCTGCGCCGCGCATCGCATCGGCAGCGGATAGCGGCTATGGCGCGATGCAGCGCGAGCTGCAGGTGATGCGGCGCTTGCTCGAGACCGGATTGGCCGGCATGACTTGGAACGACAAGCGTCTGCGCGAGCCCTTGAAGGCAACCGTGCTGGAAGAGCTGACGGCGATGAACATTGCGCCGGATGTCGCCAGCTCGCTGGCCGAACTCACGCCGCGCCGCACCAGCTTGGAGGATCCCTCGCACATTCCGCTGGCGCTGCTCGCCAAGCATCTGCCGATCATCAATGATCCGACCTGCGTCGCCGGCGGCGTGGTCGCCTTGGTGGGCCCGACCGGTGCCGGCAAAACCACCACGATCGCGAAGCTGGCGGCGCGCTGGTGCATGCTGCACGGAAGCCGGGACCTGGCGCTCGTCAGCACCGATGGCTATCGAATCGGCGCCCGCGAGCAACTGATGACTTACGCGCGAATTCTGGGAGCACCCATGCATCCGGCGAACGGCGCCAAGGAATTGGCGCACGTGCTCGAGCGGCTGAAGTCCAAGAAATTGATCTTGATCGACACCGCGGGGATGGGACCGCGCGACGTCCGACTCACGGAACAATTGGCGGCTCTGAAGTACGGCGCATCGCGCGCGCGGGTGCTGCTGGCGCTTCCCGCGCAGGCCGAGGGCCAAGCGCTCGATGAGCTCGTGAGCGCCTTTGTGCGCATCAAGCCCTTAGGCTGCGTCCTTACCAAGGTAGACGAGTCGGCGAGTCTCGGTGCCGCCCTGTCCACGGTGCTCAGACACCAATTGAAAATCGCCTATGTATGCAATGGTCAGCGCATTCCGGAGGACTTGCACGCGTCGCATCTCAAACGGATCTGGCTGGTACGGCAGGCGCTCGAGCTGGCGCGGCGCTCGCCGCCGCCCCGCGATGAGTGCTATTTCGCGCGCAATTTCGGCGGAGCCGCCGCCCATGCGTGACGCCAGACTATCGCCGGAACGAGCGCAGGCCTTGGCTGAAATGAACTCCGCGCGTCCCGTCAAGGTCATCGCGGTGACCGGCGGCAAGGGTGGGGTGGGCAAGACCACGGTGTCGGCGAACTTGGCGGTGTCGATCGCCGCGCAGGGCCGCGACGTCATGCTGGTGGATGCCGACTTGGGGCTTGCCAACGTCGATGTCGTGTTGGGCCTGCACACGCGATTTCATCTGGGCAATGTCATTCAGGGCGAGTGCGCGCTCGAGGATGCCATCGTCACCGGTCCGCACGGCCTGCAAGTCGTGCCGGCCGCTTCCGGCATCAAACGCATGGCCGCTTTGTCGCCCGCGGAACACGCGGGGATCATCCGCGCGTTCAGCGACTTGTACCATCAGGTCGAAGTGCTGGTGGTCGACACCGCGGCGGGATTGCACGATAGCGTCATGACCTTCAGCCAGGCCGCGCATCACGTGGTCGTGGTGGTCTGCGACGAGCCGGCTTCGATCACCGATGCATATGCGCTGATCAAGGTGTTGAGCCGCGAGCATGGAGTGCACAGGTTTCAGGTCCTGGCAAATCAGACCCGCAGGTCTGGAGAAGGACCCGATTTATTTCAGAAAATTCGCAGAGTCTGTGACCGCTTTCTCAATGTCACCCTGGAGTTTGCCGGTTCCGTACCGTTTGACGACTATCTGCGCCGTGCCGTAAAGCGGCAGAGCGCCGTGGTGGATGCCTATCCGGCATCAATTTCCTCCATCGCCCTCAAGAATCTGGCTTCTAAAGCCGATAAGTGGTCTGTGCCCCAAGGGGCACGAGGTCACCTGGAGTTCTTTGTCGAACGAATGGTGGGGGCCAGGATCGCCCCCTCGACGGTATTGCAATGAGAGCAAGCACACAGTACACGAACACTCAAAAACGCGGGGCGAAACCGGCTACGGATGACCGCACTCCCGTGGATCAGGTGCCCCAACAGGAATTGGCGTTGCGGCACGCCGATTTGGTGAAGCGTATTGCCTACCACCTGGTCAGCCGCATGCCGCCGAATGTTGAAGTCGATGACCTGATTCAAGCCGGAATGATCGGCCTGCTGGACGCGGCCAAGCACTACTCAGCGACCAAGGGCGCGAATTTCGAAACCTACGCCGGCATTCGCATACGCGGTGCCATGCTCGATGAAGTGCGCAAATCCGATTGGACGCCGCGCTCTGTGCATCGAAACATGCGCGAGATGGCCGACGTGGTTCGCAAGATCGAGAATGAAAAAGGCCAGGACGCAACGCCGACCGATATTGCCGGGGGTCTCGGCGTGTCCATCGAGGAATATCACAAGCTCGTTCAGGACGCCGCGAGCTGCCGCTTGTTCAGCTTCGATCAGATGGGAACGAGCGAGGATGAGTCAAGCCCCGCGGATCATGCGCGCGACGAAGGTCCCGGACCCTTGGACGATATGGAGGATGCCGGATTTCGCAGTGCTCTGAGCGGTGCCATCAGCATCTTGCCGGAGCGCGAGAAGCTGGTGCTCTCGCTGTACTACGACGATGACATGAACTTGCGGGAAATCGGCGAGGTGCTCGAGGTTTCCGAATCGCGCGTCTGCCAGATCCACGGCCAGGCGCTGGTGCGCTTGCGGGCGCGGCTGGCGGAGTGGCTCGCGCCGGATTGATCAATGGATATTTTAAGCATCATCGGGATCGTGCTTGCGCTGATAGCCATCATCGGCGGCGCAATATTAAAGGGCAGCAGCGCCGGCGCGCTGGTCGGCAGCGCCGCCTTCGTCATCGTGGTCGTCGGCACGCTCGCCGCCAGCCTGGTGCAGACACCCATGGCCACTTTCATCCGCGCGTGGAAAATCGCATCCTGGGTGTTCAAGCCGCCGGCCAACAATCCCGCGGGCATGATCGAAAAAATCGTCGAGTGGAGCAATGTCGCCCGCAAGCAGGGATTGCTCGGCTTGGAATCCGCCGTGGAAGGTGAGAAGGACGAGTTCCTGAAGAAGGGGCTTCAGTCGTTGGTGGACGGCGGCGAACCGGATGCGATCCGCTCCAGCATGGAAATCGAACTGGATACCATGGAGCATTTCGACACGCAGGCCGCGAAAGTGTTCGAATCCATGGGTGTGTATTCGCCGACGTTGGGCATCATCGGCGCCGTCATGGGCTTGATGGCCGTCATGCAGAACCTCAACGATCCCTCCAAACTCGGCCACGGCATTGCGGCGGCCTTCATCGCGACGATCTATGGCATCGCATTCGCCAATCTTTTGTTCCTGCCCATGGGCAACAAGCTCAAGGCCGTCATTCACGGCCAATCGCAGGTTCGCACCATGGTGATCGAAGGTCTCATCGCCATCGCGCAGGGCGAGAATCCGCGCAATATCGAATCGAAATTACAAGGGTACTTTCACCGCTAATGGCCCGCAAGAAAAAGCACGAAGACCATGTGAATCATGAGGCCTGGGCCATTCCCTACGGCGATCTCGTGACGCTGCTGTTCGCGCTGTTCACCGTGATGTACGCCATGTCGTCGGTGAATGAGGGAAAGTTCCGCGTGCTGTCCGATGCCATGATCGCGGCCTTCAACGGCGCGCCGAAGAGCATGCAGCCCGTGAACATGGGCGAGCCGGAACCGGGCAAAGGCGGCGAGAAGCCGCTGGTCGGCATCACCCCCACTGCGTTGATCAAAATCAAAGGCCAGGAAGACGCAGCGAAGCCGGCGCCCCCGGCGCCCCCGGCGCGGCCGGATATCCCGGGATCCCTGATCCGCATGGAGCGCGAAGTGCAGGACGCGATGCGCGCCTTGATCGACGCCAAGCTGATCACGGTGAAGCGCGAGAGCATGTGGCTGGAGATCGAAATCAATACGGATATCTTATTTCCGAGCGGTTCAGGCGCGTTCTCGTCCTCGGCCGAACCGGTGCTCAACAAGCTGGCCGAGGTGCTGAAGCCCTTCCCGAATCCGATCCGCGTCGAGGGCCACACGGATGATCGGCCGATTCACACGAGCGCGTTTCCCTCCAATTGGGAATTGTCGGCGGCGCGCGCCGCCAGCGTCGTGCATCAGTTCACCAAGCAAGGTATCGAACCTTTGCGACTCGAGATCGTCGGCTTCGGCGAGTTTCATCCGCGCCAGCCGAACGCGTCGCCCGAGGGGCGCAATGCCAATCGGCGTGTTGCCGTGCTGGTGCTCGAGGCGGTGTCCGCCGCACAAGAGACGACGGCGAGGATCACCACGGACACGCCGGAGTCCGTGGCGCCCGGCATCGATTTGGCCGATGCCGCCAGCGCCAGCAACCGGCTGATGGTGCGCGTGCCGCCCGCGGCGTTGGAAAGAACCGTATTGATGAAGCAAGTGAAGCCAACCGTAGTTGAGACGACGACCGAACCACCCAAACCCCAATGAGCGAGGTCACGCAATGAGTGAAGTTGACCGCTTAAGCAATTCAGGCCTTTTCCCAGCGCTGCCGATTGCCGACCGGCGATCTTCAAAAGACGACAAGGAACGCCGGCAACGCTCCGATCAAGGTCCCGACAGGCCTGCCGCAAGATCCGACAGCCCGGAGCCCGGTGCAGCACCGAGACCGCCCAAATCGCACATCGACGAGTACGCTTGAATGATTGATTTCAATCTCGATACCATTCCGGCCGTCGCGGGAGTGTTGCTGGGATCCGGCGCGCTGCTCGGCTGCCTCATCATGTCGATTTCCGTGCGCCGCTGGCGAGCGCGCTGCCTCGCCGTGGAGTCCAGCCTCGCCGCGATGCGCCGAGAGGTCGAGGTGCTGGCATCGATCAGCTTGCGCACCGGCAGCCGCGTCAAGCGCATCGAGCAAGAATATTCAGGCGTAGCGGAGCGCGTCGAGTTGGTGGAGCTGCGCGGCGCCGCCGCCTCCTTCGACGAGGCGATCGATTCCGCGCGCCGCGGCACGGACCCCGGCAGGCTGACGCAGCAATTCGGACTGAGCCGGGTGGAGGCGGATCTGGTCACGCGATTGCACGGCCGCAAAAAAATTGCCTGACACCTTCGGGTTCGATCGGCATATCAAAAACCTGCGGGGCTGAAATTCAATGAGATATTGCTTCTGCGCGATTTCCATGGGGGCGTTTATCGCCGTATGCGGGAGCCTGAGCGCATCTGCCGTCTCGGCTGCCCCCGCGGCAGCCACGGGTTCATCCGCCCTGTCGCTCGAAAAGATCATGGCGGATCCTGATTGGATCGGACCGCCCGTGCGGGACGCATACTGGTCGGCCGATGCCAAAGCGGTGTACTACTCGCTTAAACGCTCAGGGTCGCCCATCGTCGATCTGCATCGAATTGATCGGTCCAGCGGCAGGGATCAGGTCGTTGACGCCGGCGCCATGGCCAATGCCGATGGGGATCCGGTTTACGACCGCGCCGGCAAGCATGCTGCCTTCATCCGCAACAACGACATCTTCGTACGCGATCTCGGCAACGGCCGCTTGATGCAGGTCACCCGCTCGCCGCAAATGAAATCGGAGCCGCATTTTTCCGCAGACGGCAAGCTGTTGAGCTTTCGCATCGGCAACGACTGGTTCGTGCACGATCTCGCCGGCGCGGTGACGACGCCCGCTGCCATCGTCAAAGCGGAAAAGGATCCCAATGCGCCGCCGGCCGCCGATGACCTGCGGGAAATGCAGCTGCGTAGCTTCGTCACCTTGAAGAAACTGCATGACGACAAGGAGGACGCGCGCATTCAGGACGAGGCGATGCAGAAGGGCGACGCTTCGCGCCCGGTATTGCCTTTCTATTTGGGCGACGATGTGACCATTCGAGGCAGCGAACTGTCGCCGGATGCGCGCTGGCTGCTGCTGGTCACAGAGCCTAAATCTCACGCCAAGGGGCGTGAGGGGCAGCTGACGCGCTATGTCACCGAGTCGGGATATGAAGAATTCGAAAAGGAACGCCTGCGCGTCGGCCGCAACCCGCCGGCGCCCCAATCTTTGTTGCTGCTGAACCTTGCTGATCACAGCGTGCATGCGCTGTCCTTGGAAAATCTGCCCGGCATCTACGACGATCCGATGAAATCCGTGCGTGAAGAAAATGCCAAGGCGCACCCCGCGAAGAGCCCGCCCCCCGCAGCCGCGAGCCCCGCAGCCGCGAGCCCCACAGCCGCGAGCCATGCGGCCGCGGCCAGCGACAAGAAAGCGCGCGGCGTGTGGGTGATCAACGACGAACCAGACGCGGTCAGCGGCGGCATCATTTGGAGTGCCGATGGCGGCGCGCTCGGCGTTGAGATGTACTCCATCGACCACAAGGATCGATGGATTGCGAGCGTTGACCTGGCGAATTTCACGTTGCTGCCGCAGCACCGCTTGAATGACGCCGCGTGGATCGACAGGTCATTCAACGAATTCGGTTGGCTCAACGACAACCGTACCTTATGGTATGAATCGGAGGAGTCGGGATATGCGCACCTGTATACGAAGGCGCTGAACGGCGCACCGCGTGCGCTGACCCAGGGTCAATTCGAAGTGTCGAGTCCGCAGCTGTCGGAGGACGGCCGCTGGTTCTATGTGCTCAGCAACGAAACGGCTCCTTATTCATATGACGCTTATCGCGTGCCGAGCGGCGGCGGCGCCTTGCAGCGCTTGACCAAGCTCGAGGGGGTCGAGAGAGCCGAGGTGGATCGAAGCGGCAAGCAGCTGCTGCTCACCTATTCAACGCCCTACATGCGCACGCAAATTGCCGTGGTCAAGGCGGATGGGTCCGGCGCGCCGCGTGAATTGACCGATACGCGCACGCCTGAATACAAGTCCATGAGCTGGATACGGCCGGAAATCGTCAAGGTTCCGTCCACGCATTTTGGCGGAGTGATCTATGCCAAGCTTTATCGCGACAAGAATGCCGCCGTCACGCCGAAAAAGCCCGCAGTGTTGTTCATTCATGGCGCCGGCTACCTGCAGGACGTGCATCTGCACTACTCGTATTACTTCCGCGAACAGATGTTCAATAACTTGCTCGCGCATCAGGGTTACGTGATTCTCGACATGGACTATCGCGCTTCAGCCGGCTATGGACGCGCTTGGCGTACTGCGATCTACCGGCAGATGGGACATCCCGAGCTGGAGGATCTGCTCGACGGCAAGAAATGGCTGGTTGAGCAGGCCGGTGCGGATCCGAAACATGTGGGCCTTTACGGCGGCTCGTACGGTGGCTTCATGACGTTGATGGGTTTATTTCGTGCGCCGGGAGAGTTTGCCGCGGGCGCGGCGCTGCGTCCGGTGACGGATTGGATGCAGTACGATCATGAATATACGTCGGGAATTTTGAACGACCCGCAGGTCGATCGGATCGCTTATGAGCGCTCATCGCCCATCGAGTTTGCTTCCGGGTTGCAGGATGCGCTGCTCATTTGCCATGGCGTGATCGATGACAACGTGTTGTTCGAGGATTCCATGCGCTTGTACGAGCGGCTGATCGAATTGCACAAGGACAATTTCAGCATGTCGCCCTATCCGCTGGATCGTCATGGATTCACCAATGCCGATTCATGGCTCGACGAATACAAGAGAATTTATCGGCTGTTTGAGTCGAACCTAAGGTAATGCTCGCGCGGCAGAGATCAGAATTTCTGTGTCTCTTTGAGTTTATGTCCTTCGCTGTGGATCAACGCAGGTACCGGCCCAGGGGCGAGCGGTGGTTGAGCGGAATATACGATGAGGTGAATGGCACGGCCATTGTCGCTCAATACAAAGCGCCCTTTGATGATGGCACCGCCGCTGCCGACGGGAGGGAAGTCGATTTCCAGCCAGCCGGTGCAGTCTGCGAATACCCGATACTTGCCGGTTTCGCCGACATTGAACGCAGTCACGGCATCCGGCGGATCGCCGTTCGGCACAGGCGATGACATTCCCAACATGTCCGGATATTGCATTACGAAGTCGTTTTGGGACAGCATGCCGTCGCCGTCGAAATGCGTCATCGCAACTCCGTCCCGAGTTATCTGCGGTTTTCCCGGCGGAAATATCTGGCCGTTGATGGTAAACGCATAGTCACCGTGCAGGGTTGCATTCGAGCAATGATCGTTATCGGCCGCACGTACCGAGGCCGAGAGTGTCATTCCTAGGCCGATCGCTGAAAAAATCGCATCTCTTAGTACTTTCACGTGGATCTCCCGGTTGCGTATGAAGATGTAGCCTAAAGCAGCCCCAACGGCGGAGTCCTGACCAAAATCCAAATTATTCCTGAAATGTTTCTGTTCCATGTCGGCGCGAATCGCGCGTAAGCTAGTCGCCAGACTGGAAATAGAGATGCCCTTCGCGTGCGCTCCACCGTCATTTATTTCGGTCAATTTGAACTCGACTCGCCAAATTTTGAGCTGCGCCAGAATGGCCGTCGCGTAAAGCTCGATCGCAAGCCGCTGGAACTGCTGATACTCTTGGCGAGCAGGCCCGGGCAGCTCATCACGCATGAGGAAGCGGTTCACGCCGTTTGGGGAAAGCGAGTCGTCATCGAGGTCGATTCGGCGTTGTACACGGCTATCCGAAAAGTGCGGCAAGCTCTGGGCGACAAGAGGGCGCGCCCGCGAATCATCGAGACCGTGGCGCGAAAGGGATATCGCTTCATAGCCCCGACAGCCGAGCGGGTACAGCATGCTCGCTCGAGGGAACAAGAAGTTGAACCGGCGCGCAAAATGCTCGCGGTGCTGCCGCTTCAAAATCTGAGCGGTAACCCGCGGCACGACTATTTCAGCGATGGCCTGACTGAAGATCTAATCGCCGAGTTGGGTAGTTTCTCGCCGCACGAGCTCGGCGTGATCGCCCGTACGTCGGCAATGCGCTACAAGGGCACTCGAGCAAGTGTCGCGCGGATAGGCGCGGAGCTAGGCGTCGAGTATCTGATCCAGGGCAGTGCCCGGCATGGGCGAGGCAGAGTGCGTATCGCATTGCAGTTGATTCGTACGCACGACCAAACCCTCCTATGGGTCGACGCCTTCGAACGGCCGCTCACTGATGTATTGAAAATACAAGTCGAAGTGGCCAAGACGGTCGCAGAGAGAATTCGCCTGAAATTGTCGGTGAATTCGCCTGCCTTGGCGGACACCGATCCGCTCGTGTATGACATGTATTTGCGGGGCAGGCATTTGTACGAGTTGCGGACGCCGACCGCAAATCGCCGCGCGATCAGGCAATTTGAATTGGCGCTGCATCGAGACCCGCGTTATGCGCCCGCTTGGGCGGGCATCGCAGCTTGCTATGCGACGCAGGCTATAACCAGCGACGTCCGACCGCGAGATTCGTTCCCGCTTGCGCGCGATGCAAGTGAACGGGCGCTGGCGCTCGATCCGAAACTGCCGGAGGCGTACATCGCCAGAGGAGTGACACACTTCTGGTTTGACTGGAAATGGGTCGCTGCGGAAAGCGATTTTCGTCGGGCCGGCGATCTTAATCCGAGCAATCCGGCCGCCCGGATGTTTTTGGCGCACCTGAAATCCAATCTAGCGCACCATGAGTTGGCGGTTGCTGAAATCCGCGCCGCCCAGCGGCTTGATCCCCTCGCACCGATCATGAGTACCCATGAAGCACATTTTCTCTATAACGCGGGTCGTTATGTCGAGGCTGCAATTCCCCTCGGACGAGCACTGAGTCTGGCGCCGCGGTTTTGGGTGGCGCACATCATCGCCGGAAAGATTCTGGGGATGCGTAGCCAGTTCAGCGGCGCGCTGGACGAGTTCTCAAAGGCACATCGCTATTCGCATGGAAACACCGAGGCGGTAGGCCTCACGGGCTATACGCTGGGTGCGTCGAATCGGGCCGCCGCGGCGCGCCGCGTGATTCGCGAGCTGAAGACAAGGGCACGGAGCCGATATGTTCCGCCGGTTCACCTGGCGCTTGCGCAGTTGGGTCTTGGCGATCATGCGGGCGTCCTCGACTCGCTGGAACAGGCCCTCGATGAACGCGACGTTCGACTGACTTTTCTCGCGGTCGAGCCGCGTTGGACGCCGCTCTGGGCGGCACCAAGGTTCGATGCCATTCGAGTGCGGGTGGGACTTCCGAGCGGATGACGGGTCTGATGCGCTTACTTGCCGGCGATTTCCGCGGCTGCTTTCGCCAGTATCTCCGCGATCCGCTTCTGCTCCTCGCGCGAGCTGTGCCACTTGTCGGCCAGGGCGGCGCGCAGATCTCGCCGCGCACGGTGCAATTCACGCGACCCGCGCCGCTCGTGATCCGCCGGTTCCTCGCCGCCCTCATCATCGCGGAGCGCCCGGCGCACACGATCCATGCGTTCACCGACGCGATCGAACTGCGTAAACAGGGTTTCGGCGACGGATAGGTTCTTTGCCAGGTGTTCCTTGCCCGATTCGGTGATGCTGTACAGCTTGCGGGCGCCATCGGCGGCAACGGTCGCGTGGCCGATTTCTTCCAGATAGGTGAGTGCCGGGTAAACCATGCCGGGACTGGGGACATAGAAGCCCTTCGAGCGCTCTTCCAATTCCTTGATGATTTCGTAGCCATAGCGCGATTTTTTGTCGAGCAATTTGAGTATCAGGAGCTGCAGGCCGCCGGAGGCGAGCTTTCGGCCCACGCCGAACCCGCGTCCGCCCATGCCGCCGCCCTCCATGAAGCCTCGGCCGAAGGGGCCGAATCCATGGCCGCGGTGGCGGCCCATAAAATGATGTGAACAATGAAACATGTATTCTCTCGATCTATTTTAAGACATATCTTATGATATATATATATCTTACGATAATGTCAATGCCCGAAAAGATCTTTCAATGAGACCTCAAGGGACTCCAAGTTTGGCCCCGACTTTGCATTGACACTGGATGAAGCGGACCGCAAAATACGCGGCTCATTTTAGGGAGGGGTACCCAAGCGGCCAACGGGGGCAGACTGTAAATCTGCTGGCTTATGCCTTCGTAGGTTCGAATCCTACCCCCTCCACCAGCGAAGGATGTGGGGTCGTGCCATTGGCT